>JBOEFW010000058.1:0-5791 GCA_050633105.1 Aureispira sp. | reverse complement strand
AGGAAAAACAGAGCTACCAGATTATCGACCGTCAACAGAAATCATTAAGAGCATTCGCTTGATTGCAGATCAATTAGAATATCATGAAAGAGAGATAGGCGAAATCAAAGAAGATATTGGGCTTATCAAGAACCATATGTCAGAGCTGGAAGCAAAGATTATAAGCATTGATGAGAAGTACTATAGTGTTTCAGGGTATTGCTCGCTTCATTCAATCCCTTGTCCGTTAGATAAAGCCCGCTCCTGGGGATACAACGCGACCAAAGAAAGCAACAAAAAAGGTATGGCCATAGGGAAGGCATATGATGCTAAATATGGGGAGATCAATACCTATCACGTTGATGTCCTTAAAAATGTGATTCAATGAATAAGTAAAGAGGTATGGCAACGAATGGCGTAAAAACCACTGTAGAAACCAACCAGTTTAAAAAGTGTCTAACAGAAATTGGTTAGTAAAAGCCAAAGGGAAGAATTTGCCTACGAAAAATCATGATTTTTGCAAATAGGATCTACACCTTTTTACACAGATTACATAATTTAATATATGTAAAAAAAATAACTTTAATTCTTGGATCCCCATAGGATTTTATGATTTTTTCTCTTTTTAGGGTTTTGCTAACTTGACCAAGACTATATCCTTAGCGTTACTTTCTGTTCCTACATTACTCGTACCCCTATACATGAATTTATGGTGGCATAGTTGTGAAATCAAACATAAGATGCTCAATTTTAAGGGATGTAGAATGAGTAGACTCATAGCAATATTGATGAATTGGATTTTGTTTAAGTACCAATATTTCTTGTGCTCTTAAGTCTTTTTTTAACAATTTATTTATACCTTTTACTGTCTGAACAAGCCTCCCATCTAGAATATAGCCTAGCAAACTTCCACCACTATATTTACTAGAAATATAATTATCAATCCCTGTTTCTATATAGCGCCTTTTAAGTTTGGAATCTTTTTCTTTTAAATTTTTTGCTTCAAAAAAGTATTCATGCTCATCTAAAGATGAAAAAGTAACCATCCTAAAATCTATTCTTGGTAATTTAGCGGCATATCCCTTGTTTGGATTAGTATTAGTACCACTATTCAAGTGGTGTTCTACATTATGAGCTATTTTCCATTTTTTTCTTCTTTTGTCATCTTTTATGTATGAGTTCAGCGTACATGAAATATCATTCTCATCCCAACATCTCTGAATAGCTTGTTTTTGGAGTGAAGTGTTATAGGCTGCAACCATTAACTTCCAGCATTTATCTTTAAAACTATTTTTAAACTGTAATATTATATTATGATTTAGTGCCACTGTTATTTGCCATTTAAAATTTCGAGAATAAGTTTATGTCCCTCAGAAATAGCCATTGATTTTGACCAGAATCTAGCTTGATTGGGTCTAATGATATATATATCATTTTCTTTCTTATAATTTAGACTTTTTCTGAAGAATATATTTTGTCCTTGCTGTTCCCATAAAAACATATCTATCTCTTTAAGCTTATTACTCACTATTTCGTGTGATACACAAACAGTTTTTTTCTTATTATTAAATGAAATCTTAATCATCATCAATGGATTACTTCTTACTATATCATAGACAGTAGCATTGGCAAATATAGTTGACTCACTAAGAAAATCATTTATCTCATCACTTATGATGCATGCATAGTCTTGTAGCATTTCTTCGTTAATAGGATATAGTGCTATAGATGTATCCTGTTTATGAAATAGGTCTATAGAGTATTTTATCGTATCATTTATATTGATTGTATCTAATTTAGAAATTTCGTAAATATTGTATACTTCCTTGTCTATCCATTCTATGATTGGGGCAGAATTGAAATCTTGAAAAAGGTTGTGAATTTCTCCAAGCTTACGAAAGTTATCAATACTAATACTATCTACATTTAATTCACAATATGGAAAATCTAGATACTCCTGTAACTGAATTTTATCTCTTTCAATTCCCCAAGTGGAGGAAACTAAAAATAAGAAGTATTTTGCTAGATTTGAATTAAAAATACATACGATAGATTTAAGTTTCTCTACATTTTCAGTGGAGAAGCCATATACTGTATCCTTATAATAGACATCGTAATCAAAAAAACTAGCTCTAATATTTTTATCAGAGATCCCTTGTTTTATTACTGCTAATGGTTTGTTAAAGATTCTCATGTTGTTGTGCCTTCTATACAGCCTATTGATCATAGTAGTTCTTTCTTCACTTGTATAGTACCTCTCTATCCCGCTAGTCTCTATAAAATTTCCTGTAATCCTTTGCTGATTTCTCTCTTCTCCATTCAATCCACCATTATATCTAATATCATTCTGTTGAAGATAATCCTTAAACTTTGTAAATTTATTTTTTATTGATTCAATTAAATTCCAGTCATTCATATTACCCCACATTGCGACTTTCCATATTTTCGTGTCTGGTTTTTGACATTCTTCTCTTGGTAGAAACTTCAAATCAGTTTCATCTATGACTAAACCCTCAATTACCCCACTTTTGATATATGTATTTGGCGCATAGTAAGGAATTTTATTTAGAGGATTTTGTGGATTGTTTTTTTGATAGTATACTATACTAACAGGTCCAACAGCATTACCGAAAAGCTGACCACCATAATTATTTTTTGCTTTCCGTAGAATAGAAAAATTAAACACACTCTCAACATAACAATCATTAAACAACCATCTTCTAAAGTTTTTGTATGTACTACTCAAATTTGTCAAAACTTTAGTATTAAATATTAAAGCAATTTCCCCCTCTGGTGCAAAGGTCGTAGCTTTGTGTAAAAAAGGTAAAACCGCTTCCTTAGCAAAATTATACTCTTCACAGTAATTCTTAATTGATGGTAAAAGATTTTTAGTTCCAAATGGAGGGTTGCCCACGACCAAATCAACTTTTATAGCTTCAATAAGCTCATTTTCTGAAATAGTATCTGCACATATCAAATTTTTTCCCTGTTCCTTTATAAATATATCGTCAGGGTTGTAAATTAGATATGGAAGATGGTTCTCTTCATTTTGCCATATAGTTTTTGGATCTAGAAAATCTAGCAAGGCAAGATAGAGACTGAAAGCTGCAACCTCTATTGCTGATTTGTGAAGTTCTACACCAAATATATTATCAGTGAGTATTTTTTTTAGTGTATTAAAATCGGTCAACTTATGTCCATGGCAGTTTTCATAGCGTTTTACCAACCTTTTAAAGCTTTCAACTAAAAATATACCTGACCCACAACTAGGATCTAATACTTTTGTATTGTACTGTCTCTCATTACTACTGGTAGATAGCTTTTCATTAAGAATAAACTCTACTAATGCAGGAGGAGTGTAATATGCTCCTGTATTTCGTTTAAAATCTGGATCAATTTCTAATAAAAATGCCTCATAAATCTCACTAAGAAGTTCTATCTGTATAATACTAAAATCAAACAACCGCCAATCGTCAAAAAGCTGTAATTGTGAGGTACCATTATTGCCAGAAATGAAACACTTTTTAACTATTTTTAACTGCTCTATAGATATACTTTCTTCATTACCTACTATAAATACATTTCCATTGAAATGATTATCAAGTTTATTGTATAATTTTTTTGTTGCTACTATGTCATCTAAGATATCAAAATACGATGTAGCTCCTTCTCTTATTAATGAGTAAAACTTTTCATCAGTTGCTCCTCTGTCTTCAAGATATAATAAAAATAACGACCTTAATATTATTTTGTGAATAAAATTTAAATCTAAACCTTCTCTTTGTAAGTCTTTTGTTGTATTTATCAAACTCGATAAGAGATATTTATCCACCCTACTCTGAGTCCTTATCTTTTCTCTGATTTCTACAGCCTCTGGTAGTTTCCATATCGCTCCAGTATCAAGAGCAACTCTAGAGAATACTTCTTTGAGGTTTTCTAATTCATCTAAATCAGAAAAACTACATCTGCTTATCTCTATAGTTTCTAGTAAATCTGTATGATGATCTGCTTTACTCCAAACTACAGGTTTTTCAAAACAATTGTATATACGAATTTCTACTTCGGAATACGCATAAAGAAATATAACCTTTTTATAGTTCCAAGCATTTCGATGTATTTTTCTGATATCCTGTAATGTTTCTTCATCAAATAGTGCTACTTTTTTAAGAAACACAGAGGGATAGACATTATTGTTATCATCTGTATTCATGTAAACAGAGTCTACACCTAATTTTTTTATGGCACTTATTAAATTGTAATCATTACTGTTTATGTCATCGCTATTGGTTTGGATAGAGATAGCTCTATCCAAACCAATAAACTCAATTGCTTCTTGTCCCGTCATTTCTTTTTTATGTGATTCTAATAAATTTTATTTATTAGTTGCGTGTTTCCATAAAACGCAATAATAGTATCATTATAGTGTTTGCGCTAAGCTACTATTACCCTACACAAAATACTGAAAAGAATTGTAACTAATGGGCTCTTTCAATTGTTTATTGATGATTTTTATAATATTATATTAACAATACACTCAATTCCAGATAATGCTTTATATCTGCTTAATGAGCATGAAATACCCATTCCTTCTTATTCTTGCTCCCTTTTGGCCAACGTAATTCAACTCCTTTTGCCTAGGCCGTTTCTAATCCTTATTTGATTGTAAGATTGCGAAATAAATAGCGTGCTTTTTTAGGAATTATTTGGCACTTTTGCCAGTGATCTAAGTTTATGCTTATTTATGAAGTTATTTAAAGAAATGTAAGTGCCATAGCCCAAATTTTTAGAAATCTTGCGACCAGATAAGCCAAGCGTTAACCATTCTTTGATTAATTCTAAATCTTTATCATAGATACTTTTCTGAATAGTGCCTTTGGGTTTTCCAAGTTTGATTCCTTGCGCCTTTTTAGAAGCCAATGCTTCTTTGGTTCTAACAGAAATGAGATCCCTTTCAAGTTCGGCAAATAAGGAAAAAAGAGTGATGATGATTTTTGAAGTCATATCTTGACCAGTCACATCTAAATTTTGCTTGATTAGAATAATCCGAACTTTTTTAACGAGCAGTTGATTAATCAATCCAATCACTTCTGCGGTACTTCTTCCGAGCCGAGATAACTCGGTTGCAATAAGGGTATCTCCTCCATTCAATTTTTCCAACAACTCATCAATACGTCTTTGCTTTGTTGTCTTTCTAGAAGAAATTGTTATTTGTATAAAATCATCCACATTGAGTTGATGTAACCTTGCATATTCTAAAATTTCTAATTTTTGATTATTCACTTCTTGTTTATTAGTAGAAGCACGCAAGTAAGCCATTGTTTTTTTCTTCATTTTTAGCTCTGGTAAGTCTTAAGGTATATATGCTAGGATAGTATAGCAAAATGTATAGCAAATAAAAGGACTAAGCACTATACTTATTGTATAATAAATAACGGCCATTAAGATGGCTATATTTTTACATTCAAAAATAATTTTTAGGAAAAAAATAGAGAGCTATCTGTTCTTGTAAGCAGCTCCATGAAACATTTTTGACTTTTGTTCGCTTTACCCAATTTTATGAAGAAATTCTGCCATTACCTTGGGATAGTTCTAACTAATGTAATATTCTCTTGAATCTCACCCAAAGTCTACTATATTTACTCTCGATACCCTCCCATAAAAATTTCCAATCTCTATCAGCAAACAATGTCTACACTATATAACAATCAAGAATACAAGAACTTCTTGCTTACCATTAAGCATCAAATACAACAAGCGCAGGTCAAGGCTGTTCTTGTTGTTAATGCTCAACTTATTGCATTATATTGGTCTA
>JBOEFW010000057.1:10065-92733 GCA_050633105.1 Aureispira sp. | reverse complement strand
CGGAAGTGTCGAACAAGGAAATAGCTACCGCACAGCGTTTGTCGGACATGGCGATCATTTAGTTCGTTTGGTTGTTAATGAAGGAACGGCGCCAGGGTATTACCCCATTATCAAAATTAGCTACTTGGATTCTGATGGAGAAAGTATTGGGAGTTATACCTCCACTTCTTCAGATGTGAAACGTCTCGGCGACCACCTAACTGTGATCGAAGTAGGGGTAGGAGATTTGCCTTATGCGATGAGAGGAGCACGGTTTAAAATCGTGCGTGGATCAGGTTATCTAATCTCTGTCTTGGACTAGTCTTGATGGAGAATTAAATCCGCTGCTTTTTCTGCAATCATAATGGTTGGTGCATTGGTGTTTCCACGTGTTACATTGGGCATGATGGAGGCATCAACAACTCTTAATCGCTGAATGCCATAGACTTTTAATTCAGCATTAACAACTGATAAGACATCTTGTCCCATCTTACAAGTAGAGGTTGGATGGTAGAGTGTTTCACCTGTTGCACGAATGTAATCTTCAATAGCAAGATCATCTTCTAGTGGTGCAGCGGGAAATAAAACGCCTGTTCTATAGGGCTGAAATGCCTTTGTGAACCCCAATCGTTTGGTCAATTTGTACCCCCATACTGCCCGTTGAACATCCTCTGTTGTGCTCATATAGTTATGGTCAATTAAGGGGGCCTCTTGATAATTGGCCGAACTTAAAGTCACCGTTCCTTTGCTGCTTGGATTCAGAACTTTGCCACCAATAGAATAACCATTGCCTTTTTTCGGTTTAGAAAAACCGTGGTCAATGAAATAGCCAGGAGCAAAGTGAAATTGAGTATCATTGGCGGGTTGCTCTGGGGAGGATTTTAAGAAAGCGCCTACTTCTGCTAAATTACTAGTAAAAGGGCCTTTTTTGAAGAGTAGATAATTGGGGAGGTGTTTTAGTACCTTTGGAAACCTTTCCGCACTGTCTAAGGAATTCTTATAATTAGAATGAAAAATAGAGAAGTAAATCAAATGATCTTGTAGATTTTTCCCAACCCCTGGAAGATGCTTTTGTACCGAAATCCCTAGTTTTTGAAGGGCAGGCGCATCGCCAATACCCGACAATTGCAAGATTTGAGGACTGTGGTAGGCCCCTGCGGAGAGCAATACTTCTTTAGTGGCTTTCACTTCCTGTGCTTGCCCATTCTGATAATACACAACTCCTGTAGCCATACCATCTTCGATAAGAATCCGTGCAACCTGCGCCTTCGTTTTTATTGTTAAATTGGGACGCTTGGCAACAGGATGCAAATAGGCATCTGCCACACTACAACGCAGGCCATTTTTTTGAGTAACTTGATAATAACCAAAACCTTCTTGCTGCGCGCCATTAAAATCCTTATTCTTAGGAAAACCTAACTCTTGTCCCGCTTGTACAAAAACATCAGATAGAGGATTCGTGTAGCGGCGATTAGTGACATTCAAGGGGCCACCTTTTCCATGAAATTCATCGTCTAAAATCTCTTGATGTTCTGCTTTTTTGAAATAAGGCAAGATTTCTTCATAAGACCAACCTTTATTCCCTAAAGCGCTCCATTCGTCATAATCTTGGCGATGCCCTCGAATATAAATCATGGCATTAAGACTACTAGAACCGCCTATCATTTTGCCTCTAGGCAAGAATAACTGCCGATTGTGAAGACTGGGCATAGGTTGGGTTTCTAAAGCGTAATCCACTTCTGATCGAAACAACTTGGGAAAGGCGGCGGGGATTTTTACTTCCGCTCTGTTATCCTTGCCCCCTGCTTCTAATAAAAGCACTTGATGATTGGGATTGGCACTTAATCGATTGGCTAAGACACAACCTGCGGAACCTGCTCCAATGATGATGTAGTCTACTTGTTTTGGCATGGTGTAAAGAGCTGTTTTATTTTTATGTGAGAGTACTTAGAATTATGTTTAAGATACTATTTTTTTAAAGCATAACGCTCTTCTCGTTTTTTGAAGGCAAACTCACCTCCTTCCAAGACCTCACAAATATGTTCCCTTATTCCCTGCCTCTCTAGTTCTAACAGAGCTGTATTATTGCTAGTATAAGAATGTTCAATAGCACCTGTAAGATACTGGAATTTTTTTTCGTCCTTATTCTTGCTGTTCTTCCCATGTTGGTTGGCGATTATCACTAATTCACTATCTGTACCAATAACTATATTGGGATTGTGAGTAACTAGGATTATTTGGCGTTTGAGTTTTTGAGTACGTAGATACTCAACAAGTTCATTATATATTGCTCTATTGTCTAGGTCATCCTCAGGTTGATCTATTAAAAGGGGACAAGTTCTATTATTGAATTCTAGAACTAGTTTTAAAATTACAAAAGCTTGTTTTCCTTCAGACATATCATTGTACTTATCCCCTTCATAAATAATGTCATATGATAATTCATAAGGGGATCTGGCAAGTAGATCTTGAAGTAATGATTGGTTAGTATTACCAGAGATTAGAGCAACTTGACCAGATAATAAAGTCTTAAATTTACTCTCTATTTCTTTTTTGTAATTATCATCACTATCCCAATTAAAAGCTCTTGCAAAATCCTTATTTGAATCACTCTTTTTATTAATGCTATTCCATAGTATGTCTCTATACTCATCACTTTTGAAATTAGCTGTAGAAGCTATTTTTAAATCTTTATATTCCTTTGATAATTCTTGAGCAGCTTGTGCTAGGTATTCATAAAAAGAAAAATGCTTTTGTAATATGCCAGTTTCTAGAGTAATGATTTCTTCATTGAGTAACTTGATTTCTGTGTCTAGCTTCTTAAAGTTTGTATATTTAATTGCTTCTGTTTCCTGTGCTTTGATTAGAAATTCAAGATTTTTATTCTCTGATAGAAAAATTTGCCCTTGTCGATAAATTTCTGTGGTTTGAATCTTTTCTATCTTTTTTTGTTCTGTTATTTTCTGTTTTTGTAATTCTACTCGTATGGTAGCTAACACTTCTTGCCATTTATGTTTAGCCTTTTCAATAATTATATTATACTGTTTGTCTATGAGTAGGCCTAATTCATTAGATAGTAGATTAGTATGAGGTGGAGTGGAGAATAATTGATGATGTTCTAATACAGCTAATTGGTTTAAATCTTGATTTGCAGAATTTATCATGTGTTGTTGCTGTTCAATGTCAAGTTTTTGTTTATTAAAACTTATTAGAAGCTCTTCTTGATCAGCATTTTGCTCTTGTATTGCTTTAATAGCAATTTCTAAGCGATGAAGTTCTAGTTCAATACCTTCTCTATTTCCTAATCTTTTCTGTTCTTCCTGCTTCTTTAGTTTTTGATTAATAATATCAAATAAGAGCCTAAGACTACTCGATATATTGTTACGATTATTTAATTCTTGACGACGTAACGTTTCATAAATAGCTTCTCCATCCCGAGAGCGTAACATACCTTTTACCAAATTATTAAACTTGTGTTTTTCTCTGGCAAACTCTGACATGTAACCTTGTGGAAAGTATTCTATTTTGCTGTCGTTTGCGATTTTTCCATTCTTCCATATTACAGTAGAGCTTTTTAGGAAGCTTTTTAAAAATTTGTTCTTAGAATTCTTTTTATAATCTAAGTCTTTTAAATGGTTACCTTTGTCCCATTCTTCTTCGTAATTAAGTTGTTTAGCAATACATGACAGTAGGGTAGATTTACCCGTAGAGCGCCCTCCAATGATACAATTAAGTCCTGAATTGAAGACAATTTCTTTGTTGAAAACATCTTTACAGTCATTGAAGACAATTTTGTCAATTAGGTCATAAGGGATTTTAGTTTCTGGAATTGTTTCTTGAATTTTTACACGTAAGGATGGCTCATATAAAGTTTGCCTTAATCCATTAAAGGTTGGATCTGCTTTAATCCAGCAATATCTTTTTTCATCAGGTTCTAGGATTTTTATATTATTATGGGCATCACATCCATGAAAACATGGCATTGGGCCACCTGTCTCCGCTTTTAAGGTTTTTAAACTTGTTTTTTTTCCTGAAAAGTATTCTAAATCTGAAGGAGTGGAAGAAAAAATAGCATCTGAAAATTTGTATATATTGTATAGCTTTGTTCTTAAGGAAGACTCTTTGCCTAGTTGATCAAGGTAATCTTTGTGACTTTTTGCACCACTAACTCCATCTTTACCATTGGCTACTATTACAAGCATGTTCTCCCGAATTCTCTTATCATTTCTATAGATATTTTGAATATGCTCAAGAGTTGTGGTGAATTTAGAGATGCCCTTTTTCGTAAACCATTCGTCACTTGGATGTTTTTGATCTTGAGATATAGCTTGACCATACTCGACAAGACTTTGTCGTGATGCATTATACTCTGTCTCTCCATCTCTTATGGTAAGCTTTTGTAAGAACCTAGGTTCTATCTGATCTGCAAAATCAGGATCAAACAAACAATGAATATTAATTGGTTTGCTTGATCCCGTAACAGGAAGAATACGTAATTCAACATTGGGAATGATTAAATCTATTTGTTTGGTAATTTCTCCATTAGCTTGTTTCTCTTTAAACTTGAAATAATTCTCAACAGAGAAATAATCTGTAATACCTAGAACAGCTATCTCTCCTTCATAGTCATTGATAGTTTTTATATACTCAGCCCATTTATCATCTAAATCAGAACTTCCATTTTTTCCTTTAAACTGATCACTTTTTTTAGTTCCTGGCGTGTGGATATGTAAATCCCAACGTCTCCATTCTGAACCTCGTGGGTATGACTTCTCATTCATAGTATTTTATTAAGAGTTTTTTTATCAGAATTGATATTACTCTAATATAAAATTATTTTGGAGATTAGGTAATAGAACCTTGTTGAAAAAATCAATCCTCCTGATTACTCCCTATCTGCCCACTGAGCAACAAACCCAAGCCTCCACAAAGCAAAATTAAAATGACAATCAGATCAAAGGCCGTCATGTGTTGTAAGCTAAAATGCGTATTGGCAATGACCCCAAAAATGAGCGCTGCTAAGGACCCAATGGTTACGAGCCATCCCAAGGGATTCTTAGCATTAAAAAAGAGCATGCCTACTCCTAACATAAAAACAAGCATAATAGAGCCAGAAGTTACTCCAACGCCACCGATGGTAAAACGCCCATAAAACATGTGGCTAATATCAACTCGAATGGCATTCAGCATCAAATATAAGCCGCCTACAAACATTAGAAAGCCCATTACAGAACGTGCGAATTTATTTCCCATAGTCTTAAGTTTTGGTGTTGGTTTGGTATAGGTTTATGGTTATTAACGTGCAAACACGCAGAGGTATAACAATACAAGGATAAGAAAAAATTCCCAGAAGCAAAGTTTCTATTTTTCCTATTCCCTGCTTACCTTGGACGAACGAATATTCCTACTTTGACGGCTCTCAACTAGCTATACATGACCAAGCGTATTACTTCTTTGGAAGATTACCAACAAACTTATCAACAGAGTGTGCAAGATCCGACCACTTTTTGGGCGGAGCAAGCAGCTACTTTTACTTGGCAGCAACCTTGGAAAAAGGTCAGTACAGGAACCTTAGCGCAAGGAAATGTGCGTTGGTTTGAAGATGGACAGCTCAATATTACAGAGAACTGTTTGGATCGTCATTTGGCAACAAAAGGAGAACAACTGGCCTTGATTTGGGAACCCAGTACTTCTGAACAGGAAGCTATTTCTTATACTTACCAACAGTTACAGGATAAAGTTTGTCAAGTGGCGAATGCCTTAAAGAAACTAGGTGTCAAAAAAGGAGACATTGTTTGTTTGTATATGCCGATGGTCGTTGAATTGCCCATTGCTATGTTGGCTTGTGCTCGAATTGGGGCGATACACATGGTTGTTTTTGCTGGTCTTTCCGCCCAAGCATTAAAAGAGCAACTAGTAACTGTTCAAGCTAGGTGGATTATGACAACGGATGGTCAGACGAATGGCCCTTCATCAACTTCTTTAAACGCAGTTGTGGAGGAAGCATTGGCGGAAGGAGATACCTTAATCCAACAAGTTTGGGTTTACGAAAAAGAAGCAGCACTTATAAGCTTGCAAGAAGGACGAATGGTAATAAGGGCAGAGGCTCTAAAAGAACAAAAAACAACTTGTCCTGCAACGCCAATGGATGCTAATGACGCTTTATTTATTCTTTATACGTCTGGAGCAACTGGTGCTCCCAAAGGAGTGGTGCATCATTGTGGTGGTTATATGGTGTACACGGCTTATTCCTTTCAGAATGTTTTTCAACAGGAAGAGGGCGAAGTACATTGGTGTACCGCCAATTTGGGCTGGATTACAGGACATTCTTACGCTCTTTATGGCCCTTTATTAACAGGAGCAACGACGCTTCTATTCGAGGGAACACCAACTCATCCAACGGCCAGTCGTTCTTGGCAAATTTGCGAAAAGTACCACGTCAACCAATTTTATACAACGCCTAATACAATTCGAGCCTTACAAGCTTATGGGGAAAAACCTGTTGTAGGGTATGATTTGAGTAGTTTGAAGGTTTTAGGAACGGTGGGAGAGCTCATTGATGAAGAAGCTTGGTATTGGTACGATGAAGTGATCGGACAAGAGCAATGCCCGATTGTAGACACTTGGTGGCAGACAGAAACAGGTGGAATTATGTTGAGTGCTTTGGCACAAAAAACGCCCTCAAAAGCCTGTTTTACAGGTTGGCCCTTGCCTGGTATTCAACCTTGTTTGCTGAATGCAGCAGGAGAGGAATTGGAAGGTGCCGCCAAAGGCTTTTTATGCATAAAAGAAGCTTGGCCTTCTATGTTTCAAGGCTTATATGGAGCCCAACCACAGGACTATTTGGAGCAATTTGAGGGGTATTATTATACAGGAGATTTGGCGGAGCGCGATCAGGAAGGCTATTATAGAATACTTGGCCGTGTGGAGGATCGAATGGAAGTTGCTGGGCAGTATCTAGAAACTGCTATTATTGAAGAAGCCATTAATGGACATCTTCAAATCATAGAATCTGCGGTAGTGGCTTATGCGCACCCTACTAGAGGGCAAGGGATTGGTGCTTATTTGGTAACAATGGAAGAGAACGCAGATCCAGAAAGTTTGGCACAAGAAATAGGATACATTGTCCACAAGAACATTGGCAAATTTGCAAAACCTGACCGCATTCAAATTGTACCTAATCTTCCGAAGAATCGTGCAGGAAAAATAGAGCGACAGCTCCTCCGAAAAATTGCCAGTGGAGCAACTGAAAATCTAGGAGATACATCAAGATTACTCGATCCAACATTATTATCTTTTTTACTAAACAAAGCCTAAAGAAATGCGTGAATTGGTTGGAAATATAGACATCTACCTACTTGATCAGATTCTGAAAGGGCGTTATGAACAAAGTCAACGTATTTTGGATGCGGGGTGTGGGACTGGGCGCAATTTGTTGTATTTTTTGAAACAAGGCATGGAGGTCTATGGAATCGATCCTAACGAAGAGCGTTTAGGGGCATTAAAAACTTGGTGTCAGGAACAGTTTCCTACCTATCCTTTGGAGCGTTTTCAAATACAGTTGATCGAAAATATGACCTTTGAAGCGGCTTCTTTTGATGTAATTATTAGCAATGCAGTGTTGCATTTTGCACAGAATAAGGCACATTTTGAGCGCTTACTACAAGCGATGTGGCAGATACTAAAGCGGGAAGGGCATCTTTTTGTGCGCTTGGCTTCTAGTATAGGGATCGAAGATAAAGTAGTGGCATTAGGAGAGGGGCAGTTTCTTTTGCCTGATGGATCTGTTCGCTTTTTGGTCACCGAATCGGATTTATTACACTATACCCAACAGTTAGGAGGGACCTTAACCGAATACATTAAAACAACAAATGTACAAGGCTTGCGTTGTATGACAACTTGGTGTTTGCAAAAGCAATAAAAAGAAGTAGAATAAGTCTTTATGAATGGTTATTTCGAAGATTTTTTAAAGAAAGAGCAGAAAAAAGGCTTCTTTATTTGTATTGAGTCTAATTAAGCATTATCTTGTGCTTGTTATTTTTTAGGTTCAAATTATAATAGACATGAATCCATTAGAATTGCACTTAGTACCTGCACCCTTGACTCCTGAGTTAGATTGTAAAGACTGTAAAAAAAAGTGTTGCAAGAAATATAAAAAAGGCAAGAAACAATGCAAACGTTGTCCCAAAGACCCACAACTGTAGCCTTTTTCTAACCATAAAAAAAAGACTTTTACACAGGATACTAATGCACCCTATATAAAAGTCTTTAGAAATTGATAACTAGCTTTAATGACTATTTTATAAACGTCCTTTTGCTGGTTTTTCTGTAAAGATAATATCTACTCTTCTATCAGCTGCTTCTCCTTTAGCGCTGCCTGTTGCCCCTTTACTAGGATCTTCCTCTCCTAAAGGCACAATCTTAATCAAAGTAGGATCAAGCCCTTTATCTACCAAATATTGGCGTACTTGAGCGGCTCTTCTCATGGATAATTCCATATTGCGTTGAGGATCACCATCTGTACTCGCATTGCCTTGAATAAAGACATTGATTTCATTGCCACTATCTTTGGCTTGCTGCAACGCCTGCTTCACGGCATCCAAATTAGCTTTAGACGTTTCACTTAGTTGGGTGGCGCCCAAATCAAAAAACACTTCTCCTACTTTCTTGTATTGTAAAGGTTGATTTTTGATGGCTTTGCGCAATTCTTCAATAGCTGCCTTGTTTTGATCAATAGCTGCTCCTTGTTGTTTTAAGGTACTTTCTTGTGCTTTCAGTTGCTCCGAATTTTTCTCCACAGTAGTACTTGTTCGCTCCATTATTGTAGAGAGGGAATCCGTCTGCTGCTGTGTTTTTTTGATGGACAACTCTAAGGCATCGTTGCGTTCTTTTAAGGCGGTAACATTGTCTTCTAATATCTGAATCTTAGGATTTTTCCCAAAACGATAAGCTAACATGAACTCATGTTGTGTGCCCATGCTGTTTTGAATGGCTGCTCCAATATTAGGACTAAAAGTATAGGCAAAGATGAACTTTCTCTTCACTTCTATCCCAATAGTTAGATCTAAATTAGAAGTAGAAATCGCATTGTTACTAGAACGATAGCCTACACCAATCCAGCCTAGACCTTCCATTCCAAAAATAAGATTTCCTTCCAATTGTACAGGTACATCTTGAATAATACGTGCCAATACGATTGGTTTTAGATAGAAAGGATGTGGCTTTTCTTCTTTATTGAAGGTGTGTTTGTAGCTCGCTAATCCAATAAACTGACGAGTATTCACATAGCTTACCTTTCCACTCTGGCCCAAAACAGGACTCAGTCCAATATTGAGGCCTTGCAACATAGAAACACCGACATGTAAGTCTCGCCATTGATAATCCAAACCAGCACTAAAATCAAAAGTCGTTCCTGCGCTTTCTGAAGGTAATAATTGCTGGTCATTGGGATTGTCTACAACCGCATCAGGATAATTGAACCGTTGATGTACAAAACCCAAGGACAAACCAGCACTCAAACCATGTTTGAAGTCCGCTGATTTCTGAAAAGGAATGTGGTAGGCATAACTCCCTAGTCCACCTACATTGGTAGTCAAGTGGGCCTGATCCACATAAAAGAGGCCTCCTAAGCCCATGTTACCTAATTTTTCGGTGAGAACAGGCGTCTCTAAACTAGCAATGCCACTAAAAGGAGAGCTCGGTAAGTCCGTCCACTGTTTTTTGAAGTGAAAACTGGCTGTACCAAAGCTGTTCTGCCCTGTTCGAGCAGGATTGTATAAATAAGGATTATAGGCATAATGGTTGAGCAATGGAAACTGCTGGGCTTGCGCCGAGAGTGACCAAGCAACCAAAGCGGCTATAGCAAGGATTTTATTTTTTATAATCATGATAATAAATTGCATGATGAAACAATAATAAAATGGCCTTGAGAAGAACCAATAGTCCTTCTCAAGGCACTAAAAGAATACTTAGCGCTTAATGGTTACAGCGCCTTTAACCACTTCTTGGCTTTGATCAAAATAAATGATGTACCAATACGTCCCATCAGGCAAATCCTGCCCATTGAGCGTACCATACCAATCGTTTTGATAATTCTGCGTATTCAATACTTCTATTCCACCACGAGTGATGATTTGCAAAGTATACGATCCAACAGAGGCATCTTGTAAGAAGTCCACTCTCCAAAAATCGTTGATTCCGTCTCCATTTGGAGTAAAGAGGTCAACAATTTTGATGTCTTGTAGAGCGGGACGAACCACTTGAAGGACGACCTCATCTGTTGCACTACAACCACCTGGTGTGTTGCCCAAAACAGAGAAAGTATAAGTACCTACAGCAGGTGCTGTAAAGACAGGGCTACTGCTGTTTGGATCATCTAAGTTTGTAGCTGGAGTCCAACTGTAGAGCGCAGCTCCTGTCGCTTGTAGGCGATAAGGCGTTCCTAACAACACTGTTGTATCTATTCCAGCATCTACCACACCAGCATCCAATACTTCTACTGTAGTTGTATAAACACTAGAGCAGTTACCAACCGTAACAGTGACCTTATAAATACCTGCGGCATCTAAGGTTGCTCCTGTAAGGGTAGGAGTGCTGGTTATTGCTGTAAATCCATCAGGTCCTTCCCAAGCATAGGTGGCACCAAAGACATTATTAACCGTTAAATCTAAATCTTCGCCAATACAAACAGGGCTATTACTGCTAGCCATACCTGCATCAGGCAAGGAAGTAATCATCACTAAAGTAGAAACAGGCGCAGAACTACATCCTGTTGTTGCATCAGTGGCAACCAAGTTATAAAAGCCTTGATGATCAACTTCGCTAACGGTGTTGATACTGGCAGTACTATTAGTTGCCGAAAATCCATTCGGACCTGACCAAGCATAGCTGACGTTGGTCGAAGGATTTGCTGTGGTTAAGTTCAATGTATCTCCTTCACACAAAGGGCTATTGCTGCTAACAGCACCCAAGGTAGGACGGGCATTAATGGTTACTAAAGTAGAGGCACTAGCAGAAGCACAACCATTAACGGTTACTACAACATTATAAATGCCTGCATCAGCCAAGCTTGTATTCAGCAAAGAGAAATTAGCCATGCTGGATGTAAAGCCATTGGGCCCTGTCCAGAAATAATTGCCTCCTTGTATTGCACTTGCTTGTACAAAAACATCTTCGCCTTCACAAATAGGACTATCATTAAAAGTAGTTGGAGCAGGTGGCACTTCTTTTACGGTTACTTGAATAGTGGTAGCAGAAGAAGGACAATCGCCTCTATCTTCTACAACAGTATACAAATAATTACCTGCTGCCAAGTTACCTATAGTATAGCTTTGTGTAGCATTACCAGCAGACATGGCTAGACGAGCAATTTCTACCCCTGCATTATCATAAAATACTAAATCTCCAATCCCTGAACCAGTTGCAGTTAGAATAACTGGTGCACTTTCGCAAACCGTTACATCATTGGCCGTTGGAGCAATTGGTTGTGCATTGACAATAACTTGTACGGTCATGAGCGGACTAGTGCATCCAGTAGTAGGATCTACTTGTCCCACATAGTAAGTCGTAGTTTGAGCTAACGCAGGTGTTGTTATGGTGGTATTGGTTGCTAAGGGATTTAGTCCAGTAGGATCAGAATACCAAGTAATGGTACCTGTACCTGTCGCGACTAGCGTAGCTATTTGCCCCGCACAAATGGTATCATTAATGGCGACAGGCATAGCTGGTAGAGGGTTGGTCGTAACAGTAACCGTTGCCGCAGGGCCTTCACAACCATCTACACTAGTTTGTGTGCTATAGAAATCCGTAGTTGCTGAAAGGATACCTGTAGTGTAGGTATTGCCTGTTCCAACGAGATTTGTTAAAGCGGCATCACTATACCATTGTAGATTCATACCAGCGGCTGTTAAGGTCGCTGTTGTTCCTACACAAATGGTATCATTTGCTGTAGTAGGTGCAGCAGGCAAAGCATTGACCGTTGCAGCAATGGGCACGGCATCTGATAAACAAGCGCCATCGTCTTGGCGCACAAAGAAGTTATAATTACCAACAGCCAAAGCGCCCGCATTGTAACTTGCGTCATTGTTTGCGCCAGCCGTGGCAGAGCTTAGTAAGACATTATTATTGTCATAAAACGCTAAAGCACTTCCTGAGCCCGTTGCATTTAGCATTACATTTTCTCCCTCACAAACGATGACAGGAGTTGTTACACTAGGTGCAGTAGGTAAAGGATCCACAACAACTTGTACGGCCATTAGGGGACTGTTGCATCCAGTAATAGGATCTGTCTGTGCCACATAATAGGTGGTGTTCTGTATTAGAACAGGCGTTGTTATAGAGCTGTTGGTTGCTACTAAATTGAGTCCAGCAGGATCAGAATACCAAGTAATAGTCCCTGTACCAGTAGCAACTAGAGTAGTTGTTTGCCCTGTACAAATAGTATCGTTGATCGCTGTAGGTATAGCAGGTAAAGGATTAACGGTAACCGTAACTGTTGCGACAGGGCCTTCACAACCATCTGCGCTAGTTTGTGTGCTATAGAAATCCGTAGTTGCAGAAAGGATACCTGTAGTATAGGTATTTCCCGTCCCAACGAGATTTGTTAAAGCAGCATCGCTGTACCATTGTACTGTAGTGCCCGTTGCTGTTAAGACAACGGATTCACCTGTACAAATAGTAGCATTTGCTGTGGTCGGAGCTGTAGGCAAAGCGTTCACCGTTGCCGCGATTGCTACAGGATCTGATAAACAAGCACCATCATCTTGGCGGACAAAGAAGTTATAGTTACCAGCGGCTAAAGCGCCCGCATTATAACTTGCATCATTGTTTGCACCAGCCGTGACGGAGCTTAGTAAGACATTATTGTTGTCATAAAAAGCTAAAGCACTTCCTGAGCCCGTTGCATTTAGCATTACATTTTCTCCCTCACAAACGATGACAGGAGTTGTTACACTAGGTGGAATAGGTAAGGTATTAATGGCTACTTGAACGGCTATTAATTGGCTCGCACATCCTGTGTTAGGATCTATTTGTCCTACATAGTAGGTGGTGTTTTGTGTTAAAGCAGGCGTTGTAAAAGTGTTGCCCAACGCTACTCGATTGAGTCCAGCAGGATCAGAATGCCAAGTGATAGTCCCTAGGCCTGTAGCTGTTAACGTGGCTGATTGGCCTTCACAGATGGTATCATTGGCAGTCATAGGTACAGGTGGTAAAATATTGACTGTTACGGTAACGATTGTTGCAGGACCTTCACAGCCATCCGCACTCGTTTGTGTGACATAAAAGTCAGTAGTGACGTTTAGTATACCTGTATTATAAGCATTGCCTGTTGAGAGTAGGTTTGTTAAGGCCACATCACTGTACCATTGTACCGTAGTGCCCGTTGCCATCAACGGAGCCATATCTCCCGCACAAATGGTTACACCAGCTGCCACAGGAGCTGTAGGCAAAGCATTCACCGTTGCTGCGATTGCCACAGGATCTGATAAACAGGTACCATCGTCTTGACGCACCAAGAAATTATAATTACCAACTGTCAAGGCTCCTGCATTATAACTGGCCTGATTGTTTGTCCCAGCAGATACAGTACTTAGTAAGACATTATTATTGTCATAAAAAGCTAAAGCACTCCCTGAACCCGTTGCGTCTAAGATTACATCTTCCCCTGCACAAACAATGACAGGAGACGTCGCACTAGGTGGAATAGGCAAGGCATTAATGACAACTTGTACAGCCATTAATGGACTTGTACAGTTAGTTGTAGTATTTGTTTGAGATACATAGTAGGTGGCATTTTGTATTAATGCAGGCGTTGTAAAGGTCGCCCCAATTCCTACTTGAGTGCTTCCAGCAGGATCCGCATACCAATTAATGGTGCCTGTAGCTGTTGCCATTAAGGTTGTTGTTGCTCCTGCACAGATCGTGTCATTCATGGCGACAGGCATCGCTGGTAATGGGTTAACCGTTACGGTAACCATTGTAGCGGGACCTTGGCAGCCATCCGCATTCGTTTGTGTACTATAAAAATCAGTTGTAGCAGTTAGAGGACCTGTATTATAGGTGTTCCCTGTTGCTATGATATTTGTTAAGGCCGCATCACTGAACCATTGTACACTGGAGCCAGCTGCCGTCAAGATAACCAGTTCTCCCGTACAAAGGGTCGCACCAGCTGCTACAGGAGCTGCAGGCAAGGCATTGACAGTCGCTCCAATTAATGCTAGAGGAGAACGGCAAGTACCGTCTGATTCTGCCGCATAAAAACTATAGCTTCCTGTTGTCAAAGCACCTGCATTAAACGTAGCGGTAGGGTTGGCAGCAGATACCGTTGTTCGGCTGATTTCTACTTGATTGTTGTCATAAAAAATTAAATCTCCACTACCTGACCCTGTAGCGCTCAAAATCACATCTTCTCCAGCACAAACCACGATAGGGTTAACACTTGGCAAATTAGGTAATGCATTCACAATGACTTCCGCAGAAGTCAAAGGACCTACACAAGATCCAATGGATTGAGCGGCATAGAACACGGTATTTTGTGATAAAGGAGCCGTGTTGTAAGTAAGGCTAGGAGCAGGGCCCGTTGCTAAACTTATTTGTCCCAAAGGATCGGCATACCAAGTCAAGGTACCTGCTCCTGTTGTAGAGATCGTGGCATTCTCTCCTGCGCAAACGGTATCTAAGGTGACCATAGGCCCTGCCGAGGTAGGAACCACATCAAAATCAAAGTAAACAGGTGTAGACCAACCACAGCAATCATCGCGTAAGCGCAGACGAAGGTGGTAGTTAACGGTTACCCCTGTAATTGGGGTTGGGAAAGTAGCTACTTGTGTATTAAAGATAGCAGCTGGTGTTGTTGTATTGTTGGCCCCTTCAAATAAGATCCATTCGTATTGATCCGCTGGGGTTGTTGTATTCATATTGAAGCTTTGTCCTTCACAGACTGTTGCTTGCATAGCGAGACCAAAGGCAGGCAAAGGTCTTGCATTGCTAACTTGGATGAAATTTCCATAAGGAATACCATTAATGTTGATCGTTTGACTACCAACCATATTATAGCTGATGATTGCCGTATTAGAAGCATTGTTGTAAGAACTTACTCCATTGCTTAGATCTTGAATAAAACCAGCATTACCTGGTAATCCCCAAGTGCCTCCATTTTTGGTAATAATAATTTCCGAGTTTTGACATCCTTCTAAGGGTTCGTTGGTGATGATGTTAGTAATATTAGGGCTAGTAGTTGTTGTTATGGTAGAACCACTAACCGCTCGTACTGCTTCACTGCGACCATTGGCGCCATTGGCACCATTGCCACCGCGACCACCATTGCCACCGCGACCACCAAGGCCACCACGACCAACTTCACAAGTAGAGCAGCCAAATAGGCCACCACTTTGACCACCAATGTTACCGCCGTTGCCACCAGCACCACCGTTGCCACCAGCACCACCAGTACCACCAGTAGGTGCTGCTCCCGCTAATAAGGTAACATTATTATGACTACCAGAACTAGCAACAGCATAGAGTGCAAAGGCGCCACCAGCACCCCAGCCACCAGTACCTAAAGCACCGCCTTGACCGCCGCCACCGCCGCCGCCGCCAGCACCACCAGTACCATCTACACAAAAGAAACAGCCTTGGCCGCCGCCGCCACCGCCGCCACCGCCACCGCCGCCACCACGGGCGTCTGTACCATTAGCGCTTTGTCCAGAAGGCAACCAGTAATTAGAAAAAGTATTGGAAGTTGGAAGAGCAGCACCATTCGTTCCATTTGTTCCAGCGGTTCCAGCGACACCATTACGGGCATTAACACTAGCGCAGTTACCGTTGCCATTGGTGCCATTGCCATTTCCACGAAGACCGCCATTTCCACCAATGCCGCTGCCGCCGTTACCACCAGCTGCACCATTACCACCACGGTTATCTTCTGCACCAGCAGAGCCTCCAGATCCACCACCGCCACCTTGGCGATTGGTTCCAGCATTACCACTAGAACCATTCTGACCTGTGTTGCGGCAAGAGCCATCAATGTTCGTAGGAGCACCAGCAACACCGCCGCCGCCATTGCCGCCATTACCACCACGATTGGTGGTACAGTCATCGTTACAACGAGCTTGGGTTCCTATGCCTCCTCCGTTACCATTGCTACCAGCAGCACCATTGATCCCATTTGATCCACGTGTAGCACGACCTGTATTCATAATACAGCGTTCGAGCTGCCAGCCATTGGCATTTCTAAAATAGAAACCATAGACACTGCGGCCTCTGTTGCCCGTTGTACCTGTAGCTGTGCCTGATGCCCCCCCGTTCTTGACATTGAAAGTAATGTCTTGGATTAAAAAGTCATCTTGATTAATAGCTTGTATCCCTATATAATATCCTACCGTAGTTCCAGCGCCATTATAGGGAGCTGTTTCTACAGAAGAGTTAATATTAATAGTAGTTGCCAAATTGCTATTTTTTCGGCCAATTCCCAATACTATTTCCCAATCACCATCAATGATGAGATCATCACAATTAAAGACAATTTTTTGATTGAGGTTATAAGTACCAGACAGCAGACGAACGTGTTTTCTGTCTTGTATACAGGCTTGGGCTATCGCTGTTTGTAAGTCCATGGGGTTGGCCTCTGTACCATCGTTGGTACTAATGCCTGTGGGACTTGCATAAATCGTTGCACACTGGGCGTTTGCTTGTTGTTGGAAGAAGCAAACTGCTAAGAATAGCATATAGCCATACAGTTGTGTATGTCGAAACAAGTGTATTCGCATAGTAGGTTATTTTTTATTTTTTTTGGAGATAATGCTCGCCGTTGTTCTTTGAAGATGGACGAGAAAGGGAATCTGTAGTAAAAATTTAGTGTATTAAGTACGTTATTGCTATGTTAATAAATTCAACAAGAACTATAGGGTTTGATTGAAAATCTTGTTGGTGAACGTTTGAAACTACTAAAAATAATACATTTAGCCGAATGAAATTATGATTATTAGGGTTTTACCTATTAAAAGAGAACTTTTTTATAGAAATGCGAACATTTTAAAAAGAGCGATAATTTGTTTATTGATTCAATCAATTGAGTTTATAATATTGTTATTGTAGGGAGCCATTGGAAAAAGAAAGGGAAAGTTTTCTTTCTTATAAGAAGGGGTATTAGATGCCGCTGAAGGGTTAGTTTTTGAGAAATAAGAGTATACCTGTTGTCGTGTTTTAAGAAAATAGCAAGGAGGCAAAACGTAAAAACTAGGCTGGCTGTTATTTTTTGTTACAGTTTTAAAGACGTTTGTCTTGCCTCTAAGAAACTTTCCTGTTCTCAAGAGAGTTGTTGTTATAGACCTTTATAGGTGCCGTACTGCTTCTAACCAACAATTTTTAGTAGTATTGTGCTTATAGATTATTTGACTGAAACTAAAAAAACGATAGAATTATGTTTGGAGGAATGGAAGAAATGCAAAAACAGATGCAGGAGAAACTCACTAGTATTATTGTAGAAGAGCAAGCTGGTGGTGGTTTGATTAAGATCAAGGCCAATGCTGCTCGCCAGATCTTGGATGTAAGCATTGCTCCTGAATTAGATTTAACGGATAAAGAAGAATTGGAAGACTTGATTTTAGAAGGCTTTAATCGCGTTATAGCAGCAGCTGCTGCCAAAGAACAGGAAGAATCTCAAGCTATGTTGTCAAAAATGTTACCAGGTGGAATGGGGAACTTAGGCAATATGTTTGGCTAGAAGACCCCTCATCATTAAAAGCTATTGCTGTCACGGTTGAAGTAAACAGCAATAGCTTTTTGATTGCTTCTAAGTAGTGATTGGATGTTTCTTTGTTTTCTTCTTTACCCTGTTTTGGGTTACAAAATAAAAACCATGAGTGTATATGTTGGACGTTGGGACTGCAAAAGCTGTGGTCACAAAGGAATTTTAGGGCCCGAAACAGAGTGCTCTAGTTGTGGCTCTGACCGCCCCAAAGATGTACAGTTCTATATGGTTGATGCTTCCGAGCAGGTGCAAGAGGACAGGGTTTTGAAACAAGCTAGGGCAGGAGCTGATTGGCGCTGTTCTTATTGTGGTCAAAATAATGCAGCAACTACGACTATATGTAAGGATTGTGGGAACACCAAAGCAGATGGAGATGCTACTTTGGCGGTTCGTACCTATGATGCAGAAGAGGTACCTGTTTCTGGTAAAAAAGCCAAAAGATCAGAAGAAGAAAAAAACTCTCCTCCTCAGAAAAAAAGTAAACGTGGTTGTGGAATAGCTGCTTTGGTTGGCTTGATCATTATAGGCGTGTTGTTTTATTTTGGACGAAGCAAAGAAATTCTTGTTACCGTAGAAGGCTTTAGTTGGGAGCGAAACATTGCAACAGAGCAAGAACGCTTAGTGGAAGAGGAGGACTGGAAAGTGCCCAATCGAGGTAACCAACTAAAATCGTTTAGAGCCATCCACCATTATGATCAGATACTAGATCATTACGAAACGCGTACACGAACAAAAAAACGTGCAACAGGCACCGAACGGTATGTTTGTGGGAAGCGTGATTTGGGGAATGGTTATTTTGAGGACAAATATTGTGATCGTACTTTGTATGAATCTTATGAAGAGCAATACGAAGAACCAATTTACCGAAAAGAGCCTGTTTATAAAACAAAATATCGCTACAGTATTTATCGCTGGCAAAAAGCTCCCCCACTCACAACCGAAGGATCTGACCATAACCCTCAATGGCCAAACACCCGTGCGATTGAGCAAGACCCTCGCCGCCGTACCACCAAACAATCAGGTAATTATAGCATTACGGTTCGTGATGACGAAGGGCAGGTACATGCCCATACTATTCCTTTTGAAAAGTGGCAACCACTACAACAAGGGCAACAACTAAAGGCTAAACGAGGAGCCGCTACGGGTAAATATAGAGGACTGGATAAGGAATATGATTTCCCCTCTTAAGCTTCTTCGTTTTATTCCATACAACTTCAATTAATTCTTACCATGAATAGCACTTTACACCAAGAGACGCCTCTATTTTTAGCCCATCGTTTGAGTGCCGAGCAAGAGCGCTCTATTTACTTTAAAATGGATTGTTATCAACCAACAGGTTCGTTTAAAATCCGAGGAGTAGGAAAACGATGTCAAGAGGCAAAAGCGGCAGGTTATCAACATTTTGTGATTGCTTCTGGTGGTAATGCAGGTTTAGCAACAGCTTATGCTGGTTGGAAGTTGAAAGTACCCACTACCGTTGTTTTGCCAGTGAAAACGTCTGTGGCGATGCAGGAGAAAATTCGTAATTTGGGTGCTACTGTAAAGCTGGCGGGTCAAGTCTGGGATGAAGCTCATGCGGTGGCTATAAAACTAGCAGACAGTGCCGATGCGGTCTATATTTCTCCTTTTGATCATCCTACTTTATGGGAAGGGCATGCCAGTGTACTGGCGGAATGTGCGACTCAAATGCCCGAACCCGATGTCATTGTAGTGGCTGTTGGTGGTGGGGGGTATTTTTGTGGTGTAATGCAAGGGGTAGCAGAACAGGGCTGGAACAAGACCCGTGTTTTAGTGGCAGAAACGAAAGGTGCCAACTGTTTACAAGTAGCTCTAGAAGCAGGAGAGCGGGTGGCCTTAAAAAGTATAGATTCTATTGCGAGTTCTTTGGGAGCAAAACAAGT
The DNA here is from genome assembly GCA_050633105.1 of Aureispira sp. GTDB lineage: Bacteria > Bacteroidota > Bacteroidia > Chitinophagales > Saprospiraceae > Aureispira. Next base: position 73,104 of record JBOEFW010000057.1, on the reverse strand, counting down.
GGCTGCACAAGCCTTTGAGTATGCTCAACAAGATCGTGTGCAAACGCATGTTGTTACAGATGGACAAGCATTAGATGCTGTGGGGTTATTTTTGGAAGATATAGGAACATTAGTAGAGCCTGCTTGTGGAGCTGCTTTATCCGCAGTTTATCATCCAGGGACTTGGTTGGATGATGTTTCTAGTGTGTTAGTTTTAGTTTGCGGAGGCGCTGGAATGAACTTGGAGAAATTTCAAGGATATCAGGCAACTATTCAGTGATAACTGCGTATAAATAGAGGATGCGGCCTTCATAACGAAGCTGTTACCTCTAATATATGAAAAAAATAGCTCTATTTTCCCAATAGAGCCCCAAGAGCTAATGCAAACTATTTATCTTTATTCAACAACTTCGAGAATCGCTCTTTTGGAGCCTGTTGATTTTTTTGCATCTTGCACAATAGAATAGTTGTTGGGTTGTTTTTAATTTAAGAGGAACCACCAATAACTATCAATTACAAACAGAGGTTGTTTTTGTAAACAATTTCACAGATAGAATTGCTATTACTATGATGATAGAGGCCATCTTACAAGGTGCTGCAGCTGGATTAATTTTGAGCGTATTTGTCGGCCCGATTTTCTTTACCATGCTTCAATTAGGAGTAGAACATGGATTCAAAGCCGCTTTTGCCTTGGCATTAGGACAATGGGCGAGTGATTTTTTATATATTTTTTTAGCCTTTTGGGGGGCGATTTGGGTAGAAGAAGTAATCAACGATCCTGTTCAGAAAGCTAACTTTGTTTGGTATAGTGGCACTATTGGAGGAGTGTTGTTGTTATTGTTTGGAGCAGGCCTATTGTTTACAAAAGCCGTTTCTACCGAAGGATCTGAAAAAATAGAAATACCTAAAAATCGTACTAGAGTAGCACACTTTGCTTACTTCTTACAGGGGTTTTTAATCAACACAATTAATCCAACCCCTTTAGTGTTTTGGATGGGACTGATGGCTTTTGCCATTAATAGTAAATTTGATGGAACGGCTAGTGCCGCTTTATTTATAGCAGTTATGGTGGTTGTAATCGCAACAGATTGCTTAAAAATAGCCCTAGCGCGCTCTATAAGAAACCGTCTTAAAGCGCATCATTTTCTGTATGTTAGACGATTGGCTGGCTTAGTATTGGGTGGTTTTGGTTTGGTATTGTTATTGAAAGTAACCTTTGAGGTTTTATAAATAATGTCTTGTGGAGAAATAGCTTCCCTACAAGCTTTAATAGTTATTATTATGAGAAAAACGATAGTTCAAGGAATGGGATGGTTGTTATTGTTTTTGGGCAGTACTAGCCTAAAAGCCCAGACTCCTGTTTACTTTTTTTATGATCCTGCTTGTATACAGCAATTGGATTATGAGCGGGTGAATAGCATTGATGATGTGGCGCACACTGATTATTACACGACTGTTGCCCCTGAAAAGCAGTTGATTTTTAGTGTACAAAAAAACGCTGCTAATTTGAATAAGCAATTGGTCGCAGAAATCCCTGTTAAACCATATATGTGTGCTGATCGAGGAAGTATTTCCCCAGCATTAATGAAAGAAATTAATAGCAACCGTCGTATGGCTTACATGGTGGTACAAATGGGAGAACAATATGCCTTGTATACCATTTTTTCTGTTTCGACGCTAGAGAATACTGCCAAAGGGCTCGTTTATACAGATCCAATCTACGGATTTAATTATGAAGCCGCTGTTTCTAAACCTGGCGAGATCCTTAATCATCAGAAGAACAAGGAGCGCAATGTTTTTTTTGAAGCCAAAACGAATACAGCTTGTTTGGCTACTTATGAGTTTAAAATTATTAGCCGTCATATTGAAACACCAATTAAGCACTTGACCTTTGTGGATAAAATTGGTTTTCAACGCTTGCATACGACACAAGGAGAATTGCGTCTGACACATGTCAACGGTCAACCAGTGGCAGAAAAGATGGCACAGTTGTGTAATGAAAGCGTTGCTCCGCTGGCTATGGATGTCACACAAAAAGCAGGTGCTGTGAAAAGTACAGGACTTCCAGATACCGCAGGTTTATCCCCTGTAGAGAAAAGGTTGTGGCTTTCCAGACAAGCCAAAGGCTTGACGGCTCGAAATATTGTAGAACAACCAGTTAATTCACCAGTGGGGAATCAAGGGTTACCACCAGGTCAAGGCGTCCCCGTTGGTATGATTGATGTCCCTATAAACGAGGATAGAATCCCACTAAATTCAGCTCCTATAGCGACTGATCCTCCAAGGTTATTACCAGGAGGAATTTATATTGTTCAGGAAAAAGAAAGTCTCTATACGATTTCAGAGAAATTCAATATTTCTGTAGAACGACTAGTGACACTTAATAATTTGCAAGGGTTTGAACTAGGCCTCAACCAACCGTTAAAAGTGGTGGACGATAGCTCGATTCCTAAGCAAAGCCTAAATCCATTGGTCGAAATGACGGATAATGGGACGACAAAAACAACGATTCATGTGGTGGAGCAAGGTGATACTTTGTATGGTATTTCTAAGCGTTATGGCATTACTCTCAAAGATGTTTATATGCTCAATCCCAGCTTAACAACGGATGAAATTGATATCAATCAAAGAATCAAAGTGGGATATCAACCGATCTAATTCTTTCTTGTTATAAGAACCTATGGCCGTTTTAAAACAGCACCTTTCTTCTAGAGAAAGGTGCTGTTTTTCTTTAGATAGGGACTTTTAAAAGACATTAAAAATCAAAAATTAAGGACTTTATTTTATGGAACGAAAAACAATTTTTAGATTTGTCTAAAAATATTCTTAGATGACCTTAAAAATATTAGCATCAGATGGATCAAAATGTGCAAATTGCTTTTTTATTAACAATTACTGCTGGACTAGCAACAGGTATTGGTAGTACCATTGCTTTTTTTGTAAAAGATAAAAGTACCCGTTTATTGACCTTTGCAATGGGCTTTGCAGCAGGAGTTATGCTGTATGTATCTTTTGTAGAAATTCTTCCAGAAGCAATTCATAAATTGATGTCTTCTTATGGAGGAGAGGAACAACTTGCAACAAGTTATGGTGTCTTGGCTTTTTTTGTGGGAATGCTGGTTGTAGGAGTAATTGATCGTTTAATTCCACACAATGAAAATCCTCATGAATTTAGCTTGGAAGAAGGGGAAAGCGATGCTTCGACCCCAGAGAAAGATAAGCTTATGCGAATTGGAGTATTAACTGCTTTAGCCTTAGCTATTCATAACTTTCCAGAGGGAATTGCGACGTTTATTACTGCTTTAGAAGATCCAGAATTGGGTATGACGATTGCGGTTGCGATCGCAATTCATAATATTCCAGAAGGAATTGCTGTTTCAATGCCCATCTATTTTGCTACTGGTGATCGTAAAAAAGCGTTTACTTATTCTTTTTTATCGGGTGTAGTAGAGCCGCTTGGAGCGATTATAGGCTATTTGTTACTGATGCCTTATTTGACGCCTACCTTGATGGGCCTCTTATTAGCAGGAGTAGCAGGAGTGATGGTTTTTATCTCCTTAGACCAATTATTACCAGCAGCTGAAGAGTATGGAGAACATCATTTATCTATCTATGGGGTGGTGTTGGGGATGATGGTCATGGCAGGTAGTTTGATTTTGATGTTGTAATTTATAAATAATGCTGTATTATTGCAATGTAATAATAGTATATCCCTATTCTGCATGGTTTTAAGATGTCTCCATGTATTTAGTAACCTCACCCTTTTATTTCTTCTTTAGAATTCTAAAAGGAGCAGAATTCTTTTTAAACAAAAGATAATTCTTGCTGTTTCACCATAGATTGTTGAGAAAAAATATTTCAACACTAACTATTTTACCATTTAAACACAGTTTTAGGAAATAGAGCCTGTCCTACTCCACTTCCTACTTAATGTATAATGTTGTAGTGAGATAGATTTATTTTACGGTTACTAATTGTTTTTAAAAGATGCAGATTGATATTATTGGGGCAGGTTTTTCTAGTCTCGTAGCAGCTTGTTTTTTGGCTAAAGAAGGCCATGAAGTAAATGTTTATGAGAAGAACAGTACGGTTGGAGGCCGTGCCCGAATCTTCAAGGAAAAAGGATTTACTTTTGATATGGGACCTTCTTGGTACTGGATGCCAGAATTGATCGACCAAATTTTTGAAGAACTGGGGGAAGATCGTAAGGATTACTTATCCTTAGAGCGTTTAGATCCTTCTTATAAAGTATACTGGAACGACGAAACTAGCACTGATATGCCCGCTAGTTTGGACGAATTGTATCAGGTCTTTGAAAGCTTAGAAAAAGGCGGTGGAGCTGCTTTGCGTCGTTTTTTAGAAGATGCTGCAATCAAATACCGCGTTGGAACAGAGAAATTTCTCGATAAGCCAGGTTTGAAGTTGTCAGAATTGATTGATATAGAGGTTTTTAAGAACTTTTTCAAGCTGGATTTGTTCAAATCAGTAGAAAAAGATGTTTGTAACCGTTTTTCCTCTCACAAAGCGCGTTCTATTTTGCGTTTTCCTGTCCTATTTTTAGGAGAAATGCCTCACAGAATTCCTTCTTTATATACGCTAATGAATTATGCGGATTTAAAGTTAGGTACTTGGTACCCAAAAGGAGGAATGTACCAATTGGCGTTAGGCTTACAAGCCGTGGCAGAAAAGCACGGCGCACAGTTTCATCTGAATGCCCCTGTTACCTCTTTTAAATGTGAAAAAGGGCACATTACCCACATCGAAGTGAATGGGGCGCTCAAAGCGACAGAGCAAGTGATTGCAGGAGCCGATTATAATTTCGTAGAACAAAATTTAGTACCTAAGAAATACCGCCGCTACGATGAGGCGTATTGGGACAAAAGAAAAATGGCACCCAGTTCTTTGTTGTATTTCCTTGGAGTAGATAAAAAATTAGGACATTTAGAGCATCACAACCTGTTTTTTGATGAAGATTTAGTAGCACATGGTCGTCAGATTTATGACAACCCTCAATGGCCAGATGAGCCTTTATTTTATGCTTGTGTCACGTCTAAAACAGATCCAGCTGTTGCGCCAGAAGGCAGTGAAAATTTATTCTTACTTATGCCTTTAGCACCTGGAGTAGAGGATACAGAAGAATTGCGAGAAAAGTATTTGGACATTATGTTGACTCGTATGGAGCGCCATACCCAACAAAATGTACGCGACCATATTGTTTATAAACGTTCTTATTGTATTAACGACTTCAAGTCGGATTACAATTCTTATAAAGGGAATGCTTATGGTTTGGCGAATACCTTGTTACAGACGGCAAACTTGAAACCTAAAGTGACTTCTAAATTAGATAACTTGTTGTTTTGTGGTCAATTAACGGTGCCAGGGCCAGGGGTTCCTCCTTCTCTTATTTCTGGAAAAGTAGCTGCAAAATTGGTTTTAAGAGATCACCCAAAAGGAGATTCAAAAAATAAAAAAATAGTAACTACTCCTTCCTAAAAGGATTGTTATTGTAGCCCCGTTTAAGAAAGTTAAGCCATTCCTCTCTAAGGATTCTTCTTTTGTAGAAAAGAAGAAGGGGAAACGGCTTTTTGAAGACTTTATAAAAAAAAAACACTACCCAGCTATAGAAGTACCGTTATTCTGGCAATATTTCCCGTCTAATTGGTTTAACTATTCTAACGCATAAACTATTGATAATGAAATTTCTATTTGATAGCATATCTAAGGAAGCTGCCAAAAATGTAACCAAGGCCTACAGCACCTCTTTTTTCAAAAGTGTTTCTACCTTGGACGAAAGTATTCGCGATGATGTCCATGCTATTTATGGAATGGTTCGTCTTGCAGACGAAATCGTTGATTCTTTTCATACTTTTCCAAAGGAAGAACTCCTCGCAGAATTCAGAACAGACACCTACAAGGCAATTGAGCGAGGTATTTCTCTCAACACGGTTCTTAATGCTTTTCAGTTGACGGTCAATAAATACCAAATTGACCTGAACTTAGTAGAATGCTTTTTCAAAAGCATGGAAATGGACCTTAACCCAGTAGAGTACACCCAGGAGTTATACGAGACATATATCTTGGGGTCAGCAGAAGTAGTTGGGTTGATGTGCCTAAAAATCTTTGTTTATGGAGATGAGGAAGAGTACCAAAAACTAAAGCCTTTTGCCATGAAACTGGGCTCTGCTTTTCAAAAAATTAACTTTTTGCGCGATCTGAAAGATGATTGGGGCGATCTAGGACGCGTTTATTTTCCTGCAGTCAATAATACAGGCTTAACACTAGAGGATAAATTACAAATAGAAGAAGAAATTGAGCAGGAGTTTTTAGAAGCTTATCAGGGAATTTTATTGCTTCCAAAATCGGCTCGTTTTGGGGTCTACGTTGCTTATACGTATTATTACAACTTACTAAAAAAGATCAAAGCACACACGGTTAACGAACTGATGTCACAACGCGTGCGTATCTCTGATTACTATAAATGTTTCTTGTATTGCAAATCTTATGTGCGGCATTCCATCAATGCTCTTTAAGAATTGATCAATAAGTCTTATTACTACAAAAAAATACAGCGAATTATATGTATGATGCTATAATTATAGGAGGAGGAGTAGCTGGTTTGTCTGCTGCTTTGCGCTTACGCAAGCGAGGAGATAAGGTACTAGTTTTGGAGAAGAACAGTTATATTGGGGGCAAAATGAACCAGTATGAATCGGAAGGTTATCGCTGGGATACAGGCCCTTCTCTTTTTACAATTCCTACCTTGGTGGATGAATTGTATGAACTTTATGATCGCAATCCAAGGGATTATTATACGTACCATACAGACGATACGGCCTGTCGCTATTTTTTCAAAGATGGTAGTCGAGTCCGTTTTTATACCAACCGCGAACGCTTAAAAGAAGAATTGACGGAGAAGTTTGGTGCTAAAGATAGCGCAGCGGTAGATGCCTATTTAAATAAAAGCAAAGACAAGTATGATTCTTTAGGGCAGGTTTTTTTACAAAATTCTATCCATAAAGTATCTGAACTGCCTTGGGGCAAGGTTGTGAAATTAGCCCCAAAGATTCCAGGGATGGATTTGTTTAAATCATTAAATAAAGTCAATCAGAAGAAGTTTGATGATCCACGATTGATTCAAATTTTCAACCGTTATACAACTTATAACGGTTCTAACCCGTATCAAGCATCAGGAGTCTACAGCATGATTGCCCACTTGGAACAAAATGTAGGCACCTTCTTTCCTAAAAAGGGAATGCGTTCTATCGTAGAGGGTTTATATAAGCTAGGACAGGAAGTAGGCGTAGAATATGAATTGGGGGTTAGTGTCACTAGTGGCACACCAGAAGGAACAGGTTATGTGGTGAAGACAACTGAAAAAGAATACCAAACGAAACGCCTTGTGTGTGCAATGGACTGTGTTCATTTCTATAAGAACATTCTCCAAGACAATAGTTTATACAAAAAGTATAAAAAACAAGAAAGTTCTACTTCTGCCTTGATTTATTATCTAGGGGTCAAGAAGGAATTTCCAGAGCTGGGCCTACACAATATTTTCTTTAGTGAAGACTACAAAGGAGAGTTCAAGTATTTGTTTGGTAAAAAAGAAATTCCTTTAGATAGCACGGTGTACATACACATCAGCTCGAAAGTAAACCCTGAAGATGCAGTAGAAGGAGGAGAGAACTGGTTTGTTATGCAAAATATGCCTGCGGGCGTTGATATTGGAGAAGAAGAAAAGGCAGCTATTCTAGAGCGTGTATTGGTGTGTTTAGAAAAAGAATTAGGCAAGGACATTCGACCTTACATCGAAACTAAAAGGAGTTGGACACCGAAGCAGATTGAAATGGATACAGGAGCTTTTAGAGGCTCTGTCTATGGAGCGGCTTCTAATGGAAAAACGGCTGCTTTGAGCCGCCATCCTAATTTCTCCAAAAAATACAACAACTTGTATTTTTGTGGAGTGACGGTCCATCCAGGTGGAGGAATTCCTTTAGCGATTCAATCTGCGAAGATTGTTGATAAATTGGTAGCTCGTGAGCGATAAAGCAGTGTTGATGCAAGCGCGTTTTGAGCGCCATGCGCCTTGGATTTTACTCTTATTTCATACTATTGGTATTGGCTTGTTTTTATATCCTGATCGCCCTTTGGGGTTGTCAGGAATGAATATGCTTTTGTGTGCCCTTTTAATTTGGGGCAGTGCGCATCATTATAAAAAAGACGCTTTGGCACTGGTTGGAATTGCCATTGGTGGGTTTACGGTAGAAGCGATTGGCGTGAATACAGGCTTATTGTTTGGAGAATATGAGTATGGGCAGGAGCTAGGTTGGAAAGTATTGGGAGTACCCCTCGTTTTGGGCTTGAATTGGTACGGTGTGGTTACCGCAAGTGCTCATTTGGTGTTGCGTTGGGTACCGACTACTTGGTCTTTAGTGATTCGTGCTATACTTGTTGGAGTGCTTTGCATGGCCTTGGATTTTTTGATTGAGCCTGTTGCTATGCGTTATGATTTTTGGGATTGGACAGGGCATATTGTTCCGATATTCAACTATGTTTGTTGGTGGTTTTTTGCTACTGTTTTTGCAAGTATTTATTTACATTACGTACGTGTCGTTAATAAAACTGCCCATTTATTATTTTTTGTTTGGTTAGTATTTTTTCTGCTTTTGAACCTTGTTTAGGCACTTTTCTTAAGAAGACTGTTTTTTGTTTTAATCTTATTATAATGACTACATTAACATTTATAGGAGCTCTTTTGCTCGCTTTTTTTGGAATGGAATTCATGGCTTGGTTTACGCATAAATACATTATGCATGGCTTTTTGTGGTATTTGCATGAAGATCACCATCAACCTGATCCCAATACCTTTTTTGAGAAGAACGATGCCTTTTTTCTAGTATATGCTATTCCTAGTTGGTTGTGCATTATGTTAGGGATGATGTATGGCTATCCCTTTTCTGTAGGGTTTGGTTTTGGTATTTTGGCTTATGGAGTGACTTATTTCTTAGTGCATGATGTTTTAATTCATCGCCGTTTTAAGTGGTTTGATAAAGTGCAGAGCCCTTATTTTAAAGCGTTGCGAAAAGCCCACAAAGTCCACCACAAGAATAGATTTAAGGAAGAAGGCTCTTGCTTTGGCTTGTTGGTCGTGCCTAAAAAATTTCACACAGAACAAAAAAAGCGCAGATGAGCAGCCACTTCTTCTACCTCCTTTTAGATTTTGGAGTGATCCTTTTCCCTTTTTTATTGAGTTTTGATAAAAAAGTCCACTATGTGAGCCAATGGAAATATACCTTGGGAGCGATCATCGCTATTGGGACTCCTTTCTTGGTGCATGATTACTTCTTTACTGCCAAAGGAATCTGGGGGTTTAATGAAACTTATTTGACAGGCCCACATGCTTTTAATTTGCCCATTGAAGAAGTACTCTTCTTTGTGGTCGTGCCTTTTGCCTGTACGTTTATTTATGCCTGTGTCAAGGCTTATTTCCCTAAGATAAATTTTGATCGTTTTAATCAAGTATGTTATGCTATATTAGTGTTGTACAGTTTGACCGTCTTAATTTTGGGCTGGGGAAATTGGTACAGTACTATGGTTGCCTTGATTGCCTTACCGATGCTTATAGGATTTTGGTACAAACGAAAGGAGTATAATTTCTTACCGCTCTCGTTTGTGCTCTCCGTTATTCCTTTTTTTGTAATGAATAGTGCTTTGACAGGGGCCTTTACTCCTGAACCTGTTGTTTGGTACAACAATGCAGAGAATTTAGGTTTTCGCTGGGGGACAATTCCTGTAGAAGATATTTTGTACTCGTTTATCCTTGTTGCAGGGAATATTTGGGTGTTTAAAACCTTGTTGGAGCGCGATGAGAAGAATGTACAAGGCGTAGTGGTTTAGTACGCCGTAACAGAAATTTATTTAGGTTTTAAGTAGATTGTTTTTTCTTTTTGTCATTGCCACAAAAAAAAACAAAAAGGCGGTTTGCCCAGCCCCTTCCTATACCCTTCAAAAACCGTCGCAAGTGTTAAAGCTTTTGGTGATTGCATTTTCAATAAACTTCTGTTACAAGGTATTTAGTTGCCTTGGTTGTGCTTATTGTGGTTTTGATGGCAAGACAATAAGAGGCAGAACTGGCAAAGATAAAGCAATTCCTGTGGTTGTTTTCTTATAAAGATAGCTGCTACTTTTTGTATAGTTCAGTAGATCCAATTGTTTGAGTTCGTTATTTTAATCTGTTAAATCAGACACCATAAAATAACAGAGGATATCTTCGACTCTGTTAACAATAATTAAAAAAGATTTTTAATGAATAAGGGTTTAAAATTTGGTGATTTTAGATTTAAACTAACTGTCATTAGCAGCATTAGACTATTAGCTCCGCTGGTTTTCAACTCTTAAACAACTTCGATATGTACACCGTATTCCTGTTATTGGGTCTATGTATAAACAACCTTGAAGATTCAAAAAATCAAGGAGCTGGGATACTGCCCATGTGTTTTATCATCCACATGAAGACATCATTTCCCAGAAAAATCAACTGAATGACAAGATTTGATAAACACAATAAGACAAAGAGAAAGGCAAGAGGCATCTTGATTGGTCCATTCGACCAGCGTATAACACTGATAATGGAAAGGAAGGTATAAGTTAAGAAAACACCTTTTAAAAAATTATTAGGATCAATCTGGTAGCTTTTTACCAGTATATTAAGGACGAATAAGCCCACTAGCAACCCGTGCCATCGGATCATGTACTTGGGGAATTTTGAAGAGGACGCAGGTCCTTGCTCTTCCAGTGTATCGTCTAGAATTTCTTTCATCAGGAGTAATAAACAAGGCCAGATCTTCTATTATAAGAAATCTGGCCTTGTTTATTTTTAGTTAGGAATTAAATAGGCTCCAATATCAGGAGTCGATCCTATTCTAGTCCGCCCAATAGCATCGGCTGCTGGGCCAGCAGTACTTCCCACAGGGAAAACAGCAGGAGTACCTGCATTGTTGGCAGGAGAAGTGGTAGAATCAATTTGATAGTCATTTTCGTCTTCATCAACAAACAATGGATCTTGGTTGGAGACACAATTGAAGAGATTCTGACTAAAGGTATCGACCTTGATTAAACAATTATTAAAGGCATAATTAAAGTTAGGGTTAGGTACTTGAGGTTGCCCATAAACCACTTCGATTTCCTCATTTCTATTCCCATAAATGATACAATTGGTAAAGTACGCGTCTCCTCGATTGATATTAACGGTTTGTGCGCCGCTATTGTCAACTACAATTTCAAAATCTCGATAACTAAACACGGGCTCCGAGCGGCCTACCAAGTCAGTTGCAACATTAATAAAGGTACAATGTCTGAAATTATAATCCCCTCCTCTGATTCCTATAAAATTATACTGGTTAGAATTTGCCAAAATCGTGTTGCTCATCTCAATATCGCTTCCTCTACTTAAAACACAAGAGCGATCTACATTAAAAATCTTACAGTTCTTCATCCGCAATTTAGGATTGCCATTGACACTAGCAGAATCTACAAAGATACCATCTACAGCATTTCTTATGATGGTTCCTTCAATAATATTGTCCAAACTAGTTTTACTTAAGAAAATACCATTGTGATGAAAGGTAATCAATTGATAATCTTCTTCTAGGCGATGGGTTTTAAATTCTACAGGATTGTTGAGGTCTCCTCCAACATTAGAGCGAATACAGGAATTGTGACCAATATACAAGACGGCTCGATCACCAGGGTTAGAAGTAGGCCCTCCAAACATATAAATTTCTGTTCCAGCTGGAATATTAATACAAGAGTTGCTGTCAATTGCAATGATGCCCATCATAATATAAGGCCGAGCATTGCTCAGTTGTACGGTTTGATTCACATAACGGGTCACCAAACCAACTTCACCAATATAATTGGCATTCCAACCATACGCATACAAGGTAACTGTTTGAGTACCTCCTCCAGCGGTTTCAAAGGTAATGGAATCAGTGCGAATCGCATCCCCATTATTAGGATCAATAAAAACATTGGCAAAGATATAAATACTATCGTTGGCAGGAATCTCTAGATTCTCTGCAGAAACTCCAGCTAAACCATCAATGTTGATTTTATAGTCTGATTGTTGTCCTCCACCAAGGGCAATTCGATCAATACGAATAGGCTGAGAATGGCGATTGAAGACTTTAAAACGTCTAGTGGCATTGCCTAAATTGGTGAAAACAGTATCAAAGGTAAGGGTGTCAGTAGAAAATTCTAAACCAGCTCCAGGAGCAGTGATTAGTTCATTTCTGTTACAAGCCATGAGTTGGAATCCAATAACAACACTACATAACAGCAATAATTTCAAACAAAAAGCGCGCATAATTTATGATTTCGAAAAGTAAGAAACACCATTTTATGGAAGAGTAAAGATAACATAAGCCCTTTTAATAAGGCGATAGTATACAATAATCCTATGGAGATAAAATGGTAGAAGTAAGTTACAAGACGTAAAAATCAGGCCATAGGCACAACTATTTTTTTAGATTTTAGAGAACAAACGAAAAGTTTGGCACACTATTTTCAAAGTACTATAATAGAAGCAAGTTGATAACAACCTTTCATGGCTAAGTAACTGATTGTATATCAATTGAAAATAAAATTAATTTAATAGCATTAATGCTTGGCTGCAAAGTAAGCAACCCCCTATGCTAAGCATTAAAAATAGATCAACTATTGTCGTTAGTCGTTGATCCTTCTGTAAAAAAGTGTTCCCACTTTTTTACAGTTCTTTTAAGAAAAACGCAAATTTCCACGAAAACGTGGGGTTGCGATGATAAATAAAATGTTCAGAATTGTTTTAGGAAGTTTCGACGTGGTGGGTTAGAGACACTGCGTTTGAAATTGTTTTTATGGGTGATAAGAAGTGCCTCTCCGATTTTTCGGAAGGCACTTTTCCTTTTTTATACCTTATAATATAAGAACAACTACTGCATCAAATGTACGGTATGGCAAGCGACAAGCCCCGCTGTTTCCGTTCTCAAACGGCTTTTCCCTAGGCCAATCTCCTGAAACCCTTGCTCTTTTGCCCATTCTACTTCTTGTACACTAAAATCTCCTTCTGGCCCAATTAATAAAAAAAGATGCGGTACAGCAGTAACACTTTCCTTTAGAGGAGGAAGGTCAGCTATATTACAATGAGCAATGCCTTTGAAATCGGCTTGTACAGTAGTGATGACTTCCTTAAAGGAGCGTAAAGGATGTAGCACTGGTAAAATGGTTTTGAGCGATTGTTTGGCTGCTGCTAAGACAATTTTTTCTAGGCGTTCTAAACGAATGTTTTTGCGTTCGGAGCGCTGGCAACGAATGAAACTAACCTCATCAATCCCCAATTCTGTGGCTTTTTCCAGAAACCATTCTAAGCGGCTGTTATTTTTGGTGGGGGCGATAGCAATATGAAGCTTGAACGAACGCTGATCTGGACTAGGCAGTTGTTGTAAAATCCGCAGTGTTGCGCTTTTTTTATCAAACGCGGTTAGCTCTGCTTCATAAAGGTGGCCTTGGCCATCTGTGAGCCGTAAAACATCTCCTATGTTCTTTCGGAGAGTCTTGGTGCAGTGTTTTGTTTCTTCTGCGTCAAATATTGCGGTTTTGTTTTGAATGTTTTTGGTGTAAAAGAGCTGCATAAAACAAAAAGTTTTAAAAAAGTTGTCTAAAGATTTTGCATTAGAAACAAAATGTTTTAGATTTGTGCTATCACAATGACAGACAATAAGTGTTCTAAATAATATCCTATGGAGAATCAACCAACCACTAATCAACCGCTCAATATTCCTGAAGCTAAGGCAACGGTTTTTGTAACGGCGACTCCTATTATTATAGAAGAGTGTATAGAAATAATAGAGGCACAACATACGGAATCCCTAGAAGAAAAAGCCTTGGTCGTTGCAAAAGAACCCATTAAAAAATCACCTTTTGCTATCAAACCTTTGTTACAATCGCTTTTTTATGCGGTGCAATGGCCACAACTAAAGCGTCAATTTACAAAAGAGGCTTTATTAGTGAATACCAAACGACATTGGGTGAAGGCAGCAGTTCTTGGGATTTTCTTTTACGGTACTCAAGTCACCTTTAATATACCTTCTACCACACACAGTACAGCTACTATTCTGCCTATAGTAACGCGTTCAGCTTCGATTTCTACTTCTACTAACCCAATGCCTACCGTAAGTTCTGAAGCACAAGCTTTAGTTCCTGTTGTCACGGTTTCTGTTGCAGCAAAAGAGCAGTACATCACTCGATTTATTGATGTTGCCCAAGGTGAAATGAAAAAATTTGGAGTGCCTGCTTCTGTGATTTTAGGCTTATCTATTATTGAGAGCAATTATGGGACGACTCCTTTGGCGCAAAGCGGCCATAATTATTTTGCACTGACCTGTGCTAATAATCCTTTGGCAGAAGGTATTGTAGAACGCGCCGTGTATGAACAGACGTGTTATGTCCATTATGAGAATGCTTGGACAAGTTTTAGAGCAAACAGTTTGCGCCTTAATCAAACCGCATTTGATGGCCTAAAAGCAGGAAAGGATTATCATGCTTGGGCAATGGCTTTAGAAGCAGAAGGAATGGTTGAATCGGCAAGCTTAATAGGATTAATAGAACGCCATAATTTGAGTCAATATGATCAAATAAAAAATAAAAAATAGACCTTGAAGGTCTCCTGAAGTTAGGACGCTACAGCACTGTACTTTTAATACCTGTTAATTGTTAGAAAGAAGCTAAGTATAGGTCAAGTTGAGTGTTTCTAGCTGGCAGTCATTCGCAAAAGGCGAGTGGCTGCCTCTTTTTTTGGGTAGGGGTGGAAGAACTCTTAAATAATGGCTATCTTAGAATATTGTTTGAAAGTAAGATTTTGTAATCTTATCAAGATAAATGGAAATAAGATGGCTAATAGAGACGATATTCGTTGGATTCAACGATTTAGTAATTACAATAAAGCGTTGGTCAAATTGAATGATATAATAAATTATATACAGGCGAATCAAGAAGAGGAACAAGAAGCGATTCTAGATGATATAATGAGATAAGCTCTAGTTCAAAGTTTTGAGTATACCCATGAGTTAGCTTGGAATGTTATGAAGGATTATGCTAGATATCAAGGTAACAGCACAATAGGAGGCTCTAGAGATGCTATAAGAGAAGCCTTACAACTAAATTTAATAGAGGATGGGGAAGTATGGATGGAAATGATTAGAAGTCGGAATAAAACTTCTCATACTTATAATGAGAGCGTCGCCAATAGAATTTTTGAAAAGATAATCAATCAATATCAAGCTGCGTTTAATTTTTTTCAAGTAATAATGGAAGATAAAAGATCGGGAAGCCAACTAGATTTATTCTAAAAATATGAAGTACGGGTTAAAGCAAAAATATATTGACCAAATCAGTAGCGTATTATCAACTTATCCTTCTGTTGATAAAGTTTTACTCTATGGTTCTAGAGCAAAAGGAACCTATTATCAAGGATCTGATATTGATCTTACTTTTTTTGGTAATTCGATAGAATTATCTCTATTGATGAAAATTGAAAACAGGTTAGATGACTTGTTGTTGCCTTATTACATCGATGCTTCTATCTTTGATAATATTGAAGATCAAGATTTAAGAGATCATATCAATAGGGTTGGAGTGTTGTTTTATGAGAAAAAAAATTACCAAAAACAACACATTTAGAAACGTAACTTTATTTGCTGTTGTTAAACATTTAATCAAATATGCCTGAAATAGTAATTGCCCTTTTAGGAATTGTGGGTTTTGTAGTTTACATCGCCTTAATATGGGGATTAGTAGTTTGGTCTAAGAATCGCTACAAAAAGCAACACCAGGCAACCCAAAAAGATATTTCAGATGCCGAGCTTTTTCGCTTGATGAACAGGTTAAAATCACGAAAGGTCGACTTATACATAGTTGCTACTTTTTGTATTAAAAAGGGCTGAAAAAGTAAATAATGACAACAAAATGTATGCTCTTTTTTGTTTCTCCCAGAAGATAGTAGCAACTAAATTCTTCTAAATCTTATGAAAAGTACTACAGATTGTTGCTATATATGTAACTACGCTTTTCGTGATTTTAACCTGCTTGATGAACAAAACCAACCATTTCATTACCGCAGAACAATTGGCGGAAGTAACAGGAATGGATC
Source organism: Aureispira sp. (assembly GCA_050633105.1). Taxonomy (GTDB): domain Bacteria; phylum Bacteroidota; class Bacteroidia; order Chitinophagales; family Saprospiraceae; genus Aureispira. The sequence continues at coordinate 56,945 of JBOEFW010000057.1, read as the reverse complement.
AAAAAGTAGCCTATAAACGCCTTTGGTACCTCACTTATCAAAAAGTAATTCGAGGGTACTACGACTCTAGTGGTGTTCAAAAAGGTGTTTTTCAATTGCCAGAGAATGTACCATTAGAAGCAATTCCAACGATGGATGTTAACCAAATGTCTGATAAGGAGGTGGTGAAAACTATTTTGCGTTATGCACGAGATTATCAAGTGACCATTGCAGAATTGGTAGTGATCTTTAATATTGATATTTATGAAGCAAAGGAGGTACTAAAACGGTTGCGTAAAAGTAAATTGGTTAGCCGTTTGCGAAAAGGGATGAAACATATTTATGTCATTGATCGTTCGATTCAGCAGCAACGCAATTTTTCTAATTACACGGATAGAAAAGATCTTTTAAAAGATAAATTAGAAGATGTTAAACGGATGGTCATTCCGACTCCAACAGAAATCGGACGAATCAAAATCCCTGATGCTGATGTTATTCAATTAGCCATTGAGCATGATGGACGCTTAACACCAACACTCTTGTGTCTCAAAAGCAAGATTTCAATTGAAGAAGCCAAGCAAAAGTTAGAGGAACTCTATGAACAAGGGACTTTTGTAATGGATGTTGATGAATCCAATTATGTAATGGAATACCAATTACGTGACAAATCCTTATTAGACGCTTAATTATTATGACAGATATATTTGTTGTAGGTTCTCTTCTTTTAGTAGGTGTTTTATTGATCCTGTTAGGGTATTGGGCTTACCAAAAAGAAAAAGAAGCTCATCGAAAGATCCAAACAATCATAAAAGATGCAGAATTATTTCAGCTAATCAACAAAACCAATCACTTTATTACAGCCAAGCAATTGGCAGAAGCGGTAGGTTTGGATCTAAAAAGAGCCAAGAAACACTTGGCTTATTTGAGTCAATATGGCGCTCTCAAAAGCTTTTATAATGCTGGCGGTACTTCTACAGGTGTTTATCAATTGGTAGAGAATGTGCCTTTAGAAGCTATTCCAAAGATGGATTTGGATCAAATGAGCAATGAAGAAGTCACACAAGCATTGTTGTTGTACGCTTCTGATTATCAAGTAACCTTAGCCGAATTAGTAGTGATTTTTGATATTGACATCTATGAGGCCAAAGCTTTATTGAATCGTTTGTTGAAGAATAAACAAGTGAGTTATCTATTCAAAGGAATGCACTACATTTATGTGATTAACCCTGCTGCCATATCAACAAAAAAGACAGCTACAACTCCTAATAAGCTTAAAGAGGAATTGGAAAGCCTTAGAGGTCGAACAACTCCTACTCATTTACCCGATCTAGAAGGTCGAATTAAAATTCCTGATGCCGATGTTATTCAATTAGCCATTGAGCATGATGGTCGTTTGACGCCAACACTCTTGTGCCTGAAAAGTAAAATTTCAATTGAAGAGGCCAAGTATAAATTGGAACAACTCTATGAGCAAGGGACGTTTGTAATGGATGTTGATGAAGTGAATTACGTGATGGAATACCAACTGCGTGACCAATCGCTATTGGGGAAGTAACTAAATGCTATTGCTTAGTAGTTGATGGTAAAATTGAAGCAGTTGCTTGTAATTTTTGCGACTAATACGTTCGTTAACGTCTAGTTTTGCTTTCTCCCAAGAGTCAGGATCTTGAAAGGTTGGTTGAAAGAAAAAGCGGTCCATAGACTGTTTAACTTTAGGGTTTCTTTTGACCCAAACAGGTGCCGTGATTAAGTTAGGAAAAACCTCCTTGCAGGTGTTTCCTAATAGACGATAAGAACGACTGTCGATAGCGGCTGTTTTTTGGCCTTGCTGCTCTGTCCAATTACCTACCACATAAACAGAATCTTTTTTTAATAACTCTTTGATGTTAATCAACACACTCTCTTCTAGATGAGGCGCTGTAATCTGCAATAAAGCAGTATCAGAATCAGGTAAAGTCGGGATTAACTGAGGAGTGGTCCCCACTAGTTCTAGTGGGAGAGAACTAGGAGGAAAATAAGTCGCTTTAGTCCAATTTAACAACCAAGAGTTAGAAAAAATAAAACGCTGTTGAAAGGGCAATTCAGGACTCAATTGTGCTAATAACTGTTGGGCGACCTCTTGCTCTAAATCCGCTGCAGGCATTTGTTGTTCTAAGCGTTGAAGAAAAGTGATCCAGTTAATGGTTGGCTTTTTTCTGACAAGGGTAATTTGTGCTTTCGCTAATTGACCTACTCCTAATAAAGCAACAGGTGTTGGCAATTCCCATAATAACCCTTCAGCAATTCCTCCTCCTGTTTGAAGGATGTATTCTGGGGTGGTTCCAGAATAGTTTAATGTCTTTAAAACTTCTGCTTCCCCTACTTGAGCAGGAAAGGGAAACGCTAAATAAAGAGTGCGATCTGGAAGGCGGTCATGCGCCACTAAATGATGGAGTACTTCCAACATTGCAATCATGGCAGCCTTGCCTCCTTGACTACCTTTTCCATAGATATGTGTACTAGTTAAACTACCAGAGAAAGGAGGGACCGACCAAGCGGCTTGCTGTGTTTTAGTGGGAACAGTTACTTCAGGACTTGCCATCCATACAATAGGGGCTAAATCTTCCTTTCTTCCAATCCATTTGGCAACCCAATTAGAAGGACCGAACTCTTGCCATTCTATATTGGGATTATTGAATAACAAGGGATACGCTTGCCGTATCCAAGCGTAAAATTCTACCAACTGTGCCTTGCCCATACTGTCAGCACTACTCTGCCATTGCAAGGCTTCTGTCAAATGTTGTTCGGCTTTGGGGTAGTCAGGTAGGTTGGTTGCTAAGACAATATTACTCTGTTTAGAAGTATTGGTAACAGTATTGAATAAAGCAACTAAGCCTAAAAGGCTTAATATGAAAATAAATAAGACAAGTAACAGTTGGCGCATAGGTCGTTGATAGCTGTATGAAGGGTATAAGAAGGCTATTTTCTGCGTCTTTGATAAGTAGAGCAAGAAAAGGGCTACAATATACTAGTCTTGTAGCATAAAACCTTTATAGAAGCTTAGGAAGTAAACCAACTTTGAAAAAATGCTTGTTTACCAAGCAGGGCAGCGTTGTTGGCGCATGGTGTAGAGTATTCCAATGCTAAACATGGTATACCCATCGTTGGTATTGGCATCTCCACGTTGACGATTGGGATGACCAATTCTTTCACCTATTTCTCCTGAACGATCCGACAAGGCAGCAGCAGATGCTCCCAAAGAACCGCGATTAGTAGCAATAACTCTACGATCAGCATAGGTGCCGCTCACATCATCCAAGTAGTCAAAAAACAATAAACGGGTCGCTCCTTCGATAACAATCCCCCATTGAGAACCAATATCAATCTTGAAACCTGCTCCCAAAATAAAAGCAGGCTGCATCAAGGAATATTCTTCCCCACGGACTTGTCCTTCTGTGCCCAGTGGTTGCAGAGAATATAAATTGCCCCCGAAGTTTGCCTGTGGTTTGTGATGGAAAACTCCAAAACCAGCCACTAAATAGGGGGTATATTGATTAACATTTCTTCCTTTCAAAGAATGGTGATGGAAGGGTAAAAAGTTAAATTCTAAACCTAAAGAGCCTTCAAAAATAGTGGATTGAAAACTCAAATTACGGGCTTTGTTGTAGTCGTTTTTAGAGGCTGCATCAGAGGCACTGATGGTACCCATGCTCAAGCCCATTCGGATAGATACACGAGGGTCTATATTTCGATGAACCATTACATTGGCACTCATACCAGGTGTTTGCATAGAAAAATCAGGGGCTAAATCGCCGTGGTAACTGGTAGCGCCAATGGCACCACTAATTTCCCAATATTGAGCTTGAAGGCTGCTTACGAGTAGTAGGGCACAACCCATTAATAGTAGTCGTCTCACTTGTTGTTTATTTGTTAGAATAATTCATAAAAGGGTATTAACCTATCTTCAGGGTGATTGAGGATAAATTATTCTAGTGTGATAAGCTGGTAATAAGATAAATTGAAGTAGAGAATTGTTACTATAGACTGTATTTTTAGAAGGTGTAGCAATTAGAAAAGGAGTTGTCAGGCTGTCTAGGAGAACGACAGATTTAAGGTGTTTGTTGTATAGAATCTAAGGATTTTTTATTCCGTTGCTAAAGAGCGCAATGTAAGAATAAATGTTTTATAAACAATACACTAACTACTGAAAGCCATTTTTAAAACGATATAACAAAACGTATAACTAAAGAAGAATTGGATACAAAGCACTAAGAATTGTGCTATTGTAAGGATACTTTTTAGGCAGCCTTGTTTTTCTTCTTGCTTTTTGAATACTCGTTGCAGCCATTTTAGCCAATGTACATCAATCATATCTATCTCGCCTCCTGCTAGTAAACTAAGAAGCCCAAAGATACGTAGACTCCAAAACATCAAAGGAACACAACAAATAAAACTCAGCAATAATAATAATGAAAATGGAATCCAAGTTGGTTGGTCCGTTGTCCATTCCATATTTGTTGACCAAGCTGTATAAAAAATGATCGTAGAAAAGGAAAAACCAAGTATTACAGCCATTAATTGCTCTGCTAAGAACCAAGCTTCTATTTTGGTTAAAGTAGAAACAGCAAACAACTGTTTCAAGGAAGTAGAGAAGTGTTTTTTTGGTGTTCCTTCTTCTCTGAAAATGTTAACTATCGCCCAACCTAACCAATAAAAAATAGTACTTAATAGCAAAGCACCAATTAGATAACTCCATTTCATATGCAGATTGTATTAGTAATTCCTAGAATCAATCCCCCACTTCAGTTTTTCGCGAATCATGTATAAGAAATTGCGATCGGTGAAGCGAATTAAGTTGATTTCAAAATCTGCTTTGCGAACAGCCAATTGAAAATTAGTATCAATCGTCTCATAACGAGAATCTAACGTACACAAAAAGTTCTTGGCGCGGCCCTCTACTTCAAATGAAATAACAGCCGTATCAGATAGAACAATTGGGCGGACATTTAAATTATGAGGGGCTACTGGTGTAATAATAAAGTTGCCTGATTTTGGAAAAATAATAGGCCCACCACAACTCAAAGAGTAGCCTGTAGAGCCCGTAGGAGTAGCGACAATAATGCCATCCGCCCAATACGAGTTCAAAAATTCCCCATTCACATAAGTGTGTATAATGACCATGGAGGAGGTGTCTCTTTTGAGAATGGTAAAGTCATTTAAGGCAAAGTTCTTGTCTCCAAATAGACTAGGAGAGGACTCCAAATAAAGTACCGAACGTTGATCTAAGGCATAGCTCTTATTATAAAGCATATCCAAGGCTTGTTCTAGACGATTTTTCTCAATCATCGCTAAGAAGCCCAAACGTCCTAGGTTGATACCCATGATCGGCACCCCTGTATCGCGGACAATGGTGACCACATCGAGAATAGTCCCATCTCCCCCCAAACTAATCACCACATCAATTTCTTGGCGTTTAAAAGCGGCATGGTCACTAAACGTTTGCGGAAGCTGTGCTAAAGAAATGCGTTTATTGAAGCTTTGGTAATACTCTTCAAATAAGAATAAATTGGTAGAGCGTTTTGCCAAGGCATCAAACAATTGTTGTACAAAAGCAACATGTTCTTCTTTGAGAAAGCGGCTGTAAATGGCGATGTTCAAAATGTCTACAAAGGGTTGGAGGCGAAAAAATGATAGAAGTTGTCCTAGTATAAAGAAATATAGAACCCAAAGAGGGTACTTTTTCCTAAAAATTGAATTGATAGCGTAAATATAAACCTTTTTCGCCGCTTTTATTGAAAGTGTATTCTAATTGCACAATAATGTTGTAGGCATAAAAAACAAAATCTAGCCCAAATCCAGTGCCCATCAAGTGGGTGTTGCTCAAAGGATTATTGAGGGCATAATAACGATCCCAAACATAACCATAATCTAAATGGTAACGAAAATGCAGTCGTATGGGCAAACTATTCAAGTAACCAGAGGGTGCTTTTTTGAACAAAGGGAGGTTAAATTCTAATAACTTCCAGTTCAAATCGCCTTGGAAGAAGGCAAAGGCTTGCCCGTCGATGACATAATATTGGTAACCACGGACATCGTTCTCATAAAAACCAAGTGCTCTATTATTATTATAACCAAGGCGTTCTCGACTCCAAGTAAGTTGGCCTTTGGCTTGTATTCCAATACTAAAATGTTGATCAAAGGAATGATAATAGGCCAAATTTACTCGGCCTTGCCACAAGTCTACGTCCTTAAAAATACCTAAGCCTTGCTTGTTTAAACTACTGCTAATGAAATACCCTTTCAAAGGATAAGTTTGAATATCACGTCGATCTATCTGGTAACTGTATTTGATGGAAAAAGAGCGTTGCAAGAGCTGCCCTGCTTGGAAATAGTTATCATTTAATGCCAATACATTAGGATGAATGCGCAAGTGCAAAAAATTCAATTCTAGTTGATGAGCTTGTAATAAGCTAGGACGATAGTAACCGATCACCCGCCCACGAATACGTTGATACTGGCGCTCTTGGCTATCATAGTTGTTATAAAAAGCTAACTTATTGTGAATAGTTTGGTAAGCGACTTCTTTGTTATCAGAATAAAGGGCATTGACATTAAATCCAAATTTTCGAGCACGGCCCATAGGAGGCAAAGTGTAATCCAATTCAAATTTTCGAGTATAACCAAATTGGACAATCGCTTTGAATAAATCATTGTAACCTGACAGATTGCGCCAAATCAACCAAAGGCCGATATTTGTTCGTCTCAAATCGCGTTGGTGTCGATCCCACCAAACATTAAAATTGCGATCTGCCAATTCAAATTGAGGCAAAGGAAAGATGTACCAATTTTCTTGTACGGTAATTTTGATGCTGACAGAACTGCCTTCCCAAGTACCAATGTTAACAACAACACTTCTGAATAATAAGGTGTTAATTAAATAACGGCGATTGCGCTCTAGGGCAGGCATCAATTCTTCCAAAGCAATGGAGTCCCCTTCTTGGAAATCCAATTCATGGTAGACTAAAGACGCCTTGGTTTGGCGGAGGCCTTCTAAGTCAATGGATTTAACATAAACTAGAACGACTTGCGCCCAAAGTGTAGAAGAGAGGAAGTAAAAAACTAAAAATAAATAACTGCGCAGCAACATATTCCAAAACATCCTTAATAGCAATGACAAAACTTTTGATTTGTACAAAAGTCAGTACAAAGGTAGCTGTTTTGCATTAGAATCAACCTTTTATACGGTTTTTAACGTACTTTGCCAACTGCTTGAAATGGATTAGAAGGAGCATAAGCACTTCCCAAAATTACAGAATGTGAAATTAAACTCACTTTATTGTTAGAAGTTCTTTTATTTCACCACATAAACTCTTATCTTTGCCGCAAATTAGAAATAGATTATTCATCGAATACACATAGTATAAAGTCCGCAACTTATGTCACAAAATATTGGACGCATCAAGCAGATCATTGGCCCTGTCGTCGACGTTAACTTCTCTTCAGAAGCAGGCGCTAAATTGCCAGAAATTCTAAACGCACTTACTGTTACTAAGCCTAATGGTGAAGTTGTAGTATTGGAGTGTCAAAAGCACTTAGGAGAAGACAGTGTTCGTACCATCGCAATGGACGGTACAGAAGGTTTGACAAGAGGAACAATCTGTGTTGATACTGGATATCCTATCCAAATGCCTACTACCAACGCGATCAAAGGTCGTTTATTAAACGTAGTAGGAGATACCATTGACGGTATTGGACCCATCACTGCTACTGTTGAGCAAAAAAGTTCTATTCACCGCAAGCCGCCAAAATTTGACGAACTAGCTACTAGTTCTGAACTTTTGTTTACAGGTATTAAGGTAGTAGATTTGATCGCCCCTTACTTGAAAGGTGGAAAGATTGGTTTGTTTGGTGGTGCTGGTGTAGGAAAGACCGTTTTGATTATGGAATTGGTAAATAACATTGCCAAAGCCTATGAAGGTATTTCTGTATTTGCTGGTGTAGGAGAGCGTACTCGTGAAGGGAACGATTTGTTGCGTGAGTTTTTAGAATCGGATGTTATCAACTATGGCGACGAATTCAAACATTCTATGGAAAGCGGTGGATGGGATTTATCTAAGGTGGATATGAAAGCCTTGGAAGATTCTAAAGCTACTCTAGTATTTGGTCAGATGAATGAGCCTCCAGGAGCCCGTGCTCGTGTAGCTTTATCTGGTTTGACTATCGCAGAGCACTTCCGTGATGGAGATGCTAGCGAAGCCAAAGGTCGTGATATCTTGTTCTTTATTGATAACATCTTCCGTTTTACACAAGCTGGTGCGGAGGTATCTGCTTTGTTGGGACGTATGCCTTCAGCAGTAGGTTACCAGCCAACTTTGGCAACAGAGATGGGAATGATGCAAGAGCGTATTACTTCTACTAAACGTGGATCTATTACTTCTGTACAAGCCGTTTATGTACCAGCGGATGATTTAACGGATCCAGCTCCTGCTACTACTTTTGCTCACTTGGATGCTACGACTGTACTAAGTCGTAAATTGGCTTCTTTAGGTATCTACCCAGCAGTAGATCCATTGGATTCTACATCTAAGATCTTAACTAGAGCAATTGTTGGTGATAAGCATTATGACTGTGCACAGCGTGTTATCTTCATGCTACAACGCTACAAAGAATTGCAAGATATTATCGCAATTTTGGGTATGGAAGAATTGTCTGAAGAAGATAGATTGATCGTTTCTCGCGCTCGTCGTGTACAACGTTTCTTGTCTCAACCATTCCACGTAGCAGAGCAGTTTACTGGTTTGGAAGGGGTATTGGTAGACATTGAAGAGACGATTAAAGGATTTACCATGATTATGGATGGTGAAGTAGATGAATATCCAGAAGCAGCATTTAACTTAGTAGGTAACATCGATGATGCAATCGCTAAGGGTAAAAAAATGTTAGCGGAAGTAGAAGCTTAATCCATCTTATCCATAAACAAAACGCGAAGCGAAACGTATTGAACTACTTTATCGCTTCCCGTTTTCTATATTCTTTATCACATGGAATTAATTATTTTGACACCTGGTAAAACAGTATACAGCGGCCAAGTTACTGCCGTTAATACACCTGGTGAAAACGGAAAATTAGAGATTCTAGAAAACCACGCTCCTATTGTTGCTTCTCTTAAAGCAGGTGCAGTAGATGTAAAAACTAGTGATAACCAACAACTAAGTTTTCAAACAACAGGTGGGTTCTTAGAAGTTCTCAATAATAAAGTTTCTATCTTATTAGAAACAGTAGAAGCATAAGTAAGGCTGTTTCAGCTTTTTATAACTGCTTTTTTGATCTCCTATAGCATTATTGCTATAGGAGATTTTTTTGTTGAAAAATGTTAATCAAGAATTGCCTACTGCTAACCAGCCAGCAATTAGCAGCCAGTCAAACAACGTAGACGTTATTTATTATTACAAAGGGCAAGCTTATCCTTTTTATTATAAAAAAGGTGATACTGACGAATTTGTGGAAGATGAGCGATGTGTGGTTTTACAAGAAGCTACAACGGTGAGAGCTCTTGATCCTAATCCACAAAAAGGACCTTATTATGATGCATTTAGTAAATTTTCTTTTCTCCATCTCCCCTTTCAAGGTTTTGAATAGGAGTATGATTATAGAAATATAAGACTGTCTACAGGTTTTTTCTTGATGGCTTTGGGAGCTGGAAATTTACCTTTATTTAGTAGTGTGTCATGGGGAACAGGATATTGGGTAATTCCTATACTAGCAGGTTATCATTTAAAACTATCTAGAAATCGATTTTAGATAGTTTGATCCAATTATTTACAAACACACTGCTGTGACAACATACCTGAGTTATGATATTTGGGACTACGCTAAATCAAAAGCACGTCGTTTAAAGAAGCAGCAAGAAAAGAGTTGGAAAGTAGACTAAGAGAGCAAACAGAAAGCGCCTTAATAGCGATCTATGGATTTTTAAGGTTACATTATTGCGATCAACACCATATAAAGTGTATCTTTTAAACAAGAAGACAGAAATCAAACCTAAAAAACATGTTACTTTTATTTTGCGACAGTGGCTTTTCACCCAAGGAAGTGGATTATTTTTATGCAGAAGAGCAAGAGGCTGCTCAGGCGGTGGGTTATAAAACAGGTTTATTCAGTTTGGAAGCATTAAGAGCAGGAGGGATCCAAAAATCCTTGCAATATGTTCCAAAGCAGGATACCATTACACCAGCAGTATATAGAGGTTGGATGTTGAAACCCCAAGAATACGAAGAACTTTACAAGGGCCTACAAGCTAAAAATATAGAATTGGTTAATCGCCCTGAACAATATGTTTTTTGCCATCATTTACCTGCAAGTTATGAGGTGATCAAAGAAGTTACTCCTAAAACTACGTTTCAAGTGCTGGAAGGAACATTTGAATACGAGGATTTTGAAGACGTATTAGGTGTTTTTGGCGAAGGAGCAATTATTGTAAAAGACTATGTAAAATCTCAAAAGCATTATTGGAACGAAGCCTGCTATATTCCTAAGGCTAATGATCGTCTGGCAGCAACAAAAGTGATCCAACGATTTATTGAATTACAAGGAGAAGACCTCAATGAGGGACTTGTCTTTCGTGCCTTTGTTCCTTTAAAACAATTAACAACCCATTCTAAAAGTGGAATGCCTTTGACCAAGGAGTTTCGCTTATTTGTGTATCAAGGCGCTGTATTGAGTGCCTTTGAATATTGGGAAGAGGGGGATTACGAAGATTTAACGGCAAACTGGAAGGCTTTTGAAGCCCTTATTCCTGTAATCGATAGCAATTTTTTTACGATGGATATTGCCCAGAGAACCTCAGGGGAATGGATAATTGTGGAGTTAGGGGATGGACAGGTTGCAGGATTGATGGATAAAGTTGATAAAAAGCATTTCTATCAGCAATGGAAAAACTTAAATCATCTTGTTTAGTATTTGTTAAGAAAATCTAAATTTTTATAAAAATAAGGCTCTTTAAAATACTAAACTTAATAAATTAGACGTTCTTAAAGCTGCTGTTGTCAGCTTAGTTATAACGCTAATAGGAGACACCTACTAAGAAAAAAAGCAAATTTGCTCTTCTATAGGAAGAATATGGATGACTAAACAAAGCTCGAAAACCTTGAAATAGTCCTATTTAAACTAAAAGTTTAGGTTAAAAGGGTAAAAATTCTAAGTATTGAGAAAAATAATTTAAATTTGTTTCCCGAGAAAATCGTTTGTGGTACGGTTTTTTTATTGAAGGTGTTTTGAAAGTGTTAACGTCGCCCCAAAGAGTTAACCCACTTTATTAAACGATCATTAAATAGAACATCTCCAATGTTCAAAAAAAATATTCTCATGAAAAAACTATGCACATATCTTCTCTTCAGCGCAATGTTTTTGATGGCTCAAGTAACTTGGGCACAAGAAGATGAACCTAGGTTTCCTGGTTGCGATGATCCCGCTGATGTGGATTGCGCAGATATGAAGATGATGCAGTTTGTATTTAGTAATATTAAGCATCCCGAAGGAAATCCTGGAGGAGAAGTTGTAGCTTCTTTTATGGTAAAATCTTCTGGCGAAATTACTACTGCAGCTATTGTAGAAAGCTTATCTCCTGATTGTGACGCAGAGGTCTTGCGTATTGTTAATCTTATGCCTAATTGGTTGCCTGCTGTCGTTGACGGCGCTGCTACTGATATGGAATGGGAGCTGGTAGTTAAGTTTATTGCCAAATAACCTCAATTATTCGTTGAATATGGGGAGCCGTTAAATTAGAAAGGAGAAAATTGGTCTTAGGGCGAGTTTTCTCTTTTTTGTAAGAGTTTGTTTAAAAATTATTAAGGTTGAAAATCAATGATTTGTGGTTCTGACAAAANNTTGATAACAAATTTAAACTTGCTCTTAGATAGAATGTTGCTTCACCCCATTATACCCCTAATCTATGTTATTTTTATTGCGCTGGTCATTGCTTTTATGTACAGGGTTTTGGTGGACAACCAATGTTCTACAAGCACAGGATTCTATTGCTCCTACGGCCTTAGCCCCTGTTGACATTCCTCCTTTGTTTCAAGGATGTGCCGACCCTCTAATTAGTGCGGCTCAACGCCAAGCTTGTTCCGCCCCCAAAATACAGCAATTTGTACGCGAAAATTTACTGTATCCAGATAGCGCTCGTGCTCGTGGAATAGAAGGAATGGTGGTCGTTCGTTTTTCTGTATCAGAAACAGGAGCGATTACGGAGTTGGAATTGTTGCGAAATATAGGAGCTGGTTGTGGGCAAGAAGCATTGCGTGTTGTGCGCATCATGCCTAACTTTACGCCTGCTTCTCGGAATGGAGAAGCCATTTCTACTAAAATGGTCTTGCCCATTCGTTTTACTCAGAAAGAAAAGAAAAAAACTGCTGCTCAATACCGAGTGGAGTGGGGGGCGACCTATACTAATAAAATTACTAAAGCAGAACTCAAAGCTTTATTGCGTCGCCACTTGACGGTCAGAGATACTTATGGAGAAATTTATGATCCTCAATTTATTACCTTAAAAATAGAAACTCCTAATAAAGAAGTGGCGTTGGAGAATCGAGGGAGTCAGTTGAGTAAAGAAATGCTTAAAGCCCTCAAACGCGTTCGTCCTCAACAGCGCATTACTCTTTATTTGACGATCAAGAATAAGTATGAAGAGATCGATGTCAAACGCGTTTTAGAAGTTATTCCTTAGCGCAATCGAGCAATCGCTTGTAATAAACGATCTGGCAATTCTCCTTCACAAGCCATTTTATAATCAGCATAAGAACATGCAATTAATGCTTGCTCTGCTTGGAATTCCTCTGGGATTGCAACCCACCAACGGTTGCTTTTTTGACTCTTGTAAAAGGTAACAGCAGTATCTAATAATTTGCTATCAACCACATAAGTGCGAAGCTGCTTGCGTTGAACAGGCCATTCATAGACTCTTGCATAAAACCCCTCTACTGCAAACCAAATGAGTTGAGCGGTCAATAGAGCTGTTTGTCCATGATCAGAATATTGTGGTTGCCAATCATACAAACACAAGCTGGATAATTGATCACTCATACTCATGTAACGAACCAAGCGGCAAGCTTCTGCTGCTGTAAGGCCATTAGGATTGCGAGGTGCAAGGGCGGGGATATCAGCAGCTCTAATTGTACGCAAAGAAAAACCCGAAATGTCTGCTTGACGCACCATTGGTTCTACTTCTTCTAACTGCTCCAAAATACTACCTAAGCGATGTATGTTGACCTGTTGTGCTTGTAAGGATTTAGCAGCGGCTGGATTGGTGAGATAAGATTGACTTCCAATACAAGTCATTTGTTGTAACAACTTAGGGGCATGGCGAAGCAATTGATTAAGGAATCCTGTTTCTTCTTCCAAATTATAATCTAATTGTGGATCTACAAGAGCGAGCGAAATGCGTTCCGCTCGTTGCTCATAGGCACGCAATTGCGCTAACATTGCTTGGCTATTTTCTGCAACAACAATAGGAAAAACACCTTGTTGATATAAAAGATCCAACAACTCTGTTAATGGCAATAAATCAGGTCGCACCAAGCCCAAATCGATTACTTGCCCTTTTTTGAAATTGGCAGAGAGTCCCGACAGGGCTTCTCGTACGGCTTGATAGGCTTGGGCTGAACCATAGCCAATAAGAGCGATGTGTGCTTTCTTCCATTGCTCTTCTCCTGTTTTATGCTGGAGCAATTGTTGGCTGTATTGGAAAGAAGCTAAAGAAGGCAAGGGCGTTAAAAGAGAAGAGGATTGTAATAGATGGTCGATCATGGATCGTATAGAAATTACGAGAACCTCATAGAAAGGTTCTTTATATGATAAAGAAGGAAATTGAAAACACCAATGTAAGGACAAATAACCGCCACAATACGAGGCAATAATAGCCTTTATAATTAACTCTAAAAAGTAATCTATCCATTAATGTAGGACAAGTCGCGGCAAGAAGCATGAAGCCAATTGATTAAGCTTGAAAAAGATTTTTGAGACAGGACTGATTTTCTGCTCAATTGTTCTATATTTGCACCCAAAAATAAAGCAATACTATGGAACTACTACAGCAGTACAAAGAACAACAACCAGAGATCGTTTTTGAATGGACAGATCAAGAAACTAACGCCAAAGGGTGGGTCGTTATTAACTCTTTGCGCGGTGGTGCTGCTGGAGGGGGAACACGTATGCGTTTGGGTTTGAATAAAGAAGAGGTAATTTCCTTGGCAAAAGTGATGGAAATTAAATTCTCTGTTTGTGGACCAGCTATTGGCGGTGCGAAATCAGGAATTAACTTTGACCCTAATGATCCACGGAAGGATGAAGTACTTGTACGTTGGTACAAGGCGGTTATTCCATTGTTGAAAAACTATTATGGAACAGGAGGTGATTTGAACATTGACGAATTAAAAGATGTCATTCCTATTACGCAAAACTTAGGATTGTGGCATCCACAACAAGGGATCGTACAAGGCCACTTTAAATCGAATGAAGGAGAACGCATTGAAATCTTAGGACAATTGCGTCAAGGGGTTTCTAAAATTGTAGAAGATCCTAACTACACTCCTTCTGTCCTCAAAAAATACGCAGTAGCGGATTTGATTACAGGATATGGCGTTGCGGAATCAGTTGTTCACTATTATGATCTTTATCATGCAAGTAACCTAACAGGGAAACGTGTGATTATTCAAGGTTGGGGAAATGTAGCTGCTGCCGCCGCTTACTATTTAGCAGAACAAGGCGCGAAAATTGTAGGTATTGTGGATATTGCAGGCGGAATTTTAAATTCGGAAGGGTTAAGTTTCGAGGAAGTAGCTGCGTTATACAATGATAAAAAAGGAAATAAACTCTCTTCTCCTGAAATGCTTTCTTTTGAAGAAGTGAATCAAAAAATTTGGGATATAGCAGCAGATGTCTTTATTCCAGGAGCCGCTTCTAAATTGATTACACGGGAGCAAATTGATAAATTGATTGCTAATGGTTTACAAGTGGTATCTTGTGGCGCCAATGTTCCTTTTATTGATGATGAAGTATTCTTTGGCCCAACGGCTAAGTATACCGATCAAAAAATTAGTGTTATACCTGACTTTATTGCCAATTGTGGCATGGCTCGTGTTTTTGCCTATTTAATGCAACCACATGCCCTGTTAACGGATGAGCAAATCTTTACAGATGTTTCTCAAACAATTCGGGAAGGTTTACAAGATGTAATGAAAATTAATGAAGAGCCTACAGAAATTTCAACAACTGCATTAACAGCAGCATTAGAGAAATTGATAGGAGGTAAGAATAAAAAACAATAGAGTAATTATATTCTAAATGTTAAAAAATAAAACATTCTTTCTGATAACGGCAACAGAATAGAGTGTTTTGAGTAGCAGATAGTTGTATAAAACTAGGTAGTTGCTTAAAATAAGCAACAAAAAGTACAGCAAGAAGCTAAAATATTGTTCTAAACAGAAAAAAAATGTAAATTTGCCGCGTGTTGGATCTACTATTTCCTGTGTAACCAAAGCCCCTTTGTAAACATTAAGGTTGTTATCTGGTTGAAAAATGTGTTAATAGAAATATTAAAGAGGGATTAATTTACTGTTTTTACTCTTGCATTTTTTTTATTTGATGATATTTTTATTAATGATTATAACAAATGGAAAGAGCTTTGGGTTCGAATAAAGTGTCCTTTTAACCATTCCAATAACTAAAGCTAGATTCAATCCAACAAAGACAAACTATTATGATGAAAAAGATTAACCAATTAGGAGTTGTATTAGCGGGAGCATTATTGCTTGCTGTAGCAGATACTACTCAAGCACAAATCTCTGTTAATCCTACAGAAGATAAGTATATTACCAAAAAAGACCAAGCTCGCCATGCAGAATGGAAAGAGGGTAAGAGTCAATTTCCAGGTCGTCCTAGAGATTGGTGGCAATTAGGTATTGGTGGTGGAAGCTTCTTAGTTGGAGGTGACGTTAAGCCTGCTTTTGGATGGGGAGCCTCTGTCCATGTGAGAAAATCAATCGGTTATGTATTCTCTTTGAAAGCAGAATACATGTTTGGCCAAGCTAGCGGAATCAACTATGCTCCTTCTTACTATCGCGCATTTCCTAATGTCGCACCATTTACGATTACTTCTTCAGATGGTAATGTGGTAAATAATGGTGATTATAGTACAAGTGATGCCTTTTATGCCAACTATAAAATAGAGCAACACCACGCTCTATCTCTACAGATGGTATTTAACTTGAACAACATCAAGTTTCACAAGAAGAGTAACCGCTGGAGCCTAAACCTACTTTTAGGTTTAGGAGCTAACTTATACAATACTAAGATTGATGCATTAGATGCCAACGGTAACACTTATGCTACCGATATGAATACACTAGCTAATACTGCTGGTGGTGGTAGTGCTAATCAAAAATACGACTTGACTAAATTGAGTGATCGTAATGCAATCATCCAAGAGTTAAGAGGTATCTTAGATGGTACTTATGAAACATTAGCTCAACAAAATGCCAACAACATTCTAACAATAGGAGAAAATGAAAACCGTATGGTTTTGAATCCATTTGTTAATGTTGGTTTATCTTTTGAATATTTAATTACTCCTCGTATCACTTTAGGATTGGAGCACCAAGTATATCTTTCTGATGATGATTTCTTTGACGGTAAAAGCCGTAAAGAAAATGGTTCACGTACTGCTAGTATTGATATCCCTCATTACACCAGCTTACGTTTAGGATTCAACATCGGTAGCAAAGAAAAAGCTATTCAGCCACTATGGTTTGTTAATCCATTAATCTACCCTATGCAAGATATCGCTGACCTCAAATTGAAGTTGGATGATGATTGGTTTACAGATGATGATAAAGATGGCGTACCAAATGCTTTGGATGAAGAGAAAGATACTCCTCCAGATACAGAAGTAGATAGCAAAGGTCGTTCTTTGGATTCAGATGGTGATGGTGTAGTAAATAGCCAAGATAAAGAGCCATTCTCTCCTCCTGGATACCCAACAGATAAAGATGGTATCGCTCAAGTACCTGCACCAATCACGCAGGAAGATGTAAAAGTGATGCCTGGTGATCCAACTACAGGCAAATACCCAACACTAGTTATTGGTGATGAAGTATACGATCCATTGGGTTCTAATAGTGCTGGTACATTAAAAGATTGGTACTTGCCAATGGTACACTTTGATTTAGACAAATACTACTTGCGTGCAGAAGCTTATGAGCAATTGCAACATGTAGCTAGTGTTATGAAGGGGTACCCAAGCTTGAAAGTAGTAGCACACGGTCACACTGATATTCGTGCCGCTAAAGATTACAACGACATGTTATCTTACAACCGTGCTATGTCTTGTGTAGATTACTTAGTAAATCGCTATGGAATCGACCGCAGCCGTTTCATCATTCGTTACAATGGTGAAGTTGAAAACTTGATTGATAATGCAAGCAAAGAAGCAGAACATTTCATGAACCGTCGTGTAGAATTCTACATTGCTGATGAAAATGCTCAAGATCAAGGTCGCCCAGCAGGTGATGGAAAAGCAAGCAGAAACTGGAAATACTAGGCAATTGCCTAACTCTAGGTAGCTTTTTAAAAAAGCTTACTTTATATAAAATAGGAAAACAGCCACGCTGTTTTCCTGTTTTTTGTTTGTAGTGCCAAGGCCAATATCTTACCTAAAATAAGATAGAAAGCGGCACTTTTTATAGTAGAACTAGCACAGAACAAGAAGGTATGCGTATAAAAGAAGTCACACAATATTTAAATGAAATTGCCCCACTATCGTATCAAGAAAGTTATGATAATGCAGGCTTACTGGTTGGTGATGCCAATCAGGAAGTCACAGGTATTTTAATTGCATTAGATACCATTGAGGCTGTTTTAGATGAAGCAATAGAAATGGGTTGTAACTTAATTGTAGCCCATCATCCCATTGTGTTTGGAGGGCTCAAAAAATTCACAGGCCGAAATTATGTGGAGCGAGTCATTATTAAAGCGATCAAAAATGACTTAGCTATTTATGTGGCACACACCAATTTGGACAATGTTCTAAAAAATGGCGTCAATGGAAAAATCGCTCAGAAATTAGGCTTGACTTCCTCTCGTATTCTAGCACCAAAACGAGGGTTACTGAAAAAGCTACAGACCTTTGTACCACATAAGGATAAAGAGGCTGTTGCCAATGCTCTTTTTAAAGCAGGAGCAGGCACCCTTGGAAATTATACAGAATGTAGTTTTCAAGTAGAAGGCATCGGCACTTTTAAAGGAGAGAAAGGCGCAAGGCCGACAGTAGGGACAATAGGCCAACAACATCAAGAGGAAGAAACGCGATTAGAAGTCTTGGTGCCTGCACAGCAACAAGGAGCTATTTTAAGTGCCTTGCAACAAGCGCATCCTTATGAAGAAGTAGCCTATGATCTTTTGGCGCTAGACAATGTCCATCCACAAGTAGGAGCAGGGGTGATAGGAGAGCTAGAAGAAGCGATGGAGCCGTTAGAGTTTTTGAAATTCTTAAAGCAACAGATGCAAACCAATTGTGTGCGTTATACCGCTCTTTGTCGTCCAACAATCAAACGCGTGGCCGTTTGTGGTGGCGCAGGAAGTTTCTTGTTGTCACAGGCAAAAAGAGCAGGAGCGGATGTATTTATTACCGCCGATTACAAGTATCATCAATTTTTTGATGCCGATCAGGCCTTAATTATCGCTGATATAGGCCACTATGAGAGTGAACAGTTTACTATTGAGCTGTTTTATGAGCTTTTGACGCAAAAATTTACTAATTTTGCCATTCATTGTACCAAAGTAACTACAAATCCGATAAATTATCTATAATATTATGGCCAAGAAAAATGCTAACGCCAATTTGCCTGTTGAAGAAAAACTGAAAAATCTGTATGATTTACAGACAGTGAACACAAAGCTCAACAACATCAAAAAACTACAAGGGGAATTACCTTTGGAGGTAAGTGCGTTGGAGGGCGAAATTGTTGCACTCAATACGCGCATCGAGAAGTTGGAAGGAGAATACAAAGAGTTGGAGATGAGTATCGCGAAACACGAGAACCAAATCAAAGAATCTGAGGCTTTGATTGAGCGGTACAACAAACAACAAGACGACGTTAAGAACAATAGAGAATACGAAGCATTGACACGTGAGGTTGAATTGCAAAATCTAGACATTCAACTAGCGAACAAACGCATCCGTGAAACCCAACAAAAGGTCAACAATAAAGAATTGACTTTAGATGCTTCTAAGCAGAGAAGAGATGAGAAGGTTGCTGATATGGAATTGAAGCAAGAAGAGCTAGAGCGCATCACGGCTAAAACAGAAAAAGACGAGCAAAAATGTTTGCGTAAAGAAAAACGTGCTCGTAAGAAGATCGACGATAGCTTGTTGGTTATTTATGATCGTTTGGCAACAACTTACAAAAACGGCTTGGCTGTAGTAACAGTAGAGCGGGATGCTTGTAGCGGTTGTTTTAGCCAAGTACCTCCACAAACACAATTAGAATTAGGACAGCGCAAGCGCATTATCACTTGTGAGCACTGTGCTAGAATTTTGGTAGCCTCTAACATCGAAACTTCTTTGGAAGAATTAGAAAGAGAAGCAGCAGAAGCACTAGAAGAAAAAGCATAAATAATGTTTTTTTGTTGACGGTGCTTTAATTGCCAATAGTCAAAAATAAAGATTGTAGTAGAGACCTTGGAAAACAACTCGTTTTTCAAGGTCTTTTTTTTCACCATCAATGCTCCCCAAATGAAATATCTTTACCATTCTTTCTACTTATTCATCCTACTGGTGGCCGCCACCTCTAGCGTTGCCCAATCGGAATTGACGGATATTAACCAGTCAGGTTTTTTTAAATGGGATGACAATTTAGAAGAGATACTAACAGACGTTTTGCACTTGCGTCTAATGGAAGCGGCACCGCGGATTCAAGCGGCTAAGAAGGCCAAGAGTTTTAATTTACTCCCACATTACTTAGAAGATTATTTGGATTTCTATTTTGCATTTGTAGATGGCCGCCCCAAAGCAATTTACGGAAAGTATATGGAGCGTAAAGAAGCACGTTTAGCGTGGCTAGAGCAAGGTTCAGAGCAAGATCCTTATACCCTGTATACACAAGCTGATGTACACTTGCGCTGGGCGATGATTTATGCGCTGTATCAAGACAATATGTTGGCGTTCAAAAGCATTAAAAAAGCGGCCGTTTTATTAGAACGCAATGAAAAGCGTTTCCCTGATTTTTTATTGAATAAACGCGCTTTGGGGATTTTGCATACTATGGTTGGTGCTATCCCTGGCAAATACCAATGGGGCGCTTCTTTGGCAGGCCTAAAGGGTAATGTAGAGCAAGGACTATCAGAATTACAGGAAGTGATTCAGCATGGAAAACAGCACGCTGACTTCATTTTTAATGAAGAAGTACAACAATTGTACAGTATGTTATTGTTGTATATGGGCAACGATGATCCAGATGCTTGGGGGGCACTCAACACCGCTCTATTAGATCCTGTTAATAATCCAATGGCGACTTATATTTTGGTGGCTCGATACCTCAAAATTGGTAAGAGTAAACAAGGCTTATTGTTATTAGAACAAAGAAAAGCAGCAGAGGAAGAATACCCTTTTCCTCAGTTAGAATTATTCAAAGGACATTGTAAACTCTACCGCCTTGATAAAAATGCGGAAGAACACTATAAGAACTTCTTGGAAATGTATCGCGGTGCCAATAGCATCAAGGAAGCTTATCAACGGTTAGCTTGGATCGCTTTATTAAACAAGGATAAAAATCAATACTTCTACTACATGCAACAAGTGGAGCGGAAGGGAGAGCATTTTATAAGTACAGATCGTTCTGCAATGAATGAAATGGAAGTTGCAAAGACCAAAAAACAGCCCCACTTACAACTCTTACAAGCCCGCCTATATTATGATGGAGGGTATTATGATAAGGCTTACAATGTTTTGGAACAATGCCCTATTAAAGAACTGAAAGAAGAGGAAGAACAAGTAGAGTACTTTTATAGAAAAGGACGAATCTACCAAAAAATGCGGAAGAAGAACTTAGCTTTAGAGGCTTTTGATGAAACCCTAAAACGTGGAACAAAGAAGCCTTATTATTATGCCTGTAATGCTGCTTTACAGGCAGGAATGGTGCATGAATCTAGGGAAGAGTGGAAAGAAGCTCGAAGTTATTATGAGCGTTGCCTCAAAGAAAAACCAGACCAGTATCAAGCAACCTTGCATAGCCGTGCCAGAGCTCGCTTGACGGTGTTGGATAAGGAGAAAAAGAAATAGAGCAAAGATATAACAACAAAAAGCCGTTTCAAATTCTATTTGAAACGGCTTTTTGTTGTAACGATAGTGCTTCGTTCTAACCTAAGTTAGGAATGTTTAAAGCTTGACCTGGACGAATCTTATTTGGATCATCTAAGATGTCACGATTGGCCTCAAAAATTTGAGGATACTTATTGGCTTTACCATAATAATGCTTGGCAATATGGCCTAAAGTATCTCCTTTTACTACTGTATGGGTATGATAGCGGCTTTCATCTAGCACCTCAAGAGTAACTTCGATATCCGTAGGAGCATCGCCACCTACACGTTTGATTTCATTCCACAAAGTATCCTTTTCGTAAGGAGTTTGTGCTTTCCCTGAAATTTTTAGTTTACCATCTTCTTCTTGGACATCGCCATCTTGAATGTTGAGTTCTTGTCCTAAGGCTAAAACGCTTTGATATTTATCTTGAAGCATGTTGGTGCATTTTAAGTAAGCAGGTAAAATTAGATATAGTTAAAATTGTGCTTGTTTTTAGTGCTAATCAAAGAAAAGAATATTGCCTTAGCTCGCTAAGGCTGCTATTTTTTGATGAAGAGCAGTGCAAAAAGAATCATAATTAGACTATAAATTATTTTGAATGATTGCTTGTACAGTTTAAAAAATAGGATCGCTTAGATTGTTAGAAATAACAATATTAAGGTGTTATTGCCTCTATAATAATAGCAAAAAAAAATAGTAAAAGTAATTCAAACCCTATATATCTTACTAAAAAGACCACCAAGGTATTATCTACAGGAACTACTTCCGTTTAAAGAGGGTTCATCTAGCAAAAAATTATTACTTTGCTTCAACAAAGGGGAGCTAGGAGGTATCTAGCCCTCTATTTTTTTATAAACAAACACTTTCAGCTAAGTACACGATAAATAAAGCTGAAATTTAAAAAAAACAAGCATGATTAACATCACTCTTCCTGATGGCAGCGTTCGTAAGTATGACTCAGGGGTAACAGGTTTAGACATTGCCCGATCAATTAGTGAAGGCTTAGCGCGAAATGTATTGGCTGTCAAGGTCGATCAAGAGATTTGGGATGCCACGCGTCCTATCGAAACGGATGCTCGCGTACAGTTGTTAACCTTTAGAGATCAAGATGGAAAAGAAACCTTTTGGCACTCTTCTGCCCACTTAATGGCAGAAGCACTAGAAGCACTTTATCCAGGCGTGAAATTTGGAGCAGGCCCTTCTTTAGAAAATGGCTTCTATTATGACATTGATTTAGGGGACAGAACGCTTTCTAGCAACGATTTTGAAGCGATAGAGAAAAAAATGTTAGAATTAGCACGTCAGAAAAACACCTATGACCGCTCTTCTATCAGCAAAGCTGACGCCATTACTTATTTCGAGGAAAAAGGAGATGAGTACAAATTAGAATTGCTAGAAAAATTAGAGGATGGCAGCATTACTTTTTACAAGCAAGGAGATTTCACCGACTTGTGTAGAGGGCCACACATTCCACATACAGGATTTATTAAGGCGATTAAGTTGACCAAATTGTCTGGTGCTTATTGGCAGAACAATGAAGAAAATGCTGTGATGACACGGGTGTATGGGGTTACTTTCCCAAAGGCCAAAGAGCTCAAAGCTTACTTGGCAATGATCGAGGAAGCGAAAAAACGTGACCATAGAAAGTTAGGAAAGGAATTAGAATTATTCATGTTTTCTGAGAAGGTAGGCCAAGGATTACCAATTTGGCTACCCAAAGGAACAGCTCTACGCAATCGCCTACAAGATTTCTTAACAAAAGAACAAATCAAACGTGGTTATCAATTGGTAAGTACCCCTCATATTGGCCACAAAAATTTATACATCACTTCTGGGCACTACGAAAAATATGGGGAAGATAGTTTCCAACCCATCGGTACACCCAAAGAAGGAGAAGAGTTCATGTTAAAACCTATGAACTGCCCGCATCATTGTGAAATTTACGCCCACAAGCCGCATTCTTATAAGGAACTTCCTTTGAGAATTGCTGAGTTTGGAACGGTTTATCGCTACGAACAAAGTGGAGAATTGCACGGCTTGTCTCGTGTACGTTGTTTTACACAAGATGATGCCCATTTATTCTGTACCGTAGATCAGTTAAAAGAAGAATTTATTGAGGTACTAAATTTAACCTTGTTGGTGTTTAGAAAAATGGGCTTTGAAGATTTTACGGCTCAAATTTCTTTGCGTGACCCTGAAAAACCAGAAAAATACATTGGTTCTCAAGAAAATTGGGACGCAGCAGAGAGTGCTATCATTGAAGCAACATCAGAGTTGGATTTGAAAACCGTAACAGAGTTAGGAGAAGCGGCGTTTTATGGTCCGAAACTAGACTTTATGGTGAAAGATGCTCTTGGCCGTTCTTGGCAATTAGGAACGATTCAAGTAGATTATAATCTACCAGAGCGTTTTGATTTGCAATACACAGGAGCGGATAATGCACAGCATCGTCCAGTAATGATTCACCGAGCGCCTTTTGGATCATTAGAGCGTTTTATTTCCGTCTTAATTGAGCATACTGCAGGTAAATTTCCATTGTGGTTAACACCAGAGCAATACGCTATTTTACCAATTTCGGATAACTTTAATGACTACGCAACCAATGTGAAAAATCAATTGGAAGCCAAGGATATCCGCGGTTATATTGATGATAGAAATGAGTCTTTAAAACGTAAAATTAGAGATGCAGAGCTTAAGAAAATTCCAATCATGTTGATCGTCGGAGGGAAAGATGTAGAGGCACAAACCGTTTCTGTTCGTCTACAAGGCGTAGAAAATGGCGATTTGGGGGCTAAAACAGTCGATGAATTTGTAGAATACTTTAATGGTCTTCTTGAAGAAGAATAAGCCATTAGGATCCAATTAATAGCTTAAAAACAGTCCCGAATTTCGGGACTGTTTTTTTTATAGGGAATTTGTTTTCCTTAAAAGGTGAACCCATTAATTAGAGTGTTGTTTAACACTAACAATAAACAAAGGAAATCTACCATGGAAATACGATTGTTAAAGCGCGAGGAGATAGAAGAACCCAAATGGAATGGTTGTGTGCATTATGCGGCGAATAGCAAAATCTATGGCTATACTTGGTATTTGGATAATGTAACCAGTGAATGGATGGGCTTAGTCGAAGGCGATTACCAATCTGTTTTTCCTTTAGTTTGGAACGATAAACTCTTCAAAATCAAGCAAATTTACCAACCACACCTTTGCCAACAATTGGGTTTATTTACGGTTAATGTTCGCTCCAAAGAGCGGATTAGTCAATTTTTAGCGGCGATTCCTGATGAATTTAAGTATTGGGACATCCCTTTAAATGATGGAAATGCCAGTGTGATGCAGCTCAAAGAATATGAAGTAGTGAGCCAGCCCAATTATCTCTTACAACTCAACAAGCCTTATGAGGAGTTGTATGCCGCTTATTCTAAAAATACAAAACGCAACATCAAAAAAGGGCGCAACAGCAACCTCTTCCTCACAGGTAATATGGCCCCAGATAAGTTTGTAGAAACGGTTAAACAAGCGCAAGAAGCGAAGGGAATAAAACACCCTGATGCCTTGTATCATACAGCTTCTAGAATTATCTGGAACTGTCTTCATAGAGGGAAAGGCGCGATTACAGCAGCTTATAATGCTGATCAAGAACTTTGTGCTGCTATCTTTTTTATTTTTGATAAAGCAGCCCTTATTAACCTATTGAATGTGACCACGATCAAAGGAAAAGAAGTGGGGGCAATGGCCTATTTATTAGATGCTACGATACAACGTGAAGCAGATACCCATCGTCATATTGATTTTGAAGGCTCTTCGGTAGAGGGCATTGCTCGTTTTTATGAAAGTTTTGGTGCCCAAAATGAACCTTACTACAAAGTGACTAAGAATGAACTGCCTTGGTGGATTCGCTGGCGTAGACGTTAAGAAAATGTGCTTTCCAATTGGTCTTTTCTCATAATAGTGTTATCTTGAATACACTTAGCCTTTGTATGCCCTTTAAAGCATTATAAGCCGTTAAGTAATAGTTCTGCAAGGGATTATAGACCATTGATAAGCAATCAAACAGCATGTACTTATGGCAGATGAATTAGACGACTTAGCATCTTTTCTCCAAGAAGAAGACGATTCACAAGGAGTAGAAAGTGATGAAGATCTGTTAGCTTCTTTCCTTAACGAGGAAGAAGAAACAGAAGAGGACGAAGATGTTCTTTCTTCTTTTTTTGGACCAGAGCCAGAAGAAGAAAATGAGGAAGAGGATGTTTTATCTTCCTTCTTTGGGCCAGAGCCTGAAGAAGAACCTGTCCCTGAACCAGAAGTAGTTGAAGAGGAAGAAGAAGATCTTTTATCTTCTTTCTTTTCAGAGGATAAGGACAACACGTCTTCAGAAGAAACAGCAACAGAAGAAGAAGAGGAGGAAGAAGATGCAGGAGGTATTCTAGGAGATTTACTTGGAAGTTCTAATCAGAAGCCAGATCCTATCTTACCGTACAAAAAAGAAAAGAGAAAGGCGCGTTTAGATATTACCAAAAACTCTAAGAGCGATCATAGAGATATCAAACGCTATACAAAGAGTGAATTGAACGATCAACTCAAACGCGATTATAAATACATGCTCAGTAAGCCTTATATGATGATTCAGCCAGTGACTATCATGGCTGATTATCCCTATAAGAAAAAGAAGAGTGACGATGATTCCATAAAAAGCTACAATACAGATCTTGACTATGTATTAGTGATAGGTAAATTGCTCAAATGGCGTTCAACAGAAGAATTTAAGGGCAAGCCTTATAAGTTGGGAGAAATCATGTACGTCAAGCGTGGAATTTATTGGGTTGCAGGAAAAAAGTTGGCCATGGAACCACATTTTGCCATTGTCTTAAACCGTTCTTACAAGCGTATCAAAACAAAAAGGATTCGCGATATGCTCGCTCCATTGAAGCAGCGTTTGCGTTCTGGTAAGCCATTCAGCATTTACAAAGAGTTTCCTATCATTGTTGAAAGAACAGGGGCTTATAGTTAAAGAAAGAAACGATCGATGGAACGATAAATGGCATATAGCCAGTGATTGGATTTTATAGTTGCTGGTTTTTTTGTTATTTTTATCCTTGATAGTCTTGCAGTAAGGTTTTTCTTCCCGATTTAAGAACTTTGTTGTTTTATTGATTACTACCAAAACATTCCATTATGAAAGCGCTATATGCTCTCAGTTTGCTTCTCTTTTTTCTTTTAGTAGCGTGCTCTAAAACAGCTTACCCTGAAGGATATTGGGCCGCAACAGATGATCAACGTTCTACTGCTGGTAGCGAACGAGTATTGGTTATTGCTGATGAAAAATGGACCCATTTATCAGAAGATATTAGCCTGTTCTCTAATCTACAACGCCTCACTGTACAAAACAATGAATTGATAGAAGTACCAGAATGCTTGAGTAAACTGGCCAAACTGGAACGCCTCAATCTTTCTAAAAATGCGTTGAATAAATTGCCAACTTCTATAGCAAACCTTAAACAGCTCAAATATTTGGATATAAGCAATAATGATTTTGCGGTTTTACCCCAAGAAATTTTGGCGATGGATAATTTAGAAGTACTAGACTTGCGTTACAATAATTTTAGCGAATTGCCACAGGCCTTAGATCAACTTAAAAACTTAAATACGGTTTATATTGGTGGTAACAATTTTACAGAGGAACAACGCAGAATGTTCAGAAAGTGGCTACCTTACACCAAAATCATTTCACGTTCAGGTAAGCGCTAATCAATTGGCTAGTCCAAGAAGTGCTGTCTGTGATATTCTTATTATGATCATGAAAGCATTAGTTCTTCCTGCTGTTAAAGAATCGCTTGTTTGCCAAGAAGTCGAAACACCTACTCCTGGAAAAGGGCAAGTCTTAATACAACTTTATGCCGCGGCGCTCAACCACCGCGATGTCTACATTCAACAAGGGCTTTATGCTCAAATAAAAACACCTGTTGTCTTAGGCTCTGATGGCGCTGGCCAAGTTGTACGTTTAGGAGAAGGCGTGGACCCTGATTGGCTCCATCAAGCGGTCATTATCCTACCTGGAATTGGTTGGGAAGACGGCATCGTACAACCCAAAGATTATCAAATTTTAGGAATGCCAGATGATGGCTGTTTAGCACAATATGTGGTGGTTGATGTCCAACAAGTTTTTGCCAAGCCTAACCACCTCAGTTTTGAAGAAGCCGCTGCTTTGCCTTTGGCTGGCCTCACGGCCTTTCGGGCTTTGATTGTACGAGCACAAGCCAATGAACAGGATCGCATTCTGATTTCAGGGATTGGAGGAGGAGTGGCCTTAATGGCTTTTCAAATGGCTGTTGCCCTAGGGGCGCAAGTTTATGTGACCTCTAGTTCTGATAAAAAAATACAACGTGCTATCGCATTAGGGGCAGCTGGCGGCGCCAATTACAAAACAGAAAATTGGCATAAGCAACTGCGCGAAGAAGCAGGAGGCGAATTTGATGTAGTGGTAGACAGTGCTGGTGGCGAAGGGTTCAAACGCCTGATCGACATCGCGGCCCCTGGAGGACGATTGGTGTTTTATGGGGGAACTAGAGGCAAATTTTCTGTTAGCCCCCAGCGGGTCTTTTGGAAACAATTATCAATTCTTGGTTCTACCATGGGCAGTCGCGCAGAATTTGAACGCTTGTTAGAGTTTGTAGCGCTTAAAAAATTACTGCCAATTGTTGATAGTACTTGGAGTATGGAAGAAGGGCAAGAAGCTTTTGATTATATGCAAGAAGGACAGCAATTTGGCAAGATTGTGGTGAGAATTCCACAGCATTAAATATTTTCTATAATCAGAACGGTATGGCTCTTATTATAGAGAAAGTTTATTGACCTACAAAACAACTACGCACTGTGCTTCTACGTATTACCTGTTTTCTGTTTTCTTGCTTCTTATTCCTCTCTAAAAGCTGGGCACAAATGCCTACTTTTGCACCTGTTTCCATGCCCACAGAAGAACATGCTTGTATTCAATACTTCGATGATACGGCTTCTGGTGTGAACCATGTTAATGCTTTTCTTTTGGCAAAGATGACAGAAATGATGTATGCACAGCGCTTGGATTACCAAATGCGCTACTTAAAAAACAATGGTCAAGTTCTGGATACCTTGCAATCTACAGAGTGGCTAGATGAGAATACCTGTGTGAATGATGAGAACTTTGAAGCGTATTATCGAGCCCGCTTTCAGCATTATTTTCAAACAGCTCCTATCGTAGCTTCAGCAGCCTCTACCAATTTAGAAGGAACGGAGGATGCGATTGAGTTTCGCTATTTGCACAAAGCACATACCGAAGATGCCCGCTTTATGGGGGTGAAATACAAAGCAGGTTTAGATCCTGAATTGATGGTGGTTTCTACTCCAACGACGATTTTTATCTTGTTTAGAGGAACGGATGATGTTGGAGAGGATAAATGGGCAGAATGGCTGGGAACAGATTTTAGAATTAACCAACATGCAGGAGGTGGGGCTTTAATCGGCACACGCATTCATACGGGGTTTTGGTTGAGTTTTGATTTGGTGCGAGACGAATTGCTCACTGCTTTAGCAGAAATGGGGGCTAAGAATAAGAAAATATGGGTGGCAGGACACAGTTTAGGAGCGGCCTTATCTGTTGTCACAGGGACTTACCTCAAAGCTAGTGGCTACAATATACAGAATGTCTATGCTTATGCTTGTCCACGAACAATTGGCAATCGTGCATTTATCAAAAAGGCAAACGAGCTCTTACCGAACCGTATTCAACGATTTGAATATTACAGAGACCCTGTGACCTTACTTTGGGCACCAGGCTATAAATACCACCATGTAGGACAGCGGAATTGGTATGATGAAGAGAAACTAGGAAAGTATAAACTGTATCAGAATACCTTTGAACGAAGTTTCTTGTCGCCTGCGATGAAAAAATGTAACCACATTGCTTGTGAACACGATACCAAAGAAGGAAAAAAAACACGCCGACGCGTTAAGCGTTGTCAACATAGCGGGTCTATATTTGTAACCTATAAAATATGCCATTATCACAATCCGCAATGGTATGTAAAAGCTGCTTACGCTCAACTGACAGACGATCAAAAAGCCGTCTTGCCTAAAGTAGATGATAGTTATCCTTATCTTTACTATGGTTTAGAAGGTACGAAGTAGCCTTTCAAATTTTTATTTTATACAGACTTCTCTAAGGAGACTTAGGGAAATTATAATTACCAACTCAATGGAACAAAGTATACACGTCGATGAAGTGACGATGGACAAATTGGTTTTGCACAAAGTGGGCAATAAATCACAAGATGAAGGCATTAGAGTAGCCAAAAAACTATTCAACTTAACCGATGAGTTGTTGGAAGTCTTGATGAGCTATTTTTTAGGTAGTTTTAAGTTGGAAGAAATCTACGAATTCAACCATGAGGTGGATTTGAGTATGAATGAGATTTACAACTATTGCACCTATATTTTTGATGATGTAGAGAATAACTTTTATGACCAGTCGATTAATATTCTCAAACATCTCTATGAGAAATCGAACCATGTCAAAGTCAAAGGAGGAGAGCTTTATGTAGCGTATTTTAAAGACTGTATTGTTGATGATGAAATGGTGGACGCCATTGGTATTTTCAAGGCAGAAAATAAGGATACCTACTTAAAACTGAAATTAGACGAAGAAGAAGAGTGGACCTTGGATTTTGAAGAAGGGACAGATATTGCAAAACTGGACAAAGGCTGTTTGGTCTTCAATTTGAATAAAGACACAGGCTATAGAGTGGTTTCTGTCGATCTAAAAAGTGCGGATGCAAAGTATTGGAAAGATGAATTCTTGATGATTACGCAAGTCCAAAACAATCGTTTTCAAACCAAAGCTTATTTGGATCTTTGTAAAGAGTTTGGCAAGACCGCTTTTAAAGAAGAAGATAAGAATGAAGGAGTCGATTTCTTAAATCGCTCTAAGGATTATTTTGAACACTACAAAGAGTTTGACGAGCAGCAGTTCAAGGAAGTAATCTTTGAAGACGATTATGAGAAGATAGACGCTTTTGAAGCAAAAAAGCAAGATTTTCAAGAAAAGCTAGGCATTGAAGATACCGCAGAAGAAGGCTTTTTTATTAGCAAACCTGTGGTAGAAAAAGCCAAACGTGGCTTCAAAAATAAAATCCAATTGGATACCGAAATGGAGATTAAAATTCTCTCTTCGCAAGCGCAAGCAGAGGGCTTTTTAGAGCGCGGTTATGACGAGGAGAAGGAGATGAAGTACTATAAGATTTACTTTAATAATGAGAAGTAAATGCAAGAGCTGATTTTAAACAAAGCATTTTATAATCAAGTAAAGTACTTCCTAGAGAACAAGAAAATAGATCAACTCAACGCTTATATCACTGCTCCTGAGCAATTATTATTTGTTAGTGAAAAAGTAGCAGAGGAGGGAATGCACAAATATAGGTATTCTGTTTACAATTATATCAAGCAGTCTTTCTTAGAATATCCTGATTTATTAGAGTACTTACTAGAGAATAAATTCCACGAGGCAATAATAATGCAATCGGAAGGGTATCATTATTTGACCCCTAGTGATGTTGTAGGAACTTACACTGGAAGACAAGATTTTTGTGATGAAGATTTTATTCAATTAGCCAGCTTATTTACTAAACATCAGGTTGCAATAGACGATCTTTTAAGTAGTGTTTATTACTGCTCTTGTTTGACAAGTCGTAGTATAAAGTGGTTGTTGGAACAGGGAATAGATATTCATAATGAACGATATAAACAGTTGCTATCTAGCCCTCCATTAAATAACGATACCCTTTATAACTATGAAAAGGTAGCCTTCTTGTTGGAGGCGGGAATGTCTGCTAATTCTATACACGTTGATGAGTATTGTGAAGATATAGAAGAGCATGTATTGGACATTATTTGCAGCAGCTATTGTTTCCACATTCCTTACTTGTTTTTATACATAGAGCATGGCGCTCGAAGGGATGGGTTTATGCACCGCTTGATTGGTTTGAAGTCAAAAAAAGGCCTCAAATTTAAGTACACCTTGGTGAAATTCTACTTGGAGAAAAACCCAACTTTGGTAAATGAATACAGTGCTGCTGGCCTAACTCCCTTGCAATTGGCGGTTGCTCATGCAGATGTGCGCATGGTTGAACTACTCTTAGCTTATGGGGCGGATACGACCCTAACAACTCAGAATAAAAGAATCAAAACGGTTAAGAAACGTAAGATTCAAAAGAACAGTACAGCCTTGGAAATTGCTGAAAGGATAGAGGACATAGGTCTTATTGAGCGACTAAAATCGAAAGAACCGACATCAATACCTCCCATTAATGCCCTTACAATTCCAGCACTAGATCCTTCTTTTCATCAAACCTTATTACAATATATAGCCAAGGTAGTTGACTTTACGGAAGCTGGTGGATTTAAGTATTTACATGCTTCGTTTGACAAAGGATTACTAGAACTAAAATTACCTGTTATCCCTTCCATTGTCCATGATTTGGCACTGGCGAATTGGGGAGAACTGAAAGCACATCATTATCAGTTGCTACATATTGCTTTGGTATTGGGTGGACAGCGTTTTTCTTGGAGCAAAGAAGGAACGGGGGGCGTCATTGAATTTGCTAGTTGGATTGATGTACTGAATAAAAACATTCTTTGTCGCTATGAAGATATGGGGACGGCATTTGTTAGCCCTAATAAAAAGAATGTGCGGCTGAATTTTGCCTCTACTTATAATTCCTATAAAGTCTTCCGTCTAAACCTGACCTTGGAGCAATTTCTTGAAAAGACCTTTCAAAGCCTAGGCGTTGGGTACTGGATGTTTTGTTTCATTTCTCCGAAGTATGATTTAATGAAAACCATTCCATTTTTTGAAGAACAGTTGAAGGAAGCCACAGGGATCAGTTTAAAGGAACTTTGTAAAAAATAAGGATAAGATGTACTGATGAGTGGCAGCATTTTAAAGAGGATCAAGGTTTTTTCTCCATCATTTATTACTTTTTTAAGCTATTTTATACAAAATAGGCTGCGCTACAACTTGGTTGGCTTTAAAATTATCCAAAACATACTTCTGAAAACTAGATTTAAAAATAAGTGAAGGTAGGATATCTCTTAGGTGGTTCCAGCGACAATGATTAATGACGGAATAGGGACTTGTAGTAATGGCTAAAGGAAGGAGTAAGGTAGAATTATCTAGATTGGTTTCCTCCTCAAACCATCCTGCGGTATATTCCCAAATGCCTAGATTTTGTGCTAAATCAACCGCTTTAAAATAATTGAATAAGAATACGCCTTGTTTTTGATGATCGACAGGGCCAATACGCCGCGCATTGGAAGCCTGTACAACGTGATGGTAGGGGTGTTGTTCAAAAGCCTTTTTTAGTGCCTGAAAAGCATCTAATAGGGTTAACTCTTCTACATTTTTTACTTCTATTAAAACACTTACATCAAAGGCCTCAGCATTGTTCTTTGAGCTGTTCATCCCGCTCCCAGGAGGGAGGAGAATGGCCTTAAAAACTACAGCGCTTACTATATTGGGTACCCGTTCTAGCTGTTGGCACCAGTTTTTGCACTGTTGCAAAAATTGCTTCTTGGGGCGACTGCTTCCTATAAAAAATGGGAACCTATGCGTGTCTAGAACCGCTGCTAGATGCACAAAATGATGTGATGTAGGAGCCATTAAATGAACACTGTTATAATCTAAATGGCGATTGACAAGCGTTAACGTGTTGTTGGGGGTAGTCATACTTGTGTGTAGTTTTGAGGCGATTAATAACATACTTCAAAAGTACAAGATTGTAGACTGGGGTCTTTTATCAAATGATAAAAACGTTATTTTTCTGCTCTAATTCTACTTAAAGAAACCTGCGTGATGCCTAAATAATTGGATAAGTTGCCCAAACTAATGCGCTGAATAAGGTCAGGATATTGATGGAGGAAATTCTTATAGCGTTGTTTGGCATCACTGTCTAGGCGCTCACTTACTCTGTGCATCATATTAAGGTGGGCTATAGTTAGAAATTTTCTAAAAAAAGTTTCTAATGCATGATGTTCCCTACACAATTGTTCAAATTTGTAATAGGGGATGAGTACTACTTCTAAAGGCTCTAAAGCTATAATTTCATAGGTAGAAGGCTGTTGTTTAATAAGGCTGGTCATTTCTGTAAAAAGAATACCTGCTGGAAAAAAACGCATAATGAATTCCTTGTCTTCTTGTTGAAAGCAGAGTTTAGCGAGACCTTTTTGAATAAAAAATAACTGCTTGCAATAGCCCGCTTGTCTTAGAAGTGCCTCTCCTTTTTGCTTGGTGGTTATTTGCGTGATCGCCATTAAGGCTTCTTGAACAGGGATGGGTAAAGGGTGAACATGGGTGCAAAAATCTAGAAAGTTCATTAGGAAGTTTTGAATGGAGTCGCAAACGATTCCAATTATTGATGTGGTGGATCTGTTAGTACTTATAAATGCGGAGTGTTA
The DNA here is from genome assembly GCA_050633105.1 of Aureispira sp. GTDB lineage: Bacteria > Bacteroidota > Bacteroidia > Chitinophagales > Saprospiraceae > Aureispira. The sequence goes on along the minus strand of JBOEFW010000057.1, from coordinate 23,151 downwards.
TAAGTGTAAGGCTAGATTCTGGCTTTGGAAGTAAGAGCAAGTTTAAATTTTTTATCAATGAAAAACAAGCCTTTATGAACCTGCCTTCAACTTAGTATCGGNNAATTTTAAACAAACTCTAAGCTAATAAATAACCTTACACTTTATACACTACCATAAATCGAACTAAAATCTTCTCTTTGGAAGATATTGCTATTGTTTTATAATTTTTTGAACAGCAGTTTGTACCCCATCATGAATCGATAAATAATAAATGCCTGCGGGTAATTGCTTTAATTGGATAGAAGTATTTTTTCCTGTGGAGGGTTTAGAAAGGATAACTTGCCCTAAATTGTTGAGGATGGTTATCGTTGCAGTGGCCTCTTCACTCAACTCAATAGTGATGTAATCTTGTGTTGGATTAGGATACACTTTGAGGGCCATTTCTTTAGTAATAACCTCTGTAAGATCTAAGAAAATTACCCCATCATTAATAGTATGGATGCTTGTATTGGTGATAATAGGGGTATTAAAATCAAAATAAATCCCTGCCGAATTTTCCAATAGAGTACCATTGGGTAAGTTCGGTTGTTGCTGGACTTCAAATTTTACAAAACCATTGGACAGGGGCTCATTGACATTGCTGTCTGGTAACATAATGTTACTAAAAGTCCATTCCAGCACTCTAGGCCCATACATTCTGAAATTGTAGTCATGACTACTTACTCCAGGTTGCACCGAAAAAATATCAAAATCCGTAGACAAGGTATCTCTAATCACTACTGTGAAGGCGGTGTCTGTGCCCGTATTTTGAAACCTGATAATGTATTCTAAATTTTGATTGGGTAAAATATCATGAGTGGTGCCAATACCTGTTGGAAAGCCAGTTTTATCATTAGGATCATAAGAACCCCTCACCAAACCACAATAAATATCGATTACAGGGTCGGCATCATCTTGAGGCAGAATATTGACCAAATCAGACGTCCAGTTCGCTGCATTGCCACATAATTCTATTGTAGTAGAAGGTTGAGAATTGCCCCAATGTAAAGGGTGTTGGTCAACTTCCATACGCCAAGTACGGCCATCGCCTGCAAAATTCAAGGTTTGGCTTTGTCCTGACTGTAACTGCACAGAATCTAGCCGAACTAACACACCATCCATGTAGAGTCTTACTTGACTCCAACAATTCATAGCTCCTTCTACATTGGTGATCGTAAAAGACATGGTGTTGTTAATACAAGCCGAATTAATAATTAGGTGAGAAAAATCATAAGGAGTTGTACAAGGAATACCAACATTGGTATTAGGGATAGAATCCAAGGCACAAGAATCTATAGGGTACAAAGCGGCCTCCATACACAAAGAACTACCTAATGTGGCATTGACTGATAAGGTGCCACTTAGCCAAAAGTTAATACATTGACTAGGGTAGATGTCTATGAGGTCAACTCTATATTGATCATTGCCCAAAGAGCTATAATTTAGTGAAGCGGTATCTACTGTAAATAAAGAGTCTAATGTAATGATTGCATAAGCGCTATCTAGTATCGCTGTTCCATCAGATTCATTGCAAGCGCGCACATATACTTTCTGATTCGAAAAACCAGGGCGTAAAAATGGAGCATTGATAGAGATAGCAGGTGCCGTACATTGCTTGATCGCTTGGTATCCAATAGGTTGAAGTTGCATTGAACTATCTGGAGTTGTTACACTAAAAGAATAGGTAGTGGCACAGGCTTGATAGTTATTGGTAGGAGTTGTGTCTGTTGTAATGGTATAATTCCCGATAGGTAAGGTGTCATGATTCCAGTAACCATTGACATCTGTTTGTACTACTATTTTTCCTGGATTGATTATTAATCTTCTATTGGCTAGACCAATTTCAAGCGTATCCTTTTGACAATTTTGATTAACATCGAAATAGGCTTGCCCATAAATAGTGGGGAGTTCAAAAACACGAACAGCTCCTGTTGCAATTCCACCAAGATCACTTGCTGGCGAACTAATAATTACAGCATTTTCGTTGGCACTAAGGCTAACCGACCAACCAGAATAGTCATATCGTGCTTCTCCATCTATATCTATCGCTTTTTGTATCCAAGCGGTTCCATTCCATTCATAGATTCTAACATGGCCAGGGGTACCACCACTATTGGTATAGATTCCCTTATTTCGGTACGCCCCAATTGCTATCATATTTCCACTGGCACTAATACTGATAGAATAACCAGATTTATCATTTGCCGCTTCGCCGTCCACATCGATACCCTTTTGAACCCAAGCGGTTCCACTCCATTCATAAATTCTTACATGTCCTGCACCAGACCCATTGTCACTGTTGTTATAAGCTCCAATCGCTAGAATATTTCCAGCAGCATTTATACTAACAGCATATCCTGATTCATCTCCAGTAACTTCTCCATCTATATCAGTACCTTTTTGTATCCAAGTAGTTCCATCCCATTCATAGGTTCTAACATGCCCTGCATTATTTCCATTGCCATCATTTTGATAAGCACCAATTGCTACAACATCTCCATTGGCATTAATGCTAACGGCATGTCCTGACTTATCTCCTGCAGCTTCACCAATTATGTTCACACCTTTTTGAACCCAAGCGGTCCCATTCCATTCATAGATCTTAGCATATCCTGCATTCGTGGGATTTCCCACGGCACCAATGGCTACTGTATTTCCAGTGCTACTCATGCTAACAGAGCTACCTAAATTGTCACCTGCGGCTAACCCATGTAAATCTAGACCTTTTTGTATCCAAGCGGTTCCATCCCATTCATAAATTCTGACTAAACCACCATAAGAATAAATACCACTGTGTGCTACAGAACCAATAGCAATCATAGTACCAGCCGCATTCATGCTGATTGCGCTTCCTGTATTGCTATTTGATCGTGTACCAACTATATCTAAGCCCTGTTGTTGCCAAGTGATTCCATTCCATTGATAGATTTGTACCCTACCACTACTAGTTCTATTAGGCCCATCATGAAGTGGCATCCCTACTGCTATTATTTCTCCATTTTGACTAATGGCAGTGGAACGCCCCAACTCTTCTCTTAGTTGCGACCCTACTATGCCATTACCAATCTGTCTAAATTGTCCAAAGGCAACCGTTTGATAGAGTAAGGTGCAACTCAGCACCATCAAGAATTTAGTAAAATAGGTAATCATGGTATCGTAATTTTAGAGCGGTGAGTAAGGTTGTTTTTATTAAAAAGGTAAGAATGAAAAGAGGTCTCTTTTTCCAACTTTAAAGATGGTTAAAAACAATAAAAAACTAGCCCAACCTCTGAAAATATTTTCTTTAGTAAAGTCATCTTAAACTCTTGATAATAGGCGGAATAACAGAATTAATAGAATTTAAAAAAGATAGTTAGTTAAAGTATGTTCAACTAACCGTTTAAAATTGGAGCACCTATTTTGAGAAACAACAGTTTATTGATAGTCTACTGATACGCGGCATCTGTCAGCGTTTTATAAAAGCAATAAGCCTATTTTTACTATTGCTTAACTCCTCAAAAAAGCGTATCTTGTGTTACTGTTTAAGGGCCTATTTTAGGCTCTGTTTATTAACTATCCAACAATAACATTTTATCTCCCAATATGGCAAAAGTTCAAAAAGTATTTGCTTGTACCGAATGTGGCAGTACGTATTCTAAATGGGCAGGACAATGTAGTGCCTGTGAAGCTTGGAATACCATTCAAGAGGAAGTTTTAGTAAAAGACACGCCTAAAGAGGCGGCTAAGAAAGCTTGGCGCAAAGGGTCTAAAAAGGAAAAACCTCGCCCCAAGAAGTTACAACAGATCGAAACAGGCTCTACCCAACGGCGTACCATGAAGGACGGCGAACTCAACCGCGTTTTAGGAGGTGGTTTGGTAGAAGGATCTATGATTTTGTTGGGAGGAGAGCCTGGGATTGGTAAATCTACCTTGATGTTGCAATTGGCCTTGGGGGTAGAGGCGAAAGTGCTTTACATCTCAGGAGAGGAAAGCGAGGAACAAATTAAAATGCGAGCCAACCGTTTAGGCAAAACGCCCGACGATTGTTACATTATGTCAGATACAAGTCTGACCAATATTTTGATGCAAGCACAATTGTTAGAGCCTGATTTATTGGTGATTGATTCCATTCAAACCATTACCTCGCCTCATATTGAATCCGCGCCTGGTAGTGTCTCACAAGTGCGAGAATGCGCCACGGAATTTCAACGTTATGCAAAAGAGAGCAATGTGCCCGTTTTTATCATTGGACACATCACTAAAGATGGAGCAATTGCTGGGCCTAAGGTTTTAGAACATATTGTAGATGTGGTCTTGCAGTTTGAAGGTGACCGAAATTATACCCACCGTATTTTGCGGACGATCAAAAATCGTTTTGGTTCTACCTCTGAATTAGGCATTTATGAAATGCAAGGAATAGGCTTGCGAGAAGTATCCAATCCTTCAGAGTTGTTGTTGTCTCAAAAAGAAGAGGATGTTAGTGGATCGGCTATTGCGGCTACTTTAGAAGGCATTCGTCCCATGTTGATTGAAACGCAAGCCTTGGTGAGTACGTCTGTCTATAGTTCTCCTCAACGGTCTTCTACAGGCTTTGATTTGCGTCGTTTGGGGATGTTATTGGCGGTTTTAGAAAAACGCTGTGGCTTTCAATTTGCCAGCAATGATATTTTCTTAAACATTGCTGGAGGAATCAAAGTGAATGACCCTGCTATTGATTTGGCGATTATTAGTGCCTTGATTTCTTCTTTGGAAGATGTGACTTTGCCTAGTAATGTTTGTTTTGCGGGAGAAGTTGGTTTGTCGGGCGAAATTCGTTCCGTACAACGGGCAGAACAACGAGTACAAGAAGCCAATCGCTTGGGCTTTGAGCAGATTTTTGTACCACGTTTTAATATGAAAGGAATTGATCAGAAAGATTACGATGTAGAAATCATCCCTGTTGGTAAAGTAGAAGAGTTGTACAACATTCTTTTTGCATAAGCTATGAGTGATCCAATACAACGCTTTCGCTGGACGTCCTATTTGTTTGCTAATCGATACAAACTCTCTGTACAGGCTTATTTTGTTGATGGCCTATTGATTGATACAGGGCCAGGGAAGTTGCGGGCGCAGGTATTGGATGATTTGTTGCCATTGCCTGTAGAACAGATTTTTCTAACCCACCACCATGAGGACCATACAGGGAACTTAGCGGTATTGCATGAAAGAGAACCAACGATCCCTATGTATGCCCATCGCACTTGCATTAAAATACTAAAAGATCCTCCCAAGGTTTCTCTGGCAGAACGCCTCACTTGGGGCATACACACTGCTGTACAATATATTCAAGAAGTAGGCCCCACCCTAAAAACCTTTAAATACGAATTTACACCGATCTATACTCCAGGGCATGCCATTGATCATTTGGCTTTGTACGAACCCCAAGAAGGCTGGTTGTTCTCAGGAGATATTTATGTTCATCCCTACATCACCTATTTTGTCGCCAACGAATGTATGGCCACCCAAATGGCTTCCTTAAGAAAGCTCTTAGCCTTAGACTTTGAACGCTTATTGTGTAGCCACAGCCAAGAACAACAAAATGGCAAAGTCCTCTTACAACAAAAACTACAATTCTTTCAAACCTTTAGCGGTAGAGTATTGCATTGGCAAGAGCAAGGATACGATGCGAAGGAAATCATGCGCAAAATGCAATTGAAAGAGCGTTGGATGATTAAAATCTTGTCAGGTGGCTGGCTTTCTGCTCTTAATATGGTTAAATCGGTGCTGAGAGCGGAGCGCTTGGGTTTGTGGAGTTAATTAAGGTGTGAATTGTTGTAGATACAATTGTGCGCACCCCTCTGCATCGGAAAGCGCATGGTGATGATCCAATGCAATGCCTTTGCGCGCACAACAAGTACTTAATTTAGCAGGCTTATATCCTTTGGCGCGATAGATTTTGCAGGTGCATTTCCAACGAAAGCCCAAACTATAATCCTCATAATCCAAGTGGTAATAAGCCATCGTACTGCGCAACACATTGCGATCAAAAGACTCATTGTGCGCGACAATTGTTTTGCCCTCTAAGCGTTGAATAATGTCAGGAAAATGATCCGAAAAATCTCCTTCTTCTATGGTTTGGGCAGGCTGAATGCCATGTACCCGTATTGTCTGCCAACTGTACAGATTCTCAGGTGGCTGAATTAAGGTATAATAACGATCCGTAATAATACTGTTTTCGACGGTAATGATACCTACTGCACAGGCGCTAGAACGCTGGTGCGTAGCCGTTTCAAAATCAATAGCAACAAAATCCATAAAGTGAATGATCTTCTGAGGTGGTAAACAAGAGAACGGCAAGGCCGTGTGATAACGGTTAAGAAACTACTTAACAGCATACAAAGAACGGCAATATTTAGCGAACACCAAAGCCCATTATCTTTAAGTCGTTCTATTCTAATAAAAAATGACGGAAGGAAGGCTTAAGGAAAATTATTCAAAAAAAAGATGCAATTGTGTAAGTGCACGAGGACCATTAGGGAACACATAATGGCGGCTAGTCTTTTTGTATTAAAAAAAAATATCTAAAATGTTGAGTGTTTTAAATTGTTTTAAGTTGTTGATTTAAGTGATGGGCACAGACAGAAGCGGTGGAAAAACAACCTTGTAATAAAAAGCCCCCCGTTGGAGCGTCCCAATCTAGCATTTCACCGATGACAAACATAGAAGGCTTTTGCTGAAGCGAAAAGTGATTTTGAATCTCTTTTGTATCAATGCCTCCAACTGTAGATATCGCTTCTTCTATGGGGCGTAAGCTAGTGGCGGTGATTTTTAAGTTTTTAATAGCTTCTGCAAATTGAGAGGGATTTAGATAAGTGTTTTTGTTGGTGTATAATTTGGCTAAGGCAAAAGCTGCTTTTTGGAGCTTAAACGCATGGACATAGTTTTTAGGAAGAAGGCGAGGGGTAGAAGCGGTTTTTTGTAAACTTTCTGTGGTGGTATAGGGCTTTAGGTCTAGGGAGAAACTTGCCTTTTGGTGTTTCTTTAAAGCAGGGCGCAAAGCAGGAACTAAGGGGTAAATAAGATTGCCCTCTAAGCCATAATCGGTGATCAAGGCTTCTCCCTGAAGTTGAAAACCCTCCACAGAGACCGCAATGTTCTTCAATGGCTGCCCTGCAAACCGCGCTTTAAAATCGCTCGGCCAAGGGATTTCAATCCCACAATTAGACGCTTGAAAAGCTGGTGTAGCAATGCCTAGTGCTTGAAAAGGCGCTAACCAACGTTGATTGCTGCCTGTCACTGCCCAAGAGGCGCCACCCAAGGCAAAAATATAATAATCCGCTTCTACGATTTGAGTCGCCCCATCTTTGTTGGTGATTAAGAGCCGTTCTTGGGCATCAAAGCCTTGCCAACAATGTTGATAATGCAAGTGCACGCCTTTGTTAATTAGTCGTTGGCGCAAGGCTTGTAACACTTGAATGGGTTTGGTGCCTTGCAATGGAAAAACACGGCGACTACTGCCCACATAAGTAACAATACCTAAATCAGCTAACCATGCTCGCATGGCTTGGCTATCAAATTGACGTAAAGCTTGTTGTAAGGCAGGCAATTTAGAGTAGTGCTGGTAAAGGGCAGTTCCAGTCGCTTGATTGGTCAAGTTGAAACCACCTTTGCCAGCGACTAAAAACTTGCGTCCTAAGGTTTTTCCTTGCTCATAAAGGTGTACTTCATAACGCGAATCTAGCTGTTCTGCGGCCATCATTCCAGCTGAGCCACCACCGATAATTACAATTTTCTTAGGCTGCATTTTTGTTAATTCTAATAAGGATCGACATCAATAATAAGGCGAATGGTAGAGAACCCTTTTTGAGTACGCAAATGATTTTGAATGTCCAAGATAAGCTTTTTGGTATAATCCAATTGCTCCGAACTTTTACTCAACTTAATCATAATGTCTCGTAAATAATAGGTGCGAATACGAGAAATACCAGGGGTTGCAGGCCCTAGTACTTTGTCACCCAATTTCAATTGCAACGCTTCTGCAAAAAAATGAGCAGCCTTGTTTACAATGTCTACTTTTTTATGTTTGAGCTGTAGCTTAATGAGGCGGTGAAAAGGAGGGTAAGAAAACTCATGGCGTTCCGCCATCTCCCGCTTCATGAATTCCTTAAAACTATTGTGCTTCACTTCTCGTAAGACAGGATGATTCATTTTGAACGCTTGGATCAATACCTTTCCTTGTTTTTTCTTCCGTCCAGCACGACCACTTACTTGTAAAAGCAATTGAAAGGCGCGTTCTGTTGCTCTAAAATCAGGAAAATGCAGCATTTGATCGGCGCTCATGACGCCAACTAAGCCTACATTATCAAAATCCAGTCCCTTGGTAACCATCTGTGTCCCGACTAAGATATCTACTTCCCCACTGGCAAAACTAGCAATGATTTTCTCATGCCCATACTTGCCTTTGACCGTATCCCAATCCATTCGCGCCACTTTTACGGTAGGCAAAAAGATGTTGAGTTCATCTTCAATCTTTTCTGTTCCGAAGCCCTTAATAATTAAGCTGTGGTTGCCGCAAGCAGGGCAACTGCTAGGAAGCTTTTGATGATAATTGCAATAGTGACAATGCAAATCATTGGTGAATTTATGATAGGTCAAACTGACATCACAATCCACGCAATCGGCTGTCCAGCCACAGGTATTACAACTATAAACAGGTGCATAACCTCTTCTATTCTGAAATAAAATAACCTGCTCTCCAGCGGCTAATGTTTCTTCAATGGCGGTTAATAACTGTGGGGTGAAATGAGATTTCATGCGCTTCTTACGCGTTTCTTCTCCTGCATCAATCAAATGAATAATCGGCAGTTTAGCTTGCCCAAAACGCTTATTCAGCTCTACTAAACCATATTTATGTTGTCGTACATTATAATAAGTCTCCAAAGAAGGAGTCGCTGTTCCTAGTAATGTTTTGGCGCGATACAAGTAAGAAAGAAAGACGGCAGTATCGCGGGCATTGTAGCGCGGTGCAGGTTCATTCTGTTTGTAAGAAGGATCGTGTTCCTCATCTACAATAATCAATCCTAGGTCATTAAAAGGCAAGAACAAGGCCGAGCGAGCACCCAAGACAATGGGGACACCATGCAAGACACTTTGCCAAATTTCTACCCGTTCATTGTTATTAAACTTAGAATGATAAACAACAATTTGATCTCCAAAGTGCTTTTGCAAACGCTGCACAATTTGCGCAGTCAAGGCAATCTCTGGCAGTAAATACAAAACCTGTTTGCCTTTGGCAATAACATCCTCCATCAGCTCTACAAAAACTTGGGTCTTCCCACTTCCTGTTACCCCATGAAGCAATACTACATTCTTTTCTTCAAAACAAGCTTGTACCTCTACCAAGGCTTGATCTTGAGCCTGTGATAATTTAAAATTACCAATGACATCACCATCATAGCTATTCAAGCGACTAATGGCTTTTTGAACGATGACTAAAATTCCTTTGTCCACCAATTTCTTAAGCATGGGGGAGTCAATTCTAGCACGATCGTACAAGGCCTTTTTAGGCACCTCCTCCATTTCTTTGCTCAATTGGATATAAGCCATCAAGGTTTCGGCTTGGCGCATCGCTCGCGTTCCAATTTTCTCAAAGGCGGCCTTTAATGTTGTTGGATCACTTTTATAAGGTTCTGCCAATTCGATCAAATCGACCTTCTTGGCAGTATATTTATCTTTTAATTCCTCCTTAACGCGAATCAAGCGTTTTTCCATCAAACTTTTGATGTACGGATAAATCGTTTTCTGATCTAGAATAGCTTGAACTTCAGCAATGGAGAGTTCCACTCGTTGATAAAGGGCTTCTAGGACAATTCGCTCTTTGTCATTCAAGTCCTCCCGGGCAAATTCCTCTTCCGTAAAATCTGGACGAATCAACAAGGTGGTCTCACTCGCTAATTTTAAACCTGCGGGTAAGGCGGCATTCATCACTTCGCCCATTGTGGTAGCATAATAGCGACTCATCCACTCCCACAATTGAAATTGCTGGGGCGTTACTACAGGCTCATCATCCAAGACATTGATAATGGGCTTGGGGCTATAGGCTTCTGGGGTATTGCTATGGATCTTATAGATCAGCGCGGCATAAAGCTTACTTTTTCCAAATTGGACTTCTGCTCGACAACCTACTTGAACCGCTTGCTTAAAATGCAGGGGCACACTGTAGGTATACAGTTTGGGCAAGGCAACAGGAATAATGACCGTCACAAATAGCCGTGTTGCTTGGGGCTGTTCGTCGTTTTCTAATAGGTGCAGCAGTTGTTGCATCAATAAAGCACTTCAAGAGATGAGTTAAAAACGGTTGTGTGGAGTGTTGCTAGGTATATACGAGCATTGGTCATAAAAGTTGGCTAAATTGCCATTTTTACGCAAAAAAGATATAAAATAACTTTTTTGATGAAGTTTTATTCCTACTCTTACCTGGGTAAAGATAGGGTTTTATTGGAGAATAAATGGAGGATTTTGATGGGGGGATTGAAAGGACTTGTTTTTATAAAAGTAGCCTATCAATATCTGGAGTTGTTAGTCTTATTTCAAAGGATATATTTAAATCCTTGCAGACAAAGACTTATTACTTGCAATTCATCCAAGCGATTGACTTTTTCATCAATATTAATAACTATGAAAGAGAAACCAATCAGAGAAGGAAAAGCAAGAAGCCTATGTAAGGCTTGTGGATGAAGTAAGGAATAAGAGGAGTAATGGTAGATTTCACCCAAAATCTATGCTTGTAATAATAGCACTCCTCAATTCTATGTTAACACACCAGTTCTTAAATACCTTTTGTGGATTTTACAAAAAATATGCGATATTGTACTTATTGGGACATATCCATCTTGTTGTAATAGCGTTACTTAAACGCTCCTGTATCTACATCCTTGATAAACTGAATTAATCCCGCAAAGTAAACCTTGGGATCGTCAAATTGGGATAAATGACTGCCATTAGTGGTCACACTTCTACCGTTTTGTACTTGATCAGCCATCCATTTTAGGTAGTCAGGATCCATAGTGTCGTATTTAGCGCCAAGGACTAAGGTGGGGACTGTGATTTCTTGAAGTCTATTAGAGACATCCCAATTTTTTAAGGTCGCATTGCCTGTCATTCCAAATTCGCTGTGTCCTTGCATGTAGACATAAATGTTGGGGTTGAGGTGTTTAAAAAATAGGTTAATGGATTTTGGCCAAGCTTCTACAGGCTTGCGCATAATGTGTTTGGTGTAATAGTGTTGAGTCAACAGCTCATTGTACTTTGGGTTGACAAAATCGTTGTTGGCTTCCATCTCCTTGATGGATTGAAGGACCGTAGGGTCCATTTGTGGCCCCAAAACCTCATTGGCATACTGTGTATATTTGGGGGCACTTGCCATCATATTGGAAATGATTAATCCTTTAAGGTTATCTTGGTATTTTAATGCATATTCCATCGCTAAGATGCCACCCCAGGATTGCCCCAATAAATAGAAATTGTCTTTGTTGAGTTGGAGGGCTTTGCGGACTTGCTCCACCTCTTCTACAAAATGCTCCGTTGTCCAAAGAGTAGAATCATTGGGTTGATCACTGTAGTAAGAATCTAATTGATCGTAGTAAATATATTCAATCTGTTCATTGGGCAAGTAGCCTTCAAAATTCCCAAATTCTTCGTGGGTGCCACCAGGGCCGCCATGCAACAACAAAACTCGTATTTTAGGATTGTTTCCGATACGTTTGGTGTAGACCTTAAAGGTGCCTTTGGCCGTTTGAATGGGAATCATTCGAATGCCGCCTGTTGTTTGATCATCGCTGTTGGAATAGTCGAAATAATCCTTAACAACTGGGGTGGGTTGCTCTTGTTGTTGGAAGGATGGGTTGGTACAACTGTTTAGTAAGAACATGTTGAAAAGTAGTACGGTAATAATATATCTCATTGCTTGGTGTTTGAAAGAGCCAATGTAAACCTAATCTTATTTGGGTGGAAGGTTTGGAGTATAATATACAAAAAAATAGAACGCCAAGTAAGTACTACTTAGAATGGATGCATACATTCTTATATTGCCTTTCAAATAAACCATACCCCTCAATAGAAGTATTCCTTCTCCAATACATGTAGAATGCGCTAAAATACTACTGTTAGACCAGTCTCTTGTTTGGATGGCTGTGGGCTTAATACAAACAGGAGCCACCTCTTACGTAAGAGATGACTCCTGTTTTATAAAAAAAATATGGGCATTAGCATTGCATATTACTTGCTTTCAGCAGGGGCAATACGAGCCAAACGAGCGGTTACTGTCACCTCTGTTTTGCTGTAAATGAAGCCCAAACCTAAGAAAGGACGTCGAATACGAGTGTGGTACTGGGGATAAAATACAACATCGTAACCTGTGTTTTTATTCATCAAGTCAAATAGCGCATAGCTGCTTGTTGGATTTATGATTAAATCACCGATGATGGGGATGCTAAAAGAACCCAATCCACCGCCATCTACAGCACCTGTTTCTGTTTTACCAAATAATCGTTTCCAGTCCACACCAAGTACACGTACTTGTTTAGCTTCGCCAGTTAACTGTGGAGAAAATTCAAAATCCTGCGCATTCATTCTTACACGTACGTTAGGCTCTCGCATGAGACGGCTATTGGATACGCAAGAAGTAAAAGTAACTAGTAGGCCGATGAATAGACCGATTTTGAGGAATCTTTCTAGGGTCATAATGTTTATTGTTTGGTTTAGAAATAAATAATTTTGCAACGCAAAAGTAATTGTTTTTGCCTTTTTTCCAAGAAAAAAAAGACGTTATATAAACGATGTTCCTTTCTAATGAATGAAGCCCCGTGCTTAGGGGCCAATAGGCTATTGTTACCCCAATTCTCAAAACAAATTCATTTTAATAAGCACAATTTTTACATCTCCTTAAGCAAAGTAGTCAAATCACTTGTCCTACTATGCTTACGTCTTAAAACCACCCATAAAAAAACATATAGAGCAGATATAAAGACACGCACAAAACAAGAATGCTTACTGAAACGTTTATGCAGAGTCAGCATAGAGCCTATTTAGAGCAAGTTTAAATTTTTT
>JBOEFW010000057.1:0-9943 GCA_050633105.1 Aureispira sp. | reverse complement strand
TTTTGTCAGAACCACTAATTATTGATTTTCAACCTTAATAAATTTTAAACAAACTCTTAAAGGTGAATTTTAAACTACAAACCTACAATAATGAAACATATTCTTTTGACAATACTAGCGATTCTGCTGGTTGGACAATTAATGGCTCAAACGTATTCAGGTGTCTCTGAATCGCAATATGCGGGCTATCTAGGAACAACGATCAATCCTGCCAATATTGTTAACCCTAATTACAAGGCAGATATTCATTTGTTAAGTTTTAATACGGCTTTGGTTAATGATTATTTGAAGATTAATATTGATAGTGCAGTAAATGGAACAGGGAATTTTTTGGATCGTTTTGAGGATCAAAACCCGAATTCTACTTCTGCCAATTTAGGGTTTGATTTTGAAATGAACTGGCTGGGAGGCATGTTTGCTATTAATAAGAAAATAGGAGTTGGTTTTGGAATCAAGTCGAGAGCTTTAGTGAGTGCTAAAGGCTTTAACAAAGATTTGATAAGAATGAGTGCTTCAGGGTTGGAGGATTCTACTTATTATGGTCAATCTTTTACCGACGAATATACTTCTTTAACCGCCGCGTCTTGGAATGAATATTCCTTGTATTTTGGAGCAGAAATAATGAACACAGGGGCGCACAAAGTCACGGTAGGAGGGGGCTTTAATTTATTGCAGAGCAATGGTTCTTTTCATCTATATATGGAAGATTTAGCCTACGAATTTCAAGATGAAGATACCATTGCTCGGGTGCAGGGTACGGTAACTTATGGAGGGAATTTTTCTGATATTCCTGCTAGTTTAGGGACAACCTTTGTCCCTTTTGCGCCAGGGAATACGGCCAACAGCAACTTTGGATTCAGTATGGATGTGGGGGCTACTTATGAATTCACACCAGGAGGTTCAGGAAAATATAAACTTAAAGCTGGGGTGGCGTTTCATGATATCGGCTTTTTGGCTGCTACACCAGATGACCGTGTTTCTAATCGAATTACCTTTGATTTGCAAGATATTGCTGTTAATAATTTTGATGGTATTCAGGATTTTGATGGCATTAATAACCTCATTGTACAAGACACCGTAGCTTATAACTATGACCAATATAATCGGGAGTTGATGATGCAAGCCCCTACTAGAATGAATATTTTTGTAGATTATAATGTGGTGAAAGGGTTTTATGTATCTTTCTTGAGCGATGTTGCTCTATATAGACAAAACAATGGACATCGATTAGTGGGTATTAATTCTTTTGAACTGACTCCTCGATATGATTTTAAATGGTTTGGTGTTGCCTTCCCCATCAACTATGTTCAGTATAGTGGATTTGGAATTGGAGTAGGTCTTCGAGTGGGGCCTTTTTATGCAGGAACATCCAATCTAATTACGGCCTTTGGAGCGGGGAAGGAGTGGAGTAGTTTAAATGCCTATATGGGCTTTAGAATACCCTTGTTTAAGAAAAAGGCAAAGTAGCACGACTTAGGCATTGTGGAAGGACTCGTATAGAGTATTAGTGCACACTTATTAATAGAATTTCTATCATAAGGCCAAATTTATAGTCTTACCTGTTCTTTAATTAACCCTCAAGAAGACGTATACAATCTGCTAGGCGTGTATTTTGGTTAGCTGTTTGTTTAATAAGGTATTGATATTGAGAGAGGAAGAATAGACGTTATAGTTAAGTAATAGAATGAAAATCTACTTGTAAAAGTAGGCCAAATTTCGTATCTTAATGAAAATTAATGTCTTAACACTTTATCAACCATCAACCACATGCTTAACCAACATGAAACCACTATGCAACAGCCTTACCAAGCTGTTAAGGAGAATGATGTCCAGCAATCCAATGCCTTAGGTCAAACAACTTCGCAAGAAAATGTTCAACAACCAGAATCCAATAAAACAGGTATTCCAGATAACTTAAAAGCGGCCATGGAATACTTATATGGTATTTCTTTGCAAGAGGTTAGAGTTCATTACAATTCTGACAAACCCATAGAAATGGGAGCTTACGCCTATGCAGAAGGGCTAAATATCTATATTGCTCCAGGGCAAGAAAAATACCTCGCTCATGAATTAGGACATGTTGTACAACAACTGAAAGGCGAGGTAAAAGAAACCGTGCAATTCAAAAAAGGAGTGGCAGGAAATGATGAAGGAGGATTGGAACGAAAAGCAGACAAAGACGGTAAGGAAGCTTTAAAATTAGCAAAAGTCCCTGATTTATTACCACAAAAAGAATTAGAACATCGAGGAACTGCTCAAGAAATCATCCAGCGCGCTGCTATTAAAACAAATTATGGAACCTTTAATGACGACACTTATAATTGGACCGATAAAAATGTGGTTGCTGATATTTCTTTTGAACCTGCTGCCAATACAGATGCTACAAAAATAGGTCTAACGCAGACCGTCAAACGTGTCAATGCTGGAAAAACAATAGCTAAAGATCCCAATCAGAGAACTAAAATGTCTGCACAAGGCGACAAAATAGACACTAGTTTTACGGATGATTCTCCTGTTTATGGCGCGGCCCCTTTAGGGACAGGGAAAACTTTAGCAGATACTCCTAATGATAACAACTCAACAAGTAAAGCAACTAAAGTAGATGCAACCAAACAAGCGAATGCCAATTATGAACTGGGACATCATTACAAAAAGAACTCCTCTGATACGAATTGGCAGACGAAGAAAGCAGGCTTATTAGATACGCCTACGATTAATGCTGCCATGAATTCTAGTTTAGAATTTGAAACAACAGCAGTAGCGTTAGAAGGAGCTCAAAAGGGAATGTATTATGGCTCTGTGAAATGGGGGTATAAAATAGGAACAAGTGCCACAACAAGCGGCCTAATCCCTTTTGCCAAAGTTTCAGATGGAGTGCCTTCTAAAGGTTTTATGGAAACTGCTGATAAATGGAACAAAGGAAAAGTAGGAGGAACGTTACTCACCAATAAGGCCAATACCTTGTTCATAATCAATGGAGGAACTTCTGCTAAGAAGTTACCTGCAGGGCTATCTGTTCATTATCTTGGAGTCAAAACAGGTGATGATGGTAAAGAGGTCTATGCTTCTGTCAAGGTAAATCATGATGGGAAAATACTCCAAGGATTCATTAATATTGATGATTTAACCGATCAAGGAGATGGCGCCGCCACCCACGATTTGCCCTTAGTAGATGTACAATTGATCCAAGGCAAAAAAGTGCCTTTATACAAAGATGCCAAAAAGAAAAAACGCTTGACTAAATTACCGCAAAATAGCCGTGTGAAAGTATTAAACACGAGTGGGAAAATGAAAGAAATTGAAGTAGTCGATGGAAAACATACAGGAACTAAAGGTTGGGTGACAACCCGCAGCGCTAAACTACAAAAGGAGTAGCACAAATGGTGTTTATGTTTTAGTTTTTTTGAGGGGCGTCAGAACGCGTTAAATTAGGGTATCCATATCTTTCATAAACGTAGCATGTTGGCTAGGCTCTTGGAGAACTATAGTGAACCTTTACTTTGTCTAAGAAAGTCCCTGAAGCGGCTTCTACAAAAGTTTTTATGGTTTTAGGGAGTCCTGTATGATTGAATTTTTGAACGTCTTCTCCTGTTGGTGCTATGGGCGTGCTTTCTTGTTGGTTAATGTTTTGAGAGGGGGGCTGCTTAACTCTTTGCTCGTCCATGATCGTGCTCTCTATTAAAAACTAGATAAAGAATATAAGAAAATTAAGGCCTTTTACTAAAAAAAGCAAATTTAGAGTAGAGAACGAACAAGGATGGAATAAGAAGATGGACGCTACTAGTCTGGGTTAAAAGAAGAAATTTTTAGCACATGAAAAAGAAGGACATTTAATTATTAATAGTTATATTGAGGAACTAAATAGGAGAACGGCAATATTGTTTTCCTATCAAGATTCCCCCTCGAAAGACAATCCCTGATAGTTGTAGTAATAAGTTTTCAATTGAACCAATTTATGTAACCTATAATTATTAAATCATTATGACTAAGGCCATTACCATCTCTGGATCTACCTATACGATCCAAGGCATTGTTACCAACAAAAAAGATAATAAGGGGGTATTAGATCTCCATGTCATTGCTTATGACAAGGACATAATCAAGGACGATTTCTTAGCCATTGGAGTAACTGATGCTACAGGAGCGTTTAGTATTAGTTTTGACGCCAGCCAATTCCAATCCTTATTGGATCGATCGCCTGATCTATATTTTGAAGTGAAAGATGCAGGGTTAGAATTGCTGAATACTAAGGAGAATGTGATTACTGATGCCCACGAAGATACACCTCCTATTCACTTTGTGGTTGATTTATCAAATGATAAGCTTCGGAAAGAGATCAACAAAACAGCTGTGCCTGGATGGGTTGGTGGTTTTGAAGCGTCCAATCCCGCATTTGCTTACCCAACCCCTGATCTTAGTTCTTTGGGGCCGTTAAAAGACAATATGGCAAATATTGACAAATTGCAACGGCAACAGAAAGTATTGTGGCCAGAGTTTAGTTGGAAAACTGATATTAAGGATACGACTAACGAATCTCGTTGTTATCAAATGTTTGCGCCAGATATTTCTCGATTAGGGTATACCAATGAAGGGCGTGTGTATTCTATAATCTGTCCACAGCAAGGGATTTGTGTTCCTCATTTGGGCTGTATGAATGTAGAAGTGACGGTAACTGGAAACCGAGGTTGGGCCAATGAAACAACCAGAGAATTGGCCGCTGATATGGGCGTTGTTGGTAAAATATGGTTTAGCCCAAGTGCTAATCAAGGGGAATTGGTAAAGCTTTTTGGGGCGCATTTTAAGGAGAATCATTTAGATTTTCCATTTGATAAAGCCCATGCTATTGTTATTGAAACCTCTCTCCCAGGAGATCCTAGTCAGCCCATTTTTCCTCTTACCAAAGGTACAACTACTGCCTTTCCAATTCCTGATTTTGCTAAACACCAAGAAATTTCTTGGACGGTTGGCCATCTAGGAGTGCAAATTGGCGCGGTCAAGAAAACAGGCAATGATAAAGTAGATGAATTCAACCAAATGGTGGTAGATATTTTTAACATTGGTGCTGGAAATATGCTCCAAGAGGGCAATACATTAACTTGGAATGTTTGGTTTACGGCTCCAGAGTTGGTCGATACAGAGGAATGGCAGAACCATGCTGATTACTGGCGTGCTTCCATTGAAGCCGATCATGGCAGCCCAGAAGGCCCTGGTACTATTGCTAGACACTTTGATGGAACACCTTTCCAGCCATTAAAAGAATTATTAAGTGAGGAATTGCCGCAATTGATTCATTTTGCAGAGAAACATGTTTTAGACAAAGAAATGTCTCAAATTGCAACGTATGTCAAAAAGGACGCTGGCCTCCTCAAAGAGATTACAGGACACTCTTTAATTCATAACTTCATGGAAAAATATATGTAAGCTGTGCTAGATAATGCCTTTTTTCTTAAAGGTAGCTTCCTAGCGTTTCTTAATTTGTAACTATTCACTGGGCAAAAGTTCCTCACCAATGGGTGAAGGAACTTTTGCTTTTTTGTGTATCTTATATAGACTAAGGCATTTATGGGATAGTAGGGAGTTTTTACGCGTTTTATTTTGATTGATTGGTGGTTAGAATGTAACGTCAGTAATTAAACAGAAAGGTATCCTTTAAGTAAAAAAAACAATCTTAGTAAATGCGCATTAAAGCTGGTATAGGCTTACCTGTTTTCTGGACAATGTTCTTCTTTTTTTCTGGACCTATTGTTAATAATAAAAAAACGATAAAGGAAGTAGAGCAGGATTATAGTTTTAAAATGGAAGACCATTATCAAGGGTTTTCATTTGAACTCAGCCTATTTGAGGAGAGAAGTAATTACTCTGAAGTTTACTTTTTTAGAACAAATCGGGATGATTTTAAGGAAGTGAAATCTACTTATATTGATGGATTAATACAAAAAAGTAGCGATAGTTTATACTTGGATTGTTTCTTTATCACTATTGATACAATGGGCAAAAAAGAACCCGCTTCTTTCTGTGAAACTTCTAAAAAATGCAATGCCTACATCGACTTTATGGCTACTGCTTTCTTTGGAAGAAAGAATAGACCTTATTTGTCTAATAAAAAGAGTATTGTTGTTGCTACAACTTCCAAACTTCATGTATTGCTCCATCGTTTTAGTCAATTGTCTAATGAAGTTGATTCCCCTAAAAAAGGAACTAACCTATTTAGTTTGACAAAATACACAGAGCAGTACGTCAAAGAGTGGAACAGTTTAAAAATAGACAGTGATACAGCCGTAATCGCCTTAGAAGAATTTATTGTGAAGACTTGTGCCTGTGGAGAAAACTATTAGACAAAAATTTATGACGACCAACAAATACGAAAACTACCTCAAAGATTTCTTTCAAATTATGTTAGAAAAAGCGGCAGTAGCGAAGGTGCAAGAACAATCCAATTCAACAGTAGAATTTGTCTATTTTGATTTAATTAATATTGCCAAAGAACAAGCGCTATTATTTGACCTTGATTGGACAGCTATTGGGTTGGATGAATTTGATGAGTGGACGTATTTGAAATAAAAAATCACTGTTCTAATAATCAACTATAAAGATTCTACTTCTTTGCTAATCACATTAAGTACAGGAATTCCTTTAATTAACTCCAAGTTTTGAGCTTTGTTAAAGTAAGTCAGTGCGCCATTTTTATGGCGGCTTTCTCTAAATTTACTTTCTCTATAGCCTTCCTGGGTAGAAACCTTCTTTACTTGCTCATTTAATAAATCGTTGCGTACAAAATAGGCATTATTACCAGCTAAATTACAACCCACTAATGCATACCCTTTTTGTTCTGCTAAATGGACTAAAGCAGGGAGAGACGCTCCATAGACAATATTGCTGTAATGTGCTTTTGTCCGTACAAAATCTTTGTCATAAATGGTTGTAATTGGTCGCTCATTACCCAACATACTATTGTACTCCATAATGATAATGGAAGGGTTGAGCCAATCCATATCAATGGTTTCTAGAATATGATAATCGTTGCCATCAATATCAATGTGCAATAATCCAAGATCCTTGAAATGGCTTTCTTTTAATAGAGCGTTAATGTTATCTTTATTAATAAATACATCCTTACAAGTCAAGTCATATTTCCAAAACCAACGTTGTGCTCGTAACTTATTCATGTTTCGAGTAGAACCATCCATAACAAAACCACTCCAATTGTTATGCATCATTAAAAAACGGGTATTGGCTTCTAAAAAAGACTCTACACCAAATTCAATAAAGGTGGTATTTTGAATAGCAATGTTTCTGACTAGGTACTGAATGATACCATCGTCTCCCCATTGACTAAATACTTTAAATTCGTAGTCATTGATAGCTGTAGAGGTAAGATTGAGTTGCTGTTTGGACAAGAGTGCTCCTGTCATTAACAGCGAAGCTTCTGTATTATGACGGATGTAATCCAAAACTTTGTCTATAAGCTTCATTGGGAGTGTTTATAAATTAACAGATTGATTACTTTTTCAAAGTAACAAAGAAAGGGTGTAAAAACCTAACAACAGTGGTCGAGAACTTGTTGTTTTGCGTCTCTCAACCTATTTTTTGAATAATGAGAATGCCGATTTTTAAAGATTGTGTTTCTTTGAAGTAAAACCTATAAGCTTTATTTGGACGGCAAATTAATAGTTTTGTGACCTTAGATAAGGAGTAGACTTTAGTTGGCACCATATGTCTTTACGCTATACCGTTTCCCTCTAGTTGGTAGCACCTCAAATAAACTTGGACTGAACTTTGCAAAAGCAGATATTATTGTTTTTTTAACAGCCTACTTAAGGAATTTCTAAACCAACATTTTAGCCCCCAATAACTTAAAATACACTTCCTTATTTTTGTTCAAGACAACTGACAACTTTTTATAAACCAAACAAAAAAATCATGCTTAAATTTTTGACCATCTTCCTATTGTGGAGTGTTGTGGCGAGTGCACAAGATTGTGGTGCGTACAACAGTGAAGACCAAAGCCGACCTGTTAGTATTACTTTTTATAGCCCAGAAGGGGAATGTTTTGATGTGACGATGCAAGGCGTTCGAGTCAACCCAGAGAGTGCTACTAGAGTACAATTTACAGTTGGGTATGGGTTGATTCCTGTTGTTGTAAAACTAGCGAATGGCAACATTATTAAGAAAAACTTAGCTATAGGTGACACGTATATTTCTGCGAATTACAAAGTAGTAGCGAACAAAAAAGGCAAATATAAATTGCGTTTTGAGCCATTCACTGGAACAAGTACAGGGCCTACTGCAGATGAAATGTTGGCAGAAATGCAAGCCAAACAACAAGCAGAACAAGCTGCTAGAGATAAAGAATGGGACGATGCGCGTGCCAAAGAACAGCAAGAACGCGATGATAGAAAAGCCAAAGAGAAGGCCAAAGAACAAGCTAGAGAAGATGCACGAGACGCAGAATGGGCGAAAGAAGATCAAGAGCGTAAAGATCGTTGGGCGGCTGATAGCGAAAAACGTAGAAGAGAAAATCCAGGGCGCCAAGGCGCAACTTATGATACGGATAGACAAGGTCGTCAAGGCGCCACGTATGACACTGATAGACAAGGTCGTCAGGGGGCTACACATACGCCTAGAAAAGGCATTGGTTCTAGTAAATATGCCGACGCTCCACCAGAGGAAATTGCAGAGATCGAAAGAGACGGCAAGAAGTACTTTGATGATTATAAAGATGGACACCAAATCGAATTCTCCATTAATTATAAAGGAGAACCAGCTTGTGATTGGGATGTAGAAATTATGCTAGGAGATGTTGTTGTGGCACAAGGACAGACCAATAGTGAGGGGAAATTTTATAGTACTTATTATGGCTTATTAGGGACTAGTTTTAAAGTGGTTGGAAAACGCGAAAACATGGCTTGGGGAGCTAAAGGCTCTTGGTCAGTAGATGGCTATTGGTATTTGTCTGAGCGGGAATACAAAACTGGAAAAATGGATCCTATGAAAGTAGAAGTGTTTGAAAAATATATCTCTGATAGCATGGGCATTAATATGAGTTTTGCTATTTATCGTATGGGGTCAACTTGTAAATAGATATCTTCTGTTTTTTTGTATCAAGAAGCACAGACAAGGATTGTTTGTGCTTCTTTGTTTTAAGGGCAGATATCTTGGAAAAAGTGTTAGCAGTAGCAAAAATATAAAACAATAAATCAAAATAACTGATGCCATATTATCAAGGAGGGTATTATCTAGTCAAGCTCAAAGAGCTCCATTTTGGTTCTTTGGTGGGTAGAAGAATATTAACGCCGTCTAGTTGTCTAAATGATAACTGTATAGACAGTTGGGCGTATAGCTGGGCTGGGCAGGAAGATAAAGCTTATGCTCTAGAGCGTTATGACTGGTCTAAGGAGAAGTTAAGGGCAGTAGAAAAATGGGTTGATGCGCAGTTTGAGGCAGGACAAGTAGGTTGGGTAGAGGTATTTCGTACCCTAGAAGCCGCCAAAGAATACAAACAGTTATTTTTTGAAGAAGAAGAGGTACTGTATATAGGTATCTCTTTTTCAGAACAACAACAGCAGGAGCTGGTGGAGTACTTTTCGCCTCCACATTACCAAGAGGGACAAGTTGGTTTACAGCAGTTTTTGTGTCAAAAAACACCCGAAAACCCTGCAGGAGAAGTACTAGGGTATGACTTAATTGGAGTAGAGATAGATAGTTCTTTTCATAGTTTACATTGTCATGATTTACAAGCCACTTTAGAGCAGGAATTTGACGTGGAGTTTAATGCAAATGGCTTGATAAGAGAGGGTAAGGATTGGAAAGTTTTGGTGGATTATTGTAACGATGAAAACTCAGGCTTAGCGCCTGTCCTTTGGTTTTATGTGAAGATGAAAAAGTATGAATAAAAAGAAAAAAATTACTGGGTTATTGACAATTTGGAGCTGTTTTTTTCTAT
>JBOEFW010000056.1:59406-98787 GCA_050633105.1 Aureispira sp. | reverse complement strand
GGATGTCGATATTCGGGTGCGGATTGCTCCGAATGCTACAGAGGAAAATATTAATTTATTCTTTGATAGTCAAGATGGGTTTGAATCTTATAAAGTAAGAATTAAAACACTCATTCGTTCTCTATCTTCACGTTCTGACCGAGTAACACTCGAAATAATGGAAGGTGCAGTGAAACGGGAGATGCCAGAACTTGTCTGTACTATTAATTATGAAGATGAAGACAATGACAAGGGTTCTATATCTATAGCTATGAAGAATGAATCTAGTGTTATTGTTGGTAAGATTGTTCAAGAAAGATACAAACCGATTCAAAAGCCAGAAGATACAGTTGAAGAATTACAACGTATAGAAAAAGAAAGAAAACAAAAGGAAAAAGAAGGAAATGAAGTATTTAAAGAAGAAGAATTAAAAGAATATTTAAAAGAAAACAACAAAGAAGCTCACGCAAAAACACAAGATGCTAAAAAGAGAGCTGTAGATAGGACTGTTCACAAAGATTTATTGACAGATGATGAAGTAGTACAAGATAATTGGGGACAGTATATGCCTAGAAATCAAAAACGCTATCTTAGTAGAAAAGACGTGGAAGGAATGCCCTCACATAATCCTTTACAACATTTACAAGAAAATGGGATACAAGCATCTGGAAAAGCAACTTCCCTATCAGCCAATGTATTAGGAGATAGAGATGGTGGAGGTAGATTATCTGTCACTAAACAAGTAGATCACCAAATTACTGGAGGTTACACAGGGGAAGAGACAAGCTCTAAACACCCAAAACCTGTATTCAATAACAATGGTGCTATTGATATAGACATGGCTAAAATACCTATGGATAATGAAACATTTGATGTAAGTACTGAACATGGAAGACAACAACTCATGAATGAGCGAAGCAGTAAAAAGAAGTTAAAGGGAGATGGCATGATCAGAGGGTTGACAGATGTCATGCGTACAGAAGAAGTTCTAGTAAAAGAAGAAATTCCAGGTAGAGCTATAACTAATTATCAAACTAAAGAAGAAGTAAATAAAAATATCTCTACTAAAGTAGTAGAGCGTCCTGATAAAGACGGAAATGTACTGAAAGAAAGAACGCCAAAAGAAGGCTTTACACAAGAAGAGGCAAAGAAAGAATTAGCTCAAGTAAAGTTTGATGTTGTATCTTTATCTACCAAAGATAAGTCTAAATAAATCATGATTACACCTAACTACTATTGGAACGAAATATCTGAAATAGATCAAAAACATTATGAAATATTTAATAAAACACTTCAACCATATGTTGATCCTAGTACTAAGGGAGTTTACTTAGTTTCTCTATTAAATTTATCAGATAACTCAGCATCTTACTTTGGAAACATAGCTGACTATATAGCACTAGAGTATGGTTATGAAAACACATTTAGCTGGTCGAATTGGAGTAATTTTTCTTTGGAAAAAGTCCATGAAAAAAGTCATGATTTTCTTCTAAAACCTCCCATCGATTCTACTATTTGCACCAATGCTTCCCACAAATCGGCCTTGCGTTTCTTGGGCTTTTTTAATACTACAGGAGACTTACAATTCTTGACCAACTACCTACAATCTTCCAACTACAAAGAAGCAAAAGAAGAGCTACAAGAGTTATTTTTATGGACATTATCTAGAGTCATACAACATAAGGTAGATATTCCTAGCCAAGATCTAATAGACTGGATATTAAACAACATCGATGAGGATTGGTTTCTTGATTATAGAGCGCAGATAGTTGGTTATATAGGGCATTATTCCAAAGCTATTTTGGAATGGGTAGATAAGTATTTCCATTCTTTAAATAAAACAGAACAAGAAGCCATTTTAATAGGAAGTATGACTGTAGAAAGTAAGACTTCATTTTACAAAACAGTTTTTGAAAAAATTCCTAGATATGCAGATAATGACGCTATAAACAAAGAGCATAATACTTATGTTAGAATTCACTACATTAATAAAAGTACTAAAAAATACATTTCTACATTAGAGAATATGCATGGGTATCTCGCCGAAAAAGAACTTCTCTCTCTACCAATCATATATAGTGATTATTATTTGACAGAAGATAAAATCAAGCTTTTCAAGGAAATATTATTGGATAGCAAAATAGTTATACAGGCTAGAATTAGTCTTTTTATAAAAATACTAAAGCACCGAAAAGGACACACTTTCTTTATCAATTCATTAACCTATAGCCAATTTACTGAACTCTTACAAGAGAGATTAATAGTAAGTGAAGAGCTCATCTTACCGGAGCAATACGACATAGAGGAAGGGTTAAAAAACATAAAAAAATATAGGAGTAAAATAACTAAATCTGTACCTGAACCGTGGTATAAAAAATGGGTTGTAGTGTAATCTTATCTAATTATTGCTGATTTAGAAACCAGAATTGAAAATTATGAGAATAGAATAGAGGAATTAGAAGATATAGAAGCGACAGACAGAGATAAAATGCAACAAGTATGTGAAGAGGAACGTTATTCTCTTGCTTTTTCAACTACGAAGTTTCAAAACACTTCTATTCTGTATGAATCCATACTTAAAGCATTAGATGTTAAATCATCAGAAATAGATAATCAACTTACTAAAAATTCTAGTGATGGAACGTCAAGAATTCCTAAAGATATAGGTAGTTTAACTCGCAGGCCAATCCGGCATACTCTTACACAAAACATAGGGGTAGGATATGAATTAAATGAAAATATGGAGGCAGAAGAAATTACTAGACCAATAAAAACAGTTGCTATCACTCTCATCGTGTCAGATAGTGATACAGCTAATCCCTTATATAAAGTTTACACCGCATACCCAGAAGCCTAAAAATGGATCAAAACGATTATATAGAATTACTAAGTGGATATTTAATCAATCACTTTCGATCTCATAATAGTTATGAGGAAGGAGTAAAAAGTGCTATAAAAGAACTAACTAGTGATCCAAAGTATTTAAAGGAAATGAGAATAGTTTTCTTATACTTTCTAGAGTCAAAAACACTGGAAAAAGATTTAGTTAAGAATATTGTGCGAAATAATGCCAACTTTTTTGTGTCTAATGATGAAAATGCTCTAAAAAAATTACATTTCATTTACGAAGACACTCTACTTGAAGAAGAGATAGATATACCTGAAGAAGAAGAAATCGTATTTGACCCAAAAACAATGGATAAGGATACGTTGCGAACAAAAATTTTCGACAAAGCCCTTGATTCAGAAATAAGAATAAATGCTGCACTCTTACTTCGCAAAAGTCAAGATGAAAGATTTACTTCTACACTGTTAAAAATAATTCAAGAAAGTCAAGATGAATTAAAATATGGTTTTGTATTGGTATTAATGGGAGGCAGCAATTGGGAAGGAAAGTTTGAATGGTTGTCTACTCTACTCATTAGTAATTCTAACTCATCTATTAAAAAGTCGATAGCATATTATATAAGAGAACATGGCCAAGATATAGCAGAAAGAGAAGAAATCGTAGCACTTTTAATCTCCGCATTAAAGCAAGAAGATAATGCAAACATTAAGAAAAATTACATTAGCACTTTAATTAAATACCAATCACTCTCACTAAAAGAAATTATAAAATCATTTGATCTTCAATCAGAAAACACCCACTCTATCTTTGCTTTATTTCTCAGAAAAGCAACAACTGATCAATTATCATTAAAAACATTACTAAAAATTCTACCATCTGCACCTTTTCCTATTCAAGAGGTAATAATAAAACATCTTAAAAACTATAATTCTCTTGAAGTTTTGAATGTACTAGACCATATAGTGATCCAAGAGAGTACTACCGATAAGGTAAAAAAAACGAGCAATAAAGTCTGCTGCAATTATTAGAAGAAGGCTAAGTTCAAAGTAGAGTAAGTATAGGTATCAAATGGGGCTTAGGGCTCCTTACATGAGCGGGGGCGTTTATAAAAGCAGCCATAGCGATTGCTACAACTTCGAAGAGCTCATGAAGTAATTCTTCATCAACCAAGGGAGTTAACTCATTGAGTTGGTCAATGCCTTTACGGCTTCCATTAGTGCCATTGTAATAGGCCAAGTGGCCAAAGCTATTGATGGCTTTATTGAAAAAGCAGGGGCTTGGTTCAAGGATAAGAAAGGTCGACGGAAGGCGAAGAAGGATAAGAAGATTAAACGTACGCCTACTAAGGCAGATAAGGAGAGTCATGTTAGTACGGCAGAGGTTAAAGCCAAACTACAAGCGAAAGAAAAATCGACATACTTTTGCCTACATGAAGGCGCTTACAGCTCTGTTGAGGCGTCCTATACCAAAAAGGGATGTCCTTGACTTGCAGAAAGTCGAGGAGCAAAAAATAAAGTGACCTCTTTAAAAACAATTAATTCAAGTTCTACAATCGTTTTCTTTCCAAGATAGAAATACCTTCTTTTTAGCTTCGCTAAAACTTCGCGCTTGATTGTACCAGAACTCCATGAACTCCAATAAGCGCATCTCCCTTCCCTTATTTCCCTTCTATTCCAAAACATCCTACGCTCCCAAAGGCGCTTATACATTTGTTGAACGCAGATATACAGTAGACTATTGCAGTTGTTTTTTCTCCAAGCAAATCATTGAAGAACAACTTAACTTTGGAACATAGAAACAGATTCTCTTCTTATCCAACAAACCAGAAAGGCTCAGCATGGCTAAATAGAAGGGTATCTAGATTTCCATTCAATTGTATAGTTTTAAAATAATGTAAATGATGAACGCACTTAAGCTAACCTCAACTTTTCTATTACTTACCATATCTTCTTATAGCTTTGGACAATTTGGAGGATTGATTAAAAAACCCAAAAAACCAAGCATCAGTACACCTAAAATCGGTAAAGCAAAACCAAAGACTAGTACATCTACTGCTACTAGTAGTCCTGCTCCTGTAGAAAGTAATAGAAATAAAGATGGAACGCCTAAGTACGATCCTGAAAATCCCACTTACAAAGCTTACTCTAACGCCAAACAAAACGTCAAGTTTACGCAAAGCATCATGGAAGGAATGGAGTGGAAACAAAACCGTGAGAAAGCACAACAAGATGCCGCCAAGTATTTAGCGAAAGCAAAAAAAGGGTTAGATTTTTTGAATGAACAGCCCTCAGAAGAAGGTCAAGCGTATCTAAAAGAACTGAATGAAAAATACACTTCCTTTAATGCAAAATGTTCTAGTGCAACAGCCGCTTTCAACAAAAAGAAAACCTATGAATCAAATCTAAAAACCTATGAAAGATGGATTAGTTACAGCAATAAGGACGAAGATTCTCCTTTAGAGTTCACTTACCAAGGTTTTTATAAGGAGGTAGAGCATTACAAAAAAGAATTCCCTGAAGCCTTTGAAGATGGCCGAACAGCACAAACCATCTTCAAAAAGCTAGATAACTACTTTAAGAAGAGTGTTTACAAAGAAGTTACCAAAGTAGAGGAAGAAGCAACGGTTGTAATGGAAGCGATGTACAAACAACAACTCTGGGAAGGACATGACAATTACAAAATAGAAGCAAAATCTTACCTAAGACGTTTGGATCAAAGTTTGGCTAGAATTCCTTCTGATGATAAACTAGAAGATAAAACAGCCGCCCATGCATTAAAAGCAAAGATTACTAAGGAAACCGCAATGCTTAAGGAATATATTGAAAGTGGTCAATTGGAAGCGAGCCTTAACCAACGCAAACAAGAGCGTATTGATGCTGTTCGCCTGAATAAAAAAGCAATGAGCAACAGCGCCTACGAAAAAATGGCGATGGATCGTACCTTCACCGATGGCGCCAAAATGTTACGCGCAGTGATTGTTTCGGAAGATTGGCAAGTCGTAAAGAATGGATTAGACATTCCTAAACACAAATCCTTGTGGTACAGTATTGCGATCAAAGACAAAGATGGCGTTTGTTACAAGGCCAGTGGAGAATTGCGAAGAGATTATGAAGGCGGCGGAAAGTATGGTTCTCCTAAATTCTTATTTTCAGAAAGAGATAGAGAAATGAACTGTTCAAATGTTAATAAGTAATCCCATACCGCAGCTTTTGCAAACGCTACTAACTAGAAATTAAAATAATTTCTGTCCCACGCTCCTGTTTAACCTTCTTATGGTTAAACAGGAGTCTTTGGAGTAGGCCCTCCTTGAACTTGTTAGAACTATTACTTGTTTAAGTATAATTTTTGTTGTAATTTCATAGACTTATTTCTTTCCTTTCTCTTAGGAACAAAAACCAAGACCATGAAAACACAAGATCAAGATCACCCCTACCAAAATCAAGCTATTAATAGTCAAGAAGAAAGTTCTAGCAAGCAACAACAGGTGGAACGTCCACCCAATAAGACAGGTATTCCTGATCGCCTGAAAGCCGTTGTAGAACATTTTTCACAAGTCTCCTTAAATGAGGTACGGGTACATTATAATTCTGACAAACCTGCTGCCATTGGAGCCGCCGCTTATGCTGAATATCCTAATATTTACATTGCCCCAGGGGCAGAAAAGCACTTGGCAGAAGAAGTCTGGCACATTGTCCAACAAATGAAAGGAGAAGCTAGTGCTACTACTGAATTTCAAGGAGGAAAAAAGGGCAATGATGACCCTAATTTAGAAAAAAAGGCCGTCAAAGAAGGTACAAAAATGGAGCAAACAACTGTTCCTAAAGAAGAAGCCACTCCTATACCCATCTCTACCACCCCCAAACCTATGGCTCAAAGAGCCGTAGCCAATGCAGCATCCGCTACCAATGAGTATTATCAAGAGACAGATATGGGGTTAGCTCGGATTAATGAAGAGCAATACAATGAGCTCGATGAGGAGGAAGCGACCACGCATGAAGAAGGATTCACCACTTTTAACATTACCAATGCTGCAGAATTAAATCAATGGGAACTCAATGGACATGTCCTTGAATTGCGCCGTCAAAGAGGGCGGGGTCAAATTAGAAAGGCAGGCAACTTTAGCTTGCCCGTTAGCTGTATAGAATCGGCCGAACATATCGTTCATTATGCGCAGACGGGTAATGTTCCAAATTGGGCAGAAGACCAAAATAAATCGGTTCAACTTTCTTTTAATAATGAAGACGGAGCTAATGAAGAAGCCATTAATATTAGTGAGGATGAAATCACCGCAGATAGTCTAGCAGGCTACACCAGTTATGATTTTGATGCAGGAGGACTTGAAGTTGGAGAAGGGGTATTAGTCATTCGCGCAGATGCCCCAGAAACGTCTCTCCATGCGGTTGCTGTTGTTGGTAAAAACGCAACTACTGGCCAAATCATTGTCTTAGAACGCAATGCTGGAGAAACAACAGGAAGTACCGATTATGTTGATACCAACTGGACCTTAAATATTTATGGTTCTGCCGCGGCCTTTAGAAATAGTATGCCTAATGGCGATGATTATATTATGGGCAAATTGGCCAATCCTGTCGCCAATGCTGCTGTTGCTATGGATGTAGAAGAGGACGATTAGGCCATAAGTGTCCATTATTAGAACAAAAGCTGCCAAGAAGGAAAATTCTTTCTTGGCAGCTTTTGTTTAAAATTACAATATCTTTGGTATTTATCTCTTTTAGAGAGAAAGACGAACAGCAAAACTTCCCTACTTTCTAGCACATTAAGTCGTGAAAGCAAACAATCAAGTCAGAGATAATTCCTATTTGGCATCACTCCCCCATCTCCTATATCTGGTCAAAAACTATGGCAGGTCTTCTTGTGTAATCGACCAAATTGCATTTCACTACCAATGGTGTCAAATTCATCCATTGCGCTCCTCTATCATGGCTACCTTTAGCTCTCCCAGAAGATAACCAATAAAGCTCGACCACACCAATAGGACTAGAACTATAAGGGTAATTATTCGATATTTTTTGAAGTGTTTCTAGGCTTACTCCTTTGTTTAATTCACCAATTTCATACGGGACTCCATTTCTCCTCTACTCAGCAACTACTTTGATTGTACAAGGAATTTAGTTGCTATCAAAGCCCCCTTCACAATAGCCAATAAATTTATTGAATACATTCACTCAATACACTGTAACAGAAGTTTATTTATATTTTAAATAGACTGGTTTTTTCTTTTTGTCATTGCCACAAAAAGTAAACAACTCTTAAGCGAAGCGCTCACGACCGAAGGGAGCTAAAAAGGTCTAGGGCNNCTTACAAAAAGGCGGTTCGCTTATCCAGCTCCTTACTATACCCTTCAAAAACCGTCGCAGGTGTTAAAGCTTTTGGTGATTGCTTTTTCAATAAACTTCTGTTACACGGTATTAAACATTAATGAAAATAAAAAAAGCAATTGCTCCAAAAAAGCAAAGACCAAAAAGGGCAATATTCTTCCACTCCTTCCCCTTAATCATACCGTCTATAAAAACCTTCTAACGCTTATAAACATGCCTTCTAATACATTTATTTTTATTCTTCTGAATTAGATCCTCCCCTACTCAGGATAATGCGCCAACGTAAAATCCAACGCATTCTGATAACAAATCTTATCCACTACCAATTCAGGTGTAAAATCCGCATCAAAATCAGAGACACACAAAGGAGGCTGCTCTAAAGCCGCTGCTTTTTTTATTTCGGCTAATAAATCGGCTTTAAATTGGTTTAACTCAATCGCCGTTTTATAAGTATTAATAGGATCAATATAGCCGTCAAAGTCGGTTCCAATGGCCAGCATACTCCAAGCAAGGCGCTTTTGGGCTCCTGTTAGGTCTTCTCTATTATAAATAACATGCAACACCGCCTTGACATTGTTCCACAAAGCATGAATGTTGTTGATCTTTTCTTTCTTCTCTAGGCTTCTTTTCTCTGACACCCCCATGATTCGTTTATCAAAAGACAGCCCAAATAAACCACCTGTTTCATAAATCAAATGGATGTCCTCATCACACATATTAATCCCCCAAGCATTAAAATTACCATCAGGCGTCTGAATCCGTAAGCCATCACGCTCCTCTCCTTCCAAGGCAATCGCCTCTTCTAAGGTTTTGCGAGGCGCATAACCGCAATGGCTAGCAATCAAAGGAATAAGGTCGCCTTTTGCCTGACAAGGTTTTATAATTTGCTCATACAACTCTTTACGGCCACGCGGACTCATGTGTTTGAGGTCGATGAGAATGCGATGTCCTTCTTCAGGGGCGGGATTGTTCTGTTCATCCACTGCCAATAACTTGCGTACTACTTTCCAGCCTGTGTCTGTAAAGCCTGCTCCCATGGCATCATCTTGCTTGAGAATAAAACTAGCGGCATCGGGCAAGCTGTGGGCATGTCCACACAAATAATTATTAAAATGGTGAGAATACGTGATAAAAAACAAAGGATATTCCCATTTCGTTTTAATGTAATCCACCCGTTCTAAAACGGTTTCTTCGGTTTCTGATTCTGCTCCAAAAACATGCGAACCTTCAATAGACAAAGCCATCAACATGACCTCTTTATTCTGTTTAGCAATCGCTTTTGCCTCGGCTCTATTTCTAGGTATTTGATAAGTCCCTTCTGCATGATAATAGTCGGGATACTTTTCTCGACGGTGTTCGTTGTTTTCCAATAAGCGACGAGCCACACCTAGCGTAAATACTTCATTCTTAGTCGTTATGCCTGATTTACTACTAATATAAGCATATTCTTCCTGCAAAAATTGCCAATAATCATACTCCTCTGAGCAAATATAATCAATCGTTGCCATTGGAATTCTCATCACCAAATGCTGCATTAACGATCGCAAAGGTGCTTTGTGATGGGTTGCAACACGCACCACACTTCTCAGAAAAGGAAACTTACCAACTGTTGGTTCTTTAGAAGCCATAAAAAAGCCGCGCTCAATGGGATACAAAGAGTTCCAAATCAAACGAGAACCGCCATTCCATAAGGCCACCAAGTCGGATTGGCTGTATCCTGCTGCCCGATCGACATTTTTGAGCCTAGACATATTGGTCGCGACTACCGTCCAAGGATTATATTGATCCAAAGCTTCCATTTTTTCACGTTGTTGGAGCAAACAAAAATAAGAACGTATGTGCGCGTGGCAGTGCAAATCAGCAAACATAAGGTAGGTATTCTATAAGAAGTGAAAAGAAAAAGGCCATAGATATTATTACAGCCTTGCTCAGTAAGTTCTATAATTTTGGGGATTTTTGCAAACTTTATTCCAACTTTCGCGCTTCATACCAGCCCTTAAACGGCTCTACTAAGTCTTCCTTCACAAAAAAATGATTGCCAGCAACTACTTTTAATTCTGCTTGCGCATAACGCTTCATAAATCGGCGAGCATGGTGGACGGGAGTAATACTATCTCGATCCCCATAAAAGAAATAAACAGGGATTTGATATTGCTCCAAAAGAGCTTGGTGTGTTTTTGTCAGGCGCATTGGAAAGTAATATAAAGACACCCAACTTTTGAGCAAGCGCGCTCGTCGTGCAGGCGTGTCCACTTGCTGCAACAACATCCAATACAAATGCCGATCGATCAGTTTAAGCTTCTCTGCTCCATGCAGAATGTTCACAAAACCTTCTGGCTCTTCAAACCGACGACGTACCCATTGCCGTGCGCCTAGTGGCCACCAAAAGGTACTTCCAGTAAAGACATATTGAAAGCCTCCTGGCGCAAATAGATAGACATCCTCTATCTGAGGAGCTAAATGGGGCAAAATACCCAATACTAAGCGTCCGCCCATGCTGTGTGCCATTAAACTACAACAGGTGTGTCCTTCTTGCTTCAAAAACAACTGCAAGACTTCGGCTAATTCCACCTCCGTGTAAAGTTCCTTTTCCCATACTGTCGGTCCATGAAAGGGCAAATCCAGTGCTATAACGGTGTAATCCTTCCACATCGGTTGGGTTACCCGTTCAAACATTTTTCCTCGCCCTGCTATCCCGTGGAGACAAATCAAGAGTTTAGCACCTTGACCATATTGCTCGTAATGGAGTTGGTGCTGTTGGTAGTTGAGTATTGGCACTTGATCTTCTGTTTAATAATAAAAATAAATGCTAATGATCCGAAGAGCCTAAATGCTCAAATAGCACCTTTTTCCATTCTGATTGACTAATAATATCCAGCAAGTGCACATTAATTTCTTCTTTTCTAGTACTTGATTCGGGCAAGGCGATCCCATAATAAAAAGGCAAAAACACCCCAGGTAGTAACTCTAAATTATCCTTTTTCTTCTGACAAATCAAATACTGCAAAATAGGCGCATCATAAACCACCGCATCTACTTGTTTCTTTTCTAGCGCTTCAATAGCTTCCTCGATTTGTTCTACCTCTAAAAAAGTAATTTCTCTATTATGCAAATAAATAGCACTGCTTGATCCTCTCACCGTTGCTACACTAACATTATCCAAATCTTCTGGTCCTTGGATTTTAGTGGTTAATCGATCAACCGTTAATACAGACGTAATCGCCGCTGTAAAACCAGAAATAATGATAATCCCTGAGAACATCCATATAAAACCAATGATTCTACCTAAAAAAGTAACGGGTGCTTTGTCTCCATAACCAACGGTTGTCATGGTCACTGCAGACCACCAAAATCCAGCCCCAATTCCACGCCAAGCATTGCCTCCAAACTGTTCTGCATTGTGTTTCCGCTCCACCAACCAAAGCAAAGCGCCGATTATAAACAGTAAAAAAACAAGGCCAGCAATTACTTGAAAAAATTGCAAGGAAAACAATCGTCTTAGAATATCAAAAGAACTCAACTCATGCTTTTCCGTTACAATACTCAATCCTGTCGTAAAATAAGGCAACGAAAAATCAAACATTTCCTCTCGTTCTTTACTAATGGTAATGGCCGCAATTCCTGCATCCAATTGCTCGTTTGCTACATTGGCCAACAGGCCTTCTAAATCATACTCTACAAATTCATACTCGTAATTCAACGACTCCGCTAATTGTTTCCAGAGATAGATGCTAATCCCGCTCCATTCCCCTGCTTTATTTTTCATAGCAAAAGGGGCGGCCTCTTTTACCCCTACGGATAGGACTTCTTTTTGGGTGCTGTCTGTCGGAGTTTGGGCGTGAGTTTGATGAAGGTTAAGCAAGCTTATCAGGAGTATTATAAAATACCCTTTGAGGTGATTTTTGAGCATGGTGGTTGGTTCTTCTATTTGGGAAGGTTTGTTTTTTTTAAGGTAAGCCAATAAAGGGCGCGTTGTATAGAAAACTTCACATCGCCTATTTGTTCTTATGACATTTTTTGCATTTAAAAAGGTAAATCATCTATCCCAGAATTTGGAAATGGCTCTTCCTCTTCTTTCATTTCCTGTTTCATTTGCATTAAAAAATCTTTAAGGATATAATTCGCAAATACCTTTGCTTTTTTTGAATTATCATGCTCATAAAGACAATCTTCCATATTAATAAGAGAATTTTTCCATTCTACTATAAATCGATTATCTTTTAGTTTTACAACAATAACAACGTCATATGAGATTTCTTTTTTTGTTTTTTTAGCAAAAAACTCATAATTCAATCTTACAAAGAGTGTTTCTTCTTCAAATATTGATTTATATAAAGATTTAACTTCGTCCTTAAAATCCTTCAATTTTAATGGACGCGGCTCTTCCCCCATAACCATTTCATATTCCCATTCCATAGCTGGTGTTGTTAGCCATAAATCCGTTCTATTGAAGAGTAAACTTATTTTACGTATTTTATCAAGTATAATTTCCAAGGTCGGTACAATTGATTTATCAAAATACTCGACATAATTTTTTTCATTTAGATAATCAACACTATTTAATTCAGACAATTTCATTTTAAACAACTCAAACTCCTTATCCACATCATCCAACTCTTCCACACTTTCCCCCTTAGCCCCTTTTAGATATAACTCTAAAGAATCTACTAGTTGTTCGCCAACATACTTCACAAAAGCATTCACATCTCCCCCATCTGCTTGCTGCAACGCTCTAAAATAGGCCTCTTTTTCCTTCGTTTTAATGACCACAGGAGGAAAACCAGCCCGCATCAAAATAAAATTCATCAGAATACGCGCTAGACGGCCATTGCCATCATCAAAGGGATGAATTTTTATAAATTTATAATGAAATAAAGCGGCTAAAACTACAGGGTTCTCTTCCTCTTTTTTTGATCGTAACCACTGGATAAGATCGTACATCTTGGCAGGGGTCTCTTCTACACTTGCAAAGTAGAGCGTCTCTCCTGTTGCTGTTGTTGTATAATTATTAGAAGATTTGTATTGTCCTACTTGCACTTTCTTTCTTGTAGGTCTACCATCAGATGTTTCAGCAGGATTATAACTGTCTTCTACTAAGATAATTTTGTGCAATTCTCGGATAAAGTTCTCTGTGATTGGGCGCTCTTCTTTGATAATGTCTTCTAAGGCAACTATGGCCTCATTGTGCCCACGCAGATCTAAGTGATCTTTTAGGGTTTTTCCAGCAGCCGTAATTCCATGTAATAAGAAGCTTTTGGTTTCTCCAAAGTTTAGGCTGTTTCCCTCTATGGCATTAGAATGATAATTCCAATCCAAGCGAAATTTCTGCTCAATTCGCCCCAAAGTATCCTTATCCAAAGGACGAAATTCGTCTATTGTTGCTTTTAATTGCTCTATTGTTGCTAACAAATCCTTCATGTTCTTCCTTATTTTTTATCCGCTCCCTTTACCAGTATCCAATTCGTATACCCAAAGAAATCTTTTCCTCCATTTAAGGCATTTTCAAAGAACGTCAGCAGCTTGTACTTCCATTTTTCATGCTTTAATAAAGGTCGATCAAGTGCTCCTTTTTTAGAATAATTAAGTTGGTTGGTCCAATTGATCTTGGAACGAAATTCGTCCATGACAGCAGGATGACGGCCTTTGAAAATAGGAATTTTCCCTAAAGGGCCATAATTATAGCCCTCAGATTGGCCTTGATAATGCACCCTTGTTTTTTCCTTGCCGTGGTGCATAGAATCTTGTTCCTTCTTCTTGGATTGCATAAGATGAGGCGGGCGCACCCAACCATAATGATAAATGTACGCCGCGATGGGTACAACCTGAAGCTTCTGGTTGGCCTCTTTTCGGAAAGATTGAGCATCTTTGTAAGAGTAGATTTTTGTACTGTTTCTTACAATTCTTATCTCCTGCTTATACCAACCATGAACAGGGAGGTAATGGTCGTAATCGCCAAAAAAATGATGATAATTAAATAAGAAACCATCCACTTTAGCGTTGTGGAGTTGCTGGGCACAAGCCGCCTTTATCAAGGGAAGATCTTGTTCGTGTACGATCTCATCGGCTTGTAAATAAAAACACCAATCGCCTGTACATTGGCTTAAAGCAAAACTAGTTTCCTTCGCAAAGACTTGCCCATCAATATAATCTTCTTCTGACCAAACTCGGTCAATGATTTTTATCTTATTAGAATCAATGGATCCAATAGCGGCTCTAGTGGCATCATCCGCATCATTATCTCCCAAAGCTACGATGAACTCGTCAACAAGAGGTAAGATGGACAGAATGGATTCTTTGATTGGGAAGTAATACTTGGTTGCATTCCTTACCATGGTAAAGCCACTTATTTTCATTGCTATTGTTTTCTATAAGCTACTGTTCTTGATGTATCCCTTTCCAATGCATTTCTGTATGTGGAATATCGTCTTCTAGATATTTCTTTCCACTGTCTACAAAGTCAAAACCTTCATAAAAACGCAGTAAATAATCTTGAGCGGAAATGGTAATTGGAACGGTTCCCCACAATTGTTGGACGGCTGCTAAAGACTCTATCATTAATGCTTTCCCTAGCCCTTGTCCACGCAAAGCAGGGCTACTGACAACACGTCCAATAGAAGCGGCATTCGCATAGCTAACACCTAGAGGCACAAGCCGAGTATAGGCTACTAATGCTCCTTTATAATGCCCCATAAGGTGCTGACACGCCGCATCTTTGCCATCAAAATCTAGATAAGGACAGTTTTGTTCTATAATAAATACTTCTTGACGCAATTGCCCAAAAGCATACAATTCTTCTAATTCAAGCTCTTGAAAAGACTTTAAGCTCCATTCTAAAACCGTAGCCATGTGGTATTTCTTTTAAGGTAGTATTAAACTTTCCAGAGGCGCAATAAAGCGGTTTCTATTGCTAAGAATAGCAACACCGCTATCAAGCAATACTTCCATAATGGTGTGCCTTGATTCTGTGTACTAATTATTTCTGCAAAAATTGCGCTATCATTTCCTTCAATAATATTGACCTTATTACCCACCAAAGCAGCTAACTCTTCTTCATCATAAAAGGCTAAGAAAGATTCTTTACGATCATAATTAAACCCATATTTATCTAACGCTTCTTCTGGCTTAAGGTATAAATCATAAAAACCTGCGGTTGTAATTTGATTATTAAGACCAAGAACAACTCGACTTCCCATAACACGTTGTTCTGGGATAAATTCGCCTCGGCTTCCTTTCATTTTATACACCATTTCGGCACTGGTCGCGCGATTGTCTGTTTCCAGCACTTCATCGCGGCCAATAACATAGCCGACTTTATTGTTTGCGGTAGCGGATAAGGCCATTTTGTAGAGCATAGGAACGAAGATTTCCCCATTCTGTACAAAATCTGAATAGTCCAAATCCAAGGGCGCAGCGGTTAAAAACAAGTGTCCTTTCCCTGTACGGTATTTTCCTACGAATGTTCCGCCATCTCTATACCGCAAAATAACTTCCTCCCCTGCACTAGCACGTTTTGCCAATTTAAAATTCGCTTGACTAGTAGGCAATTTCAAGTTACTTCTACGCTCTTCAAAAACATCATTAAAGATGAATTCTTCAAAATTCACAAAAGAAACCTTGCGCTCACGACGCTCTAAGGCACGATAAGTATTCGCATTAAATTGGCGGGTTAAACTGCCATAATCCTGCAAATTGGCTTCGGCATTGGGGAAAACAACTACATTTCCGCCATTCTCAGCATAATTATACAACTCTGAAATCAAGCCCGAAGGAATCGCTCGTAGACCATCTAAAATAATAAGATCGTACTTAGAAAACTCGCTGTAGTTCAATTGGCCAGCACTTTGAGTTGTTGCTTTAAAATATTCGTTGTCTCTAAAAGTCGCTGTAATAAAACGATTGGCTTCTGCCCCATGTACTTGCAGAATATCAACTTGCTCCTCTACATTGAAGGTAAAGTAATAATCATTATCAAACTCAATAGGAAAATCTGTAATGCTCAACTTCGCCTCGTACCAACCTGTTTTTAAAACAGGGACATCAATGGTGTCATAAACAGAGGTTTCCGCAGGAATTGTCAGGGTTCCTACAGGGCGAGTCTGGTTTCCAATTTCCAAACTCATGCGCACATTCGGAATTTCTCGATCACTCCAATTGCGTACTTTAACCACCATTGGATTGGGTTGATTCAAGCTTTGGACAGGGGATTGAAACCAGGCAGAATCTATTGCTACATTCTGACTCTGCACCGATTGCAACGGCACTAAATTAACCTGTACGGCTGTGTCTCCATAGGTTTCTAGATCTGTAATATTTTTTTGAAAATCAGAGACCATATAGACTTCCTTATTCGTATTATTTCCACCTAAAACAGCTTGTTTTTGGCGGGCCAATACTTTGGATAAATTCCGAACTTTGTAGGTAATGTTAATTTCATTGAGGCGTGTCAAGGCATCTTCCTTGCTGAGTAAACGTTGGTCTCTTCCCTCAAAATCTGCGGTTAGGAGTTGAATACGGTCATCAATACTGTAGGCCGTAATGATTTCCTCGATGCGGGTTCTAGCTTTCTCTAATAAGCGGACATCCTCGCTTTCAGCCGCCATACTAAAGGAATTATCAAAAAAGATACTCACATCCTTGTTGCCTGCTTTGATCGCGCCATTCTCACTGGGCAAATAAGGCATGGCAAAAGCAAATACTAGGGCAGCTACAGCCAATAGACGCGCCAACAAGACCAATAAGTGCTTAACTTTCGCCCGTGCAGAGGTTTGTTCTTTTACTTCCTTTAAAAACTGAACATTGGTAAAATAAACCGTTTTGAACCGTCTAAAGTGAAACAGATGTATGATGATGGGAATGGCTAATGCCAGTAGTGCCCACAAAAACCAAGGATATACAAAACTCATGTAGTTGTATTGATATTGTAGTTGTTGGAGAATTGTCTATTTAGAGCCTCTTTCCTAAACAACTGCATTGAAAGGAGATTAAAAGATCGAATAAAAAGTACTACCTCATCTATAACACTTAGGTTAGTTCTTCTTAAACAACAAAATACAGCAGAATTGTTGTCTGACCAACCCCGCTTCCCTCTTTAAGAAATGTTTAAAGACTACACTAGTAGATTCCCATGTACTCCCGCAAAATAATACAGGCGCTCATTTGGTCTATTAACCCTTTGTCTTGTCTATCTTTTCTTTTTTTTATGGTTTGCCTAAGTACTTCCTCTGCCATCATAGAAGTATAGGCTTCATCTTGACGTTCAATGTTAACTTGGGGATGGGCTTTGCGAAAACGCTTAATAAAGCCCTTGATATGTCCTTCTAAAGGCGTTGGAGTGCCATCTTTATGAGTTGGTTTTCCAACGATCAAACAATCTACTTCCTCTTGTTGGAGGTAGGTAGTCAGATAATCCATTAGCTCCATCGTAGAAACGGTCTCTAATGGGGTAGCAATAATCTGCAAGGGGTCGGACACTGCCAACCCCACGCGTTTTATACCGTAATCTACTGCCATTAATCTAGCCATCTATTTGTATTAAACTAAACCAGAAGTAAAATCATACATCAATAAGAAAACAGCGGCTCCTGCAAAGAAACCAACTAGCGCCAACCATGCAATATGTTTCACATACCACATAAAGTCGATCTTCTCTAGTCCCATAGCCGCTACACCTGCTGCTGAACCAATGATTAACATCGATCCTCCTGTTCCAGCAGAATACGCTAAGAAGTGCCATAGTTTTCCATCAGGATCTATATCATACATCCCCATAGCTGCCGCTACCAAGGGTACGTTGTCAATCAAAGCAGAACCCAATCCTAATACCATGATTACAATATCTTGATTAGGAATGCTCTCTTGCATGACATCAGCCAACGCTTTTAAGGTACCCATTGATTCTAAGGCTGCTACTGCTAATAAAATTCCTAGAAAGAATAAGATACTAGACATCTCAATACGCGACAAGGCATTGTGGGCAGAATAGTGGTGTTTTTCTTCAAAATCTTCTTCGTCTGGGTGTAGGTATTCAGAAATCATCCAAACTAAACCCAAGGATAACATCATTCCTACATAAGGAGGCAAGTGGGTCATTACTTTAAAAACAGGTACAAAAACCAACCCTGATAAACCAGCGATCAGCATAATTGTTCCTCCTTTTACTTTGGTGTTTTTTCCATCGGAAACAACTGATTCTGGTGGAATCGTAATGTTTCCTTTCATGTAAGACATACGCGTCATTACAAAAGTAGGCAATATGGCACAAACGACAGAGGGCAATAAGATATTAACAATCAAACCGAGTGTACTTACTTTGTTGTTAATCCACAACATGGTGGTCGTTACATCTCCAATTGGAGACCAAGCACCTCCTGCATTCGCTGCAATCACTGCTAGACCTACAAAGTAGATACGCTCTTCTTTGACAGGAACCAGTTTACGCAATAACGACACCAATACAATCGTACAAGCCAAGTTATCCAAGGTAGCAGAAAGGAAAAAGGCCAAAGGCGTAATTAACCACAACATTGTTGACTTCTTAGTTGTCTTGATGCGATCGGTAATTGCTGAAAATCCTTTGTGTAGGTCAATCAACTCTACAATAGTCATCGCACCAATCAAAAAGATCAAAATCTCTGCGGTTTTACCAATATGGTGCAATAGAATCGGCGATAACATATGCTTGACATAATCATGCTCTTCGCCTGGTTCAGGATGCATAACATGCCCTACAGGCAAATCAACATGCCCCAAAGAAACAAAAGCCCAACAAACAGCCGCCATGATGAGCGCAGGAACTGTTTTATCTAATTTAAGTGGATGTTCAAACACAATGGCCAAGTAACCAATAATAAAGGTAAGAATGACTGCTGTTGACATGTTGTAGTCGGATTAGGTGAATGAGAAGAACAGCTCTTTTGTTATAAGATGAGTTCGTGTATCTCAAGAAGGTGTCCTCCCTTGTCAAATGATGACAAGCGGGCTAAAATTACACAAATTGACGGGTTTAGCAAATAACTATCTTAATTTTTTAGGTTGGATTTTCCATTGTTGGCACTCTATGCTTCAAGGGGTTCAACACTTCCTGCTATCCTACAAAAAAACCTACCTCTTGTGGAGGCAGGTTTCTTTATTGTTAGATCCATTAAAGGATCATTTTGTATTTTTTATGGTCTTAGTTAAAATAAGAATCTGCTAAAGCTGTTCTTGTCACTTTAGTAACCGTTGTTTTGCACAAGACCTTACCTGTTTTATCTTTAACTGTACTG
Organism: Aureispira sp.; assembly: GCA_050633105.1. GTDB lineage: Bacteria > Bacteroidota > Bacteroidia > Chitinophagales > Saprospiraceae > Aureispira. The sequence continues at coordinate 79,357 of JBOEFW010000056.1, read as the reverse complement.
TTCAGTGGAAATCCAGCTTTTCCAGAAGCTGCTAAAGCACACAAACCGTGATGGGCTTTGAAAAATTCCTTGTATTTTGACAAATTAATAGAAACATCTGTTGTCACTTCTACCATAGCAACCACATCATGGGTTGATAACTGCCATTGTTCAACAGATTTAAAATCTTCGCAGGTTCCTCTCCCCTTTCCACTCAGCGTTGCGCCTTCCATAGAAAAGTTAGTAGGGCTCTCAATATCACTCAAAGGAATACTTGTCTTATTATCTCCTGTAACCATTAATATAGAATTGGAAGCGAGTTGTGGTACAAAACGCATTCGTTCTTGGCTACTGCTCTTCATTTCATAAGCGATGTTATCCCCCTTGATGTACCAAATCAAATCATATTCAACGCCATCTCCTGTCGTCTGGTGTGTTTCGATAATTCCCTCAAATGACTGAGCGTTCAAGCTTGTACATCCAAGTACAAGCAGGTAAAATAATAAATACTTTATCATGCTATAAATTTGTGTGTGTGTGTGTGTGTTTTTTNNTGTGTGTGTGTGTGTGTGTGGTATAAAGTGGTAGTAAGTATATCTGTGCAAAGAATTTGCCAACTTAGGAAATCGTTAACACTTTATTAATAAAGGTTCCCTACACGGTCACTTTTTTACAAAAACGCTCTTTCTAGTAATTAATTGCCTACTTGTCCTCTAATATTTGTTGTTTGATAATTCCCATCAATTATTCCAAGGAGCGTATTACCATTGTGTTTAATCGCGTTGCCTGCCGTTCCTCCTGCGGGAAAAGTACTAATCGGTGGATTAGGAAAGTTCTGATTGAGTACTGTTATCGTTCCCAAGATAGGAACCGTAGCCGTTACGGTCAGATTAAAAAACAAACTTCCCGCTTGTCCAGGCAAACCATAATCGCCTCCATTCCCACCAAAGACAGCAGGTGTAATTGTTGCTTGTGCAAATACAATAGAAAAGTTAATGGGTGTTGTTAATACACCACCAGAACCAGCTTGGGCTAAAAAACCACCTGTGGCATCATTTCCTGCACTGTAATAACCAAAGCCACTGCCTAAGTTACCACCTTCCCCTAATTGGGCACCACCACCACCACCAGCACCTAATCCTAGGTTGATTGAGGTATTAATCGGAGCGGGGATATTGATGCTTGTTAAAAAACCAACAGAACCACCACCACCACCACCGCCATAAATGCGGCCGCTGTTCAATAAGTGGGTATGGGTCGTTAAAACCATAGCAGGTGTGCCATTCTCTCCTTGACCACCGCCACCACCGCTTAGGCCTGCTCCAACACCACCTTTTCCTCCTTGTGCAAAGAGAAATCCTTGGTTGTTGATCCCAACACGTGATTGTGGATGTAAATTACCAGAGGTATAAACAGGTGCTCCTGAAGTATCATTTGTCATATTTAAGCCTGGTGGCACCCGTAAGACCACACAAATAGGCGTAGAAGTAGGTAAGTTATTAATTGCTTGTAAATCATAATTCACGGTAGGCGCCAAAAGGTCTATTTCGATACAAGGATCAATTGTAATCACATAAACTTGACTCTGAATCTCCCCATCACAGGCCGCCTGCACAACAATAGGATAAGTTCCTGGGGGCGCAAAAATATCTGCCGTTACTTTTAATTGTACAGTATCTGTTCCTTGTACTACTGGTTGGTCAATTTGCACTTGTATGCCTGCTGGTAAATTTGCAATGACGTACAAGCCAATGGAGGCGCTGCCATTGGTTTGTGCTACAAATAAACGAGTAGAATCGCTGTTAGAAACAATACGATCAATATTTCCCGTTTGCTGTTCTATTGAAAAATCAAACAAACAAGCATCACAATCCTCCTGCCATACAGGCAACCAACAACGGCCTGTATAATATTGTAAGGTACTGTCTTGGGTGTTAAAAATCGTCAATCCAGGTTTGGGCTGGTTAATGTTATCCCGCTGGGCAGTACTCATTCGTGGGGGTAAAAATCCGCGATCAGTGGATTCTAGGTGTAATATAGCAGAGCTATCTGGCTGCAAAATATTAATACCCACTTGTGCTTCTGTTTGCCCTACTGCAAACAATAAAAGGACTAAAAGTAGGAGGTTGTGTTGAAATTTTCTCATAAAAAACCTTATAAACTATTCTTATACGATGTATTAAACAGCAAAAATAGCCTACTGGATAGACTCTACCGCTGAGCTTCAATATATGGCTATTGCTTAAGAATTAGGCAGGGTTTTCTTAAAAAGTAGAGAGATGGACCGCTTTTATGGTCGAAAAGCTTGCATTAAGGGCACTAATTTCTGTTTCCTTATTTTTTTGTATACTTGTATCAACCATCCTCCTTTCTAAAAAGGACTAAACTTACTAATCCAATACCTCATGACAAAAACTATTCTGAGCAACCTCCTTTCTTACTCCTTTCCCGCTTATAGGAAGTCTAAAGATCAAAGTTGAGTAGTATTATAAATATAAAGCTAACCACCTTACTGCTTTGGGTATAGGCTAATAGACAACCTTAAAGTTGTTTAAAGTTGTTTAAAGTATTTTCTAAGAAAATAAGAATGTAGACTAGCTAATTTTCCGATTTGGTCTACTTGGTGCAGGCGTCCCCCTTCAAAGCAAAATTACATCTTCTTCTTTCTGAGCCAAACATTCTATAGATGGAACTTCTCAGCATTTTTTTGAATTATTGAGACGGGTTATTAATCAATTCTAAGATGACCGCCTCCCCTAAACCACCGATATATGAAGTCTTTATTCTTAAGTCTTTTGCTTTTACTAAGCGCAGCCACAACTAGTCAAGCTTGCTTAAACGTTTATTATTCGTTAGATCACAATGGGCATTTACATGATAATGCAGAACAATTAAAAAGAGCTTTTAATACCAATTTCAATTTATCCTTGATAGAGCGCAAGCTGCAAAAGCTAGAAAAGAGGTTGGCAAAAGAGCAGGACTATAAGTTATTGTCTAACTATGCTGTTCTAATGCTCAAAGCAGGGAAAACAAAGGAAGCTTTAGCCATTTTGGAGCAATTATACCTCCATCATCCAGAGGAATATCAATTAGCTGCTAATTTAGGAACCGCTTATGAATTGAATGGCGACCTTACTAAAGCGCTTTTTTACATCAAAAGAGGCATCGAGTTAAACCCTGAGGCACATCAAGGCAGTGAATGGGTGCATGTCAAAATTCTGGAAACAAAATTACAACTCCAAAAAGATCCCAATTATCTCACCACGCATTCTGTTTTAGAATTGACCGAAGAGCAGAAAAATGATCCATTGGTTGGGGAGCAAATTCACATTCAAGTACACGAACGTTTTCCTTTTTCGCCGCCTTTTAACGCCATTATGGCGAACTTATTAATCGATTTAGGCGATTGTTATGCCAATACCACTTCCATTGAATTTGCTAAAGCCTTGTATAGCATTGCCAAATTTCATCATGGTTCTAAAGACAAAAGAATTGATGAGCAGCTCAGAAAAATGCTCCAATTAAGAAAAAAATATGCGGAGGTGCACCCCAAACAAGAGGGAAAAGGGGATCACATCAAAATTGGAGGCATCCGCTACAAAAGTCTATTGGATGACAACAACAAGACCCGCCACCAAATCAATTGGGAAGCGATTCTAACGAACGATACTCTACTCTTAACTGCGGTCAACTTAGCGCACATTTCCCTGCTGGTTCCTGACATCAATTCTTCTGAAGCAAACAAAAAATCTAATAATCCCCTAACAATCAATAAAGAAGATCACAACAACAATTTACTATATGGTGCTTCCTTATTCCTTCTAGCTCTAGGTGGTTTCTTTATTATTAAGAAAAGAAAACGCTAAAAAACACTAATGAAAACTATTGTCCGCTCACCTCAATCGTTTGATTCGAGAAAGGAAAACATTGTGCCCCTTTGGCCTAAACTAGCAATAGAAAAACCATTCTAATACCAAAGCTATCCTAATGAACAAAAAAGATTTTATACTAGGCTTATTAACTGGATTTGTACTAGCAATCACTTTTTCCTTCTTTCTAAGCAATTATTATTTAGATAAAAAAGTAGAAGCAACTAAAATAGAAGCCCAAAAACAGTATGCTGTATTAAAAGAAAAAATAGAGACCCAATATCAAGGAGAGATTGCGGAACTAAAGCAATATATTAAAGCAAAAGCTGCTGAAAAAAGTACGGCTTTAGTTGATAATGTTTCGAACAAAGTAAAGGAATATTGGAATAAAGAAGAGCCTGCTCAAGATAGTTTGATCGCCACCGATTAACCTCTTTTAGTAGCAATACGAGCATTGGACGAATAGAGTTGATGGATTGACCTTTTAATAAAAAAAACAAGTTTGATGATCAAATACTTTTTGATAGGATTATGCCTTAGCTACTCTTCCTGTCTAATAGGGCAAATTATTTATGCGCCCGTTTTTATGGACCCTTGCTCGCAACAAGAAGAGTTAGTCTCTTGGTATGTATGGCGTGATTCTGTGGCATATTATTCAGAGGAAGAAACAGATTTCAAGTCGGCGGTTGTTCCTCAAGAAGGTATTTATAAGCTGTCTTATGATTTTTCAGAAAAAGCACTTTCTGTCCATATCTCCCAAAAAGATATTCATAGAGATACTTTTTACTTAAAACAATTAAAGACAACAATCTATGTGAGTACTCCTCCTTTTTCAGAAGTCTTCAACTGTGATAGTTTAGCACAAGGCAAGATCACGACTTATTATTACAACGGGCAGAAACGAGTAGAAGGACGGTTCAAAGATGGACAACCTATTGATACAGTATTCTATTATCAGAAAAATGGACAGCATGAGAACATTTCGATTACTAAACCAAAATACTGGCAGCAAATCAAGTACTACAAGGATGGTGTTATCCAATCTGATTATCATACAAAAAGACGCCTCTATAAAACCTTCTACCCCAATGGACAACTTCAACAAGTTAAACGGTGGGGAAAAGGTTTTCATCAAAAAACCTATTATGCAGATGGTACATTGCAATTAAAAAGTAATCCTAGACAGCTAAAACAGTACAGTCCTCAGGGAATGCTCCAAAAACAAATCAAACGAAAGGAGATTCTTGTCCTACAACGCTTATTTTCCAAAACGCCTAGTGACCGCCATTGGCAATTCTATGAATATGAATAGGAGAACTATAATGATTGGGGAGAACGACAGCAAAAAATTAAATATTATGCTGGTAGTTTTAATCATAACGTCGAGCCATTTGTACAAAATGTATCTGAAATTGAACCTGATCAATTTGCCCAAGTTCGCTTTTACAAAAATGGAAGAGCTGTTTATAAAATTAATTTCCAGTCCATTAAAAAAGACAAAGAATGGAAGGAACAATTATATGCGTATCGCTTTATAAATAACAAATGGGTGTTGGATACAACCATGCCTGCTGACCAAATTCATAAAGTACTGCTTGAGGAAAGTAAATAGATCCATTATCTTGTAATTATTAGCTTTAGATTCTTAAAAACCTTAACTCTACCAACATAAAATCACACTCATTTTGACTATCAAAACTCTGTTGATCACCTTATTAATTAGTTACACCTTTACCCTTTGGGGACAAATTATTTATGCGCCCGTTTTTATGGACCCTTGCTCACAAAAAGAAGATACTACCCACAGTTGGCATTTAGAAGATTCTTTAGAGACCATTTATAATTTGGAAGATGAAGATAAAAAAAATTACACAGGCATCCTTCTTCCTCAAGCGGGCACCTATCAACTTCATTATGCTTCTACACAAGCTCCTATCCTAGTGACCGTTCACAACAAAATCAATAGAGATACCTTTTTCTTGCAGGAGCTTCGCTTAATAGAAAATCCACTTTCTCCTTTCTCTGAGTTCATTTATTGTGATAATCCTGCACAAGGGGCTATTACCACTTATTATTACAATGGAAACAAACGAGCACAAGGCCATTTTGAAAAGGGGCAACCAATAGACACGATCTTTTACTATCGTCAAAATGGAGATTATGATAATTTATTTGTTGTCAGTAAAAACAATTGGCAGCGTATTAATTATTTTGAGACCCAACAAATAGAATCTATTTATGATACCAAAACACGCACCCATCAAACCTTCTACCCCAGTCAACAGTTAAAGAGTAAACGTCATTGGAAAAAGGATTTTACTCGAAGTAGACGAAAGGAATATCACCTTGATGGCAGCTTACAATTAGAAAGAAATCATAGACAGTTAAGACAATACAATCCACAAGGTATATTGGTCAAAAAAATAAAGAGAAAAGCAATCTTGGTACTCAAACGATCTTTCGCTAAAGCCCCTTATGATCGCCACCATTATCATTATGCCTATGAGTGGAAACGTTACGATTCCACAGGAACCTTACAACAAAAAATCAAGTTTCATTATAAACATATTGGTCCTGGGCATCATCGTTTTCCAAAAGAAATACATCAAATAAAACCCCATCAGTTCAAAGAAATTTTCTTTTATAAAAATGGGCTAAAAGTCTATAAAATCGACTTTCAGCCCATCCAAGAAAACGAAGAATGGCCAAAACAATTATGTGGTTATCGTTTGGTTAATAACCAGTGGGTATTGAACAAAACAATGCCTGCTGATCAGATTTATGAAGTGCTAACTCCTAACAAATACTAGCCAGCCCTCTATTCTAGTTCACTTGTCAAGCAACATAAGCACTTAATGTCTGAACATAAGCAGCAATATCAACGGCATAAAAACCAACAGAGTTCATACAGCCACATTCAATAATATAATACTCATTGGCACCACTGCACTTTGCAATATCCATTGCAAAGACCGCATGGGGCTGGTATTCTTGACAGCGCATAATTCGCATCTTGGATAATCCAGCGTATTGATTTCATTAGTATTTTTCTTGTTGGCGTAAGAATATTATTTTTATTATAAAGGCTTTTAACAATTTGTTATTAAGAACAGTTCCCTTCCCCTCTTTAAACCTACTAAATCGGCGCCTATTATGTCAGAAAATCTCCTTACCTATTTGTTGCCTTTAGGCATCAGTCTGACGCGTTATTTTTTGTTTGCAGGGGTTCCTTTTTTGATTTTCTATTGGCTGTTTCCGAAGCTCTTTCGCCAAAGCAAGCTCCAAGAATCTACTGCTCCATCTAAGGGTTTTCTTCGAGAAATTATTCATTCTATACAAACCAGCTGTATTTTAGTGGCGGTAGGTGTCTTGATCCTAGAAACACCTTTGATCCAATATACCCAATTCTATGCTGCACCAGATATGTACTCAGAGGCGTGGATTTTTGGAAGTGTTTTATTAAGTTTGGTTGTGCATGACACTTATTTTTATTGGATGCACCGTGTCTTACATCATCCCATACTGTACAAACGGTTTCACTTCGTACACCATCAATCTATCAATCCCTCTCCTTGGGCCTCCTACTCTTTTCATTTTGTAGAAGGTATTTTAGAAGCACTAATTGTACCTATTCTTTTGGTCCTAATTCCTTTACATCCCTTGGCCTTACTCCTCTTTACAGGAATTAGTTTTGCTATTAATGTCTATGGGCACTTGGGTTATGAAATTGCGCCAAAATGGTTGCGCCATTCTTTCTTTTTTAAAATCATTAATACTTCTGTTCACCACAATCTACACCATTCATCATTTAGGGGAAACTATGGCTTGTATTTTAGGTTTTGGGATAAAGTGATGGGCACAGAAAACCCCCAGTATGTCCAAGAATACGATGCCGTACAAGCTAGTCGATTCAAGCCTTCTGAGGTGTCTGCCCCTTCTTAAAAAAGCAGCAATTATTCTTACCTAAATCCTCTTTTATGCGCTGGATGTTCTACCCTATTTTTTTACTCTTCCCTTTATATGCCAATGCTCAGGTAGGGATAGAAACGAGTGTCTATGACGCTTTAGCCTTTGATATTTTGTCTAAAGACGTATTAAAAAACAACACACTCGCTGGGGATTGTCAATGTAGTGACCATTTACACGCCAACTATGCCTTGGTACTTAAGGATACGATTTATCAACAAACATTGGAAGAGTCTTTTGTGCTGTTTTTTATGAACTTAGAGCACAATCCATTTCCTCAGGAAGTTTTATGGGATGTCCTTATCCAGTTCTACACAGAGAAAATAAAAATCACTACAATTGGCAATCGAGCAGTTCTTATTCCTTCTTCTAAAAAAATAAACCCTCCACAAAAAAACAAGGCTTATTATCTAGTCACAAGGATTAATCCTTTACAAGTAGAGGAAACTATTTTTGCTTGTTTCCTCTTAGAAGAAATTCGAAAAGATCAACCTTGTACCCCGATTTTTGTCACACTTGTTTTAGACAAACAAGCCCATTTATTAGAGGCCAAAACAGCTACCTTATGTGATTAACCATCCCTTGAAGAGCAACAACCACTTACTCAAAAACTTTCTCCTCCTCCTTTCTCTTGATTGTAAATTCTTATCTTTAAGAACAAACAATCCCCTGCCCTCTCACCTTAAAATACGACTCCTATGAACGAAATTGAGAAGCCCATACAAAGAAGCCGTTTAAGGCAAATACTGGGTAAAGAATACTTTATTCTAAAACGCAAATACCAATGGTGGTTTGGAGAAGAGAAATATGCGACCCAAAAAACGGAGGCCATTTATGACTTCCCTGTCTTTCAACACCAATCGCTCATTTTGAGACCGCTTCAAAATGTAGACATGCAACTGCAAGAAAACAAAAAGACCAATCTTGCACTTGCCATTCAACACCTCCATAAAATTGAAATTAAACCGCAAGAGTGTTTTTCACTCTGGAAATTAGTTGGAAGACCTACCAAAATAAAAGGTTACTTAGAAGGTTTAGTCTTAAAAGAAGGTAAAATTGCAACAGGAACAGGCGGCGGTCTTTGCCAATTGGGCAATTTGCTCTTCTGGATCTTTGCCCACAGTCCGTTGACGATCAAAGAACGTTACAGACATGGTTATGATGTTTTTCCAGGAATCAATAGAAAGGTCCCTTTTGGAGCGGGGGCAACTTTGGCCTATAATTATATTGATTTGCAAGTAAAAAATGAAACGGACAATCACTTTGTTCTTCATTTATGGTTGGATGATAGCCACTTGCATGGTGCTTTATTGGCGAAACAACCGCTTCAAGCCAGCTATAAAATTGAGGAGCGCAATCACATGATGAAGCAACAGTTTTGGGGCGGCTATTCTAGACACAATCAAATTTTTCAACTCACCACAACACCAGAAGGAGTTTCAGAGACACTGCTTTTTGAGAACCATGCCATTATGATGTATGAGCCTTTTTTGGAAGCGGAAAGCAAGAAGGATGAAAACAATCAAGTATAAGAATTGGCGGTTTGAGGTTGATGTTGCCAGAAATCAAGCGGTTTATGACAGGGAGACAGTAGGAAGTACCAATCGTTCTGCAGTAGACAGTGGATAACAGCTCTATGGAGGTTGGTTTCATTTTAAAGGCCATTTTCTAGAACAACCATTGATAATTGTGAGCGAAAAATCTACTATAATAGAACCTTGCCTATTCGTTATGCCGCTTGTTTGTTAACAGACTTAGATCCAACTAATAATTATAAAACCGTTCTTTTTGCGCTCCAAAAAATGGAGACTACAGTTGTTGGTACTGATTTCGATCAAGAAACAGTTGTTCGGATACTTCAAAGTATTAGAATAGGCGACTCCCACTAGAACGCATAGAAAAGTTCTATATTCACATTGCTAACAAATAACACTACTAGTTTATAGTTTGAACGATTATTATGCCTAATGAAATAGAAAACATTATCTTTTCTCGGTTTGTAAAACAAGCCATTCCTTTTGAATTTATTTCTATAGAGGAGTTATTTGAGCGTTGTCGCAAAAGTGCTTATGACTTGTCTATACCACACCGAATTAAATTTCATGCCTTGATTCTTATTACAGAAGGAATCGGTAAGCATACCATTGATTTTCAAGAGCAAGCCATTACCCCCGGTGTCCTTATCCTTTTGACGCAGGAGCAAGTACACTCCTTTCAAAAACCTGCACAAGTCAAAGGTTATGTTATCTCTTTTGAGGAGCGCTTTGTTACACAGTATATGAGTGAACAGAACCTCTTTCATTTCCTTCAATTATTCCACAGCCCAAGCATTGTTATTGGAAAAGAAAACCTAGCTGCACTCACGCCTTATTATCAATTGTTAGAACAAGTCCATCTAGCAAATAACAGCAATCTAAAGGGGCCCCTTCTTCACACGCTTCTAATGGCTTTACTGTTCCAAATTAAACGCCATTCTATTTACCAACATGAGATTTTTGAAAGCCAACATTTTAAAGATTTTATTGCCTTTCAACAACTCCTTCGAACTGGTTACCAGAAAAGCCACAATGCCAAAGATTATGCCCGCCAACTTGCTGTTTCTTACAAGTACTTAAATGATATTTGTAAAGAGATTAGCAAACAAACCGCAAAGGCTTTTATTGACAGTTGGCTGTTGTTAGAAATTAAACGAAACCTTTCTGAAAAAAGGTACAGCTCCCAAGAAATTGCCTTCAAGATGGGTTTTCAAGAACCGTCCAACTTTATTCGCTTCTTTAAGAAATTCACAGGAAAGACGCCCAATCAATTCCTAAAAGAGAATAACTTTTCTACTACGGGTTAGATATTGACTATTTTCAATCTCACATTGATATAGGAAGCACTGTTGTCATCCCTTACTTTTGTATTCAACAAAAACAACGTAAGATGACTTTAACAGAACAGTTACAACAATTTAAGGAGGCCACTATGACACGCCTCCCACAGTCTATTATTCAAACCTTTGAAGAAAGTTTAGAGGAGATTGCCCAGCATCAATTAAAAGAGAAAGCCCTACCTGTTGGGGCTCAGCTACCTGACTTTTCACTCACCGATTCACAAGAAAACGTACTCCATCTAGATCAAGTCCATACCAATGACTTTCTAGTCCTCAACTTCTATAGAGGTGGCTGGTGCCCTTATTGTAATTTAGAACTTAGGGCCTATGAGCAACTCAAAAATGAGTTTACAGCGTTGGGAGCTACTATTGTTGGCATCAGTGCAGAAGTACCTGAATTGGCGGCCCAAACCATTCAAAAAAACAACCTTTCTTTCCCTGTCCTAACCGATCGCAATGCCGTCTTTATGAAAAAGCTGGGCCTTGTCTTTCCCCTCAATGCAAATATGAAGCGTGATTATGCAGGCTTTGGGATGGACTTTACAAGCATTCATGGCAATACCAACTATGAATTGCCTGTTCCTGCGGTTTATATTATTAATAAAAATAGAGAAATCATCTTTGTACACTTCGAAGCCGATTATATGACACGCATCGAGCCACAACAGATATTGACTATTCTAAAGAAACACTAACCACACTTATCAAATTATGAAAAATAATAAAACAATTTATTGGATTGCGACTGGCTTACTTTGTTTTCTTTTTTTTAGTGGCGCTATGATGTATTTATTCAACTATCAACACGCCTATAAATTCTTTGTCAGTTTGGGATTTCCTATTTGGATTATTTATCCCTTAGCTGGACTTAAGATATTAGGGGTAGTTGCCATCTTGACTAGAAAATCATTGTTCTTAAAAGAATTAGCTTATGCTGGTTTTTTATATGATGCCATCTTAGCCTTAGTCGCTCATATTGTAGTGAGCGATGGCGAATATGCTCCAGCAATAGTAGCGATTATTGTTACTATTATCTCTTGGAATTATGACCGCAAAGTATTTGGTAATTATACACAAGAACCCACTAACTTATAAGCAACGTGCCCTATCTATTCACGCATTATTCTATGCATTTTTTACTCTCATTTTTTCTTTCTCTTACTACACATACTACGATGACTACTACAGATCAAAAAACAGAAGAAGGCCTAGTTAAGGCTATCAATCGACTCATACAACCTAGCGAAGACTTTGGGATCAAGGATTTAGAGTCCATTTATCACCAAGATATGGTGGTGGTTATGTTGGATGAGAACAATCAAAAAGTTGTCTTTCGAAAAGAAGCCTTTATGCAGCTCATTGCCGCCAAATTGGAAGAAGAAGGAGGCAAAAGCAATACTTGGGCGCAGTTTTTACATACAGAAGTGCAGCAAGACCAAGGCCATATTATTGTAAAAAGAAGAATTGACCTCCTTCACCAAAAAAGTGAGTTGACAGTCATTTTAGATTTTGTCTGGGAAGACGATCGCTGGCAAATCACTAGAGAAACGATTTTTTCTCAGCCGCTGAAATAATCCTTCTCTAGAAAGGTTTATCCATAAAAAATCCCGAATCTTAGAAAAACTAAGATTCGGGATAAATTGTATTTCTTGTAAAATATTATTCTACAGGAATATTATTTTTTGAAAGAGATAGCCATGCTAGATCCTTTTGCCATCGCATCAATATCCATTCCTTCTGCTCCTTTTAACACTTCAGGGTATTTTGCTTTTACTTGCTCTAGGATTTCTTCTGCAGTCATGCTAATAGTAAACTTGCTAGCACTAACTTCAGAAAGAGTTAAGTCAAAGTCAACTTTTTCACCATCCATATCTCCAGTTAATGTCAATTTTTTTCCATCAAAAGCATAGTTTAGCTCTTCTTTCTTCTCTTCTCCCTCTTTAGAAACAACCATTTTACCTGCTTCAGTAAATTCAATAGTTACCTCATCAGATTCTGCTTCTCCTTGTTTCAAAAGACCATCTTTTTGTGCTTCAACCATCCCTTTCATAGGGGCAGGAACACCATCTCCTAAGACTAAGTCAAAAGAACTAAAATCTATATGCCATTTACCTACTAAATCACCAGCAGAACCACTACCTCCACCACAAGAAGCTAATAAGACAGAAACTAAAACAATTGTCAATAATTTGAAAACACTTTTCATTTTTTTATTTTATTTGGTTATTCGTTCAAAACGCAATTTTAGGCTATTTTTTTGAAGAATGCAATTTTTGAACACTAAAGTTGCATTTATTATCAATTATTATGAAAGAATGTTCCTTGATAAGGATAAGATTCCTCTTTCTTAAATAATTTTCTCCTCTAAGAATGCCTATTCCGCTTCTATAAAATTATAAATTGTATAAATAAGCTGGAGCATCACAAATGAACATAGTGAATAATAAAGCTTTTTTTACTTGCCCCTACCCTATACCAATTAATCCAACCAACTATGGAAGAACTCTTAGATGACCAAAACAACAGCCCAACAATCCTTACGCTATCAAATACCCAATTAATAGGGCTTCTCCAACATAAAACACGGCTATCAACTGATTTTGCAAACACGCTAAACAAAGAAATAGCTCGAAGAAAGCTCTCTGCCAATCAAATCCAGCAATTAGTAAAAAACAATACAAGCTCAGAAATTCTTTCTAATCCTATCTTATTCGATTTTTATCAACTAAGAATGCTTATTGTGGCCATATTCTTATTTCTTTTTATTGCTCATTTTTCTCTTTTTTTTGTGGGAATAATTCTGCTGACTGTTAGTACCAGAGCAATTAGACGATATTGGATGATTCATCCTAATGCCGCTCAAACCACTTGGAAGCGCTTTGAATATGCCTTACTTATGCTCACCTTGTTGGTGTATCTTTCCATCTTGTTTTTTTAGTGGGGCTATCTTAGATGCTGCGCTTTTTCTATCGACAAAACCGCTCCAACTCCCACCTAAATATTCAATACTTGCTTTGGCATCTAGCAAAAAATAGCAAGCCCTTGTAACCATCCAATAACAGCACATTAGGAAGAATGTCGATTGATCAGCCCTACCTTACTTGCTATAAAATGAAAACACTTCTCCTATTGCTTCTGCTCTTTCCTTTGCTATCTTGGAGTCAAGAGCAAGTGTCTATTTCTAATAAAAACCCTTGGCTCTTTGAACACATAGAGAAAACGCTGTATTTGGAAACCTGTTCCTTTCCTTTATCAGAATTGTCCGTCTATTCCAACCAAACAGGGAAGCTTGAACTTCAACCCGATGGTGCATTTAAAGTGAAGCCTCGCTCTGGAAATCTTTATTTAAACGTTTTTAAATACCAAGGACAAGATTCTTTTTTAGTTAAAACCATTAAATTTACTGTTAAAGCGCTTCCTCAACCGATTGCTACTCTCCATCGATTGACCAAAGGTTCACTCTCCAAAAATGAATTTCTAGCCCAATTAGGCATTACAGTAGAATTGATTAATTATGATTACAACATTCGTTTCCCTATTGAGAAATTCACATTGTTAGTTGTAAAAAACCAGCAATTAGTGTATTTTAAAGAATACGAAGAAGCTCGTTTTCCAAGAAGCATGAAGCGGGATTTAGGTAGTATCTTACAAGGTGGCGAACAAGTTTTTATCACCAATATTGTATTTCGCTCTCCTTATCATCAACACCATACCGCGAACTCTATTGCCCTTATCATTAAGCCCTCTATTCTACACAAAAATTAAAACGCTTATTTATACATTATGCCATGCCTAAAACTCTATTATTGCTCGCTTATCTTTCTTGTTGGATAATTACGGCTTGCCAACCAACGCCAGATACAAGCAATATTAATGGCATCTGGGAATTGTTTGACTCAAGGAAAGACATCAAAAACATAGTCTGGATCAAAGACGACAGCATTTCCATTCCTAATTATTGGGGCGTTCAAAAAAAGTTATCGGTGTCCCTACAATGGACTGATTCTACCTTGAATCTTCCTAATCCTTGTGTAGAAGAACATTATCCGTATCAATTTCTTCAAGATACGTTTTACTTAGATTCGACCATTTTGCTCTATAGATGCGATCATGTAACATCAGAAGCCTTGTTGTATAATACAAACTTGGACATTCAATTAGAGACACTCCCTAAAAACGCGACCACTACCACTATTTCTCAAGAAGATTATGCACTGTATATTGGTCCACAAAGAGATACCAACTCCTATCGTTTCCATTCTTACTTTTCAGAAGATTGTTGCTTGCGCATTAGCGATTTTTTTTGTGATTCTTTGATGGTAGAAACATGGCTATCTGCTGTACCTATACAAGAAGGTCAACCGTCTACCATCGTACTTTATAAAGATAAAAGGCTAGAGCAAGAAGAATATGCGGTATTCCTTCGTAAAATAAGCACCACTCTTGGAGAGCACGCTTTGTTGTTTGAAGCCTATTTTGATAAACAGGCTCCTACTTTTTTACAACTAGTCGCTATAGATTCTTTGTAAATTCTTCTTCAAAAAAGCGCTATGCGCTTTCTCCTTTTTTTATTTCTGCGAAATACATTCAAGCTTCTGTGATTAGGTTTATCTATTGGAACAGATGTGCGATTCTTATTAGCCATATGAAAAAACAATAATAACCTTTTCTACCACAAAGTAGTCCTGTAGAGGGTAAACTGTTTCTATACTAAACTCCATGCTATGTTTGCTTTATTCCATCTTGTTTTTATGCTTATTAAAATAAGCATCCTTTCTATAGCCTATACAGGTATAGTCACCCTAGCCATTTCTTGTATCAATGTTCTAGAAAAATGGACCTTCTTACAAAAACTAATAGACCAAAAAGATGCAATGGTATGGATACTTCGAGTCAGTTTGTTTATAGTATTGTTCTTCTTTTCTTTCTCTTATTGGGGAAATCACGGAATGGGGGACTCAGCTAGAGTTCCAATTGGCTATGGACAAGCCATGAATAACATTGATGGACAATGGACCTATTTTCATCTCAACGAAAATAGGGAACAACCAATGATTCGAGTAGAAAAATTTGCGGTACAAGAGCATCAATTATCAATTCTGCAAGAAGACGGCCAATATCTAGTCATTCATCTCCAAACGCTGGAACGCAACTCCTACTCCAATAGAGCTACTTATAATCGCTTTGCTGATAATAATAATTTAGCAAACAGTAGTGCATTCAAAGATTTTTCAACCCATTATCAAGCATATTGGAAGGGTTGGAGGTTTTATTTATTACCTTAACCAAGTAATTTTTTAAGAAAAACAAAGAAAGCACTTCTGGAATACTTATCAAGATTCCTTCCTCCAAATAACAACTATGAAAGACTGGACAGAAATACTCCTACATTTAGGAGAAGATACCCCATTAGGCTCCAAGCCCATTGTTCCTCCCATTGTACAATCCTCTAATTTTGGATTTAGCTCTGTCGCTTCGTTTAGGGCAGCCTTCCAAAATGAGCAAGCAGCGCATTTGTATACCCGAGGCAATAATCCAACAGTAGAAATTGTTCGCAAAAAAATAGCGGCCTTAGAAGGCAGTGAAGATGCGCTGTTGTTCTCTAGTGGCTCTGCCGCTATTGCCGCTGCCATTATGGGACAAGTCGCCACAGGCGACCATGTTGTTTGTGTCCAAAAACCTTACAATTGGACCTATGTGCTCTTGAAAGATTATTTGGCGCGCTTTCAAGTGACAGTCACCTTTGTTGATGGCCGTGACTTGGAAGAAGTAGCACAAGCTATTCAACCCAATACCAAAGTGTTGATGTTAGAAAGCCCCAACTCTTTGACCTTTGAGGTACAAGATTTAAAAGCCTGTGCACAGTTGGCCCAACAACACCAACTGGTCAGTATTATTGATAATAGTTATTGCAGTCCTTTTTATCAGAATCCTATTGATTATGGTATTGACTTGGTGATCCATTCTGGCACTAAATACCTAGGAGGACACAGCGATGTCGTTTTTGGAGTAGTTTGTGGTGCCAAACAACTCATTCAACCCTTGTTCCATGCCGAATACATGACGTTAGGCGCTTGCCTTTCTCCCCATGATGCTTGGCTGGTCTTGCGTAGTTTAAGAACCTTACCCATTCGCTTGCGCCAAATTTCTAGCACTACCCAACAAGTGCTTGCCTTTCTAAAACAACACCCTAAAGTGGATTATGTCCTTTATCCCTTGGACGAGGATTTCCCTCAATATGAGTTAGCCCAAGCACAAATGCGCGGTGCTGGCGGCTTATTTTCTGTAAACTTTAACAGTGACTCCATCCAACAAATGGAATCCTTCTGCGATTCTTTGAGTTCTATTTTTCAAATGGCTGTTTCTTGGGGTGGTCATGAAGCCTTACAAATTCCTACTTGTACTTTTTACAACATAGAGGGCAAAGAACCACCTCCTTTACCCTTCACTTTTGTGCGTTATTACATTGGTTTAGAGGAACCAGAGTATTTAATTGAACATTTAAAAAAGGCACTAGAGAAGTTATAGCCAATATTCCTTTATAACCTAACTGTTTTAATCATGTTCTTTAAATCATTTTTACTATCATTCACAATAACAATAGCCCTTCCCTGTTTTTCGCAGAGTATTCAAGGTGATTGGGGTTCTAACAATGTAGAAGAATTTGGAGGTGCTTTTGAGCAAGCCTTACAAGAAAATTTTTCAGAGGAAGCATTAAACCAATTATTCAAAGAATATACGCCGCTTCTATCTCCTCATAACAATACCACACAATTTCTCAATACGCTTACAAAAAAAACAGAAGAACATTACCCCTTAAACGTTTTTCGACAAACGCCCTTGTATCAAGACAACATAGTAACCTTGTTCCACTCTTCTAATAAGAACCATAGATTATTATTAGCTTATTTAGTCATTGCTTCCAGTGGAGATCTATCCTTTGAAACCCAACTATTGGATAGACTTCAAACAGAAACAGATAAAAGCCTACTCCAATGGGCAGGCATGGCGCTCTTATACCTAAGAACAGAACAAACAACACCTCTATTTGACTTTGTTGTTGAACAATTGGTAGTTTCAAAATCGCTTATTGAAGTACACTGCAAAGTCCTTAAGAATCAATTATACAGGCAGCGATTTCTAATTTTACCACAAATTCACACTTGCAATCGTCCTATAAATAGCTTATATTAGTTTTTAACTATAATAAATTGATGTTGTTATAAAGTGCTATTTCACCACCTAATCGAACCTTCAAAACGTCTATTTGCTATGTGGAGAGATTTAAAATATTTAGGGGCCTATGTCCTTCCGTTGGGAGCCGCGCATGCCTTGTATATGCAAGGTATTTGGTCGTTTAATGGCATTCTGATTGCCTTTATTTTGGTACCTTTTTTAGAAGTCTTTTTTATAGGAACTACCAAAAACTTAGAAGCAACTGAAGAAGCACAACAAAATGGTAAACAGCTCTTTGACTTCCTATTATACTTAAATGTCCCCCTATTATTAGGAATAGCAGGAGGCTATTTTCATGCCTTATCAACAGCTTCCTTAGCAAGGTATGAGATCATCGGATTGACCTTGACGACAGGTATTTGTTTTGGCGGAATTGGCATTAATGTCGCCCATGAATTAGGGCATCGACAAACATGGTTTCCGCGCTTCATGGCACAAGCTCTATTGCTTCCCAATTTGTATTTACATTTCACCATGGAGCACAACCACGGCCACCATGTCAATATTGCGACTCCTAAGGACCCTGCATCCTCTCGTTACAATGAAAGTGTATATGCTTTTTGGGTTCGTTCTGTTGTGTTTAGTTATTTATCTGCTTGGAAAATAGAAGCTAGACGCCTTCGTCAAAAAGAGCAAAGTCCTTGGTCTTGGCACAACAAAATGCTGCACTTACAATTGGTACAATTAGCTTATTTAGGAGCAGTTGTTGTTACTTTTAGTTGGGCAATACTTCCTTATGCTATTTTAGTCGCTGTCATTGGTTTCTTAATGCTTGAAACCGTCAACTATATTGAACATTATGGTTTACAGCGTCGTCAGTTAGCCTCAGGACGCTATGAATCCGTACAACCTTGGCACTCTTGGAACTGTAATCATGACATTGGACGCATCTTGTTGTATGAATTGACGCGTCATTCTGACCACCATTATAAAGCGAGTCGCAAATACCAAGTATTGCGCCATTTCGACCAAGCGCCTTTGCTGCCTTGGGGATACCCTACGTCTATGTTGATTGCATTGCTCCCTCCTTTATGGTTTCATTGGATGAATCCAAAAGTAGAGCATTTTAATCAAGAACTAGAGCAACGTCTTGCCACCTAATCTTCCTCTCAAAAACAAGAGCAGCTTCTAAATATTGTACTTAAAAGTTGTTCTTTTTAAATTAAAAAAAAGAATACAGATAGCCTTGTAGGCAAATAATCAACTAGGTCGTAAGTGTTTTGATAATCGCTTCCTTGAGGTAACAAACTCGACGCTTGAACCCTTGCGGGTCACGCATTAATTTATCATAATACAGAAGCCCCTCATTCATCATAAGAATATAATCAGCTACCATTTCAGGGTCGTCTTCTTTAATTCTCTTAGCCTCCATCCAAGTACGAATCAACGGAAGCAATAGTGTTCTAAAAGTGCCGTACATTTGCTGAAAACGACTTTTAATCGCTTCATTTCTAGCCGATAGGTAATAAAATGCGTAAAAAACAGTAGGATCAGCATAATTCAACCACGCTTCCCCAAAGAGAGCTGCTAACACTTCTTCCAATGTTGCCTTGGATTGTTCTGTTGCCAAAATTTCAGTTCTGAAGTTATTTTCGTGTTGCTCCAATAAGTTGTCTACAAAAGACACAACCATTTTTTCTTTGGTTCCATAATAATGAATCAACAAACTAGGATTCACTTCCATACGTTTAGCAACCTTTGCGATAGAAGCATTTTCAAATCCTTCTTCTTTTAAAATCACATGAAAATTGTCTAAGATCTCCTTCTTACGGACCTCCGCTTTACTTTTTCGTCCCATCTAATCTCCTTCTTTCCTTATTATGTAGTATTAAAATCTATATAGATTCACAGCCGCTAAGCGACTTATTCACAAAAAACTAAAGCAACAAAGCACTAGTCCAAGTAGTAATATTTTTCAGCGAAGTTATTGGTCGTTCCAAGCAGCATTTTCATAAACAAATGCCCTAGAAGTATTTCTTTCAAAAGATAATCGAAGTATACTTCTTCTAAGAGTTTGTTTAAAATT
>JBOEFW010000056.1:0-59344 GCA_050633105.1 Aureispira sp. | reverse complement strand
ATAACAAATTTAAACATGCTCTAAAGTGGAGCAACTATTTCTAATCTTTCAAACAATAACAGTTTTCTTTCACTTTTTATCCCTCAAATAAGACAAAGATGCCAAGGACAGCGTATCTTGCCAGTACTTTAAGGGAAAAGGAGTACTATACCTCTGGATACGTTTAAAAAACAGCATTCCAATTGCATTGTTTATTAGTTGAAGAGATCAACAGTTTTTGTGACAAATGATTGACAATACAGAACAAGAATATCTTAGTAAGATACTATTACACTGTGAACAACAACAGCGTTACTACCTCACTATGGCTATTATTTTGATACTCTTAAGTTGGTTTTTCTACTTTGCTTTGCGGCGACCAGGAGCTTTAGTGATTGCCCTTATTTTGTCTATTGGCCTTTGGTATTACCCTTGGCGTTATTTTCAACGCGCCAAATTACTTCGTTTGGATTTGCAAGAAAAACAAAAACTGGTCCTCACGACTGTTATTTATGCCAAGGATATTAGTAAAATCAATCGTTTGCAACCCTATTATTATTGTTATACGGAGGAGGAAGATTTTGAGATCACTAAATCTTTATACCACAGTATAGAACCTCCTCATGAAGTGACCATTACCTATACCCCTAATTCTAAAACTATTTTAACGATTGTCCCCAGTTCTCCATCTTAATGAGTACCTCTAGTAACAGCTTGCTTTGGGAGTTACAGCTCCCCCAACATTCTGCGCCCTCTTATCTTTTTGGCACCATGCATGTCAGAGACGAGCGTGTTTTTTCTTCTATTGATAAGTTGACAACTTATCTTCATCAATGCGATGCCTTTGCTGCCGAGTTTGACTTTCAAGAAGCCAATTTCAGTCAATTAGAACAAGCTTCTCAGCTTCCTGAAGGTGTAGGGTTACATACCGCATTGTCTCCTAGTATTTATAAAAAATTAGCAAAAGTAGTCGCGAAGGAGACTCATCAACCATTGGAAGTTTTTGACCAGCGCTCTCCTATGCTCTTACTTAATTTATTGGCAGAAGCTCAATTAAGTACCGAGCAGAATGTAGCTTTAGACAAGTTATTGTACGATCTAGCTCTACAAGCAGGCAAAAAAATACTAGGCTTAGAAACATTTCAGGAACAATTGGATGTTTTTCAGCATTTTAACTTAGCCGAACAATACCGTGCGTTAAAGCAAGTCGCCACTAATTTTAAACGTTATAAACGCACCTTACAAAAAACAACCGCCGCTTATTTCAAAGGAGATATGAACGGCTTATACCAACAAAGTAAACGTTCTATTGGCAGTATGCGTCGGGTTTTATTGTATGAACGCAATCAAAAAATGGCAGATCGATTTGAAGCTTACACCCAAGAACAAACGCTTTTTGCAGCAATTGGAGCAGGGCACTTAGCTGGGCAAAAAGGAGTATTGCGCCTTCTCAAAAAGAAAGGGTACCGCTTACGTCCCTTGCCTTACCATCTTTAATTTTTTATACGACAACCATCAACTACTCTTGCGAATTAATTATTCATTGTAGCATAGAGTAATCAATTTTATACCATTCTATTATGAGCAATTTACCACTAACTTCTTACTTGCAACGCTTAGGCATAGACAAGCTCAATCCAATGCAGCTTTCCTTTATGGAAACCGCTATCTTGCAAAAAGATGTATTGCTGCACTCTCCAACAGGTTCAGGAAAAACACTGGCCTTTCTTTTAGGGGTACTCGAACAATTACAAGATACCTCCACCCCTGCAACACAAGTCTTAATTCTAGCTCCATCCAGAGAATTGGCGTTGCAGATCGATCAAGTATTTAGAAGTTTGCAAACAGGCCATAAAATCAACTGCTGTTATGGTGGTCATCCGATTGCCATTGAACTCAAAAACCTGCAAACACCACCTACTGTTTTAGTAGGAACACCTGGACGTATTGCTGACCACTTGAGAAGAGGAAGCATTACTACAGAAAGCATTAGTCATTTGGTCTTGGATGAGTTTGATAAATCCTTAGAATTGGGTTTTGAAAAAGATATGGCAGCTATTGTAGAAGCATTACCACAGGTTAAACAACATTTTTTGACCTCTGCCACCAATGCTGTTGCTCTCCCAGAATTTTTGGTCCTTCAAGATCCTATTCATTTAGACTTTTCAACCAAGCGCCCTGTTGATGAAGGACTAGGAATTAAAGCCATTCTTACCAAAGGCAAACAACGAAAAGAAGATTTCTTACGGTTAGTACAATGGGTTGGCCGAGAAGCAACCTTAATTTTTTGCAACCAAAAAGCAATTATAAGTCAAGTGAGCGATTGGCTAGACCAATTGAACATTACCCACGGTACTTTTCATGGTGATTTAGAACAAAAAGATAGAGAATTAGCCCTTATTCGATTTAGGAATGGCAGTCATAATATTTTAGTGACCACTGATTTAGCCGCCCGTGGTTTAGATATTCCAAGCATCAAACACATCATTCATTACCAATTACCACACTCTGAACCAGAATTCATTCACAGGAATGGTCGTACGGCTCGTATGGAAGCAACAGGTACCGCTTATGTGTTATTAGAAGAGGACAAACCTTGGCGGGAGTATTTAGATGAGCGTCTAGAGTATATTGAACTACCGACAGAAATTGCTCCTCTCCCTCCTCCTACTTGGGAAACACTCTACATCAGTGCTGGCAAAAAAAATAAAATCAACAAATTTGACCTTGTTGGGGCGCTTTTCAAGAAAGGTGGTCTTAACAAAGACGAATTGGGCTTGGTTGTGGTCAAAGAATATCGCTCTTATGCGGCCGTTCGAAGTAATCGAGTAGAACAAGTCATTCGCAACCTGCATAAAAAAAGAATCAAAAAACAACAAGTAGTGGTGGAATTGGCGCGCTAAGTGCTGTCTATCTTATTACGCCCCCTACTAAGGTCTGTTAATACACAACATGTATTAACAGACCTTATTTTTTACCAAAAAATAAAACAACACCTTATTTAACCACTAGTCATTTCATTATAACAATAAAAAAGTAATTCTAAATTAAATTCAACCCTTCCTCTTCTTGTCTTTTTTACCACATTCTACCCCGTCCAGATAACATAAAAGCTCCTATCTTTCGTTAAAAGGTTGTATATTAGCTAAGCTGCCCATTATTATCCATTAGAAAATAAGGCACTTTTATTACCCGAAACCTCCTTTATAGAGAAAGAAACCAATACTTATGTGGAACCATAGACCACTTTTACTTTTTGGCCTTTTAGGTATTTTATTAACCGCTTCTAGCACACTTGTCGCTCAAGTTACCTTAACGGTCCGTATTACAAGCGGTAGTTCTACCACCACTTGTACGGATGGTTTTTTTGGTGGAGCACCAGAGCCTCACTGGCGTGTAGAAATTGATGGTCAAGGTTATACGACCTATCCAAGACGTGGGCTTTGTTTTAACGATGCTCCCAATACACAATATTCTGAAGTATTCAATTGTACCAATAGGTATCCCGCAACATTGCCCATTTGTTTGCGCGCTTTTGAAGATGATGGAACTGCTTGTATTGTTAATGAAAGTTGCTTGGAGCAAATCTGTCAAAACTTTGCGACCCCTGCTATAGGAAATACCTTAAACTATACCCTTTCAGTAAATGGGTCTAGTAGTGCGACAGTCAATTTCAGTATTACTGCAACAGGAAGTTTCACCCTCCCAGGGAGTGCTTACAATACGATATGTAATGCGGTTAACTTAGGTACCCTCAATTCTAGTAGTACCATTGGTAATCGAAGCTTGAGTACGTACGGTAACTTTTGTGCCGACAACATAGGAGACCCTAGCCCTTGGGGCAATAACAACGACCAAGGAGTCTGGCTTCAATTTACCACAAGCGCTACGCCTGCTGCTGTTATACAAATAGAAGCAGAAAGTGATCCTCAGAATTTAGGAAACGATATCGATTTACAGTTGGCCTTGTATGAATCCAGTAATGGAACGTGCTCAGGCGCTCTGACTTTATTAGAGGATAGTTATATCGGTTTAGGCTTACTCAATGATGAAGATTTATCCATCAATTGCTTACAACCCAATACCACCTATTTTATATTAGTAGATGGAGAACGCACCAATCTTATTAATACTGGCGGACAAGAAGGCTACTTTGGTTTACAAGTAGTTGATGCAGGAGTCTTGCAAGCTGCCGATGAAATCTGTGATGCAGAATTCTTAGGAGCGGTTCCAGCAGGTGGTTCCGTCGCTACCCCCAATCTTAGTCGTTCGAACGTTTGTGCCACCAATACCAATGACCCTAATCCAGGAGCGTGGAGTTCTGACAAAACCGTTTGGTTCCGTTTCCAAGCGCCTCCTACAGGACATGTGATTATAGAAGCGGATAGTGATCCTTTACTTCCTTTATCCAATGACCCGATTGATTTACAATTGGCGATTTATGGGACCAACAACAATGCTTGTACAGGAACGCTTGATTTTATTGCGTCAGATTATACTCCTGGTTTATTTGGAGAAGAACTTAATGTCCGTTGTTTAACCCCAGGAGATAACTACTGGATTTTAGTAGATGGTTCTCCACTCAATGTAGATGGTATTTTTGATATTACTGTCCGCGATGGAGGCATCCCTCCTGCTCCTAATGATTTAATCTGTGATGCCATTCCTTTAGGAGCACCTGGTAATGGTGGAACCGTTGGTCTTAATAACCAAAACAACTATTGTGCAGATAATATCTTTGAGCCAATTCCAAGCAATTGGGGAAATGATCAAGGCGTTTGGTACACCTTTATTGCGCCTCCTTCTGGAAAAGTGGAAATCCGCTTAGACAATGGCAATGTTCTCACTGGTGATAATATAGATTTACAAGTAGCCGTTTACGATTTGACAGGAGCTGTTTGTACAGGTGTTCCCATAGAGTTAAAATCCGAACATGGCGGCATTGGTGTTTTGTGGGATGAAGACATGGAAGTAGAATGCCTACAACCAGGACGAGAATACTGGATTTTAGTAGATGGAGAAGGTTCGCTAATTGATCCCGACTTACAAGAAGGGACCTTTGATATTGAGGTATTTGGTGATCCGCGCGATTTGGCCTCTCCTTATGATAAACCTTGTAATGCCCTAGCTTTGGGGGATCCAACAGGAACATCAATAGGAACAAGTCCTATTACAACACATGGCTCTCAAAATAACTTCTGTGCAGATGCTGTTGGCGAGCCGCAGCCCTCTGGTTTTACCGCAGATCAAACCGTTTGGTATACCTTCGTAGCGCCCTCAACGGGAAATGTCAATATTGATTTAACCTCTGATGATGTTCTAAATGGAACCGATCCGATCAACTTACAAATTGCGGTTTGGGAAACGCCTGGTTGTACAGGCCCTTGGCGGGAAGAAGTTAGTGGCGATGATTTAATTTATGATGTGGATTTAGATGTTTTTTGCTTGACTCCAGGTCAAGTCTATTATATTCAAGTAGATGGTTCTCCTCCAACCATTTTAGGAGGTGAAGAAGGTTATTTTGATATTACCATCTCAGAAATCCCTTCAATTCCTGTTGCACCTAATGATTCCATTTGTAATGCCATCGCCTTAGGTAATCCTTTTGCAGGAACTGTTGGGGTGACCAATCAGCAAAACTTATGTGCGGATGATTTAGGCGATCCCAATCCTTCTGCTTTTGGTACAGATCAAACGGTTTGGTATAGTTTCACTACTCCTGCTACAGGAGGACCTTTTGCCGTAAATATTGATGCCACCTCTAGCTTACCTTGGCCCTTGGGCAATAGAGATGCTGTTGATTTACAATTGGCCGTTTTTGGGTCGAGTAATAATACATGCACAGGTACATTGACAGAGGTTGAAAGTGGTTATTCTCTATTGGATTTATTTGATGAACGCCTCAATGTTGCTTGTTTAGAAGAGAATAAGACCTATTTTGTTATGGTCGATGGTTCTTTCTTGGATGTACAAGGATACTTTGATATTAGCATTTCTGCGGCGGCTTCTGTCCCGATTCCTACCAATGATTTAATTTGTCAACACGAAGATTTAGGCACGGTGCCTATTGGTGGTAACATCAATAATGGTGTCAATTATTACAATTTCTGTGCAGATGTAGAACCTGGTGAGCCCAGTCCTTTTGGGATTGAACAAACCGTCTGGTTCTCGTTTGTTGCTCCCAACCATACAGGCCTAAACGCCACGTCCAATGTAACCATTTCGGTAGAATCTGATCCTGCGGGCGTTGGAAATACCGTAGATTTACAATTGGCCGTTTATGAATCCAGTAATAATACGTGTACTGGAGCAATGAATTTATTAGAAGACGGTTCTGATGATCCTACTTTTAGTTTTGATGCAGAAGTTAATGTCACTTGTCTTTACCCTGGTAGACGTTATTGGGTACAAGTAGATGGTTCTATTATCAACCAAGAAGGCTACTTCCAAATAGAAATAGAAGACGATGGCGCGGGTTTCCGCCCTCCTTATAACTTTATCTGTACAGCTGAACCATTGGGCGTTGTTCCTAATGGAGGGAATATTAATAATGGTGTTAACTACACCAATCTTTGTTCGGATACGGAAGCAGGCGAACCCAATCCCAATGCCTTTTCTATTGACAAAACGGTCTGGTTTACCTTTACCGCTCCTGCCTCTGGAAATGTGACCATTCAAGCAGAAAATGATCCCAACAACATCGGGGATGAAATTGATTTGCAATTGGCCTTGTATTATTCGGTGAATAACACCTGTTCTGGGCCTTTCTTAGAAGTAGACAGTGACCATGACCTTTTTAATAAAGATGAATCGCTAACAGTAGATTGTTTGGAAGCAGGACGCTTGTATTTCTTACAAGTAGATGGTTCCAATGGCGCCTTTGGGGATGAAGATGGTTGGTTTACCTTAGAAGTCATTGATGATGGCGGTACCAGTAGCTTCCCTTATAATAATAACATTTGTGACGCTTATAATTTTGGAATACCAAGTGCCCCTCAAAATCTCACCAATGAGTCGAATGAATGTGCCAATGTAGAATTGGGAGAGCCTGGTGCGGGCGGCTATGCCTCTCATACAGTTTGGTACGAATTTGTAGCACCACCATCAGGACGAGTAGAAATCGAAGTCAATTCAAGCAATATCTTCCTAGGAATGGACCCAGAAGTACGCCTATTTTCTTCTAGTAATAATACTTGTACTGGCAACTTATCACAAATAGAACGTTCTAACTTGCCTACCGCTCTTATTCCAGAAAACATAGAGGCTAACTGCTTAATTTCTGGCAACACCTACTTTATTCAGGTAGATGGCTCCAATTTAGTGATAGAAGGTCAATTTGATATTTCAATCGAGGCCATCTTCCCGAACTATGGTACAGGCTTAGCAGGAGACCCAGAGCCAAGCAACAATGCTTGTGATAGTGCGATTACATTGCCTGTCCAAACGCAATCCTGTCTCAACGGGGCAGGTAGTTTTTCTAACCTTAATTATGGCTATCCAACGATTACCTACAACCCTGCTTTTGCACAAGGTTGTGGTGGTAATTGTGGGGCAACTTGGTATCAGTTTACCATGCCTGCCTCTGGAAATGCGGTAATTGAAGGAAGTGATGACAACATTGGTGGGGGAATTATTGGAGATTTCTCTGATTTGGTTGTTGCGGCTTATTCTGGTTCTTGTAACAACCTCACGCCCATTGATTGTGATCAAGGTGGTCTGACCAGTGATGTTTCTTTCCAAGTAGCAGCGGCTCCTGGAACAACAATTTGGTTACAAGTCTTTAATGACGATGGAGAGGACGAAGGCGAGGAATATCAATTGTGTATTTCAGAAGGTTGTGGTTTTGATGACTGTCTGAATGCCTTAGCGGTTCCCATGCTTCCAAATGTTCCTTATTGTTTTAATACAGCAGGAGCTAGCGGAGAAGATGTCGCTGGTGGAAGTGCTGGTTATTTTGAATGTTCCGAAGGGGACAACCCTGAGAATTCTGTTTATTATTACTTTGTTTCTGATTGTAATGGTAGTGATGTTACCTTAAGTGTCATCAATGCCGTGTCTAATGGGAACTGTATCTTAGGAATTACACCAACAGATGGTTTTAATATTTCTTTGTTCCAAGATGCAACCCCTTGTGATAACAACCCTGATACCCTAGTTGATTGTCAAACCTTTACTTCTTGTAATGTACAACCGTTCAACTGGAATCAAACCTATACAGGCCTCTCCCCTAACACCCCTTACATCATTCAAATTGATGGTGGTTTTGGTAATTTAGGAGGAGATAATGTAGGAGAAATCATGATTACGACCACAACAGATCCTGTTGTATCTCCTGTATCAACACCGCTTTCTTGCTCTGGCTTGAATGATGGAACGGCGTCCGCTGTTACACAAGGCGGTGTAGGCCCTTTCACCTTCTTGTGGAGTAACAACAGCACCGATTCTACGGCTATTAATTTAGCCGCAGGCACCTATTTTGTTACCGTAACAGGAAGCAATGGTTGCTTTGATACCGCTAGTGTTGTTGTTGGAAACAGTACGTTATTAATAGCAACCATTACCAATTCTTCGGATGCGAGTTGTGGCAATAGTTGTGACGGACAAGCTTCTGTTACCGCCTTAGGTGGTTCGGTTGCGACAACCTATACTTATTTATGGAGCGATCCAGCTGCGCAAACAACAGCTACCGCTAGCAACCTTTGTGCAGGCACCTATATGGTAACGGTCTATGATGACAATGCTTGTTTTGATACCACTTCGGTTATTATTAATGAGCCAACACCTGTCTTATTACAAGTAGATTCTATCCAAAACATCGCCTGTAATGGTGTTTGCAATGGGCAAATCAGCCTTTCTGCTTCTGGCGGAACGGTGATAGGCATTTATCAATACAACTGGTCTACAGGAGCTACAACCGCCCAAATAAGTAATTTATGTGCTGGAAGTTACAGCGTAACCGTAAGTGATGATAATGGTTGTACCGATACCTTAACCATTGATATACTACAACCTAGCAGCGTCGCTTTGACCTTGACCCAACAAAACAATATTGCTTGTAATGGTGATAGCACAGGCAGCATAGTAGTTATTGCTAATAATGGCACCCCTAACTATACTTATAGCCTATTCACAACAATGGGTCTTACCAGCAGCAACACAACAGGCAGCTTTGGCAATTTACCTGCGCAAGCCTATGGGGTTTTAGTCCAAGATGCTTCTGGCTGTACCGATTCTATCCCTGTTGTTCTAACAGAACCCTTACCACTCGTTTTAAACCTAGTCAGCTCTAGTAATATTAGTTGTTTTGGAGCAACAGATGGAAGCATCACAGTACAAGGTAGTGGAGGGGCCGCTCCTTACCGCTATTCTTCCGATGGGATTAATTTCTCTAGTAACAATGCCTTTACTAATTTAACAGCAAGAGCTTATAGTATTACCATTCGCGACAGCTTTAATTGTAGCACAACGCTCCACCTTAATCTCAGCGAACCAGCTGCTATTGTTCTAACCAATACCAACCAAACGGACGCAAGTTGTGGCGCCTGTGACGGAACAGCAACCGTTAATGCTAGTGGCGGTATAACGCCATTGACCTATTTATGGACCAGTGGAGAAGTTACTGCTATAGCGACTGCCTTATGTGCTGGAAGTAATGAAGTGACAGTGACCGATAACAATGGTTGTACAGCAACTTTGGCCTTTAATATTGGCAATGCCAGTGGCTTCACTGCAACAGCTAGTGTCAATCAGCCAATTAGTTGTTTTGGCACCTGTGATGGGGCTGTTAGTGTAAACGCGCCTGTTGGAGGGGGAAGTTTCACCACACTTTGGAATACAGGAGCGACAAATGACAGCCTCCAAAACCTTTGTGCTGGAGTCTATACGGCTACTGTTACTGATGCCAGTGGTTGTTTTGTCATTCAAAGCATTAACCTAATGGCTCCTGATAGTTTAACGGCTTTAGCAGCGACTCTACAAGATGTTTCTTGTGTTGGAAATTCCGACGGACAAGCCACTGTTACAATTAATGGAGGAACCTTGCCGTATACTATTTTGTGGGATGACAACAGTGCTACTGCTACCAACAATTCCCTTGCTGCGGGGCCTCATAATGTTACCATTACAGATGCAAATGGTTGTATGGCTACAGCCAGTACTATTATTGGTAGTCCTACTGCTTTGGCAATTACGTTACAAAATACAACCGCTTCCAACTGTGGCTCGACAGGTTGTGATGGAAGTGCTACTGCGGTCGTTAGTGGAGGGCAAGCGCCTTATACTTACTTATGGGATAATGGCAATACTAATCCAACCCCCAATGACTTGTGTCCTAATTTTAATGGTGTAACCGTCACCGATGCCAATGGTTGTACCATTAGTGCTAGTGTTTTAATTCCAGCGAACAGTTCGCTAAATTTAGCGCTTACAGGCGCTGTTGATCCTAGTTGTTATTTGGCTTGTACTGGTAATTTAACTGTAGCCGCTTCAGGCGGTAATACTACGAGTCCTTATACCTTCCAATGGGATGATCCTGCGAATCAAACAACCGCCACCGCTAACAATTTGTGTGCAGGCACCTACAGAGTGACGGTGACCGATAGAGATGGCTGTTCTGCCGCAGGTGCCTTTACCTTGAGTCAGCCAGATAGTTTGACCATTGATTTAACACCCATTGCCGCAAGTTGTGCAGGAGTGAATAATGGAAGCATTAACAGTTTGGTTCAAGGAGGAACAAGCCCTTATAATTACCAGTGGAGTTCAGGAACAACAACCGCTACCCTCTCCAATGTCGCTGCAGGAACCTATAACTTGACAGTGACCGATGCCAATGGTTGTCTGGCTACTGCTAGTGCAATTGTCTTGGATGCCGATTCTCTCCTAACAACAACAACTATTGCCTCGCCTTACAATGGACAACAAATTTCTTGTGCGAATGGCAATGATGGACAAGCGACCATCACAGTAACAGGTGGAACAGCACCTTATACTTATTTGTGGATTAATGGAGCGACAACCGCGACGGTGACAGGTTTACAAGCCAGTACTTATCCCGTAACTGTGACCGATGCCAATGGCTGTACCGCTGTTGATAGTGTTACGTTAATGCATCCTGATCAAATTGTGATTAATACACAAGCCATTTCTTCTTACAATGGTTATAATATCAGTTGTTATGATAGTAATGATGGTATTGTTGCAACAACTGTCACAGGTGGTACAGGCACGTACACTTATCTGTGGTCGGATGGACAAACAGGGGATACTGCTACTTCGCTCAATCGAGGTACTTATGCTTTAACCGTCACCGATATTAATGGCTGTTTTACTGTAGTAACAGATTCTTTGACGGGGCCTGATCGCCTAGGAGACACTATTATTACCCTACAGGCAGTGAGCTGTTTTGGAGGCAATGATGGCGCCGCTATGGTTCTTCCAACAGGAGGTATTGCTCCTTACAGTTATAATTGGAGTACAGGCAGCAGCAACGCTACCGCCAACAATTTACCAACAGGCTGGCATACCGTTACCATTACCGATAGTAATGCTTGCTTCTTAATAGACAGTGTTTATATCCAAGAACCAAGTAGTCTTGTATCTAGCCTTAGTGCGACCACCACTAATTGCGCCACTAGTGCCGATGGCTCGGCGACAGCAACTGCTTCAGGAGGCACCTTGCCTTATCAATTCTTATGGTCAACAATGGCAACCAGCGCGACTATTAATAATGTAGCCGCTGGTACGTATAGTGTTACGATTACCGATGCCAATACTTGTACCCTTGTAGATAGCATTACCGTCACTTCGCCCACCGCTATTGTAGCTGCCGCTCAACAAACGCAACACGTGAGTTGCCCTGGCATTGCTGATGCAGGAGCTAGTGCAAGCGCTACAGGAGGCACTGCACCTTATACCTTCTTGTGGTCTACAGGAGCGACCAATGCTATTATTCAAAACATTCCAGCAGGCACTTATCAAGTGACGATTACCGATAGTAAAGGCTGTACAGATACTGCTAGCGTAGTTATTGTTAATCCTGCTGCCTTACAACTAAATGCAGCCGCTGATTTAATTTATAATGGGCAAGCCATTAGTTGTGCTGGTGCGGTAGATGGACAGGCAACCGTTACCGTCACAGGAGGAACAGGGCCTTATACCTACCTCTGGCCTGATGGACAAACGACTGCAACCGCCATAGGTTTAGGTGCTCAACAATATTGGGTGTCCGTTACCGATGCCAATGGTTGCTCTGATACCGCACAAGTTCAATTAACCGCTCCTATTGCTATCAGTATTACAGCGAACCTAACGGGAGCCATTAGTTGTGCTGGTGGCAATGATGGTAGTGCCTTAGCTAACGCCTTGGGAGGAACCCGTCCTTACCATTATGTTTGGAGTACAGGCGACACAACAGCCGCTACTAATAGTTTAACAGTGGGGAGCCATCAAGTAACCGTCACGGATGCCAATGGTTGTTTCGCCACAACAAGTGTTAATTTAGGGGAACCTAATCCTATTGTTTTGATTGGTTCTTCTAATAATGTAAGTTGTTTTGGGGGCAGTGATGGTACAGTTAATGTCTTTGCGCAAGCAGGTACGATTCCTTATTCTTATGTCTGGACAGGTGGACAAACAACGGCTACCGCAACCGCCTTAACTGCAGGTGTTTATTATGTAACCGTTACCGATGCCAATGGCTGTTCTCAAATAGATTCTCAAATTATTACACAGCCTACCCCTATTGCCATTAGCTTTAGCAACATCATTGATATTGACTGTGTCAACAATCTAACAGGTTCTGCTACTGCTACAGTAACAGGTGGTGTAGGGCCTTATCGTTATCAATGGAATGGCCTACCAAATGCCTCTACTACATCCACTACTTTGTTGTATGGTTGGAATGAGTTGGTGGTCGCGGATGCCAATGGTTGTTCTCAATTGGATTCTGTCTTTATTAATACCCCTAATCCAATGATTACAACAGCCATTGCCTTAGATGCAGGTTGTTTTGGAGCACTTGATGGAGAAGGAGCCGTAACTGTTTCTGGAGGCACACCACCGTATCAATTCTTATGGTCAACAGGAGCAACTGCTTCTGCGATTAATAATCTAGGCGCAGGAATTTATAGGGTGACGGTTACCGATAGTATTGGTTGTTTGACCATAGAAACAATTGTAATTGATCAAAATGATCCCTTGCAAGCCTCATTCTCACAAGTCACCCAATCTGATTGTAACAATGGAACAGAAGGTTCGATTACGGCTCTGGTGCAAGGAGGCGTAGCGCCTTATCTATTTGATTGGAGCAATGGACAGCAGATGACCGATAGCAGCACAACTACCATTAGTAACCTAGCTGCTGGCAACTACTTCTTAACCCTTACCGATCAAGACAATTGTTCAACAACTTTAGATACCAGGATTCTTGATCCTGCTCGCTTATCCGCCACCATTAAAGGCTCTGTTCTTAAATGTTTTGGAGATACAGATGGTCGTGTTAATGTAGTCGCTTCGGGCGGCACACCACCTTATTTCTACAGCTTAAATGGAGGCTCGGTACAGAGTAGTGGTAACTTTACCAACTTAACGGCTGGTCTCTACAACATTGTTGTCAGTGATGCTGGTGGTTGCTTCTTTAATACTTCCACAACGGTTGCACAAGGTGATTCTATTTTATTAGAAGTAACAGCAGATCAAAGTATTCTTTATGGAGAAACAGTACAGTTATTTGTTCGTCTCCCCATTAATGCACCAACTAATCCAATCATCACTTGGACACCAACCAATGGTTTAAGTTGTACGGATTGCTTCCAACCCGTTGCTCAACCCTCTCGTTCTACCCTCTATACGGTTAGTGTTACAGGAGATGAGGGCTGTGTGAGCAGCGCAGATATTTTTGTTGAGGTAGATAATGATAATGGTGTATTTGTCCCTGATGCCTTCTCTCCTAATGGAGATCGCACCAACGATGTCTTTATGTTGTACAGCTCTGGCGCAGTAGAAGAGATTGAAGAATTTATGATCTTTGACCGTTGGGGAGAATTGGTTTGTCAGCACAAAAATGTAGCGCCCAATTATCCAGCCTATGGATGGGATGGGACCTTCTTGGGTACGCCAATGGGTATGGGGGTTTTTGTTTACTACATCAAAGTGCGTTATTTTGATGGAAAGACGGAAATTCTTAAAGGAGATGTGACGCTAATGCGTTAAATTTAAATTAATCCTACTTTTTATATTGCCCCTTATGCTACTTGGTATAAGGGGCTTTTTTATAAAAAAAAAAAGGGAATTCTCTTAGTGGTTATGTTCTAGGGAATTCCCTAAGAATAAATGAATAATTTCAAAGTAGCTTTGCCCTACACTAAATATAATTGCTTAATGGGTCAATTACAATGTTTAAAATAAAACACTTTTATCAACAAGCAATCTAGTGCCGTGTAACAGAAATTCACTACAAAAAATATTATTTATATCATAAAAATAAATTTTTATTTTAGTATCTTTTAGTTTCCTTCCCCTTCCACTAATTTCTACATTTTTTTATCACTTAATCACCAATAAACAATGCAATACCTAAAAACGATTGAAGACCTTTGGAAAGAAGGATTAAAACAAGGTTTTAGAGTCATTAGAAAACAAAAAAATGGATCTGTTGACTACAACTGGGCTCGTGAAATATCAAACAGTCGTTTTGATCATCAGCCAAGTGCCGTTGTTTTTCCAAAAACAGCACAACAGGTTAGTTTTTGTTTGACCTTCTGTAAAGAAAATGAGATAAAATTCAGAGTACGCTCTGGTGGGCATCAACATGAAGGGATGTCATCTTTAGATGAGAGTGTCATGATTCGATTATCTGAAATGAATCAAATCACCTATCCTGATGCCAACAAACTGACCGCTTGGATTCCGACAGGAAAACCATTACAAGAGGTGTATGATGAATTGCAACTTTTTAATAAGACCATTCCTGGAGGTGGTTGCTCTTCTGTGAATGTAGGTGGTTTAACTCTTGGTGGAGGATGGGGAACTTCTACTCGAAAAATGGGGCTCACCTGTGATAATTTTGAAGAGGCAGAAGTCGTATTAGCAAACGGGGACATTGTTTCTGCTAGAGCTGACAATGCGCACAAAGATCTTTTTTGGGCACTACGAGGAGGTGGTGGAGGTAATTTTGGAATTGTGACGAAGTTTCTATTTAAGCTCCATTCTCTTGGAGACTATATTACTACCGTCAATTTACAATGGAAAGAGTTGGGCGATAACGAAGAAGCAGCCATCAAATGGTATTTAGACCATCAAAAGGATTTCCCAAGAGCATTAACAACCGTGATGTCTTTGAGGGTCCAACATAAGGACATGCAAACCTTCAAAGATGGAAAATGGATCTCCACTTATTTCCCTCTAGGATTCATTGGAAAATTCTATGGTAGGAAAGATGACCTTAGAGTCATTTTGAAAGATTTCATAGAAAAATTTAACCCTATTGAAACGGAGAATTCGTTCAAAGAAGAGTGTCTAGAAGAGTTAGATGGTAGTGATGGAGGGCCTGAATCTTCCAAACCCTTAATGTCCGCTATAATTAATGGTTTTGTAGACGAGTATACAGGGATTAATAAAAAACAAGAAGCTATTTTAAACGATTTAGATCCATCCAATAGCAGTTCTTATAAAAAACTCCCTCCACCAGCAGTTACCTGCTTGGCACCACATCCCCACAAAATTTCTTCTGGCTATCCTCGGAACAAAGAATCTCATGCTTCTTTAGCTAAAAAAATGGTCCATATTATACGGAATACCAATGCCAAAAACATAGAAGGTGTTCGTTTGTACATGGTCTTGCATAGTATGCCTGGCGCAGGAGGCAATATCAAATCTCATGAAAGTGCCTTCTATTACCGAGATAAGGAGATTTTACTACAACTCCAATCTTGGTGGAGTCCTCCTAAGTTTGCTGGTAATACCCAAACAGTTGACTCCAACTATAACAGTCATAAATTTAAAAAAGAATGGCTTGCCTATGAACGGGATAAGAAAAATTATATTCAATGGATCGATCAAGCACGCCAAGATTTAGGTCAGGATCTTGAAGGCGCTTTTATCAACTTTGTGGATAAGAATATTGCTTTAAAGGAATATTATGGGAACAATTTTGCGGAGCTTCAAAGAATTAAGAAGCATTATGATAAGGATAATCTCTTCCGCTTCCCAATGAGTATCCCGCCTGCTGGTTCATCAAAATAATTACTCCACTTTATAAAAACATTCTAACAATGAAAAATAATACGCTAGAAGAAAGTAACAAGCTCAAACAGATGTACACCTTGAACTTGATTGCTAATTTAAATGCGAACTACGCTACTGAAACAGAAGCCGAACTTTACAAAAACATTCTAAATATTAATGTCTGCCTAGAAGATCCTACTGTCTCAGGAATAGTAGGAAAATGGAAAACAGTTTGGGGACCAGCTGTAGGTAATACTAACTATACCCGTACTTACAAAAAAGAGACCATCAAGCACTGGGCGACAGACAATGCTTTATACATCGCTCAAAAAGAGGATACAAAAGAATATTTCA
This sequence comes from Aureispira sp., assembly GCA_050633105.1. Taxonomy (GTDB): domain Bacteria; phylum Bacteroidota; class Bacteroidia; order Chitinophagales; family Saprospiraceae; genus Aureispira. The sequence continues at coordinate 42,790 of JBOEFW010000056.1, read as the reverse complement.
TTGGTATCTCTGGCACCAATGGTGTTTCTCTAAAAGGTTGGTTTGAGCAAGATTTTGATGTTGCTACCAGTGTTCCTTGGGAAGGAATAGCAATTGAAGGAAATCCGCGTATCTCACAGGCAGGAAGCACTGGTTTGAATGCTTTATTAGCCCTAAAACCAGCTAAAGGCGCTAAAGGACAAGGAACAACCTTTATGGATTTTTTACTGAAAGAAGTCCAAAATGTAGACTGTTCTATCTCTGTAGGGGGACACAGTTTGGGCGGTTGTTTAACACCATTAGTCGCCACAGCCCTTGCAGATAAAATGCAAGGAGCAGTCAATTCAAACCAATATAAGGGGGTAAAAATAAACGCTTACCCAACAGCTGGCCCAACACCAGGTAATCAAGATTTCGCAAATCACCTCCAACGTCAACTTAATGAATATCATGCGGTATACAATACCAATGATTTAGTCCCGCTTTGTTGGAATTTTGAAGGGCTCCAACAACTTACTAAAAACTATGGAAGTTGGAAATTTGGCACACATAATATCCAACCCCAACATCCCATCATAGCTCGTTTTTTATATTGGGCTTCACACTACGCCAAAGAACAGGCCTATGTACGAATGCCTGAAAAACCTAATGAAAATTTTAAGGTAAAAGTTTGGGAAAACACTCTAATCCCTATCAAAAAAATCATATGTACAGATGATAAAATCGAACAAAAAATTAACATTATTGCTGGTGTTTTATTTTTCTCCTCTGTAAAAAAATCACTAAGTCGAATCTATAATAAAGATGAATGGCAAACATTAAAAACTTTCCTTCGCTTTTTGTTACAAGTTCTTCTGCAACATGTATCTGCTTATAATAATCCTAAAACTTCCAATGAAAAACTCCCTTGGCAATTTACAGATAAAGAAAGAAGTGCAATACATGAGCTATTCAACTTTCGAAAAAAAAGTAGAGAAAAGAAAAAAGAAAGTAGAGAAGAGAGAAAAAAAAAGAGAAAAGAGAGAAAAACAAAAGAAAAATGGACGGTAGCTACAGGAATTGTCCTATTAACAAAACTAGCCGACCTCGCTGCTGACTGGCTTGATAAGAATCCTATTAATGTAGCAGAACTAGAAGGAGTTGACTTGGATATTACTACAGAAATAGATACTGATTTGACCGTTCCTGAAACAGAAGAAGAAGCAATAGCTGCACTAGAAAAGTTATTAGAGGAATCGCCTGAATTAGTGGAAGCACTTCTATTTATTGGTGATTCTAACATTTAAAAGAGAACAACTTGTTCAAAATCATCTAAGGAAAAGAAGTTAAACTTTCTTCCTAAAGATATTCTAGAGGCAGAATGAAACAGTGTTTCATTCTGCCTTTTTTTAGCTTGCTTTTAATGGAATGCCATTTTGTTCTCAGAATAAGTTATCTTTTGTGGAACAAGGGGATTTAAGCTTCTTTATCATAAGAACTTCCTTGCCTAGAAATACTCTATATTCTAAAAATTCCACTTGCATTTTTAGTACAAAAGGCTTACTTTTGAAATTCTCCTTATCTGAACCTAATGATATTCTGCTTCCATGAAACTATTTTTTCTATCGCTTTTTTTGCTGTTTACCGCCTTTTCTACCCAAGCACAGCAAGATCCTGTATTGGATACCGTAGCCATATTGGAAGCACAAAAAGCTTTAGAAGAGGCAGAGGTGCTCTTTAGTAAAGAACATCTCAATTATGCCAAGGCGGCTGTTGAACTAAGTGGTTTGTACATGCAAACACTAGACAAGGCTTTAATATTAGAATGGGAGGATTTAGCCTTAGCCTCTTTAGCAAAAATTTACACAGAAGCAGGCCCCAACAGCCCCCTCTATCAAGCTGCATTAAAAAATTTACCGTATCCTATTGATCAGCTTTTTGACAGCCAATTAGCCTTAGAAGCCGCTGAAAAAACAAGGAAGAGTAACCCTGCACTTTATGTAGAAAAATTGTTTTGGCGAAGCAAGGTTTTTATAGACGATGGGGATCTAGAAGCTTATGATTTGATGACAATGGGGATGCAAGTTCTAGCCTCCTTACCCACTGCCGAGCAAAATAAACTCTTAGCCTACGCCAAACGCCACCTCAATACTTATAGAATCAACATAGCAACAAGCCACGCGGCGGTCAATATAGCCTTAGCTAATCCTGTAAGCGATAGCTTGGAATTGGCCGCTATACTCTCACAATATGGAGCAGCGGTATTGGCACAGGCAAAGAAATTCCCAAAGGATGATTTTTATCTAGATTCTGCGTATTTACGTTTGAGTGAGGCCTTGGTTATTTATGATAAACAATTGGGAACAAATCATGCCTTGTATCAGAAAACTTATAAGATTTTGACGCCAAGAATGCAGCGTTATTATCTAGTAGAACGCCCCTTCTTTGAACGTTTAGAGGCACATGAAACCAACAATGATGATTTTATTATTCTACTCCAACGAATAGCACAGCTACATTATGATGAGTATGTTCCTACCTATGAGTTTTATGACCTCTTTAGATGGGCTCGTCGAGATATAAAAAAACATTATGGTATAGATAACCTTTATTATAAGCGGGTAGCTTCTATTGAAAACAACTGGGAACTCAGTGAAGTAGAACGTAAAGTAGCCATGCAAAAGGATTTGATAGAAGTCTATCGCTCTGAACAAGGAAGAGAAGGACGACTCTATTTAGAGGCATTAATTGAACTAGGAAACATCTATGCTCATGATGGAGACGATGTCCCTGCTGAAACTGTTTTTCATCAAGCATTTGATCAATTGGCGTTGATGGATCAGCGTGGCGTTTTGCCGCCTGAAGGCGATGGCACCTTACTACAATACTATTGGGCACAGGTCATTTCTACTTGGCGCGTGGTCCTCATTCAAGAACACAATCTCAATGTAATGCAACAACTTTATGGGTTGCAAAGCGGTCAATATTGGGAAGCCTATTACCAACTCTTATATGAACATTATAGACAAAACATTCTAGCCGACAAACGAGGGGCCAGCTATTTAAAAAGAGGGATCAGCAATCTTCCACCAGAACATTTAGACATTGTTCTTCCGTGGTTAGACGCCTTGTTTAAACTAGATCCAGAATATCACATCGATCCCATTATCAGAACTTTGCCGAAGGTTGTCCCCATTCCTCAATTAGAAGAATTACTAGTCTTTTCTATGGATAGTGTGCAGCGCCAATACAGTCCGATTAGCACAGAAATGGGCAAATTCCTAGAGGTCTTAGCGGATGCTTATTTTTATGATACCACAAAAACCGAAAATGCAGCGATTTCTTTAAAACGCTATCAGGAAGTTTTAGAAATGTACCAGAAAGTAGGTGATGAATATGCCTATACAGAATTATTAGATCGGGTTACACAAAACATCACTCAATTCTCTCCTTGGACGGAAGAGCAAGTAAGTACCTTTTTTGAAGAATTAATTCGACTCAAAGAAGAGCAGGAAAAAGATTATGAGCGTTACTTTTTGAAATATGTAGAGCGCTATGCCAATTGGCTGTATGAATCAGAACGTTTGGTTGCTTCTGAACAATATTTTGAACGCATTGCTCGCTACTTTGAACGAGAGAACCCTGATTATTTGGTAGCAGAAAATGCCTCTAAAACCAATGATTGGTACCTAAGAACTATTGATAAACTCGCTAGTATTTATCGTAAAACAGGGCGGCGTTACAGGGCGAGAGATTATTATAAAAAACTCATTCGATTAGCTCCTGTCTTAAGCACTTCTTTTGAAGAAGGCGTTTGGAAAGTCGTTCATGCTACCAACAATATAGGCGACCTATTTTATAGAGAAAAGCAGTATGAAGAAGCATTAGAAATCTTTGATTTAACCTTAGAAAACATAGTTATTTTCCAAGAAGATTTCACCATTTTTGATACCTACAAAGAGAAGAAGTCAGCTATTTTATATGTTGATGTGTTACAAAACAAGGGCCGTATTTTCTTTGAACTAGAAGAGATCGCACAAGCTCGGTTGTATTTTAATAAAGCCTTACATTTTGTAGAAGATCCACGCTCCCCTATTAAGCTAAAGGAGGTAGGCAGCTTGTTAGCTAATTTAGCCACCTTAGCCGTTTATGATTATGAAGATGAGAAAGCTGAACGATATTATAACCAAGCCTTAGCAGTAATTACAGATAAGGAAGAATTATCTCAAATTCACTTGGCTTTTGCCGAATATTATCAAGTAACGGAACGAGATGATTTAGCAAGTATTCATTTACTAAAAGCCTTATCAACAGACTTAAAACGGGTACAGCAAAATTATACTTCTCTTTCAGAACAAGAGCGTTTGTTGTTCTTAAAACCTATTCTTAAACGCTTTGATACTTTCTTTGAATTTGCTATTCGTTACAACAACCCTGATCTACTCTTAGAAGCCTTTAACAGCCATCTTATCATCAAAGGCCTATCTTTGGAAACCACTAATAATTTACAAAGTGTCTGCAATGTGACCGAAAATATGCTCTTGCGCAATAAGTGTCTAGAAATGCAAAATCTGCGCAAAGAATTGTCCAGTTCTACTAGTCTCCCTTTAGACATCCAAAACAATCTAGATGCCCGCATCACTGATTTAGAAAAGGAGATTGGTTTATCAAGCAAAGACCTAAGAACCATTTATGATAAGAACAATCGAAACTTGGATTTTGTAGACATCAAACGCTTACTTTACAATATGGAAACGCCTGATAGCTTGACCATGGCTATTGATTTTTTATTGGTTCCTGAAACCAATGAGGCAGGTATCCGACAATCTGTTTATTATGCGGCGGTTGTTATTCCTCGCCACCCTTACCCCCATTTTGTACGCCTTGCTACCCAAGAAGAATTAGCAGATGTATTAGCAGCAGACGTTTCTCCAACTAGTTTTAACTACATCACAGAAACTTCTGAGAGTCGATACCTGTATTCCTTGGTCTGGGAGCCTTTGTTGCCATATATTAATCAGGCGCAACATTTACATCTTTGCCCTACTGGAATATTGAGTAGAATTGCCTTTGGCACTTTACAAACAGGTAATTTTCAGCATAAGCGCATTATGAATAAATGGTCTATCCATTATTATGGCGCTTTACGTGATTTGTTACATCTTAAATCGGATAAAGGGCCTACAGATAATACAAGTGCCCTGTTGGTCGGTGGTGTTAAATTTGACTTGACAGAAGCAGAACTCAATGGGCTTCTTGCCAACAATCCTGTTGTCACCACAACTCCCCCCCCCTCTGTGGCTATAAAAGCAGGAGCTCGTGGAGAAGATTTTGTTTATTTAGATGGGACCTTAGAAGAGGTTTTAGCGATTGGTAATTTATTCCCTAGTGGTTCTGAGGTAAAACTATTAAGTGGTGTCTTGGCTACCGAAGAAAATTTAACCAATTTTGCCAATGAAGCGCCTGATATTCTACACATTGCTACCCATGGATATTTTTTCCCTACTCCAACACCCAATAGTCAAAAAACAGGGGCTAAAAAGAAGAAAAAAGGAGTAGAAGACAATATTGCTGCGGCATCCAATCCCCTCCTTCGTTCTGGTTTGGCCCTAGCTGGTATCAATCGAGTATGGAAAGGAGGTAATACAATAGAAGGTTTAGAAGATGGCATTTTCACTGCCTTAGAAGTTTCTAACTTAGATCTCTTTAATACTAAATTAGTTGTTCTTTCTGCTTGTGAGACAGGACGAGGAGATATTGATAATACAGAAGGGATTTTGGGTTTACGACGCGCTTTTAAAATCGCAGGCGCACAACAACTTATTATTAGTCTTTGGAAAGTTCCTGATGCCCAAACAGCAGAACTGATGCAGCTTTTTTACGCCCGTTACTTAACAGGCAATTCTGCTCACGCTGCCTTTGAATATGCCCAACAAGAAATGAGCAGACGCTACAAAAATCCCTATTACTGGGCAGCCTTTTTATTAATAGAATAATCTTTTATGAACACTTATTAACACTACGGAACACTATGACTAAACAACTTTTACTCTTTTGGATGAGTATTTTTATGCTCTCTAATTTATCCTCCACACAAGGGCAAGCCATTCACAGCGCTTTTGAATTACGTACCTACCTCACTAAAGATGGTACCTTACAAGAAGGCACTTCAGATGCCCGAGTCAAAGCTTTTTATGCCTTGTTAGCAAGCCATTTACAAGCAACTAGAGATTCTGTTAACAATCCAACCACCTTAACGCACCAGCAAATCTTGGCCGCGTATGATAAGAATCCTTTCATCTCTCCTTTTTTAACGGATGATTTATTGCAAAGTTTAGCAGGCAATGTTGTAGACTTATCAAAAATACGCGCCAATGCTCGAGGAAGTTTAGACCCTCTAGGAACAGGCCTAGGCGTACCTGGCTCCACTTTTTTACTGGGTTTAACAGACTTCTTGGTAGAACGAACAAAACAAGAGCTCAATATCGCCTTTTTTATAGAATTGCGTAAAGCGCTCGAAAAATCGGAGGAAATGCGTTTTTTATTTCCAAAGACCAAAGAAGTGCTTTTAAAAATTGATGACAACATTTATCAGTTCAAGGCATTTTGGGAATTGCTGCGGGAATCGTTCTTAATGGATTTAGACAATTTAGTGTATAATTTAGACGATTATGTACAATTATCGAATCGCATCAAAGATCCTTTAGCCCGTCACTTAATGAGTGATTTTTTCAAGGTAACAGAATTGATTTATGATAAGACCACTCCAGCTAATGTCATTACTTACCTAGCAGAGAATTCCTACTTACAAGTCTTAGATTCTACTGATGACAAGACAGGGCACTTAAAGGTGATACAAGATCATGTAAAGGTTTTGGGAGTTATTTCTAAGTCCTTAGAACAAAAAGAAGGAAATGGCTATTGGGTAGATCCTCAACGCGTTGTTGATCTCTTACGCGACCCTGTCACCGTAGCATTTTACTTGGGTTTTCTTTATGAAGAAGGCAAAACGTTAACCATTGGTACACAAACCTTGGCACAGCACCTTTCTCTTTTGGTGGATAATACAGATCGTACGCGCCAGTTACTCAATACCTTTAAATTATTCTTAAATGAGGCAAGTAAACTAGAGCGCTTGGCCGATAACATTCGCACACAAAATAACAGCAGTCGCCGCAATCGTAACAGTGCTCCCAAAACAGCCGCTGAAATCGAAACCGAACATCAAAATTACTTCAACTTTACACAAGGAGTTTGTGAGTTGATTTTGTATGCCAATACCTTCAAACGCGAACTTATGGGACCTAGTCCGATGGACAGTCTTGTCACTCGTTATTTGAGCATTGTTGGAGATCTAAATACCATTACCCTAGAAATCAACCGCCAGCAATACACTTCGGCTTTAGTGCATTCTCTTTTTGTAATAGAAAAATTATTGCCACAAGATAGCTTCCAATGTCAGCGCCAGACGTTATTAAAATATGGTACGTTTATCGCTACTGCTGTTGGTGCCAAAACACCTGAAGAAGTATCTAATGTTATTGCTGCTTTTGCGTTGCCTCCAGGGAGTTCTGCCATGAAAAAATACTCTAAATTCAGCATTGCGCTCAATGCCTTTGTAGGTATTTCTGGTGGACAAGAAACCCTTAATAATGGTTTAGGCACCAATCCTTACTATGCGATTGCGACACCAATCGGAGTGAGTTTTAATATGGGGTTCAACAATTATGGTTCCGTTGGTGTTTTAGCATCGTTAATAGATATTGGTGCTTTGACCTCTTTACGTTTTCAAGATAATTCTGCCAGTGATTTGCCCGATTTAAAAATAGAAAATGTTTTTGCCCCTGGTGCTTATTTGGTTTATGCAATTCCTAAGTATCCTATTGCGATTGGAGTCGGAGCACAATTAGGACCTAATTTGCGTAGTGTTACAGATAATAACCTCAATGTTGTACAAGCTAGTGGCTGGCGTTGGGGAGCTTTTTTAGCCGTTGACATTCCAATTGTTAGTTTCTACAACAGTTCTCGTCGTTATAAAAATTGCCCTAAAAGAAGATAATAGAATCAAGGGACTATAGAGGTACTAGCTTAAATATTGCTACAAACAATAGATATGATGACCATGCCTGCCACTGTTAAGGAAGTATTTGACCGCTACCCCCAAGAACTAAAAGAAAAATTAGTTTATTTGCGTAGCCTTATACTAGAAGTTGCCCATTCTTTGGATTTATCTGAACAATTGGAAGAAACCTTAAAATGGGGGGAACCTAGTTTTTTAGCACCCAAAGGAAGTACGATTCGAATTAATCGTATTAAAAAAAGGCCAGATCATTATGCCATCTATTTCAAATGCACTAGTAAGCTAGTGCCTCATTTTAAAACCTTGTACCAAGATACATTTGAGTTTGAGAACAACAGAGCCATTGTCTTTCATATAGATAGTGTTCTTCCTGTAAAAGCTCTTCAAGATTGTATTCAAAAAGCATTGACTTACCACCAGATTAAACAATCCTTGTAGTCGATCGGTTTATAGGTTATTGACTTAAATTTTTCGTTTTTTATGAATAACAAAACAGCTTCCTCGCTACAAGTAGTTGGTTATGCTAGTTTTACACAGCGTTTCTACGCATTCATCATTGATTGCTTTGTTTTTTTGCCGCTCAATCTCTGGTCACAACATAATATATTCAATACCAAAAGCTTTGCCATTGCAAGTATCATCACTTTAGTTTGGTGTCTTTACAAACCTTGGATGGATTGGAAGTTTGGCGGGACTATTGGTAAGTTAGTCATGAAAATAAGAGTCGTAGATATGGCAGGGATGGGCATTACTCTCAATCAATCATTTTTGCGTTTTGCGCCCTATTTTGCCATCAGTTTAAGTACCTTATTGTCCACTTATGTTCTCTTAAATTTGCCTGGGTTTGATGCCATCAGAGATTTTGAAAGTGCCCAAGAGTTTGAAGCAGAATCGAGCAGTAGTTTAGGCGTTCTTCTAACTTATTTTGCCTATCTTTTTTCTATCTCTTCGATCTTTTTAGAAGAAAAAAAACAAGCGGTACATGATAAAATTGCCAACTGTTACTGTGTTTTAATACAGCCCTTATCCAAAGAACAAAAAGCAGAGGACCTAGCAGCCTCTCAACAATTTGATTAATTTACATTGAGTCGTATTTTCTAAGAACAATGCAACAATCTACCGCTTTAGCGCTTTTAAAAGCAGGAAAAAACGTTTTTTTGACAGGCTCAGCAGGGTCAGGAAAGACGTATGTCTTGCAACAATACATTAACTATCTCAAGAAACGTCGTGTCGCATTAGCGGTGACGGCTTCAACAGGTATTGCCGCCACCCACATCAAAGGAATGACCATTCACGCTTGGTCTGGCATTGGTTTGCGTCAAAAAATTTCCACAGAGGAATTAATTGCCATGAAAAGCAAAAAATACCTCCGAGAACAAATTGAGCGCGTCAATGTGCTTATTGTAGATGAAATCTCTATGCTGCATAGACAGCAATTAGAGCTAGTAGATCAAGTGTTAAAATACTTCAAAGACAATCAATATCCCTTTGGCGGTATTCAGGTTATTTTTTCAGGAGATTTCTTCCAATTGCCGCCTGTTGGTTTTCCAGGAGAAGCAAAACGAGATAAATTTGCCTTTATGTCGCCTTCTTGGGTACAGGCAAAACTTAATATTTGCTACCTCACAGAACAACACCGCCAAGAAGTTGGCGCTTTACAACATATTCTCAACGATATTAGGCGTGGCCAAATATCTCCAGATAACCGCGCTCTTTTGGAGCAAGCGCAATACAATGAGTTTGCTGTTGATGCCATTCCTCCTACCCTCTACAGCCACAACCATGACGTCAATCGCACCAACAATGCGCACCTACGTGCCTTAGAAGGCAAAACTTTTACCTTTGAGGCAACCGTTAAAGGAAACAAACGTCTAGGAGACATGCTAAAAAAGGCCGTTCAAGCCGATGAGACGCTTTACCTAAAAAAAACGGCTAAAGTAATTTTTGTCAAAAACAATCCAGAACAACATTATATGAACGGGACCTTGGGCGAGGTCTTGGATTTTGATGAGAAGGGCTTACCTATTGTTCAATTAGGAGATGGCAGTCAATTGGTAGTAGAACCTATAGATTGGACAATTGAAGATGATACAGGAAAAGTTTTAGCCTCTTATAAACAGTTGCCTTTGCGCTTGGCTTGGGCAATTACAGTACACAAAAGTCAGGGAATGACCTTAGAACGAGCAAAAGCCGACTTAAGACGATGCTTTGAGAAAGGCCAAGGCTATGTTGCCTTATCTCGTCTACAAAGTTTAAAGGGCTTGCAATTGGTTGGATTTAATGCGTTAGCGCTTCAAGTTGATGCCCTAGCGCTAAAGGCAGATCACCGCTTTCAAGAACTCTCTAAGGAGATTGATCAGCAGATCAATGAAGAACGGCTCAAAGCTCTTGAAAAACGTGCTTTAGTTTTCTTACGTCATTGTGGCGGCATTACTGATCCTGAGGCTATTGAGCGTTATAATAAAAAGCTAAAAGAGCGTAAAAAGCAAAAGAAAGTCCCTACGCATCTTATCACAAAGGATTTGGTGGAAGAAGGCAAATCACTAGAAGAAATTGCGCATGCACGTGGCTTAAAAACAGGTACGATTATCAACCATCTTGACAAATTGCATGGGCTCTTTCCTACCTTTGATTTTTCTGCCTACCGACCTGATGAACAATTATTGAAAGACATTAAAAATAGTAAAGATCACTTACTAAAACAAGATCCTTCAATTTTGCGCCCTGATGGAACAATCTCTTCCAAACTTTTACATGATGAAATGGGTGGCAAAGTAGATTACACTACGATTAAGCTCGCCTTACTGTTTATATAAGCGATATAAGTTCTAATAAAAAAAGCCCTTACAAGTCAAATAGAAACTTGTAAGGGCTTTTTTCTTCTATAAAAGAAGGAGCAGTATTACTTATTATTGCTTGACTACTTTCTTTGTTATTACTTGCTCTCCTGTTTTTAAAGCGACCAAGTATAAACCAGCGCCATAAGAAGATAGGTCTAATTCTAAGGATTCCTTGTTTACTCCATTTCGTTGTAATTGCTGTAACACTTGTCCTGTTGCATTATACAATACAACAGTAACATCTGCTGTTTGAGGTAAATCTAACTGTATTGACAACTGATCTTGTGCTGGATTAGGAAAAACTTTGAAGCTGTTTGCTAGATTAATAGTATTAACTCCTAACTCTGTTATACAGAAGTAATGCGTTGCGCTATTTCCAAAATCTCCATTTACAGCATTCATGCGCACTGATTCCGTACCATTCGCATCAGTAATCCAATAATCTCCTGTTCGGCCACAAATCCCACTACTTCCATCTAAACCATCACCATAGTTGTCCATAATAGTAAATTCGTAACAACCAACAGGCAAACAAAATTCAGTAATAATCGTATCTACTGTGTTAAAATTGTCATTATAAGGTCCATCAGAATACAACACTGTTCCTGTAGCAGAATCGGCTAACGTCCATGTAATTTCGGAGCCATAACAATCCATTGCCAAAAAATAATTAACAGCAGTACCAAGAGTGATGTCAAATGTTTTAGCAATCGCATTATTGGCAGTATTACCATCCACCCCATTATTAGGTAGGTTAGCGCTAGCATTAAATGTATGGCTTCCACTCCCTACCGTAATAGTAGGTAAGGAGACTAAAATTACACTTTGACTTGCTAAACTCCCTGTCCAATTATAAGTTGTACTAGGTCCCCCATCAACATTGTATAGAATTTCTACACTAGTTAATGTAGTCGTACCAAAATTACGTAAGGTGATTGTAGGACTTATCGTATTGGTATTACAATAAGTGTCCTTAATATCTTGCACTTGTAATAAGCCAGCATCTAAAGCAGAAACAATACCATTAGGGTCATATCCTGCTTGAACCATTACATTGCTCCCTGAAGGATCTAACCAATCGCGTAACCGTCTATTCGCGGCCGATCCATCCCAAGAAACATCAAAGCGACCATAGTTATCGTCTTGTCCATTATCATTTGTACCAGTACAAGCCGCTCCGCCGCCATATAATTGACCAATAATCAATTGGTTTTGATTAAATAAGGGAGAACCAGAAGAAGCAGGTTCTGTCACCCCTTGATCCCAATCTGTCACTTCCCAAACAGAGGCTCCACCAAAGTTAGTCACGACTGCTGGATCATCATCTCGACAGATCTTCTTCACATCTCCCATCGGGTGGTGAATGCCTGTTGTTTGCGTCGGTGGGGTTGTTCCTCGATCCCATCCCGCATAATAAATTGCTCCTGTAGGAATCGTATTCAATTCTAATAAAGAAAAATCAGACCCTCCATTATTGGCACGTAATATTGCTCCATTCACTTCATTAAAAGGACCTGTAGGAGTTTGGCTCAAAGTAGTTTGGGCACAACTCGCAACAGGACTGTCCCAGTTGAAACGAAAAACCCAAGTACTAACATTGGTACCACAGTGGTTGGCGGATAAAAAGTAAGGCGTCCCATCGCTGTTGGTATTATTAACTAAAGCCCCTGTACAAACACCATTTCCATTAACCACAATCATAGCAACAGAATTAATTTGGTCTTGCCAGCCCGTCCCTAGTGGACAAGCCACATCATGGTTACAATCGCCCGCATCATTTAATCCTTTTGCTAAACGTGTTCTTGGAAATTGATTCACGGTTCGATAACCATGTATAACAGCGCCTACTTTGAGGGCTCCCTGTCCTCTAACAGAAGCAGGTTCATGATATTCTAATACTAATTCATCTCCACCAATCAAGGTACTTCCTAAAGTGCGTTCTATGTTGTTATTGGCAGCAGTATAAGCGCCACGTAGTTCTTTAGTAATAGGGTTGTAGAGGTATAATGTTGCTCCTTCTGGCAAATAGAAATCATCAAATAACACATTCATCGTAAGGGCTCCTTTGGAGCGGACCCCTAAGCGCCAAACACGATCGCCATTGGTTAAACTTGTCCATGTTCCACTATTTTGGAGCGCATACTGAACAAGGTGTTTGAATCCAAAACGCCAAGGGCCAGCCCAACTTGCATCATTAATAGCATCTGCTTGTTGTTGTGCTGCTAAATCAAATTTGGGTAAATTACGTTGATCAATTTGCTGAGAAATAGTTTTTTCTGTCCAACTTTTTGGATGACCTTCATTCGTAGTTTGTGCCCAACCTGTTGACCAACAACAATAAAGTAACACAATCGATAGGTATACTGTTTTCATACGAGTTATAACTTGATTAGTGAAGTAGAAAAGAGAGTTGTCAAAACAACTTCTGTGTATTGCCTTGTGAATGCTTTTGTAATAGTTGAAGGCAATGGAGTGTGGGGTACCTTAAATAACGAAAAAAGAGACAAAGAATTATAATATTCTTTGTCTCTTTTTAGGATTGTTTTTTTGTTGGAGAGTTAATAGGAGCCATTAGGTAATGGTTTTTCTATAACTATTAACTGCAGAGAACGATAGTCTTATTAAAAGGTTCTTACTCCTCTTCAAATTCAATCATAATCTGATTTTTCTCTACCGCATCTCCTTTATTAATAGTAATGCTCTTCACAACAGCCTCTCCTTCTGCCTTAATAACGTTTTCCATCTTCATGGCTTCCAAAATTAATACAGAGTCCCCTTTATTAACCGCATCACCTGCCTTCACCATAATATCCAATACTAATCCAGGCATAGGTGCCTTGATATGATTGAGTTTTTGACTACTCATGTTAGAAAATCCTAGTTGCTCAGCTAACAAATCAAACTTGTCTTTTAAAGCAACAGAATAGGTGTTTTGTCCAATTTGCAGCTGTATTGATTTAGTGGTAAAATCGGCCTCTAATACAGTAGCTTCATAAGAGCGATTATTATGTAAAATATGAAAGGTGTGTTCATTAATCGCTATCAAATCCCAGTCAAAATCACTGTTATCAAAATGGAGGGGTTCCTTGTCGTTAACGGTAGCTTGATACATACTTTAGGTTTTGGCTAATTTGGTGACAAAATAGACTTCGTATACCGTAAAGGCAACATAAATTAATAAAAAGGGTAAAATAAAGTGGATACTGCTTGGTTTGATTAGTAGAACATATCCTATAACCAAGAGGCCACAAATCATCAATTTAAAAATGATAGACAGCAGAAAAATCTGTCCAAACAAATTCTGATTCTCACTTTTGGAAGCTTTAGAACAAGCTGTAAATACTCCAACAGAAAATAAGACAAAAAAAACCCAACTTATCCAAGAGAACGATTGATAATCATGAATTAGGGCATGCTGATGCATAGGTAAAATGGCTAATGCTACTAAAAGCGCCAAAACACCTAATTGTATATAAAATTTTCTAGTGTCCATGCGTAGTATTCATCGCGAAATGCTTCGCGTAGTTATTTGTTATCGTCCGCATATGCCTGACGAATGAACGTATATAGTGCCAAGCCCACTCCTGTAAGAGATCCTAAAAGAACAAAAATAAATCTTGTCTCCATCCAATCATCTAAACGCAAACCTGCAAACACAAATAGTCCAATAATAAAGCCCATTTGCATGGCCATTCCAGAATACTTGATGTAATCATCGCGTCTGTTCGACGTTTTTCTTGAAGGGTCGTTGCTCATGTTGCTGTTGCTTATTATTTAGCTTTCCAGTCACGCTGGCTCCATTAAACACCGCTCCATCTTCTATGATGAGCTTGTGCGTTGTAATGTTTCCTTCTACTTTTCCTGTTTCTTGGATATGCAGACAAGACTGGGCTAAAATATTACCTTCTACTTTTCCCTGAATGACAATACTTTGACAATTAATATCTCCTGTAATTAGAGCAGAAGCACCAATAATCACTTTGGCCGTGCTATCTAAGCTCCCTTCCAAAGTTCCGTCAATACGAATGTCTGTTTCAGACCGTAGGTGGCCTTTGATGACAGTTCCTGCCACCAAACTATTATGTACCGAACGACTTGTATTCGTTGTTTCCGTTCGGTTATTGTTTGCTCCAAACATGTTGTTGTTTATAGAATGATGTCCCGTAAAACGGGAAGCATCATTATCAAAAATCGGATCGATGTATTACAACATTCTTTTCTTAAGTGGGGCAATAGACCAAATTGTCATCGCTTGTCCATCTAGGTCTTTTTACCTATTTTCTTTGGGGAAAAAGTACAATGCATACGACGATCTTCCATTTTTGGCGGATATTCAGGAAAACCTAAACCTTCTAGTTCCTTTAAGAAACGTCTTAGCAAATCACGTCCTCTATCTTTAAAAACAATAGTACGCCCTTTGAACTGTACATAAGCTTTCACCTTTGCACCTTGTTCTAGGAACTTCCTAGCATGTTTTACTTTAAATTCAAAATCGTGATCGTCCGTATTGGGTCCAAATCGAATTTCCTTAACAACTACCTTCACCTGTTTGGCTTTCAGCTCCTTTTCTTTCTTTTTCTTTTCGTACAAGAACTTTTTATACTCAATGATCTTGCACACTGGAGGGCTTGCTTTGGGAGATATTTCTACCAAATCCATTTCCATTTTATTCGCGTATTCTAACGCTTTGGCTGTAGGAAAAACACCTGGTTCTAACGTTTTTCCAGCTACTTTACTAATATCTGCAAAGTTATTACCAACCAAACGAATTTCTGGTGCTTTGATGAAAGTGTTAATTTTGTGCTCTGGTTGTCTGCTTTTTCTTTTGTAGTTGTTTCTACTATTAAATCTTTTAGCCAATATAATTTGTTTTGTTAATAAATAGAGCGCTCTTTGGTCAAACGCTGCTAGTTGATTTTAATTTATAATAAATTGCTAATGCTCAATCTTTTATGCTTAAGCATTTTCCATCTTTCTATACGGTACAATAAAGTTATAAAGTTTCTTTTAATTCGACAACTTAATCCTTCAATTATCCCTGTTGAGAACAAAAAAAATAATGTAGAATGTTTTTTTAGTCTAGAGGATTTGAAGTAACAAAAGCTCAATTGTATAAAACAATTGAGCTTTTGTTATAATAGCAAAGAGTAGTATTGGTATCAAAGAAGTCTAAAATAGATCATTTTATCTTTCTCTTGACCTTTTATTTAGGTTCAAATCCAAGAACAATATTAAAGGCACCATAATCTGTAAAGGAACTACCTGGAGCAATATCTGGTTTATCAAACCCAACTCCATAATCAAATCCAAGTGTACCAAACATCGGTAAGAATACTCTCAATCCCATACCTACAGAACGGCGTAACTGGAACGGATTGTAATCTTCAAATTGCGACCAAGCATTTCCTCCTTCTGCAAAAGCTAAGACCCAAATCGTTGCACTTGGGTTAGGAGAAATCAAGTAGCGCAATTCCATAGTCATTTTGTTATAAATAGCTGCTCCTTGATCATTGGCTGCAGAAACTTCATCTACGGCATAACCACGTAAAGAAATAATATCTCGTCCTTGTAATCCTTGAAAATTGGAAATACCATCTCCTCCTAATTCATAACGCTCAAATGGAGATAAGCCTACATTTGCATCATAAAAGCCCAAGAAGCCCATTTTAACACTCAACTTCACAACTAAGTTTTTAGCAACCTCTCCATACCATTCTGCTAAGAAATCCCACTTGTGATATTCCAGTAACTCAAACTTTTTAGCAGGATCCATCAAAGCATAATCTATCGCTCCTCTATTATCCAATAAAGAATAAGGAAGTGTCAATTTTAACGAAAGAGAGATGTTTGATCCTTTTTTCGGGAAAATTGGGTTGTCAATAGAATTTCTAGAAATTGTTTGGCTCAAGGCTAAATTGTGGAATGATCCTGTTGGAATTTCAAAATCAAAGCGACGCAATACGTCCATGTTCTGATAATTCAAACTGATTTGATACACAAAGAAATCATCTGGAAAACGCAAGCGTGTCCCCAATCCAATCGAAGCACCTGTAATTTGTAACCGTTGGAAAGCAGAACTCTCTTCGCTGAAACCATTGTTGAAATTGGTATGATAAGCAGATAAGGTGAAAGAATTAGGCTTCTTCCCTCCTAACCAAGGTTCCGTAAAAGAGAAATTGTAAGACTGGTAAAAACGTCCATTGGTCTGTACACGCAAAGATAAGCGTTGTCCATCTCCTTGTGGCAAGGGATTCCAAGCCTCTGGATTCAGCATATTACGCAATGAGAAGTTATTAAACGTAACCCCTAATGTACCAATAACACCACGACCAACACCACCCCAACCAGCAGATAATTCTAATTGATCAGAAGGGCGTTCTTCAACAATATATTCGATGTCTACGGTTCCACGTTGTGGATTAACAGGAGTATTAATTTTTAAGTTTTCTGGGTTGAAATAATTCAACGCTGTGATTTCACGCTGTGAACGAATGATATCAGAACGGCTAAATTTATTTCCTGGTAACGTACGCAATTCTCGACGAATAACATGTTCGTGTGTTCGATCGTTTCCGCGAATGATTACCTTATCAATAATTGCGACAGGTCCTTCAGAAATACGGATTTCTAAATCCACAGAATCTCCACGTACACCACGCTCAATTGGTTCTGCTCTAAAAAACAAGTATCCATTATCCATGTACAAGGTACTGATGTCTCGTCCATTTCTATCAAAGTTCAGACGTGTCTGAATCAGTTCTTCATTATAAACGTCTCCTGATTTAATGCCAAATACTTGTTTTAACACTCGATCAGAATAGGTTGTATTTCCTCTAAAGACAATGTTGCCAAAAAGGTATTCGTCGCCTTCTTTGACATGCAAGTCAATTTTCATGACTTTACGCTTGCGTTTCCCCTTTTCTTCCAAATATACGGAGTCTTTTATCACTCGTGCATCTCGGTATCCCAAATTATTGTAGAGCATTACGATATTTTTCTTATCATTCTCATACTCTTTATCAATAAATTTGGATGGCTTAAAGATCGCAAAGAGATTATTGCGTTTGGTCTCTTTCATAGCAGCATAAAGCTTTGCTTTCTTGACCTCATTCACTCCATAAAAGTTAATCTCACTAATACGGATTCTTTTACCTTTTTTGATGTTAAAAATCCAACGCACAGAGTTCTTAAGAATTTTATCCTCTTCCTCTTCTACTTCAATTTCTACATCTAAAAAGCCTTTCTCTACATAAATTTCCTTGATCGCCTGTGTCGCATGTAACTTCATCGCAGGAGTTGCAGCACGACCTTTTTGCAAATAACGTTTTGTAGCCGCATTCGCATCATCATGTTGACCTTTTGGGATACCTTTGTAACCGTGGCGAGCAAAACGTGGGTATTCCTGTACAGCTATTTCTAAGAAAACAATATCTCCAATAACTTTTTGGATGTTAATGTTTACATCTACAAATAGACCTTGTTTCCATAATTTGCGAATTGCCTTAGAAATTTGGTCACTAGGAATACGAATTGTTTTACCTACATCCAACCCAGATAAGGCAACAATGCCATTTGGATCGGTGTAATTAGCCCCCGCTACTTCAATACCTCCGATCTCGTAGGTTTGGGGAGTGCTATAATCAATTAAAGGCGCGGGAGCTGATGTATCAGCTGCTGTTTGTGCCATCAAGGCATCTGTCCACACAAGGCTTGCACAGCAAGCCACCATCATTAAAAACCTCTGAATCATAATTTGCTTTATCATAATGACCATTTCAAAGCACTTGTTAGTAAGTACTTTTTGTAATTCACCAGTATAAACGGTAAAGATCGCACAAAAGTAAGGAATATAGACGCAATAAGGAAAGATAATAAGTCAAGTTCTATAAATATCGCTCTACTAGCAGGCTTTTATTGCCTAAATTTCTATCAAAACCACTGCCTTTTCTGCTCTATTAGGGGTCAAAATTTCACTCGCATCGAGTAGCAAGAATAAGACCAAACCTTGTTAAAATACAAATAGGGGCATTTTATAGCCATAATGCGACAGTCTTTGAGATTTACGCGGTTTTTTAGCAAGTTCGTTGTATATTGGAAGGCAAATACTTGATTCAACGTCTTTAAATGTTATATACAAATGGCACTACAATCTGTCCCAACGGTTGATTACCACGATTTTATCTCAGGTGACACCAAAAAACGCGAACAATTTATTCAAAATCTAGGAGATGCTTTTTCCCAAATTGGTTTTGTAATTGTAAAAAATCACGGTGTATCGGAAGAATTACGCCAAGCATTGTTTGATATCTCTCAAAAAATATTTGAACAACCACAAGATATCAAGCAAAAATATGAAGATTTGGACAATGGTGGTCAACGTGGTTACATCTCTAAAGGTAGAGAAACAGCTAAAGGCGAAAAAGTGCCTGATCTAAAAGAGTTTTGGCACATAGGACAAGAAGTCGAAGATGAACCTGCTTTGTCAGAAGAATATCCTGCTAACATTTGGATGAATGAAATCCCCCATTTAAAAGAAGTGGGGACAAAAGTTTATCGTACCTTTGAACAAACTGGACGCAATTTATTACGTGCCATTGCCCTTTATTTAGGTTTAGACGAACAATATTTTGATGCTAAAATTCATAATGGCAACAGTGTCTTGCGTCTCTTGCACTATTTCCCAGTAGAAAACCTAGAAGAGGTAGAAGAAGGAGCCGTTCGTGCGGCAGCTCATGGCGATATCAATCTAATTACTCTTTTGATGGGTGGTTCTGCCAAAGGTTTACAAGCTAAAAATTCTGAAGGAGAATGGGTAGATGTATCTCCTGAAGCCAATGAA
Organism: Aureispira sp.; assembly: GCA_050633105.1. Lineage (GTDB taxonomy): Bacteria > Bacteroidota > Bacteroidia > Chitinophagales > Saprospiraceae > Aureispira. The sequence goes on along the minus strand of JBOEFW010000056.1, from coordinate 23,073 downwards.
ATTGTTATTAATATTGGAGACATGTTACATCGCCATACAAATGGTCGCCTTAAGTCTACTATTCATCGTGTTATCAATTTAGATAAAGAGTCGATGCGTTTTCCTCGCTACTCCGCTCCTTTCTTTTTGCACCCGCGTGGAGATATGGATTTGTCTTGTCTAGACAATTGTATCACAGCAGAGCAACCTAAAGCTTATGAAGACATTACAGCTGGTGTATTTTTAGACGAACGCATCAAAGAATTGGGCTTGAAAAAATCATAATTCCATTAAGCATAAAATAGTACCGCGAACTCCTTGTCCTAAGGCAGTTCGCGTTTTTTATTAAAACGCCTCAATAACTACCATCAAAGCTGACAGGTAACAGAGGAAGAGAAATATTCAAGGGTTATTATTCTTACGTTGTTATGCCTATCTTTGCACACCTCAAACTTTAATTCCTTTACTAGCTAACTTATAGATCCATAAAAGAACTAGTTTCATGATCCATTTGTCTTACACTTCCTACCTGAAGTGTACTTTTGTATTACTACTTTCTATTGTTAAAACTCTAACAGCACAAGAGCAATTGTCCCCTCCTATGGATTGGCTTTATCGAATAGAAAAAGCTGCTGCCATTAAACTCGTCACTGCCGCTCAAGGTAAAAACTATATAATAGGTACTCAAAGTGACGCGACCAAAGCCTTCACCACCTTTTATACCCCTTATAAGAAAAAGACAAGTACCACCTCCCAAAAACTTCCATTTTCCGCTCCCCCTTCTTCTTGCCAATTGTTTTTACACTGTTTGGATGAACATGGCAAAACCCTATGGCAACAAAGTTGGTTATCTTCTGATAAAAACAACCTAGCGATACAAGCACTAGCTGTAGATCAAGGTAATAATGTTCATTTGATGGGAACCTTTAAAGGGCAAGTCAATTTTGATCCATCCTTAACTCCAACAGGACTACATAAAACGACCAAAGGGGACAGTCTTCTGTATTTATTACAACTCCATCCAGAAGGAGGATTAATCAATATTACGATTTATCCTTCCACGCTCCTCCAATCAAAAGGTACGGTTATCAGCTTGCAATTAGATTATCAACAAGATTACCTATACCTCTTACAAAACGATGGGACTTATAGTAAATTAACCACCAATGGAGAGGTCGTTTGGAGCAAGAAAGTATTGGGGAATAATCATTATAATGAGTTCACCTTAGAGCCTTCTAACATTGCTGTAGATCGAAAAAACAACCTTTATATTTTACGGTATAGTGATTATCATGCCGAAGAAGGGCAAACTAATGACAATGTGTTTCCAGTGCCCAGTTCCATCCTAAAAATTGCGCCTACAGGAGAAAAAATATGGGAAAGCTCTATTCATACCAATAGCAAGACTAGTTTTGTAGTGAATGAGAAAGGGCAAATTTATTGGTGGAGTTCCCTTCTGAATACTCGTTGGACAGGAACAGAGCAACATTTTAAAGTATACTTGCAGGCCACGCTACTCCTTGGAAAAATAGATGTAGATGGTCAAGAGCTCTGGCAAAAACGCTTCTTAACAGAAGATGGCGCCAAAGCTTCTGATCTTACCTTAGTCAATGAAGAAGAACTGTATGCCACCTATACCAAACGAACATACCTCAAGCAATTTGGAGCGCAACTCGATACCACCTTGATTACTCAAAAGCCCATTAGTAAGAACATCAAGGTATTTGATCTAGAAGGACAAGAACGTTGGCAATATACCTTCCCTTTCCAACAAATAGAACAAGATCAATTAAAATTACACTACGATAAAACAAGCAAAAAATTGCTTTTCTGGGGAGCAGTTGCGCCTACAAGTGATTTGGATGTGCACCCTCAAAGAAAATTTCCTGCTGGACGCAGTAGCAGTGCACAGGTTTTTCAGTGGAGTCCAGTTTTACCAAGGCCATAATTTCTGATCACCCAACAAGCTATTCATTCAAGACAGAATCGGACCAACGGCGAATATACTCGCCTTTACTGTCAAAGCGCTTGGCTTGGTTTTCAACATTAACAAAACGATCCTCTTTAGGATCAGGGCCTACTCCTCCTACAATATTCCAATTGACCCAATTAGAGCAAATGTCATAGTCTATGAGAATGTGCTGAAAATAAGCGGCTCCCATACGCCAATGAATTTTCAAATCATTCACTAGATAACTAGAGACTAGTTGACGGCCTTTTTGAGAAATAAAACCAGTGTGTCGAAGTTGTAACATGCAAGCATTAATCAAAGGAGACGCTGTTTCCCCATTTCGCCAAGCATCAAAAACTGTCCTGTCTTTTGTTAAGTTTTTATTTTCTTGTCCACGAATTCCACCATTTTCAAAAATAGCATCTCCATATTTCTTACCCATCAGGCGGTAATAATCTCGCCATAACAGTTCTTGAAAAAATGACTGTACTGCTTTTTTGCAGCGGTGTTCCTTTTGATAAGTCATCAACTCTGCATACACATATTTAGGGGACAGACATCCAGCCGCCAACCAAGGCGAAAAGTGCGAAGAGCGATAAGCTCCTACCAATTCATAACGCGTCTCATTAAAATGATCGAAGTGATGATTGGCACCAAAATAAGTAGTGGCTTGTCTCAAAGCAGCCGCTTCTCCTCCTTTAAAAATGACTTCGGCTCTAGAATCTTGCTCGACAGAACTATGTCCTAATTCTTCTAAAGTAGGAACAACTCCTGCTCTAATTTCTATCGTCCAAGGTTTAAAAGTAGTTGGTGTTGATAAGGGTTCTCGAATAGGTACAAATCGCTCTACTTCTTTTCTAAAAGAGCTAAAAGTATCAGGAGTATGAGAGATAGGAAACGGTAAATCTTGTGTGTAATACAGCATTTTCCCTCTAAAAAAAGAAATTTCCAAGCCAATAGACCATAGATTTCGCTCCAAAGAGTTCTGTACTTCTACTTCCTCCTGCGTTCGCTCCATGTTGGCATATACATGACTTGCTTCTGTTTCTTTGACCAATTCAAAAATCTCCTCCTCTGCTTTGCCATGACGTATGATTAAATCAATACCCCGTTTTTGGAAAGATTGACGCAAATGTTCTACACTTTCCAATAGGAACTGTGCCCGATGGGGCCCTGTTTTTTGAAAACCATAGGACGTATCCCCCATTAATTCCTCTGTATTAAATACATACACAGGTACAATTTCTTCACTGTGCTTCATTGCCAATGTTAAAGCTTCATTGTCATGTAAACGCAAGTCCTTTCTAAACCATACTATAATTCGCTCTGCTTTCTTCATAATGGCATCTATTCGTCGTGGTGGATGAGGATTCCTGTTTGAGCACAACTAGATTTGTTAACGCTTTTAGATACCTTTGCTCTAACGAACACATTCTCTTTAAAAAAAATAGATCGTGCTCTTTTTCGTTACCACAACTACTTGTGTCAATCGCACAAAGATAACAAGAAAAAAAGACAATGGTTGAGCTAGAAAATCAAACTTTCATTTTTTTTTGAAAATTCAAAAGATAATCAACTATTTTACCAAAAAAATGCCTTTATAGACCGTTTTCTAAAACGGAGAACCCTATTTTTAAGGATAGTTTATCAAAGACTAAGACAATTTCTAGAGCAAATCTTATCTTGAGGCTTTCTATCTCTTCCCACACTCCTACTTATGGTACAACAAATAGAATTTCAATTACCAGCTTATCCTCGGGGATTTCACCTCATTACAGACGAAGTCAACGCCCAATTACCCCCCTTGCCACAACAAGGAATCTTACAGCTCTTTATTCTACATACCTCCGCAGGATTGACCATTAATGAAAACGCTGATCCAGATGTACGCACTGATTTCGAAAGTATTTTTAATGCCTTGGTCCCTGAAAATCTCCCCTACCTTACTCATACCATGGAGGGGCCTGATGACATGCCTGCTCATATCAAGACGGCGCTTGTTGGGACTTCTGTTCAAATTCCAATTACAGCAGGACAATTGCGTTTAGGGACTTGGCAAGGAATTTATTTGTGTGAATTTAGGAACCAAGGCGGAAGACGTAAATTAATAGGGACGGTTTTGTCTTAATGGTTATTTTTTAATAAAGGTTTCACTCGCAATACTTTTTCCATCTTGGCGTATTTCCAAGACATACCAACCACTTAACAGTTTCCATATAGGAAAGACATAGGTCTTATCCGATATATCACTTGTCGTATAAGTTTTTATAACTTGTCCTTGTTCTCCTATAATCCTAAATGTAAGTTGTTTTCCTATTTTCTCGTTTCTATATAAGACATTGAGGTAGTCGGTTACAGGATTAGGATAGAGGTTTAAGGCAATTTGTGGACGGATTCCTCTTGGGAGAATGCTTGTAATAGTATCTGGTATATGGCACCCTGGTACTAAACAGCCATGTTCATCTAATTTGAGTAACCAACCTTGCTGGTAGACCCCTTCTCCTATTCCTTCTGCTTGTCCACAGATTAAAAAACCGCCATCTGCTGTACGTTCTGTGTCAAAAACTTCATGATAAGCCTGAGACTGTTGAAAATAGTGATATTTTCTCGCCCAGAGGCTGTCTCCTGAAGAGGACAACTTAGCTACTAGAGTGCTGTATTGCCCTATTAGAGTATTCGTAGCATCTCTTAAAGTATCTGCAGTCATTCCAAAAGTCATTAAACTGCTGTCTTCTAACTCTATTAAACGTATAGTACGTCCATTAGGAGAAGATGTATGTGCCCTTAGAGGAGTTTGCCAAAGCATATTTCTATTACTGTCTAGTTTAAAAACATAGCCATCACTTGCTAGACGAGAACTTACTCCATCACTATTTAACCGCTCTTCTCCTAAGGCAGTTGCCACGACCCAACCTTTATCTTTTGTCTGAATAAGATGATTTGCTCCTAATAACTGAATGCTACTGTCATTGTTCCAAGTCCATAATTCATTTCCTTGATAATCATATTTCATTAATACCGTTAATTGTGTATAATCAATGCTTATAAGATTCGCATCTGAATTACTATAACCAACTACAAAGCCATCTTCAAGCGGCCATACAGAGTGATTAACACAATAATTCCACTGACAATCTGTATTCGTAGACCAAATAATATTACCATCCCTACCAACATTCATAATTTGAAAACTATGGCCTGGCAAGGAGTTCGTTTGTCCCACTAAGATATAACTACTATCTGGAGCGATAATCATCTCTTCATTCCTCAATACATCAGTATTAACTGCTTGCTCTTCATACAACCTTCTCCATAAAACATTTCCTTCAGGTGTATATTTTATCAAAGCTGTCCTCATTGTATTGCTGTCAATAGCATTCGCCGTCACCAATAAATTACCGTCTATATCTGTTCGTAAACTTGGTTGCCATATTTGATAAGAAACGTCTGTGTCTGGAGAGATTTTATAACTTATAAGATCTCCTTTTAAATCTCGTTTCATAAATAAGCTTGTAAAAATACAACTATCATTCCTTGCACTTCCAGTCATATAATAACAAGAATCCGTCACTTCTAAACCTGTTAAAACTGTATTAGAACAGCCTACAGTAATCCGTTTATTGAAGGTTTCTATTTGAGCATCAACATAGAAATTCATCATCAATATTGCTAGTGTAAATATTATTTTCATTGTTTCTTTTTTAACACAAATTTTCTTAGAATTCATAGCCCTATTAATGATTGACAACCATGGTTGTCCGTTCGATCATCTCTCCTCCTACTTTCAAAACAATAAAATAAACGCCTGTTGTCCATTTTTCAGTATTCAGATTAATCGTTCCATTATTTTCACTAATTAAAATTTGTTGTATGGGCTGCCCATTTACCCCAATTACCTCTAAGGTAGCATTGGTATAACCTTTAGGCAATTGATACCATACATCTGCCCAAGTAGTACTTGGATTAGGGTATACTGCTAATTGGTTAATTCTATCTTCAGCGGATTTTATTTGTTTAGAAGATATGATTGCTTCAGGCAATGTTGGGTGATACTCGAATTCATATTTATAAAAAAAGTTAATAATATTGGCCGCATAGACCGCAGCAAATCCATAATTATTATTGGCTATTTCTTTAATTCTATTTAATTCCTCTCTAGTTAATAAGGCCTCATTTCTATTATCTTGATAGCAATTTACTAATATATTTTTTATAATTCTAAGATCACGATGATTACTCCAAGAAATATTATCTAAATCATAATGCTCTTCTATATGATCCATTTTTTCTAAAGCATTGGTATAAGCCCCTAATTGCCAGTAGTGTTCCACCAATTCATATTGAGCCATAACCCCTGGAATCCGCTCCAACCAAGCAACAATACTATCATTAGAATGAGTTAAAGTATCATTTTGGTAATATTCTAAAATTTCACTTGCCCAATACGATAATTCTTGCCCTGCCATAGCAATCTCACTACTATCATAAGTACTAGTGTTTTGAGCAGCTGCCAATAACTGTTGGTATTTTTCGTAATAAATATAACGACTTTCTAAGTCGTGAATATCGAATTCCTCTCCTTCTACCTGAGGTCTCTTTCTAAACGCATTTAGATAAACCTCCTTACAGAAACTAGGATCTCCATTATTAAGAGCATCAATATTTCTTACATTTAATGTATCTGTAGGTATTGATATATTACTAGCAAAAGGTTCCAACCAATAGCGCACAACTGGCAACTTAGATCCATCATTATAAATATGATAATCTATAACGTAACTATTATCTAAAGGGTCAGAAAAACTATTCTTAGCAGGCTGTAATATTGCTCCTTGATTATCGGCAATAGATGTTCCAATGGTAAGTTGTAAGGATTGATTAAGAATGAGATCCATCGCATTCCCTGTATTTTCATTACAGAAGTACTGCAAACCACTATCAAATAAATTGAAATCATCACCATTATCTCCATGCACTAAATTTGCGATACCAATGCCACTCCATGTATTCTTTCTTATTTGGTTATAGCCTGCTTTAGTATCGTTCACCCATGTCCCAATAGTAAGTTCTCTAGGCGCGGCATGAAGTGATTTGGTATACGTATTCTGCTGCACAATAAACCGCCCTTGCCGCAGTAATCCTAATCCATAGGGCAACTCCTTGCTATACCCTCCTACTTGAAAAGTATTACGAATAATCTTTACCCCTGCATTATTACGGACAATGACGCCTCGTCTATTTTTATCGAAGTCACATTGATCAACAATATTTGAAAAACGAGTAGGGGCATTACCGAACTCTATCGCTCGGTCAAATCCTTCAAAACTATTGCGTTGCGCTCTAGGAAACTGCACGCCTATTCTTAATGGTTCTACATGAAAACTCGCAGAGAGTGCATACAGCCCAAATCCATTGCCTTGTTTATTTAGACGTCTATCTTCAAAGTGGCAACCTTTAACACGTAATCCAGCAATATCCCAAGCTGAAATATGTCCTAAGAAGCCTTGGCGATTATTACTATCTACAGTAAAAGTGCAATTGGCAAAATAACTAACCTCTCGATGCTGTCTTGAGGGGGATTGGTATTGCATAAACCCTGCTGTTCGCCAATTATTTAAAAAGATACTATTCGTTGCTTTTACAATCCCTCCAGTCCCCCCTGTTCCATCAGGCCTAGGAAAATTGCCTACTTCCCAAGGACTTATTGCCTCCTTTGCGTGTTCTATTTTACTATTAGTAATTGTTATAACTCCTTGGTTGGTAGCGGGAATTTGTTCTAGATGGGTATTGCCCCAGACTTGAATGCCTTGCCACGTTTGTCCACAAAGATTCGTAATCGTACTGCTGTCTACTAGCAATTCACCTCCAGGTTCTATAATAATTAATCCACCTTTGGGCATATTGAGTGTTATATTTTGCAAATGCAAAGTCGCTCCTGCCTTAACTCTCAAATCTCGTGATAAGTGTTTATCCGCTGTCCAGATTTCATTCGTATCTACCGTTCTAAAACTCCTAAAAGCATTGTTCTTTTCTACTGGCAATACATTCGCCTCCCACAGTCCTCGACCAAAAGTAGCCGCTCTTAGTTTCCCCACACAGTAGTTAATTTTTAGCTCTGTGACCCGCACATTGGGAAAGCTTTCTCCATAACGCAACCACGCTCCTTGGCCTTCTCGAACATAAATGCCTACATCTGTCGCAATGTACAGTCTATCCTTGGTTCCTCTCTGGTAGACGATATTATTAATGGGAACATTTAGGTTCGCTAGAGCATTGGTAGAATCATCCCAATTCGTCCAACTGTCCCCTGCATCCTCGGAATACCAAACTTTGAGTTGTTTGGAGTAGCCAGAGAAGGTGACCCAGATTCTATTGCCATCTAATGGATCTACGGCTATCCCTGTGATTGGATTAGGGTCTTGGGTGATCCAATTGGGGATGGTATTATCTATAGGAAGGTTGGCCGTTTTTTTAATAAAACAAGTATCACACCTCATGGTAGCTGCATCATTAAAATACAGATCACAACGCCTGTTACTAAAATCACCTAGTGTTACTAAATAGGTGTAATTGCTTTGTTCATCTTCTGAAAAGGCTATCTCTAAAATACGACGATCACCTGTAGATGCTTCTAATTGTTTTAAATCAGAATTAAGCCGCCATAAATCTTGATAAGCTTGCTGATAATCGGGGAATGTAGCTGTAATCTCACAAAGCGTATCTATGCGTTCACTTCCTCCTTGTAAAAGTACAGGGTTAGTTCCGACAGGTCTACCTCCTCTTATAGTACAAGTATTCGGGTCGCCTGATTGTATTTGAACTCCAAAATAATTAAAAGTTGGCCCCATTACATGCAGTGTATCTAGTCCTGTATTGTAACGTAAGTCCCCTGGTGCAAAATAATCCTTTTTTCGAGTGTACAGCTCGGAGAACCCTAAATAGAATTGTTCATTTTTAGGGTGATTTATGGCTGGAAAAGTGTTGGGTATCTCTGCTTCTGCTTGTCCTATAGGGCTATTAGAGGTATAATTGTCTCTAGGTACTATTAATGCATTATTGGAAGCAAAACCTTGTCCAGCTGGGAATTGCATCGAAGGATACAATAAAAGGCTTCCCAAATACCTATTTCCTCGTTGATAAGATACGCCTGTCTGGTCGTTGATACGAACACCATAGCCATCTCCTATCAACGCTCGTGAGTTCCATGTTTGTCCTCTATTATACGTATGATTGATTCCTATATCCTGATTGGCTGTTATTAGCAAACTATCATCTCCCTCCCAATCATCAAAGGAGTAAATCATGGTTAGACCTAAACCATTATAAAGGTTTATCCACGCATTTTTGCCTGTCCCTGAGGTAACAGATTTACTTACACCTCCATGCGTTCCTGCAAAAAGTAGCGTATCTCCATTAGGGGGATAACCTAGATAATGGAGGTCATCATGTATTCCGCCTCCATAAAATCCTCCACGTGGTTCTGCGGTGAAATTACTAGCAGGATTATCAAAATCATTATTATGCCAAGGAGTAACATCTGTTACATGAACGACATCTTGATATACTGGTGATACAGCAATATCTACCCAATCTTTAGCTTGATTTGTCGTTGTTCCTTTAGCTGTCCATACTCCATTTTCATATAAAAAAACATGACCGCTATTTCCTACAGCATAAGCATACAAACGATCAGGAGCTGCTGGAGTAACCGTAATATTGGTTCGCTCTGCTCCAACTTGTAACCCAAGTCCATTGGTCATAGATGACCAAGTTATTCCACCATCTATAGATTGGTAGACATCTTTAGCACTCGCATACACTATATTGGGATTGGTTGGATGAAACTCTAATCCTCTCCAAGCTGTCTCCCATAAATAATTGGTAATACTCCCATTATTCACTGGCCCAACGAGTACCTGTTGCCATCTACTTCCTCCATTCGTTGTTCTAAAAATACCTTGACTAGTCGCTATTAATAAGATTTGGTCATTAGTTGGATGAACAATAATTCTACGCATGGTTCCCCCTTGGGCAAAAACATCTAAGAGACTAGTCGTATCTGTTCCATCCAAAAAATCTACTCTAGTTCCGTTTATAGGTACCCATTGACTACTGGGGTTCGTATGCGTGTTTCTATAGACTCCTTGTGTATGAATGGGACTAAAATCATTAATATTACCTCGTATAGGTGCATAATCTGCTTGTGCTCCAAAATGAGTGGAAGCATGATCTCCATTGCCCGTACAAACAAAGACATAGTTGGAGGAAGCGGCTATATCTCCTACAGAAGTCATTGGAAGTCCTCTATCTGTATGATAATTGTACCATTGATTTCCTCCATCATCGGTTCTATATAGTCCCCCATAATGAGACCCTGCATAAATTGTTTGATTACTAGTACCATTATAACTAGGATGAAAAGCTAACCGTTGGATTTGCCCCATTCCCTTAGCATAAGAAGCATTGCCTCCTACCAAAGGATTTAAGTGACCTAGCTCTCCCCATTGTATCAAAGCAGGATAAGAATTTGGTAGTACAATAGGGCTTGTTTGTGTATTGCTTCCCCCAGTTCCGATTGAAGGGATATTCATATAAGCCCTAGTGTATTGTAACATGGCTCGATTGGCACGACTCATACGGCCATCAGGGGCTAAGCGGGGCCCCCAAATCATCGTCGCACGCCGCATTTTATTGTACATTCCGCCTTCTGTACTGTCATCTTGATAGTAATGATAGAACGAGTCTTGAAGTGTATAAAAAGAAGAATCTAAAGGTATTTGGAACTGTGCCTGTGTAGGGGAACAGGTACCAATTAAAAATAGTAAGTGTAGTACATTATAAAATAAATATCGCATCAATAGTAAGTATTAAATAGAGGTTATAATACACTAAATTTTCTCTCTGAAATCCGAGGGGAGAAAGAACAAGCTATTGAAATAGGTGGGACATTAAAGTAATAGCTTTTAATTAGATGTTTTTTAAATCAATGCCAAATTAAAAACAAATTCTTAAAAATGAAAATAAATAGAATTAAATTTAAAACAAATAGCTTCTTAGAAATGAATATTTTTCCTTCAAAAACTTTCACACTTTTTCATTTTATTTACACATAAATTTATTTTAAAGGACAAAAATTTCAAAACAAGCAAGTATACTTGTATCCATACATTTAAATCTTACAAAATAATACTTGTTTTAAATTTTATTCTAAAATATAAAATGTATAATAAGATACTTTTCCTTGACAAATCACTACAAAAACAATTCATCCACATTAATAGTTTTTTTTCTTAAAAACACTTAATCCCTATACCAACTCAAACCGTTTCCCTGGTAAGGCTCTTAATACGCCTTTGAATTCTAATTCTAACAACAAAGCGGCCAGCTGGCTACTACTAAGCTGCATTTGACGATTGATTTCTTCCAAATGAAGGGTCTGCCCTACTAAATGATTCACCAAGGCTTGCTCCGCTTTAGAAAGCGTAGGAAATAACTTTTGTTGAAGGGGGCGAGTGCTTTCTTGCCAGCCTAAAAGGTAGGCCATATCGGCAGCAGATTCAATTAAACAAGCACGATGTGTTTTGATGAGATGGTTACAGCCTTTGGCTAGTGGATCATTGAGGCGCCCTGGAACTGCAAACACTTCTTTGTTGTATTCATTGGCTAAATAAGCTGTAATCATAGAGCCTCCACGATTAGCCGTTTCTACCACCACTACAGCATCTGCCATTCCTGCAATAATACGATTGCGCATTGGAAAATGCTTGGCAAGAGGCTCTGTTTGTGTTCTAAATTCGGTGAGAATGCCCCCACATTGTACCATTCTTTGGGCCGTGGATTGGTGTTGACTGGGATAAATTCGATCCAAGCCATGGGCAACTACACCAATATTAGGTAATTGCAAGTCTATACTTTTGCGATGGGCAGTAATATCAATGCCATAAGCCAGACCGCTAACAATTAATGGATCATATCCCTGCAAATCATCTAACAATCGTTCACAAAACTCCCGCCCACGGGCACTGGGTTTACGGGTGCCAACAATAGCCACAACTTTGCTGGCATTCAGGGGCGCATTGCCCTTATAATACAATAAAGAAGGAGCATCCGCACATTGTTGTAATCGCTTTGGATAAGCCTGTTCCGTCTGTGACAAGACCTGAATCTTATACTGTTGGGTAAATGCCCATTCCTCTTCCGCTCGCTTCCGAGTAGATTTGTCTAAGATCAATTGAGCAGTTGTAGGCCCCAAATAAGCGAATTGACACAACTCTTGAATCGTTGCTTGCTCAAATAATGTTTTGGCAGAACCATAATGCGCTAATAATTCTTGGGCCATTTTATTACCAATTCTTGGCACAATTTGCAAAGCGATTTTAGCGATCAGTTCTTCTTCTACAGCAGGGGTTGTGGCAGTGTTCAAGGGATTTTTTTTATGAGAATGATAAAAGGGCTTAGTTTTCACAGCGATGCGTTCGCACTATCTTCTAAAAAGACTAGAGTTGACTTTGCGCTTCTAACCAAGTTTCTAAGGCTCCTTTTTTAGTGTCATCTAGGTAGGCATCTTCATGCATTCTATAATAACCTTTGGGAGGCATATGTCCTTCCGCAATTTCCTCAGCACACTCGTGTAGTAAATGCTTCTGATCACTCACACTTTGCTCTCCCCAAGTAGAAAAATTAAGCGCCTTACGGGCATTTTTAATATGTCCTCTAATCCAAAACGAAACGGGTGCAATATGGGTATACCAAGGATAGGTTGTTTCATAAGAGTGGCAATCATAACAAGAACTTTTAAGTTGTGTTAGAATAGCCTCAGGAGGTTGTAAAGTATTTGCAAAGGTATCGACTGCCTTAATATCTGGAGCACTTTTGTCGGTAGGAATAAATTGAATGACTACTAAAACCACTACTAGGATTAGAAAAATTCTTCTTTTGTTCATTATAATAAAGGATAAGATTGTTAATAATGGGCAAGGTCAAGGAAGGTACAAAAAAGCAAGTAATTGAGAACTACTTGTTCACGTCTCCTTGGGGCATTCTACGAACAAATCACAAAGATGTTGCACAAAAACACTACCTTGGAGTGTCTTTTGTACGTTTTTATAATTGAAGTTGCCAATGTCTTTTATAAAAAGACAAGGTGCTTAATTAGATTTGTTTCATTAGTCTACTAATCTCTCCAATTATGTGGCGTTTTTCTTTTTTAGGGATATTATTCCTAGCTCTTTCTTTCAGTGCTTGTCGCAAAGCAACAAGGATTGACATTCCATTTCGGGCCTATGTCACGGTTCCTGCTGGTCTAAATACAGGCTTTTCACACCATTTTGCCATTCGAGACATTCCTGGTGTTGATTATGCCGAATTGGCGGCCGCTCGTCCTACCTATGTTACCTTAACCACGGAGTATGGAGAATTCAATATGGACTTTGTACAACAAGGTTTTATGTATACGGTTAAAGATGGTGTTCGTCAAGAAACAGCTTACCAAACCAACTTACCACTCACTAATAATAGCTTCGCAGAACTCTATCCTTCTATCTTGGAAGTGAAAGATCACATTTCTCAAGATGTTTTTGATATGGAGCTAAAGCTGATTTTCAGAAGCATTCCTGTTACCGAAACCCGCATTCGGATTGATTTTGGGATGGAAGGTACTTTAAACGAATAACTCCAAATACACATTCAGATGTCTATTATCATGACCTATAAAATGGGATTTAAAGCGTTCTTGCAACTAGAACGCAATCTCTCTCCTGCTTCTATCACAGCCTATGAACAGGATCTAGATAAACTAGATCAGTTTTTGGATTTATCGGCTTATGAAGGCAACATTCAAGAACTGAATTTGAATGACTTGCAGGATTTTCTGGCAATGCTACATGAATTGGGCTTAAGTGCTAGATCTCAAGCTAGGATTATTTCTGGTCTCAAAACTTTCTTTCGATTCTTGTTAACAGAAGAAGTCTTAAAGAAGAATCCAGCAATGCTTTTGGAAACACCAAAACTCAGCCGCAAATTGCCTGCAGTATTGGATTATGAAGAAATTGAGGCCCTGATTGGAGCAATTGATCATTCTAAGAAAGAAGGTCTAAGAAACCGTGCGATTTTAGAAGTGTTGTACGCTTGTGGTCTACGAGTCAGTGAGTTGACGCATCTAAAGGTCAGCAATCTGCACTTAGAAGTCGGTTATATTAGAGTGGTTGGAAAAGGGAATAAAGAACGTCTAGTTCCTATTGGAGAACAAGCGATTAAACACCTTAATTTTTATCTGCACGAACGTCATCAACAAGAGAACATTCATCCTGATAGTCGAGACATTACGTTTCTCAATCGTAGAGGCAAACAACTGACACGTAATATGATCTTTATGATTATCAAAGATCTCGCTAAAACGATCAATTTGCAAAAAAACATCTCCCCCCATACCTTTCGACATTCTTTTGCTACCCACTTAGTAGAAGGTGGTGCCAATTTACGTGTGGTTCAAGATTTGCTGGGGCACAGTTCTATCACCACAACAGAACTTTATACCCATTTAGATAGTCAATATTTACATGAAACCGTTCAAGAGTTTCATCCCAGAAATCGAGCAAATAGAAAATAAAAGGCACTCGCTTTCTAGGTCTTTCCACGTTTCTTGTCGTGTTTTTTACTTTTGTTTGGTCCTTTAGGCTCTTTCTTGTCGTGTTTTTGAAAACGTTGAGACCGTTTATACACCTCATTAGTTTCCATAGCACGTTGACGTTCTCGTTCTATTTTTTTGAATTTTTGCTGTGTATATTCGTCCTCAAAAGAGCGAATATTTTCAGTATCTCCCAAACGATCTAGACAGTATAAATAATGCGCTAGCATATCTCGTTCTGTAAAGTCTTCTGGTTTATTACCAATAATCAACCAATACAAATGCGCTGCAAAACCATATACTTCTAAATCCAACGCAATATCAGCATATTCTAAAATGCGATTTTGAATGGTCCGTTGGTTATCAAACAGTAGGTTTATTTCATGACGCTTAGACATCAAATAAACCTCTTTGCTGCTGTGAGTTGGCATGGGCATATTAAACAAAGGGTCACAAGAGTAAACAATTGTTTTACAATCTTTCCACAATTGCATAATATCTTCGGGTGCACGCTCTGTCATTAATAAGGAGCGCGAATAATATTTTTGATAATTAAAAATAGCCGAACGAGGCAATACATGTAATTGTTTTTCAAAAAACAAGGCCGCACTCTCAAAATCTCCTTGCTCTTGAAAAGCTTTTCCTTCTCGCACTATGGCTTGCAAATCATCAAACAGCCATTCCATTCTAAAGTCAAACTGTTTGTAAAAATTCAGCGCCATAGAATTTTGCTCTGGAAATACTTGGGCTACATCCAAATAACGTTGTGCTAAGTCATATTCTCCATTAACAATATGCAAACAAATTTTAGAAAGAACAACCAAGCCATTGCCCGATTCTACCTCCATCGTCGCTCGCCAATAAGTAGGATTAGCCACGGTTAAGTTATGTATACTGCTATCTTTATAGGTACCATTGCGCAGAATATCTCCAATGCCATTGACTCCTCTCAGTTGTGTTCGTAACGTATCTTCATAATAACACAAAACAGGGACAACATCTTCGACTACCCATGTTTCAAACAATTTCGCCTTGCCAGCTAAGTCGGCTGCTTCAAATTGAGCACGTACTTTTTCTTCTGGTAAAGCAACTTTAGGTAAGAATTTTAATTGTGGATTTTGGCAGCCCATCCCTACTTGTGCATTAATTAAATAGGCATATTCTGTCAATTGAGAACGAGGAGGCCTAGATAGACTCTCAATTCTCCGAATTAAATGGGCGGTACGTTCTGCACTAAGTTGTGGCCGAGAGCTCACTTCTACAAACGCAGGTTTATTTTTTGGCAAGGTTACTAAAACCATGACATCGTGGTCGCTTTTCTCTAAGGCCAAAAAGGCTTTAACGGAAGCCCTAACACGTTCATTCCAACGATATAAAACCATTGTATCTAAGGTGGCATAAGTCACCATATCATCTGTAAAATATTCTACATCCAGCTCTACAGGCGTTAATGTAGCTTCTTCTACAGGTTCGCTTTTAGGTCGCTGGGCATTGGCCCAAGGCAAAGCAAAGCAATATAAAAGGCAAATGAATGCGCTAATTTTCATAAACAAAAAGTTGTGTAAGCTACATTCTTTTTGCCTTCATAGGCATTGGAATGTACATTTTATTGGGAAGAACGCTTCTCCTCTTCAGGAGTCGTGTTCTCGATTATATAATTGATTTTATCCACAGTTCGCGGATCTTCCTCCATTAGCCGTAACAATTTACGTTCCAACTGGGCGCCTTTGCCATAATTAGCCGATTTCCAAAACGTCTGGTTAGGATCATTCATAAAGCCTGGGTTCGCATACTCTACAGAAGGATTCGCTTGAAAAGCTTCTATTGCTCTTGTTATTCCACCACCAATAATAAACCCTCTTTCTATAGGATCTTGCTTCGTCATTTTACGGTATAAAATAATATTAAGTGGTGTTTGTTCAACAACATCTACATTAACTAAATAACTTGTAGTATTACGCATTTTTTGTGTCCGCAAAACACTTATATCTTCCATTCCTTCTACGGCAAGAGCTTCTGATAAAAAAGCAAAATGATCCGCAGGTTCTCCATTGTTGAATCGCACAATAATCGTAGAAGTAAAATTGAGTGTTCCTGGGATATAATTGTAACGTTTCCCTTTCTTATAGGTATAAGAAGTAGAATCTACATCCAATTTAAATTCCTCTCTAAAGTCTGCTTTTAAACGCATAGGATACTTAATGTCCTTAAACCCTAAAGATTCCATACGCATTTCAAAAAAGCCCCAAGGCAAGGTTGTCACCCAAGCATCTTCTCCTTCATCGTACACCATTTCGTATTGCTCCGCTAAATATTTGACTCCTCCATTGAGGCCAAACATATCAATAGTTACTTTAATATCATCGCGTGCTTCCCAAAAACCATAGGAAGTTTCAATTTTATCGTTAGCCGCATCAAAAGCTAGTACTACACGAATAGAGTCTTTCTTTGCTGGTTTTTGCTGTGCCCAAGTGTTGGCACTACAACACAACAAACTAATTATCAAGAAACAAATAAACATGATTTTACGTCTTATTTTAGTGGGGATGGATCAAATGGACGGGTTAGCTCTCTAAAATACGAAACTATTGGGAGATGCTAAGGACTGGCGGCTTTTTTTATTTGTGAAGTTTAACAAAGCTACTCAACAGGTCCACTTATTCTACACAAAAAAACAAAGTGCCCGTCAGAAAGACGAAGCACTTTGTGTCTACTTTATTGTAAAGGTTATCATGGTTATAAAAAATGATTAACCTAGTATAAATTAACTTCTATACAACAATATTTACCATACGCTTAGGTACTACAATTACTTTTCGGACAGGTTTACCATCAATCCAACGTTGTACTTCTTCCATTTGCAGAGCAGTTTCTTCAATTACTTGCTTAGAAGTATTTGCTGCAAAGGTCACCATTGCGCGCTTCTTACCATTCACACAAACAGGATAAGTAATAGAGTTTTCTACTAAATATTCTTCTTTGTGCTCAGGATATGTTCCATTGCGGTGAATAGAAGATTCTTCTCCTAAATCTTGCCACAATTGTTCACTTACAAAAGGGGCAAAAGGCGCCATTAACAAGATCAAATCTTTCAGAATAGCTCGGTTATGACAATTGATTTTTTTCAAGTCATTAACTGCCACCATAAAGTGCGCCACACAGGTATTAAATGAGAAGGTTGGAATATCGTGATTCACCTTTTTAATGGCCGTGTGTAGAATTTTCAAGGCGTCTTTGCTAGGCGCTTCATCCACTACACTCCATACTTCTTCTTTATAAAACAACGACCAAAGCTTGCGCAAGAACTTAGAAACGCCTGTAATTCCTTGCGTATCCCAAGGTTTACTGTCTTGAATTGGCCCCAAAAACATTTCATATAAGCGAAAACAATCTGCCCCATACTGCTCTACGACATCATCAGGATTGATAACATTGTACTTTGATTTAGAAATTTTTCCTAACTCTGTATGCGTCACCAATTGATCCTTATCATTGGTAATAAAAATAGCCTCGTTGTAATCAGGACTCCAAGCTTTGAATTTCTCTCGGCCTTCCGCATCCAAATACGATTCTTCCTTACCATAATCGGTCACAAAGTCAATGTGCACAAAAATAGCCGACCATTCACTGTCGTCATAATCGCCCAAACAATCGGCACTTACAAAAACAGTTTTACCATCTTGCTTTTTCTTCAATCTAGGCAATTGCTCAATAAACCCTTGCAACATCCCCTGATTAACCAACTTCTTATACGGTTCTTTTGTTGGTACAAAATTTAAGTCGTATAAAAATTTATGCCAAAAACGAGAATACATCAAGTGGCCTACAGCATGCTCTGCTCCACCAACATACAAATCCACATCCTGCCAGTAATCAATGGCTCCTTGGCTAAATGGTTCCTCTTCATTATCTGGATCCATGTAACGCAAGAAATACCAAGAAGAACCAGCAAAACCGGGCATAGTGTCGGTTTCTCTAATACGATTTCCTTGCTGTACCCAATCTTGGGCACGGGCCAAGGGCGCTTTTCCTTCTTTCGTTGGCTTAAAGTTATCCAACTCTGGTAAGGTCAAAGGCAAATCATAGATAGGATAAGTGATCCCTTCCTCGTCATATTCAATAGGAAAAGGTTCTCCCCAATATCGCTGTCTACTAAAATTAGCATCTCGCAAACGATAGTTGATGCGCTCTTCTCCAATTCCTTTCTCTGCTAATATTTCAATCGCTTTTTTGATCGCGTCTTTGACAGACAAGCCATTCAAGAAATCAGATTCTTGCAGGATACCTACCTTGTCTCCGATGCTTACATTTGGATGAGCAGACTGGTCCACCACCCAACGAATCGGCAAATCAAAATGCTTCGCAAAACGCTGATCGCGGTCATCGTTGCTAGGCACAGCCATAATTGCTCCTGTTCCATAACCAATCAACACATAATCGGCAATCCAAACTGGTATTGGTTTTCCTGTAAAAGGATGGGTAGCATAAGAACCTGTAAAGGCTCCCGTTATTGTTTTTACATCGGCCATACGGTCGCGCTCAGAACGACTGCTGGCATATTGTTTATATTCTTGAATGGCAGCTGCCTGTTCTGGCGTTGTCAATTGATCCACCAACTCGTGTTCAGGAGCAAGCACCATAAAGGTTACTCCAAACAAGGTATCAGGACGCGTTGTAAACACTTCAATTCCTGCTTCTTGTCCTTGGATTTTAAATTCCAATTGGGCACCACTAGAGCGACCAATCCAATTGCGTTGTTGTGTTTTAAGGGCCTCAGAAAAATCAACCTTGTCTAAGCCTAACAAAAGGCGTTCTGCATAAGCAGTAATGCGCAAAGCCCATTGCTTCATAGGACGACGAATCACAGGAAAACTGCCGCGCTCAGAAACACCATCTTTGACCTCATCATTAGCCAAGACGGTTCCTAATTCTTCACACCAGTTTACAAATCCCACCTTGCGGTACGCCAAGCGGTAATTCATCAATATTTCGTCTTTTTCTTTATTAGAATAGCTATTCCATTCCTCTGCTGTGAAGATTTCCTCTTCACTAGAATGTGCGGCTACTCCTGCATTTCCAGCTTGCTCAAACACCATGATTAAAGCGCTGATTGGACGGGCAGACTTGGCCGCATTATCATAATAATGCTCAAACAACTTCAAGAAAATAGTCTGTGTCCATTTGTAATACTTAGGATCAGAGGTATTCACAGAACGACTCCAATCAAAACAAAAGCCCAAATTATCCAATTGTTGGCGATAGGCTTTCATATTGATTTCTGTAGACACAGCAGGATGCACTCCTTTCTTAATAGCGTGTTGCTCCGCTGGCAATCCAAAAGAGTCATACCCCATTGGATGCAGTACATTAAACCCTTTGAGACGCTTGTAGCGGGCAAAGATGTCGCTCGCTACATAACCGAGCGGGTGACCAACATGTAATCCGTCACCAGAAGGATAAGGAAACATGTCTAACACATAATACTTTGGCTTGTCGGAGTTTTCCTCAATCGCAAAGCTGCGGTTGTCTTTCCAAAACTTTTGCCATTTGGATTCAATGGCTTGAAAATTGTAATTACCCATAGGTCATATTCTTCTAAGGCTGCAAATTTAAACAATTGCGCGCTGTTGTCTGAATGTGAAACAGGGAAATTTGGAATGTTTTAGCTGCTAGATCGGCAATCTTTCGAAGACGCGTAAACGAGGCATCTCTTCATTGAAATTCTCCTCCCAGGAATGCGGTAGAATTAGGCATAAGGATACCTCAAGTTCAATTCGCCTCCGTTGAAAAACCAATAAGCTTAGGAAAATTTACCGGAACATGGCCTTAATACTGCCCCAGGTTCGTTGAACCGAGGTAGGATTATGGGTAATGTCGGTATAGTAGGTATAGACGGCTCCGTTTTGGAAAACCTGCAACTTGTAAGAGATGGTTTTGGCTTCGTCTTTGAAAATGGTGTAATCGTGATATTGGTAACTACGCGCACCATTTGGGGTGATGGATTCCAAGAAAGCATAGTTCGTCTCATTCCCAACTTTACGCCAAAGCTTAAAATCGGAAACACCAGCTTCGCTGGGCACTTCAAAAGCGACAATGACATCAGAACCATCAGGAGACGCGTGAAAATAGTTTAGCGTCAGATTTTGAGCTCTAAGTGTTGTCGAAAAAAGCACCAGCGCAACCGTTACCAAGAACATTACAGTTGCATTTCTCATACCCATTGTACAAAAATAGTGGTTTTTGCCGCATTGCCAAGCTTGAAGCCTAAGGATGTGGAAAAATTCTTACTAGCCCAAGCTTATTCTTTTCAAAATCCAAAACCATCTGCCCCAACTTTTTCCAATTATTGAGAAAGAATCGTTAAAACTATTTTGACATTATCTCACTTGTTTTTACCTTTGCAGACTTGTTTGTAAAAACATTAGCGATAGAAAAATGAAAGCTGGTATCCATCCTGACTACAGATTTGTAGTATTCAAAGATATTTCAACGGACTACGCCTTTTTGACGAAGTCTACAATGATTACTCCAGACACCATCGAATGGGAAGACGGAGAGACATACCCACTTGTTAAGTGTGATATTTCTAGCGACTCACATCCGTTTTTCACGGGTAAGCAGAAATTGATTGACACTGCTGGCCGTGTAGACAAGTTCTACACTCGCTATGGTGGAAGAAAATAATTCAGGATTTCTATATCAGAATCCTTTATTAAAAAACTTAATCTGAAAAGAGCGGACCTAGTCTGCTCTTTTTTGTTTTGTCCTAGTTGCTAAATTTTGGAGAATAAGATGATGCAATTCATTCTGTTTGAGGACCCAAGCCATTTCGACCTCCTCCCCTTGTGTTATACACGGCCCGTGTTTGACCTGCGGGTTGGCATAGATCGATTGTCTGAAAAATGGAATCGCTTCCTTCCTAGTTCGCCGACTCAAATGGCAGCTGGATTCTTGGCGGCTCGCTTCTCCAACTTTGATCCAAGTAAGGAATCCATCTTTCTTAATGGAAAATTTATTCCAAACGAAAGCTTTGTCAAAGGATTATTGGAAGCCTGCCAACCAGGTCATTTTGTACAAAACGAACTAGGTGAAATCCTTGCATTTTCTTGCCATCCATCCATCCTCGTTGATTTTGATGGAATCGTTACGGAAGAAAAACTCATCAATTACAATCTGAAGCCACTTCCTAAACTAGAACTCGATCGCCCTGCGGTTCGTTTCCCTTGGGATATTTTCAAATTGAATGGTGCTACTATTCGTGAAGATGTCGACCATTTGATGAGTACACGATCTTCAGTGCAGCCCAATGACCGCCACAGTATTATCTATGGCGGAGACAATCTCTTCATGGAGCCAGGCGTCAAGATGCGCGCTGCAATTATCAATGCGGAAGATGGACCAGTTTACTTGGGCCATGGCGTACAGATTCAAGAGAATGCTGTGATTCATGGCACACATGCAATATGCGAATCCAGCACGATCAGTATGGGTGCCAAATTGCGCGGAGACTCAACCGTTGGCCCACATTCGAAAATCGGAGGAGAAGTCGGGAACTCTGTAATCCAAGGATTTAGCAACAAAGGCCATGATGGCTATTTGGGGAACTCAGTCTTAGGACAATGGTGTAACCTTGGCGCAGACACCAATACAAGCAACCTCAAAAACAATTATACGGAAGTAAAAATCTGGAATTACAAAACAGAACGCTTCGCTAAAACGGGTTCGCTTTTTTGCGGTTTAATCATGGGCGACCACAGCAAATGTGGCATCAACACCATGTTCAATACTGGCACAGTGGTTGGCGTCTCAGCCAACGTTTTTGGAGGTGGTTACCAACGTAATTTCATCCCATCATTCACTTGGGGCGGCACCAACAACATGAGCACTTTTGCACTGAAGAAGTCATTTGGAGTAGCTGAGGCAGTGATGAAGCGGAGGAATATTGAATTTGACGAGGCAGAAAAATCCATTATGACTGAAGTCTTTGAACAGTCAAAAAAATATAGAACCTGGGACCTCAATGCGCCCAAAACCTAAGTAATCATGAGAAGGAAAATTGCAGCTGGTAACTGGAAAATGAATTTTGGACCTACTCAGGCCAAACAACTCGTTTCCGAATTGGTATCTGGATTTGATAGCGAAGCATCACAGGCGAATGAAGTCATTTTGGCGGTTCCGTTTGTAGACATCGCGGTTACCGCTTCCCTCTTAGAAGGAAAAGCAAAGTTTGCCTTGGCAGCTCAAAACATGCACCAAGCAGAAAAAGGCGCCTATACTGGCGAAATCTCTGCCGAAATGCTTGTCGACGCAGGTTGCCAATATGTTTTGGTTGGGCACAGCGAAAGACGTGAGTATTTCGGAGAGACCAATGACCTTCTTTTGAACAAGGCACAACATGCACTTGCCAACGGCTTGGCGCCAGTTTATTGCTTTGGAGAAACACTTTCCCAACGCGAAGCTGGATCAACCTACGAAGTCCTTGAAAAGCAGTTGGAGGAAGGCATTTTCAAGCTTCCAA
>JBOEFW010000055.1:0-3437 GCA_050633105.1 Aureispira sp. | reverse complement strand
TATTATTGCACAACAAGATCCCTCTTGTCATGGCAGCAATGATGGCCGCATGGAAGTTGATGCGCAAGGAGCGACACCTAATTATACCTACCGTTGGTCCGATGGACAAACGAACAGCTTAGCTACTGGCCTTGTGGCGGGTGCTTATACCGTCACCATTACCGATGCCAATGGTTGTAGTACCACGGCTGGTTCGGTGTTATCCGAACCCACCGCCATTCAACTCAACCCTCAAGTGCTCTCCAACTACAATGGTTCGCCCATTACTTGTGCTGGAGCTGCCGATGGGTCTGTTGGAGTTGTTGTCGCGGGAGGAAGTGCAGGATATACCTTTACTTGGAGTCCTGGTGGTCAAAACACGGCTAATATTACCGGCTTAGTGGCGGGGACTTACTGTGTTTCCGTGACCGATTTACAAGGTTGTCAAGTGGATACTTGTATTACCATTGCTGATCCAGTGCCCTTAGCGGCTACGATTGACTCGGTCAATGTGCTTTGTTTTGGCGATCAAAATGGGCAGATCTTAGCCAATGCGGTTGTTGGTACAGGGACACTAGGGGTCAATGGTTATGAATACAGCATTAGCGGGCCTGGCCAAACAGGAAATGTCTTTAGTCCAACCAATGTTTGGAACAACTTAGCGGCTGGTGCTTACACCATTACGGTAAGAGATGGAAACGATTGTGTCATCACTATTCCTGTTCAAATCGAAGAGCCCGATCAAGTCTTAATTGACTCCATTGTATCGACTTTAACCAAGTGTAATGGAGATAGTACGGGAACGGCTACTGCTTTTGTAAGTGGTGGATCAGGCACCTATACCTATCTTTGGTCCGATGGACAAGTGACCTCAACGGCTACTGATTTACCCGTTGGTATTTATAGTGTAACGGCAACCGATGCCAATGGTTGTGATCGCGTAGAAGTCGTCAATATCCTAGAACCAACTGCTGTACAAAGCAACATTACTGCTAGTAACATTGATTGTTTTGGTGGCGTTGCTACTGCTACGGTAACCGCTTCTGGTGGAACACCCATTGCGTTAACAGGCTACTTATACCGCTGGGATAATGGACAAACCACCAATACAGCTATTGGTTTAGCCGCAGGTACCCATTGTGTGACGGTAACGGATGTGAATGGGTGTGAGAACATTAGTTGTATTACCTTAACTCAACCAACTGCTCCTGTTACTGGAACAATTACTGGAACAGATCCTGCTTGTGCGGGAACCGCTACTGGCGCTGCCAGCGCGATCCCTGCTGGTGGAACCGCTCCTTATACCTACCTTTGGTCCAATACACAAGCCACCCAAACGGCTACGGGCCTAATGGCGGGGACCTACAGCGTCACCATTACCGATAGTCTTGGTTGTACGGGAACCGCTTCGGTTACCTTAACCGACCCAAGTGCTGTTTTAGCAACCATTAGCAGCAGCACCGATGTCAATTGTGCAGGAGATAGCACGGGTACCGCTACCGTCAATGCAACGGGTGGTTTAGCCCCTTATACTTACCGCTGGCCTACTGGTCAGACCACGGCTACTGCGACCAATTTACCAGCAGGGGCCAATACCGTCACCGTGACCGATGCCAATGGTTGTAATGCCACTGCCTTAGTCAACATTAACAGCAACAGCTCCATTACCGTAAACAGCTTAACCCATACCAATGTCAGCTGTTTAGGCGGCAATGATGGAACGGCAAGTATCTTAGTCAATGGTGGAAGCCCTGCTTATACCTTTACTTGGAGTGGTGCCGCTGGAACGGGGCCTTTTGTAACGGGCCTTTCGGCAGGTGTTCAATATGTCACTGTGACCGATGCCTTGGGTTGTCAATTCCTAGATAGTTTTGTTGTCACCGAGCCTGCTCAAGGATTAATGGGACAACTCTTAACCAGAGATGCGCTTTGTGATAATCAAGGCAGTGGTCAATTAGCCGCGGTCATTACAGGAGGAACCCTTCCTTATTCGTATGCTTGGAGTGGCGATACTGCTACCACCTCGGTCGCCGATAGTTTGATGGCAGGTTCTTATACCGTCACCGTTACTGACGCAGGAGGTTGTACCTTACAATTAACAGGAACTGTAGGTTCTCCTGTGCCGCTACAAATTACCGCCCAAATTGATCAAACGATCAGTTGTCAAGGAGGCGCTAGTGGTGCGGTCAGTGTGCAAACTGTTACTGGTGGAACACCTGCTTACAACTTTATTTGGAATGATATCGATGGCTCTACTACTACTAGTGTCACGGGCTTAGTGGCTGGAACTTATGCGGTACTGGTCACCGATAGCAATGCTTGTTTTGCCAGTGATACGGTTACCTTGACCGATGGCTTACCAATTGTCTTAAATGCCACCACTACACCGATTAGCTGTCATGGCTTAACAGATGGGGCCATTGATTTAGGCATTAATGCCAACATTGCTAGCTATAGCTGGACCACAGGACAAGTTACTCCGCAAATCACCGGCTTAGCGGCTGGAACCTATACCGTAACGGTAAGAGATTTAACCAACTGTGAAGCAAGCTTTGGCTATACGTTAACCGAGCCCAGTGCGGTCAGTGTGACGGTGAATACCTTAGCAGGAATCAACTGTAATGGGGATACCTCTGGGCTGTTACAAGCCGTTGGAGCTGGTGGAACCGCTCCTTATTCTGCTCTTTGGTCCAATGGACAACGCAACAGTCAAGCCAGCGCTTTAACAGCTGGAACCTATACGGTTACCGTAACCGACAGTAGAGGCTGTACCGTCAATGAACAAGCTACTTTAACAGAGCCTGCTCTTCTAACCGTCACAGGCACCACAACGGGGGCCAACTGTGCAGGAGATAATGCAGGAAGTATTATTGCGAGTGGAGCGGGAGGAACGGCCATTAGTCAACCGCTAGAATACCAAGTCGTAGAAGCCACCAACAACAGTTGGAGCACTGGAAACATCTTTGGAGATTTAACTGCTGGAGTCTATACGTTACGCGTTAGAGATGAACAAGGCTGTATCGCCAATACGTTATTAACGGTTGACGATGCTGATCCATTCTTTATTAGCAGCATGACCGCAGATGCCTCTATCGAATATGGAGACAGTATCACGGTTCATGCAACCTTGAATGATCCTGCTGGCGCACAATACACTTGGACACAATTAACCAGTCCACAAGGCTTAGTGACCGATAGTAGTTATCAATTTGGTGTTAGCCCACTGGATAACATCCAATACCAATTTGCTGCGATTAACCCTGCGGGTTGTGCGGTAGATAGCATTGTAAGTATTGAAGTGACAAAGTTCCGTCGGGCCAATGCGCCAACAGGCTTTACCCCCAACGGAGATGGCATCAACGATTTCTTCTTTGTACAAGGAGGAGAGAAAGTTCAAGAAGTGACCATCTTTAGAGTTTATGATCGCTGGGGGACACTAGTCTTTGAAGGGCAGAACT
>JBOEFW010000054.1:0-26088 GCA_050633105.1 Aureispira sp. | reverse complement strand
AATGGCGTTATGGTGGGAGTAAGACCAGGTGCTAAATTGATAACAATAGACCCTGTATCTAAACAACCATTAATATCAGTAGTAGTTACACTATAAGTTCCTGCAGTAGTTACTGTAATAACTTGTGTCGTTGCAAGATTAGACCAACTATAACCTGTAAAACCTGCACCAGCATCTAGATCAACAGATTGACCAGGACAGAAAGTTGTAGGACCATTTGGCGTAATCGTAATCGGGTCAATACTTGAACAACCTTGTGCGCAACAAATAATGGTATCTGGTGCACCATCGGCACAAGTATTTCCTGATAGCGGTATAATAATCATTGTAACACATTGGTTGAGGTTCAACCCTGTTACTTGAAAAGTATTTGTTGCTGCAGTAAGGTTCTGAGGCGCTCCGCCATCAATACTGATACTATAACCTGACGCACCAAATACAGGTATCCAATCAAAGGTTACAGAAGTAGTAGTGGCAACACCACAAGTAGTAATTGGAGAAGGTAGTGCAGTATCAATAACAACATCTACAGCAGCCGTATCATGACACCCAAATAGATTGGTTGCAACTACATTATAAGTAGTATTGACACTTGGACTAACAGTAGGACTATCACAAGCCGTACAAGTAATCGTAGCATTATTAGGAGACCAAGAAAAAGTAGAAGTAGACAGGTCTTGGAAATTCAAGCACCAATCTAATAAACTTCCTGTACCAGCACTAAGCCCACCATTATCATGAATAATAATCAGACGCCAAGCACCATTCGTTGTTGCCCCTAACAATGGATTAAATCCTGAAATACCATTCTGTGGCAAATAATTATCATTAGCAGGAATCGGCGGAAATGTTATGAAAGGTAAACTGGTAATGGCCGTGTTACCTGCTTGTGTAGAGAAGGTTGCTCCACCAAGCGTTGTATTTAATCCACCATTTCTAGCTGTTAAAACTGCCTGTTCTCCACTAGGAGCTTCTAATATAGCGGTTATTAATCCCAGGGAGTTAATGTTTACATCAAAACATACTCCTAAAGAAGACAACAAAGCTCCATTAATAGACCCAGGCGCAACTCCTGCTACATTCATAGTGAAGGTAGTCGTATTTTCAGTTTGAATAACTGTTGTTCCTGCATAATTAAAGGTTCTATCTCCAGGCCCTGATGCTACAGCCGCTCCAATTTGTGCACTGTTACCATTACACAGAACTACATTGGATGTTGGCAAAATATTAACAGGATAAGGGGCTTCTATTTCTACCGTATCAACCTGAGTAGGACAGATACTATCATTATAGGTCAACACATACGTATCAGGTGTTAACAAAATAACGCGTGGGTTTGGAATAGTTGTACTATTAATATTACTATTTGGTGTCCAGTTATATGTTTGAATCGGTGGCGTTGTACCATTATAATTAATAATAGTACTCAATTGAATGGTGTCGATTTCGTTATCACAAATAAAATAACGACTAGCATCTGTTCCAAAAGCTGCTATTTCCATAATATCTATGATGAAACTGTCTTGTGCAGCACATGTTCCACCAACAACATTATAATAAATAATATGTTGCCCTATTGAAGAAGTTGAAACATCAACTACTCCAGATATAGGATCAATTGTCAAATTGGGATCGGAACTAAACAAACCACCTGGCGTCCCTGAAATAAGAGGCGTGGCATCTGCTCCTTGGCGACACCAAAGAGGCATGGGGTAAGTAAAGGTTGGATCGGGAATATCTACAATAGTAATTTGTATCGAATCCGAAGGACATATAGCGATAGAGTCTAAAGTATAGACGATGTCAAATGTTCCTACCTGAGAAGAATCTAAGTCGATGACTCCTGTTATAGAATCCAATACTAAACCAGGGGGATTAGTTAAGAGTTGCCTAAAAACTCCTGAAGAATCTCCAATAATAATAGGTATAGGATCATTATCATTCCTACAGTATATATTATTGGTATAATTGGACCCGTACACCCTCAGAGCATAACCCAGAAATTGTAGGGAGGGAACGGGACAAGCATTATCATTAATTGTAATCGTGAAAGGATAAATACCTGGAGTAAGGTTAATCGAGTTAACAGTAAAGGTTAGAATAACAGAATCTCGGCGAGTAGAATCCAATGTATAATTAACAACTGCGCCTGGAATAGCTGTTATGATATTACTACTGATTGTTAAGGAATCACCGTTAGGATCTTGAATTACCAAAGTAAAAGAACCAAAAGTCCCTCTACACAATTCTAAATTGGTTCCAGCAATAGTTAAAGCTGTTCCGTTCACTCCATTGGAATCGACAGCTGGAGCATCATTGCTACAATTCGTTAACACTACAATTTGTACTTCTCTAAAAGTAGTAGCAATAACATTTCCATGTCTAACCTCTTCCACCTTAATCGTTGCCATACAAATTTGTGGCGTATTGTCTAAAGGTCTAAAAGTCATCTGACCAGTAGTAGAATCAAACTGGAAAGTTGTTCCAGGTTCTACCAATACAGGCGTTGTTGCTGAAGCACCACCTGCAAAAGGAATTGGTGTTCCAGGAGCAGGATCATCTAAAGGACTAGTTAGTGAGAAAACCAAGGTATCTCCATCAACATCAAAAGCTCCATGATTATAAAAGGTCAATACACTATCACAGGTATATATAATAGGTACGTTGGTAAATTGTACAGAGTTATTACAAGGAGTCACATTCGTGTTGATTGTTGTAGAAACTACCGTTCCTGCTCCATTAGGGTTCTGTAAGTTCGTAATCGCCCCTGAACGACAACAAGTACTATACATAGCCGTCCATACACATCCTGCTGGTAAAGTCGCAATACCTGTATAGTAGAATTGCTCTACCCCAGGTTGGGTTCCCCCTTGACAGGTTGAAGTAGTTGGATCACATAACTGAGAGACATCAACATTGGACAAATGTCCAACTGTATCTAGCGTTACAAAGTTAGGGACGGCATTACAGCCAGGTGTAGAGCTGGAAAAGGTGAGTCGAGCAGTACCGCTTAAAGCAGCACTACCAGGGTTACAATCACCATAACAAATCATGGTAAATTGGTATTGATTGTTACCTAAACATTCGTAAGTTATCGTACAGCCAAGATTATGCGTAGCAGATGCTTGGTTGTAGGCGCCGAAGATAAGTAGGCACAATAAACTCACTCGTAGAAGAACTGGAAGGAGAATTTTCATCTGGAGTAGTGTTGTAGTAATATGCTAAATAGTTTGGTAGATAATATATTGGTGATAACACCTATGTTTCTAAGGACTTATAACCTATTTTGAACTTCCTAATATCAATAGATTACAATGGGACAGACTACAAGTCCTATATAGAACGTGAAGAAGCTCTGAATTGTATTCACTAGTGTTAAAAAAAAACAAAAAATGTTAGGAGTCTTCTTAAAACCTCATTTTTAGAGCGTTGAAGCCGTTTTTCGAGCTTCGATAATCGAAATAAAATCGCTAGCTTGGAGAGAAGCACCTCCAACTAGAGCACCATCTACGTCTGGTTGTGCAAATAAAGCTGCCGCATTAGAAGGTTTACAACTGCCGCCATATAACAAACGTACCTGATTCGCAGCATTTGCTCCATATTTATTACTGAGAAGTTGACGAATAAAAGCATGCATGGCCTGTGCTTGAACGGGACTGGCGGTTCGTCCTGTTCCTATCGCCCAAATGGGTTCATAGGCAATGACCACCTGTTCTAAGTCAGCTACCGTGCGCTGAAATAAGCTTTCCTCTAATTGTTGTTGAACATAAGCTTCTTGCCCTTCTTGTTCTCGTACTTCCAAAGGTTCTCCACAACAAAAAATCACCTTGACGCCTGAACCTAAGGCAGCATTGACTTTTTTAGCTAATAGGACATTGTCTTCTTGGAAATAACTACGACGTTCCGAATGACCTAAAATTACATAGTTAATCTCCATCGCCCTCAACATAGGTGCTGAAAGCTCCCCTGTGTAAGCCCCTTTAGAAGCTTGGTGACAGTTTTGTGCCGCTAAATGAATGCCTGGAGTAGCTTGAGTAAGTTGTTGGATGGGGTGTAAATAAAGCGCAGGAGGCGCTAGTACAATTTCTACAGTATCAGATAAGTTATTGGCTGATGCAGCAAGGTCTTTGGTTAATGCCAACGCTTCGTCTAAGCGCTTATTCATTTTCCAATTACCGGCAACTAAGGGGTGACGGCTCATAGCAATTGATTTTAGCAGCAAATATAGTTGTTAAAAAAAGAAGTATTTCAATTACTTCTATTGAAAAGCTGCTTTTTATCCATAGATACAGCCTTTATTCTATTTGCCTACAAAAGTACGTTTTTTTTTAACAACTTCTTAATCTTGCACTTCTATAAGGGGCTATCCTACAGAGATAGGATAGTTGCTACACTTGTCCTTCTGCCTATTCTCTTTGCTACAGGGCGATACAACTGCTTTTATTGCCCTTTTATACTCTTATTGTAATTTTTTCTCCTAAGAATTTGGGTTGAGTACCCAATACATATAAATCTAACAATGCTTTGGGGCGCGCTAGATACTCTCGCATGGTGATTTTATACGCGCTACTACTAGGCATAGAAGCATTATAAGCCACTGCATCCAAACCATAATGTTGAGCAATAAACAGTGCTCGATAATTGTGAAACTCCTGCGAAACAATAGTCACTCGCTTTTGTTGAAAAATCTTGTGACTGCGCACAACCGAATCTAAAGTACGTAACCCTGCAAAATCCATTGTAATGCAACTATCTGGCACACCACGCTCCATTAGGGCATGACGCATATCTCTTGGTTCATTATAATGCATAGAGCTGTTGTCTCCGCTGACCAAAATATGCTTCACCTTACCACTGAAATAAAGCTCTGCTGCTGCCGCTATTCTATAAGTAAAATAAGGGTTTTCATCCACTCCATTCACGCTCCTACTGGTCCCCAAAACCAACGCCACATCACTATAGACAATATCATCTATATCATCATAGGTTTTGTCAGAAACGGCAATAAACATCCAGAAATTAAGCAACAGTACAATTGCAGCCCCACCAGGAATAGCAATCATGCCATATTTTAAAAACGACCAAAAACTTGGGACTTGATTCATTGTTTGTTTGTATTTGTTTAGAACAGGATCTAATAATAGTTAATCTTTTAGTTGTGGGGGGGAAGTAAAAGACCTACACACAGGCTCTCAAAAATAAGGCCGCACTATATAAACGCAATATAAAGTATTAAGTTACGAAGCTTTGGCCTATTTTTTATTAGAATTATAAACAAAGTCCCATTTTTTATTGCAACGTTTGTAGTTCTGCTGTCAAATTAGCCCGCGCAGTTGTCTCATACTTTTCGATAAAGGGTTTACTGTAGTAAATTTGAGGGCGTTCTAAAAAAGATTTTAAAACCTGTTGACGGCCTTTTTTGTACAGCTCCAAAGGATAAACCGTGGTGTATTCCTGTTCAATGGCTTGGCTGTATGTCTTATATATAGTAGGAGTTGCCGCTAAAATAGATAAATCAAAATCCAAAAAAAGCCGCTCATCTTGCGTATTTATTTGTGGTTGGTGTTTCGCTGTTGCTAATATATACGCTTCTAACTGTTTTTGCGGAGAGGCTGGAAGGTGCTGTTCCCATACCGCTTTAGCCAATTGAGCAGAGCGTTCTTCGTTGTCCTTTCTGGCAGGATCATAAATGCTGTCATGATACCAAATAACCAAGTACAATAGTTCCCGTTGCTGAATAAAGTCGTGAAATTCTTCTACTAACAGAAATAGGTTATACAAATGAGAGAGGTTATGATAATAACGCTGGGGCTCTTGATGACGCATCCATAAATCTTTCTGATAAGCCATAATATTAGATGGCGCAACTTGATAAAACACTCCTAATTCCTCCAACTTAGTTTGGAGATAAGCAAGCTTAGAAATACCCAATTGAGGGCCCACTTCTAAATTGGATAAATAATTCATTGGCGCTTGTTTTAGTATTTGTATCAAAAGCAATGCTCCTCTCCTACTATAATAAATGCCCATTTTGGGTAGGGCCTTCTCATACGACCCTACCCAAAATGAGCACTTCTATTTTTTCTAAGAACCAGTAAAAGAACGCTTATTCTACTTATTTAGGAGCAACATAAGGCTTGTGCTTACCACTCAATACCGTTCTATAACGTTCTGGGTGTAAGCGAATATCTTCTGCTAGCAAGTTGATGTTTTCTAGCGCTTCTTCAATGTCTCCCTTGAAACTTGGATCATTAAACAAAGCGGCCATCAACCCTTCTTGATTATCAAAATCAGTAATTTTATTAACATTGTCCATCAAGCCATTGGCTTTGCCTAACGTACCTTCTAAACCATTCACTACCGCAGCCATTTCATCCAATGCTTTTTGGGCAGACTCTATCGTTGCCTTCAAATTTGCATCCTCTACTTGTTGTGTAATGGCATTTAGGTTTTGTAACATCCCTGTAATTTCGCCATTGTTATCTTTGATGTTCCCTGTAATTTCTTTTAGGTTAGACAAAGAAGAAGCAATGTTCACAGAAGAACTCACTAAAAGATTATTTACTAAGTCCGTCAATACACGCACATTCGTCACTACTCCTTGCAATTCATTGAACGTACGCTGTAAATCTTTATTATCATCTACAGACAATTGCGAAATAGCTCCTAAGATCGTATCAATTTTGCCCATATAAGGATCGGCTACTTCCATAATACTCTCCATCATACCAGAGGTATTTCCACGCAAAGTACCTCCTGATTCTATACAATTGCCAGTACAACGGCCTGTAAATTTCAAAGAAATCTCTTTTCCGCCCATCAAAGAAGGCTGTACTAAAAGTGCAACAGCATCTTTAGGTACAGCTGTTCCGCTGTGAATGTTCAGTTCAACAACAACTTCAGAGTAATCTTCAGAAGGTTTAATATTGGTTACTGCCCCCACTTTATAACCATTGATGGTAACAGGAGCAGCGATATTGAGCCCATCTACTGTTTTAAAATTAGCGTTAACCACAATATCAGTAGAGAAGACATTTTTCCCTTGTAAAAAGTTGTAGCCCCAAAATAGGAGGACAATTGCAAAGGCACCTAAAATACCTATTTTAACTTCGTTACGCACAGTTGTTATAGTTTAAAATGAAAGAAGTTTGTTCTAAATCTGTTGAAGGCCTCTTATCTAAATACTGCTTAACAAACAAGCTGTACAATAATCTTAGATAGGGGGCCCATGTTGTTCTTATACTTAGAAGGATAAATATTGCTCTGGCGTTTCTCGGATGCCTTTTATTTGCTCTGATAAATCCTTGATTGATTGTTGTGTACTATCGCGGAAGGCTTGACTATATAATAATTTTGGCACCATTCCTTTTTGGCCTCTTTGATAAGGAGCCAAACTCAATTCTAAACCATCTAAGACGGTATCAGCCTTAGCAATATTAGCTTTGACCCCCTCTAATTGTTCAGGCACCTTGCCCGCCGCTTCATAAGCGGTATACAAGATCTGTGTCATACTGTCCATAGCAGCTTGATCCAAGTTTGATAAATTATGGACCAAGGAATCTAAGGCCAGTGCCATTTCTCTATTGCTAGCCATGCTTTCTGCTAATTCTGTACCATTGGGTGTTGCTCCTAATAAAGCCGCCGTTAGTTCTCTAAAGTTTCTAACGTTTCCTGGCAAACTGCGTTGTAAGCCTCGAAATTGACTATTGGTTTTACTGGTTGTTTTTTGGAGACTATGAAGAGAAGCATAAGCATTCTCCAACATTTGATCCATTCCATTAGGTCCTGTAAGTGAATCTGCTAGTTTTCCAAAACTTTTAAGAATGGGCCCTGCTCCTGCTTCTACTTGTTCTTTTAAGGTATAAACTGACCCTGGAACCACTGCTCCTGATTCTAAACAGTTATTGGTACAAGGGGCATCAAAAACAAGAGAAATCGTCCGACCTCCCAACATAGAGAGTTCCGAGATAACTGCTTTGGCAGTTTTAGGAACTCTAGTTGTTGGTTCAATATCCAGATCAACCAATAAGCGATCACCATCCTTGTAAATGGCCACTACTCTACCTGCTTCTCGTCCCTTGATTAAAACCAGTTCTCCCTTCTTAATATAATCCAACTTCTTGAACTCTGCTGTAATAATTAAGTTGGTAGAAAAAACATTTTTTCTATTCAAGAAATTGAAAGTAAATAGAACCGCTCCAAGAACGATAAATCCAATAATTCCTATTTTGGCTTCTTTTGATATTCCCAAGGCACTTTTTTTAGAAACAACCACTTCAAAAGATCTTTTCTTAAAGTAGTTGAAGAATAACGATTGGCTTAGATGATGCCATTCTACATAGTTATAGCGGTCAAAGTACGCAAATTCTTTGGAATTAATAAAGCTTTAAAGACAGCTTATAGCATTTGAGTGCGGATAGATGTAGCTTGGAACCTTATACTGTAGGCCTTTAGGCACAATAGCTAGACCAATTTTTCGATAAGAGGTAAACTCTAGCGCTTTCTTCTTAAAAAGATACTCCTTATGATTTGTTACTTTCTAAGAAGCCCCTTTATTAGCTAGAAGTTGCCCATCTTTAAACGCAACTATAAAGGCATCAACAAACCCAAAACGCCGCCAAGCAGCTTGACTCGCCAACGCTTTTGCTTTTGTTGGATAATTGCCTACTAAGTATTTATAACGCTTTCCTACTTGATAATATTCTAAAGCACCAATAGAAGCCCAAGGCTCTTGACCACTAGAAGGTTTATTAGTTGCTGCTGCCAACTGTATCTTGTAGACGATAGAGGCATTTGTTGGTGTTCTTGAATAAAGGGAAGTTGTTGGTGGCTCTGTTGCTGTTATAGCCCGTGCTTGGCCTTTCACCCATTGATGGGTCTTGTTTTCAGGTTGCTGTACTTGGTGAAAGTAACTTTGAAGCGCTCGAAACATAGCAGAAGCAATATAAGCTTGGCCTTTTTGAGAGCTTAAATAATATTCTTCTTGATTATTCGATAAAAAACCTGTCTCCACCAATACCGCAGGCATCGTCGTTTCTCTTAATACCAAAAAACCAGCTTGCTTGACTCCTCGACTTCTGCGCTGTATGGTATTGGCAAATTGTTGCTCTATCTGCCCTGCTAAAGCCAAACTTTGTGTTAAGTGGGCATTTTGGTACATGCTCAACATAATATGCCCTTCTGATGAATGGGGATCATATCCTGCATAATGGTTGTTGTAATTGGTCTCTAATAAGATGGCCTTATTTTCTCTTTTGGCCACCAACAAATTATCCTCGGCTCGATGCAAGCCCATCACAAAGGTTTCTGTTCCTTGTACGTCCTTATTTCGTCGCTCTAAAGAATTGCAATGAATAGAAAAGAAAACATCTGCTTGATTGGCATTAGCGACTTGTACTCGTTCATGTAGAGGAATAAAAACATCGCTCTTCCGTGTATACAGCACTTGTACCTGTGGCAAGTAGTGTTCTAAATAATACCCTAATTGTAAGGTTAATTGTAAGGCAATATCTTTCTCTTGGACATATTGTCCTTGGGCACCACTGTCTTTTCCTCCATGCCCCGCATCCAACACAATCGTAAACGGTTTGGGTTTCTCTCGAAAACTCCCAAAAGAGAGGGCTAAAATAGTGCATAAAAACAGGA
Organism: Aureispira sp.; assembly: GCA_050633105.1. Lineage (GTDB taxonomy): Bacteria > Bacteroidota > Bacteroidia > Chitinophagales > Saprospiraceae > Aureispira. The sequence goes on along the minus strand of JBOEFW010000054.1, from coordinate 16,443 downwards.
CAATAATGGGCGCAATATAAGAGGGGTGGGGACGAAAATAAGGCACAATTATTATTTTAAAAACGAAGAACTAGTGAACTACAAAACAGGAACGCACAGCCAAATAGATTGCCTCAACTGCCCTTTTTTTCTCCATTAACAATCAAAAGCTTAAGAATTATGAGCTTTCCAAGCTGTTTTTTTATTCTTCTCTTGAATAGTCGTACTTTTGATTTTTATGGAGAGGTTTTAGCTGAATAATCAGCGACCTTACAACCCTGAGCCATTTAAAGGCGTCTTTTTCTTGACATTAAGGGGTATTTAACGCAGCAATTTTTCTATAAGTGGCTTTGATTCTACGAAAATATTACAAACTTTTTTTCTTTTTAGCATTCTGTAGCTTTTTTTGTGGTAGTTGTGGTTTTCCATACAACACTCCTCAAGCTAGAGCCGCTAGAAAAATGCAACGTATAGCCAAACAGGAGGCCCGTCAAACCATCAAAGAGACACCACCGATTGTTGAAAAAGATAGTGCTTTGGTTGTCAATCCTTCCCCTGTTAACAAAAATGGAAAACAAGGAGCCAATCTGCCTCCTATTCCAACAAGTGATAGTAATACAGTTGTCATCACACCAATAGACAGCAGCAATACCATAGATAGTCTCCTGCCTATTGCTGAAAATCCCATCGCCCCGATCGATAGTCTTAGGGCCTTGGCTATTGCCGATTCTTTATTGCAAGATTCCTTAGAGCAAGTAGCCGTCATGCAAGAAGCCATTGATCGCCAAATTCGTTATTCCAAAGATTCTGTTAGTACTCCTGTACAATATGCTTCTGCCGATTCTATGATTTATGACTTAGAACAACGAAAAGTCTATTTGTATCACAATGCGGAAGTTTTTTATGAACAATACAGTTTAAAAGCGGGCTATATTGAGTTTAACTTTTTGACTAATATTGCAACAGCCACCTGTTTGTTAGACAGTGCAGGCAAGGAAATCGAGTGCCCATTTTTTGATGATAAGAGCCAACAATTTACCAGTAGACGGATTGAATTTAATTTCAAATCCAAAAAAGGAAAGGTTTACGATGCCTCCACTCAACAAGGAGATGGCTTTTTGCTTTCTAATGCCACAAAGTTTATCAGTAAAGGCGTGGATAGTAGTGGTAATAAGATTCAAGATATTTTATACAGTCAAGGCTGTTTGTACACTACTTGTGGCGCAGAACATCCGCATTTTGGAATTCGTGCTTCTAGGGCTAAAATTATTCCTGGAAAATTGATTGTAGTAGGGCCATCTTTCTTAGAAATTATGGGTTCTCCTACTCCCATTGTTTTGCCCTTTGGTTTTTTTCCCATTACCAAAAACAAGCGCTCAGGTTTAATTTTAAGTATGGATTTTGATTTTTCTCCAAGGATTGGTCCAGGAATTCGAGGCATTGGTTTTTATTATGGAGAGAATGAATATTGGGATTTAAAAGTGACGGGTGATTTTTATATGCGGGGTTCTATTCGAGCACGTGCCTTGTCTAATTATAACATTCGTTATAAAAGTAGCGGAACCATTAATATAGGCTACACTCGTTTACAAGTAGACAATCTTGGAGCGCCTGATTATAGCTTAGAGCAAAGTTTCAATTTTAACTGGACACACAACCAAGCCCAACAAGCACATCCAAGCCAGACTTTTACTGCCAGAGTAGATTTTGGTACCTCTGATTTTTATCAGAACACCTTCAATGATGCAGAAAGTGTTCTCAAACAAACCTTTGCGTCTAACATTAGTTATACCAAACGTTTTACAGGAACACCATTTACGCTTTCCGCTAGTGTCAGCCACCGGCAAGATACACGGACACAAATTATGACCATTACCCTGCCGCGTTTAACCTTTAGCATGAATCAAATCTTCCCTTTCAAACGAAAGGTAGTGACAGGTAAACAGCGCTGGTATGAGCGAATTGGGTTCTCTTATACCCTGACAGGAAGTAATACAATTACCACAACAGATACCGCTCTTTTTCAGCAAGGAGGCTTAGAAGAAGCCATAGAAAATGCAGAATATGGCCTGACACACAGCCCTAACCTGACCTATTCTTTTAAACTGTTTAATGCCATCAATGTAGAGCCAAATGTCCGTTATTCGCAGCGTTGGTTCTTCTATAGAAATATCCAAACCTTTGACACTACAACCGTTATTGATCCAGAGAACGAGGCCAATGTCACCTATGGTACCATTGAACGCTCTAGAGAATATGGTCTTTTTACCACTCATAACTTTAGTACAGGGGTTAATGTCAATACACAGATTTTTGCAACAGGACGCTTTAATATTGGGAAGTTACGAGATTTACGCGCGACCTTCTCTCCTAGAGTAGGATTCAATTGGTCTCCTGATTACAGCAATGCCGCCGATTATTATTATGATTCTGTGCGTTATGATAATCGCTATTTAGAGCAGCGACGGTATAATTATTTCAGCTATGCTCCTCCAGCAGGACGAACGGCCAACATTAGTTATAGTCTTAATACGCGTATAGAAGGGAAGTTCAAAAAAGGGGTCCGCGATTCTTTACTTAAAGATCCTTATAAAAAAATGGTCTTAATTCCCTCCATTAATATCACTGGGAATTATAATATGGCAGCAGATAGCAACCATTTTTCTACCATTACCTTTAATACCTATACCACCCTATTCAAGAAATTACAACTGCGCTTTACCTCTGTTTTTGATCCGTATCAAGCTGATTCCGAAACCAATAGACGTTTAGCAGCATTTGAGTTTGAACGCAATGGCAACTTAGTTCGGGTAACTTCTATGCAATTTTCAGCCTCTACTGCCTTCTCTTCCAAAGATTTAGTTAATCTTTTTTCTAAAAAAGGGGTTCCAAAAGATCCTAAAAAGAAGGAATTTGATCTCTTGCGCAGTTTTTCAATCAACTACGATTTAGTTGTGAATAAGCAATTTGTTAATGGCATAGATAGCAGTGTCATTGGGGCACATCAAATTAGTTTTTCAGGAGGGGTCAATCTCTCCAAAGGCTGGTCTTTTAGTATCAATAGAATTGGATACAGTTTTAAAGATGAGCGTATTACTTTCCCCGATTTCACCTTTGCGCGCGATCTTCATTGTTGGCAAATGGGCTTGAGTTGGCAACCACAACGCCAGACTTGGAGCTTCTTCTTACGCGCAAAACCTGGCTCTTTAGGCTTCTTGGAAGTACCTGTGAAGCAGGAGTTTTATGATGTGTTTTAATGTTTCGTTGAATTTAAGTCCTTTATAGAGTAACATTCATGACTTTTAACGTTATGGGGTATATTCTATTGGTCTACTCCTATAGCTGTTTCTATGAAAACTAATTCCGAACAAGGCTAACAGTATAAGCATGTTATAATTCATTCAATATTTTATTTGTTTCTAAATTAGTTGTTTTTATAAATATCAACTTGCGACAAGTTCCTCTCCTTTTCTCTATAAAGCTCTATTACTATTTACGATTCTAGCATTCGAAATAGAATCCTTTTACAGTCTTATTGCACTTTCCTCCCCAAAGACAGAGGCTCGTTATTCGATGTTCATAACCCATAAGTACACTACTCAAAAACTCACTAAATGTCCCTAACTCAATGATCCATTTCTATTTCTGTTTGACTATTCTCCTTAGCTCCATTCAAATTTCTTCTCTTCCGCTGTTACAAAACAATGCTGAAAAAGAAATTATTAATAAAGCTGTCAATTTTGCTCTAGATTGGATGGAAACAGATTTTTTCTTTCCTCTTCAGCCCCAGAATCCTGAACAATACAACACGCACCATCCAGATTCTATATACGTTTTTTTTGATCCAGAGACCTTTGAATCTAAATCTATATCAGGGCGAGTATTGGATTCTTTATTCTTTGAAGAACTTCCTGCTTTAAAACAACACTATCAAAAAGAACAAAAACTATGGAAAGTAAAAACAGCACTCCCTAAAAAAGTTTGTTTAATTCAGCCTTTTAGTCCAAGAAGACTAGAGGATTATTCCAAGGTAATAGCAGACCAATATCCCTATTTTAAAAAACTTCATGAAAGCAACTCCTTAACTCCTTACCAAGGGAATTTAACAGCCTTAAACCCTCATCCTGAATTCTTATTCAAACCATACAGCCCCAAAAATGCTAAAAAATATAAATACGCAACCACTGCTCATTTGACCCTTTCTAGCGTATTACTAAATAAAGAAAGAACACTTGGAATCATTCAAATAGGAGCACATTACATGCTTGGTGGAAAACAAAAAGGACAAGGAAGAAGTGGTTTTGGGGTTTTACTCTTATTATCAAAGAAAAATAAAACATGGGAAATCACGCACAAATATGGCTTATGGCAGGAGTAATATCTTGTGCAATGGTCCCCATTAAACAAAAAAACTCCCAGATCTTAACTAAAGTCTAGGAGTTCTTTATCTATATATTATATCTTCTGCAACAAGCAGGAGTTCTGTTTTGCTTAACGGTACAACACCTCTTTTACGGCTTTGATAACACGTGTTGTATCAGGTAAGAATGCCTCCACTAAAGTAGGAGCATAACACATGCTTACATCCAAACTATTAAGACGAGTAACAGGCGCATCTAGGTAATCAAAGGCGTGTTTCTGAGCACGGTAAGCAATCTCTGAAGAAACACCTGCAAATGGCCAAGATTCATCCAAGGCAATCAAGCGATTCGTTTTCTTAACAGACTTGATAATTGCCGCTTCATCTAGAGGACGAATGGTACGCAAATCAATCACTTCTACAGAAATGCCTTCTTTTTGCAATTCTTCTGCCGCAGCCATCGCTACTTTAACCATTTTATTAAAACAAGTAATGGTAACATCGGTTCCTTCGCGCTTCACTTTTGCCTTACCAATAGGAATAAGGTATTCCTCTTCTGGCACCTCTCCTAGGTCAGAGTACATCATTTCCGACTCCATAAAACAAACAGGATCTTCGTCGCGAATAGCTGACTTCAATAAGCCTTTTGCATCATAAGGGTTAGAAATAGAAATTACTTTTAAGCCAGGAACATTCGCCAACCAACTCTCAAATGTTTGAGAGTGTTGTTGTGCCAATTGTCCAGCAGAACCTGTTCCACCTCTAAAAACGATGGGGCATTTGAATTGTCCCGCAGACATAGAGTTCACTTTAGCAGCATGGTTGACAATTTGGTCAAAAGCCAATACCGCAAAGTTCCATGTCATAAACTCCACAATTGGTCGTACGCCAGCCATCGCGGCACCTACTCCAATAGCAGCAAAACCTAATTCCGCAATGGGCGTATCAATGACACGTTTTGCGCCAAATTCATCCAACATACCTTGACTGACTTTGTAGGCACCATTGTATTCGGCGACCTCTTCTCCCATCAAAAATACGTTTTTATCTCTGCGCATTTCTTCAGACATCGCTTCTTTCAAAGCTTCTCTCATGCGAATTTTTCTCGTTGCCATAGTAACGTTCTTTTTACTGAAAGACACAACTATTTTGCTTGTGTTTTAATCAGCTTGGTTTGTGGTGTTGTTTATGCGGCATGAAATTACAAAGCCTACCTAGATTCTACAAGTTGTACGGCTTGTTTTTTTTATAATCCAACAAACTAATGACTCAAGCCCCCCTTACCACCATAAAAACAGCTACTCTTAGAGCAGCTGTTAATGGTAAAACAACTATTGGGAAAAATTCGCTGTTTTTAGGGAAGTTTTTTTAGAAAACAACTAGCCAATACTGGAGAAGTATTGGGCTAGTTGTGTGGTTTTATAGGCTAGTAAACGATTGGTGTAGTATTATATCCTTTTGTTAAAACAAAGATAAGATAGCTTTATTGAATCGCCCTAAACAACTTCCCAATGGTTAAAAATACCTTCCCAATGACATCAAAGAACAACAGCTGTCCCAAAATCAATTGGAAACAGCTGTTATTTTCCTTCTTCAAACACCATGTTGGAAGAATGTGCTTCTATTTATTGCTTTACAAACTTCTCTGTTGTTTGCTCTCCATTCGCTGTTTTCAGTGTAATGAAGTAAACACTTGGCGTTAATTCTTGTACATCAAATTGTAAACTATAACTGCGAATGGTTTGGCTTTGGATCAAACGACCATGAATATCGTATAATTCAGCCGTCGTCCAATTGGCCTTTTTATCCATCAATTGCACTTGAATCGTTGTGCTTGCTGGGTTAGGAAGTAAACGCATGCTATTGGTACTTGCTGCTTGCCAATTATTTGTGGTCTTCGCTGTTTTTGTATAAATCTCTACTGGATTGTAACTAAATTCATAAGTTTCATTGGTATAAGTATTCAACAACTCACGTGCCTCATGACGGTAAGCCCCCAATTCACTGGCTACTTCTTTTAAAGCTGCAATCAAGGTAGCATCTTGTAAAGTCGCTTGTTGTGCAACTTCTACAGTAGCTTTTGCAATCGTCAATCGAGCTTCCTCAGAAGCATCCACCATAATATTGTTTAAAGCTTGTTTAGCGGCGGTCCAATTCTCTAAGCGACTGTAATAAGCGGCATCCAACCACTGGCGTTGCTGGTTGTTTAAAGGCAATTGTTGAGCACTGTTGTACAATTGTTGTACCTCTAAGTCGTTGCTCAACCAATGCATGTGTGTGGTTACTAGATTAGCCGCTTGTTCTAGGTCTTCCGCTCCTATTTTCGTCAAAATTGTTGAGTAATTCGCTGTCAATATTACCCCCGTAGTAGCTGTACGTTGACTGATGATAATATTTCCTGTAAAGTTTTCATTTCCACAACGTGTTAACCAGTCTTGCTCGTTTGCAGTTAAAGTAGTAATGTCTGCATCCATACCTCCACAAGCAGTGAAGGGCTTAGCATCAGTTCCACCAACAGTAATAGCCGTTAAAGCGGTACCATTGCTAGGATCCGTATCAAATGCTAAAACATTAGCCATGTTGTCGCTTCCATAGTAATTATCACCTACAGTTAAGGTATTATTAGTTGTACCACTATTAGAAGTCATAATATCAAATACACCTGTTCCTACTGCTCCTATTCCATTTTCTTGATTGCTAATAAAAGCATTGCGGCGTACTAAATCCGCTTGACCAGGAGCATTGTTATAATTCTGTACAAACAAACCTGCCTCTGTATAGTTAAAAAGGTAGTTGTTTTGTATCTGTGCATGGCCTAAGCCAGTATAAGTTGTAAAGGCATTACTTGGTAAAGCAGAAAAGAAAACAGCTCGATCAGTATTCTTAATACAGTTACCAAATACATGAGTTGGTAAAGTTACTGTTCCTGTATTAGGAGTCACACGTATTCCAACTACTCCTCCATCGGCTACTACATTGGCTTCTAAATCCATTGTAATTTCATTACAACCAAAAAGCCCATCAGAGCCCTGAGCATAGATACCATAAACGTCTGCTTCGATTTTATTATTGGTAATCAAATCTACTTTCCCTTGCTCTGTATAAATTCCTACTTGGAAACCACTAATCTCATTATCTATAATTTTAACAGCACCACCTACACCACCAAAGTTGTAAATTGCACCTGAACCTTCTGTTAGATAATCGGTATTTTGAAGTGTTGTCATCGGGCTAAGCCTTGTCATATCTGCTGAATTCCTAAAGGTGTTTCCTTTGATTAGAATGGTTCCGTAAGAGCTAGGACTGCTATTACTTGGTGCAAAATTGACCACTTGATAAAAATTCTCATCTACCGCAGAACGACGCGTTACTTCAAATAAATTGTGTTCTACTGAAATCAATTGAGAATAGTGTGTTACTACTCCCATATCATTGTTAATAAACCTATTATCGGCTATATCAATGGTTCCAGCTGCGTGTAAGACCACACCATTAAACCGAGGTTGGCTATCTAAGTTTAATGTTAGGCCATTAATAAAATTATTCTGACTAATGATGCTGTTAGAGACACCAACTATTCCACTACTTGAATAATAGCCAATACCTACATGCTCCAAAGTATATCGACTAACAACATCCATAAAGAAGTATGGTTGAAACCAAGGATTACCTCGTAAAGTTGCATTGTAGGTTAAGTTAATAGCCTTATCATCAATTTTAAAGGTATTATTGGTAATCGCTACTTGATAATCCAAACCTACAGCAGCAATCCCATGACGGCAATTCTGAAATAAATTACCTGTAATGGTTCCTTCTATAATGTTTACCATGCTGATACCAAAATCGGCATTAACAAAGGTACATTCTCTCAAAGAGATATTCGTTTCTACATAAGATGGACCAACAGAGGTAGGACGTGTATCACGACCTTCTAATTGTATTCCACCCCACGTTTCTTCCTCATCACAAGGTCTCAAAACAGCATTGTTTCCAATAATCTTAGACGCTGTTTCTACTACAATCCCTGAATTGTGATTAAAGACCAAATCAGCATTGGTAATATCCATTGTGGTAGGCGTTGGGGAATTCGCAGGCGTTCTCACATACAAGATGACATTCTCTGCAAAACGCATACGCGCAGGCATTCTGTTGTAATCGCCATTATTCATAATATACAAACGCGTATTATTAAATCTAACAATACCAAGACCTGCCAAGCGGCTATCTGGGTTATCTGGATCTAATTGTACATAATCGTTGCCTTGAGCGACAGCACAACAGTTACAACAAGTTGTATCTATTTCCCAGTTGACGAGACTAGTTATTGGCAGGTCTAATTGTTGATCCTCTGTAACAGCCTGTCTCCTGTAAGAAGCATCCCCTATACTAGTAATAACCAAATCTTCTAGGTGTTCCAAATCTGTCGTATCCCCACAAGCATACCATGCGTCTGTACCTGTCTTGATAAAATAACCACGTTCATCAGTTGTATTCGATTCTATGATAGCTCCTGTTAATCCAAGGGATCCATCGCTCAAGGCAACAATAGAATTACCAATAGAACCATTTCTTGTGCGAGTATACAGCATTGGCTCTCCATCTAAGTCTACCTGCAAGAATCGCCCCGCTTGGTTGGCGCCTCTATTTTGAATGTTTAACACATACGATCTTATGACTCCTCCGTTATCTCTAACAGCTTCTATATCATCAGCTCTTGTAAAGCCAATACTACCTACATGATAACGAACAGCTTGTTGAACAGCTATTGGGTTACTAAAAGGATTTACCTCTACCCAAATAGGGCGCGTTATTCCAGAAAGGTTATTATTTAGATGGACTTCTCCATACAATGCCAACGTTTGACGATCGGTCCAAACCATGTCTCGGATGACATAATTAAAGAAATTAGTAGATTGTAAAAGATTGGCTTGTAACAATCCTCCTTGAGGATCCAATTCCAATAAACAAGCTTCTCTAGCAGCTATTCCTGATCCTCCTAAGTAAATAATTCCATTAGGGGCCTCTTCTAGGGTATGTGTTGCCCCTTTGTTAGCCGTATAGGTATTAGACCAAATTACAGCTCCTTGGTTGTTGATCCGAGCAGCATAAGCACTGCTATAACTATTAAAAGGCCCTGTCACTAGATACGTTGGGTTACCATTAGCATCTGGCATAACAGAAGCTTGAATATCTGAGACAAAACAACGAGCCGATGAACTAAACGTTGTTGACATCAATACATTACCTTGATTTCCTGCGGTGAGATCAATAGACAACACCCACATTCTTCTAGTATTTCCTGTTACACCAATAGAGCCACCAATCACTAAGCGTGAGTCATCTATCATAGCACATGCAAATTGGTCACTATCACTAATATCATAAGTACGAGACCAAATCGTTTCTTTAGTGGTTGGGTTAACTGCTCGAACAAAGCCATCTTGGCCTGTTGCAGCACCAGCACCATTTTCTGTTGTTCCAATTATAAATAAGGTTCCATTGAATTCAATGGTTTTAATAGCGACATCGTTTTGCCCCACTCTGTCAAAAGTCATTTCATAGGCGGTTTGTGCTTGGAGTTCTTGCAAACTTAGGAAGCATACAACCCATAATAGCAGTAATCTAGTACAATGCATATTTACTTTTTTTTAAAAAAATTTAAGTATTCTTTATGCAAAAGTACCCTAGATCAGGCCTACTATTTTCAACGAACTTCCCAACAAAGAGTTTCAGTTTCCGAACTAACTGGATTGTAACAAATCAAACAATTCTTTCTTTTTATCTTTAGAAACCGACACCATCGTCCCATTATCCATCAGAATATAGCCACCATCCTTACTCACATACTTTTTGATGTACTGTAAATTGATTAGAAAAGAGCGATGAGGACGATAAAAATTTTTGATGCTTTCTAGATGCTTGGTGAAGAATTTGAGGGGTTTACTGACAATAAAATCGCCATCATTTTTGGTATAGACCTTGGTATACATACGGTCTGCTTCTAGCAAAATTAAGTCATCAAAGGCCACAAACAATACCCCATCTGATAAGGGAAAAGCAATCTTAGAAATATTAGGTGCACTCAAGCTATTCCGCAATTCTTCTAAGCGCCTCGTCAATTGTTGTTGCCCAACTTTTTCTTGCACTTTGAGTACCGCTTGCTTAATTTGATCGGGCCGTAAAGGCTTGAGTAAATAATCAATCGCATTCAATTCAAACGCTTTGAGGGCATATTGACTATAAGCCGTTGTAAAGATCAACTCAAATTGAATCGACTTAGGATCTATAAAATCTAAAATTTGAATCCCTGAATAGCTAGGCATTTCAATATCTAAAAAGACTAGGTCGGGTTGTTCTTGATGGATCAACCGAACACCTAGAGGGAGGTTTTCTGCTTGATAAATATCGGTTACTTCTGGACAGTTTTCTTCCAGGAGGATCTGTAATAGAGTTCGCGCCTTCTTCTCATCATCTATAATTACTACTTTCATTGCCTTTATCTTCTACTCAACTATTGGTTCTATAAATTTCCGTCCATAAAAATATTAACATTTATTATGCTTTATTTGTAAGAACTGCCCAAACACCGCTTTCAGCTTCCTAAATACAGAATAATAGAAAAACGGGCGCTTCTATCCTTCCCAATCCAATGGCACACACAAATAAACAGCCGTTCCTATTCCCTGCCCTTTCTCCCCTACCAAATCTTCAATAGTTACGGTAATAAGATTATTCCGATTATAATTCAAGAGTTCTAGACGGCGCTGGGTCGCAGAAGAGGCAAAAGAAGTATGAGGAATAATCTGTGCGTTTTTGATCTCAGCAGAACGCGCCCGCCCTACGCCATTATCTCGAATAAGACAGCGCAACTGTTGTTTTATGAAGTCTACGCTAAATTCGACATATAATTGGCGGTCTTTAGCTTTATGCAATAAACCATGTTTAAAGGCATTTTCGACATAGGGCTGTACCAACATCGGCGGCAACGTCAATTCATCAGGCGATAAGTCCGACATAACTTTTAGCTCGACCTCCAAACTCTCCTCAAAACGTACCTGTTCCAACTCTAAGTACAACTGTAAGGCCTCCAATTCCTCTGCTAATGTAACACGCTCTTCTTGGCTTTGGTTAAGATACAAACGCATCAAATCGGCGAATTTTCCCAAGTAATTACTAGCAGCATTTTTATCATTCACAATAATCATTTCCTGAATAGAATTGAGCGCATTAAACAGGAAATGAGGATTCATTTGAGAGCGCAAAGCCGTTTGTTGAGATTCTACCAATTGCTTTTCAATTGCTTTCTTACCCAGCAAAAGGGCATTTTGTTGTTTTAGAATATTAATTCTCACCCAGAAGAATAAACTCACCAGTAAAATAATCCCTAAAATACAAGCTGAAATAAACCACCAAGTTTCCCAAAAAGGAAGAGCAATCGTAAACTCATAATGGGTTATCGGCACTTTATAGCGTTTGCTGTCGCGCACCTGAATCTCTAGAGAATAACGACCTGAGCTCAAGGAGTTGTAAAGGATTCTGTTTTGAGAAACAGGCAGTTCATTCCATTCTTCTCCCAAACCAAGCAAACGATAATAATAGGTCAAGGTTGTTCTGTCTCGTAAATATGGCACTTCTAAGACCACTTCCAATTCTTTTTCAAAATATTTAAATTGACCTTCTTTACCAGGATCCACAGCTATTCCATTCTTATAAACCGCCGCCAATTTAGCTTTTAAACCCACCATAGATTTTTCTAAAACCTGATAGGATACCTTTTGCAAACCTTGGCTAGTTAATAAGGCAATATTGTTGTCTAACAAGGCAAAATCTAAAATTTTATTACTTAGAATTCCATCCGACACATCCAATGTCTGTATCAATCCTGTTTTTAGATTAACACATTGAAAACCACCCACTCCTATTAGGTACAGCAAGCCATTTTGCTGGTCCATTTTACGAATTTTACGAAGCAAGGGCGCATTGCTCTTTGTTAAAAAACCCTTGCAATTTGTTCCTACAAATTGCAAGAGACCATTTGCTGTAGCCACATAAGTAGTATCTTCCCAAGAGGCTAAGGCTGTAGCAATAACTGGCCGTCCTTTATAGCTAATGTGCAGGCTATCTCCTTCTTCTAAGACTAATAATTGTTTGTTAGTCGCCATCCAAAAACGCTTAAAAGAAGCTTGAAAATGGCCTTGATTCACGCGCCCAAAAGCAATTTCTTGAAAATCACTTTGTTTACGTTTTTCTGAATTCAATCGTCTGTATTGTTCCAGTTCTTCCTCTAAAGTAGGAGGCTGTTCATTTGCACTATAAATATAAATTCCTACATAATCTGTAAAAAATAAGTTATTCGGAGGTATTAATTGTACATTTTTAACGGCATTCGTTCGGATAGGTTGTGTTTGTTGTGTCCTGAGGTTATAATAGGTATTATCAAAATACAAACAATTGGTCCAAGGAACGTATTGTAAATAGCTAGGAGCATTGATTTTTGATTCAAAAAGTGTGGTCACTTGATCTTCTTGATCTATTTGATACAATAAGCCTTTGGTCGTCATGGCATACAAGGTATCTCCATTTCCTGCTGAAAGGCACACTGGTAAATGCGTGTCAACAAAAGTATTGTTTCTAAAATCTCTGACTTCTAAATGTGGAATTCTCAACAAGCCTTTCTTAAATGTCCCTAGCCATAAATTGCCTTCGCTATCATCTAAATAATAAGAAATGTGGTAATCAGGAAACAGGCGTACAAGCTCCATTTTCTTAGTATTAACAGCATATCTAAACGCCCCTTTATCCCGTTGACTTAACCACAAATCCTTACTTTGAGTAAAAAAATAAGTAAGCAATTTATCCTTGCGTTTAGGCAACATTGTTTTTTGCCATCTCTTCCCTTCTTTTTGCAAAAAGTAAGTTCCTGATCGCCCAATCAAAATTTCTTCTTGACCATTGTAATAAAGTTCTGGATGTTGCGCTTCTAATAAGGTACCTTGTTCTAAATTCCCTTTGTAAAGGAGATAAGGTTTACAGGTTAATTTCCCCTCCTTCCAAGTCGCTATAATTTGCTCATATCCCAAAACAACCGAAATACTGTTATCTAATCGCTTTACTAGACGACCAGCAAAAGTATAATCGCCTAAATCATAAAGCACCTGCAATTTCTTTTCTTGATCGATCTTAACCAATTGCTTACAAAAAATGACAACAGCTTCTTGGTCATCAATTTTAAGATCAATTCCCTTTCCCATCAGACTATCAGGCAATTCATAATAGACCTCTAAGCTATCCTTGACTACCCGCATGACCTGTCCAGAAAAGTTGGTATAATAAACCACTCCTTGGCTGTTCTCACACAAGGAAAAAACAGAATTATTCTTAAGGTTAGGATTATCATATCCTTTAAAGCTTTCTCCATTATAGACAAACAACCCTTCATCTGTTCCAATCCACAAGCGCTTGTCTTTTCCTTCCAAAAGAGCATAAACATCTTTCCCTTCCAAAAAGTCTCCTCCTACAACTTGATAACTAGGTTGTTGGGCCGTCAACAAAACAGGCCATAAGCACAAAAAAAATGATAACATTCCAAGAGACATCCAAGAATATCTTTGTGTCCTGTAAAAAATAGAAGAGGAAAAGGAAAGAGGCATAAAATTAGCGTTTAATAACTGTCCTCTAAATTAAGCAGAATCATAGATTTTAGCTCTATTTTGATGAACTCTTTCCTTCTTATTTTTCTTTAAAAAAAGAAAACAAGCGTGCTTGTAAAAACGATCAGTTATACCACTTTATTTAATCCTTTTGGTTCCACCACCCTTTTATTGGGATAAGTTTTTCTCACATGTCATTATCTTATCAACTCAGCTTATTTATACTCTTGCTCAGTCTCTCTTTAAGTGCCCAAAAACGGGTAACCATTAGTGGTTACGTGAAAGATGCCAGCACAGGAGAGGATTTGATTTATGCCAATGTTTTTAATGAAGCCAATACCTTAGATGGTGTCACTACCAATCTTTACGGCTTCTATTCGTTGTCTTTAGTCCCTGGCAAATACACCATTATCGCTAGTTATATTGGTTATCAAGATACTAAACTAGAGTTAGACCTTCGCCAAGATACCAGCTTCAACATTGAGCTTTCTATGGGCGCCCTATTTGATTCCTTGATTGTGGTAACCGATGAACGAGGCAATAGCAATGTAGAAAACACGAAATTAGGCACAGTGGAACTGTCCATGACAGATGTTAAGAAGCTTCCTTCTTTTATGGGAGAAGTGGACATTCTCAAAACCATCCAGCTCCTACCAGGTGTGCAATCTGCTGGCGAAGGAACCGCTGGATTTTTTGTTCGAGGGGGAGGCATTGACCAAAACCTAGTCTTGTTGGATGAAGCAGTCGTGTATAATGCAGGGCACTTATTGGGCTTCTTTTCTGTTTTTAATGCCGATGCCATTAAGAAAGCGACCCTTATCAAAGGTGGAATGCCTGCCAATTATGGAGGACGACTTTCCTCTGTCTTGGATATTCAAATGAAGGATGGTGATAACGACCGCTTTGGAGTGGAAGGGGGGATTGGTTTGATTTCTTCTCGCTTGACCTTGGAAGGCCCCATTGTCTCCAAAAAAGGTTCTTTTATCATTTCAGGACGCCGCACTTATGCCTTTGATTTGGCACAACCGTTCTTAACAGAAACCACCTTTAGTGGTACCAATTACTATTTTTATGACTTAAACGTCAAAGCACGTTATCAAATAAATGATAAAAACCGCCTCTTTCTCAGTGGTTATTTTGGGCGAGATGTCCTCAACTTGACTAATCCAGAGCGCGGTTTTGCCATCGATTTACCTTATGGCAATGCCACTGCTACGCTGCGTTGGAATCATATTTTTAATGACAAATTGTTTATGAATTTCATTTTTGTTTTCAACGATTATGATTTCTCCATTAGTGGAGGGCAAGAGCAATTTTCCTTCAAACTCAGTTCAGGTATTCGCGATTACAGCACCAAGGTTAGCTTTGACTTCTACCCTACTCCTCGCCATCAATTAAAATTTGGGGCTGATTACACTTACCATGTTTTCACTCCAAATCGGGCAGAAGCCTTCACGGGTGGGCAGCCCTTTGTAATTGATCCTGAACGCAAACGCGCCCATGAAGCAGGGGTTTATATTACGGATCATTGGAAGGTAAGCAAGCGCCTTAGTATGGATGTAGGGATTCGTTTCTCGGCGTTCCAACAAGTAGGCCCTTATGAAGGCAAATTAGATTCTACGCGTAGCTATCGCCTTTTAGAACCTGTCAAGACCTATTTTGGAGCGGAACCACGTTTCAGCAGTAAATATACCCTCTCCGCCAATTCTTCCCTCAAATTGGGTGTTACTGTTGGCCGACAGTATGTTCACTTAGTGAGTAATTCGACTAGTACTTTACCCACCGATTTATGGGTGCCCAGTACAGAAGTTGTTCTTCCACAATGGGGGGTGCAATATGCTCTAGGGTATTTCCACAACTTCTTTGACGATTTATTAGAGACCTCCGTAGAAGTTTTTTACAAGGATATGTACAATCAATTGGATTACTCCGAAAATTATACACCCACCATCGATACAGATACCGAAGATCAGTTCATTTCTGGCCGTGGACGGGCCTATGGTTTAGAATTGTTCGTTCGCAAATCTAAGGGAGATTTTACAGGCTGGGTAGCTTATACTCTTTCACGTTCAGAACGCACCTTTGACGGCATTAGGGGACGTACTTTCTTAGCAGGATTTGATCGCACCCATGATTTATCCGTGGTAGGGAGTTATGAAATTAATCGTTGGTTAAGTGTTGGAGCTAGTTTTGTACTGGGTTCTGGTGCTCCTTATACTCCCCTTCAATCAGTGTATGTTATTAATTCTTTCCCTACAGTCCAATATGGCTTGCGCAACTCTGCTCGCTTACCCATGTACCATCGCTTAGACCTGAGTGCGACCTTTGTGCTGAGCAAAAAAGACAAACCTTTTCAAAGCAGTTTAGTTCTTTCTGTTTATAATGTTTACAACAGGCAAAATATCTTCTTTACCTATACGGCATCAGAAATTGATTCTTTTTCTGGAGAGATTA
>JBOEFW010000053.1:229237-260922 GCA_050633105.1 Aureispira sp. | reverse complement strand
TAAATTTTTAACGAACTATTGAATAAACAATCAAGTTATTATAAAAAAAATGCGAAGGAACTAAGGGGGATAAAGAAGGAACCCTATCTTTATTTGGATAGAACAATCTTCTTTCAGAATACTAGCTTGTATAAGGAACAACAATATGCCTCTCTTGAATAAATTCAAACAGCTTAAGGATAATAATTACTATTACAACCCAAAACTCAAAAAAAGAGCGGCACAACTAGCCAAACGCATTACGGCTCCTGAGGACCACTTGTGGAAACAAGTATTAATCGCTCGAAAAATGAAGGGCTTTCGTTTTATGCGGCAAGTCCCCGTACTTTATTACATTCCTGATTTCATGTGCAAAGAACTAGCACTGATTATAGAAGTAGATGGACGCAATCATAAATACCAAAAGGAATATGATCATAAACGCACACAACGTCTAGAAGCTTGTGGTTTTACCGTATTGCGATTTACAAATCAGCAAGTGTTAAAAGAAACAGCAGAAGTCAAAGAGACAATAGAGCAGTGGATTGAGCAGAATCCTTCTTTTTAAACAACCTCTTAAGATGGAATATTATGAAGCGATTCAAGGGTAAGGTAGTGGTAATTACAGGGGCAGGATCAGGTATTGGTCGCGCTTTAGCCGTTGATTTTGCACAACGAGGTGCCTTATTGGCTTTAAGTGATATCAAGGAAGAAGAGCTCTATCGTGTGAGTCAAGAATTGTCCAGACATACACAAGTATTTAGTCAGGTGTTTGATGTAGGAGAGGAGTCCGCTATGCAATCTTTTGCTCTAGCAGTACACGAGCATTATCAACGAATAGATGTTGTTGTTAACAATGCAGGAGTAGCGCAGGTAAGGGCAGAGTTTTCCGAAATAAAAAGTAAAGACTTTGATTGGTTAATGAACATCAATTTTGGGGGCGTAATTTATGGTTCTAGGTATTTCTTACCTTATTTGCGCCAACAAAAAGAAAGTAGCTTGGTCAACATTTCTAGTATTTTTGGAATAATCGGTGTGCCCAGCCAAACGTCTTACAATGCCTCTAAATTTGCGGTACGTGGTTTTTCAGCCGCTTTGGCCTTAGAAGAACAAGGCAACAAAACAGGGGTAGTTGTTTCTTGTGTCCATCCAGGAGGTATTAAAACGAATATCCTACGGAATGCCCGTGGAGTAGATTTAGAGAGAGCGGCAGCACAAGAGAAATTTTTCAGAATGCTTCCGTCCAAAGCTGCCGAAGTTATTATCAAAGGCATCAAAAAAAAGAAAAATAGAATTCTAGTAGGCAAAGATGCTTATCTCCTGCATTATGTCAATAAAATTCTAAGGAAGCTCGTCCAAAAAGCAATCCTATATACTTATAATAAAACCAACCCATAAGTGAGATATACAGAACTAGGATTTATTAGCGTAACGAATGACAAAAAGAACTAAAATAAAGCTCTATTTATAACGTTATAAAAAAAGATGACAATTTTTATTAAGCCTTGCAACCATTTGTAAAATTCTATTGTCGTCTAGTTAGATGCAAGGCCGGAGGGCTTTGTGTTGTAGTACGATACTATATGTATAATTCAATCTAACATTAAATAGATACCGCTATTGGTTTCGATTGAACCTTTTCTTCGGAAAAGACAAGAGGGAAGATTTAGGAGGAAATCTTCCCTTTTTGTATGCCCTATAGTGAGCTGTCGAGCCCAAGAACAGCCTTCCTCTTCCTCTATTTTCAAGAAAATAAAAAAAAATAAAAAAAGTACGTTTTCAATTCCAACCTTTCCAAGAAGTGCTTGTCATAGGGGGGAATAGAAACTATTAGCATCTATTGTAGTCATTTTCGAGTGACAAAAAACAAGGCTGTTAATTTAGGCTCGCAAGCATCCTCCAGACTTAGGTTTGCGTCGTTCTAAGACAGAATCACTTGTTTGTTATTTTACCCTAAATGAGTAATACAAGAACGGTACAACTATATTATCTTAGTCGTACCAATCTAAATTTTATTGTGAGTGGAACCCCACTGAAGCTTACAGTATTGGTTATGTAAAATTCCGTAAGGAATCAAAAGAGAGGCTACCCCTATGGTTCTCTCTTTTTTTTTTGCCCCTACGGCTCCTTTCTTTTTCAAAAAAAGGAATCCCTCCAACAAAAAAGCGCTTCCACTCAAAGAGTAGAAGCGCTTTATACTTTCTAAGTGTCCAGCGGACACTGGTAGAGTATTAATCTTTTGATACAACCGCACCAAAGTACTGGCGGTTCATGCGAGCGATGTTTTCGATAGAAATTTCTTTAGGACACTCTGCTTCACAAGCTCCAACATTAGAGCAGTAGCCGAAGCCTTCTTTGTCCATTTGTGAAACCATACGTTTGACACGTTTCTGTGCTTCCGATTCTCCTTGTGGCAAGATTGCCAAGTGAGATACTTTGGCGGAAGTAAAGAGCATAGCAGAAGCGTTAGGGCAAGCTGCCACACAAGCACCACAGCCAATACAAGCCGCAGCATCCATAGCTTCTGTAGAAGAAGCTTGTGCTACTGGGATAGCATTACCATCAGGTGCCCCTCCTGTATTAACAGAAATGTACCCACCAGATTGGATAATACGATCAAAAGAACTTCTATCCACCACCAAATCTTTGATTACTGGAAAAGAAGCCGCTTTAAACGGTTCAATGTATATACTATCGCCATCATTGTAGTGGCGCATGTGCAATTGACAAGCCGTAGTTCCTTTCATTGGGCCATGTGGACGACCATTGATAACTAAACTACAAGAACCACAAATCCCCTCTCTACAGTCATGCTCAAAGGCAACAGGGCCTTCAGGATACTGGCCAAGATTATCAATGATGTGTGCATTGAGTACATCCAACATTTCTAAGAAGGACATGTGGGTATTGATAGCAACATTAGGATAAGAGCGAATGCCAGCGTTAGGATCGTTCTCACCAGTTTGTCTCCAAACAAACAGATTTACTTTTATATTTCCGTGAGCCATAAGTCTCTATTGTTTTTTTAAGAAAAAATTAATCAAGTAGCTAAAGATTCAACAGGTCTCTAAGAATAGAAGACTATTAAACATTCCTTTAGCGAATGGTGCTTGTCCCGAATAATCGGGGAGTGGAGTACCTTACTTGTAAGAACGTGTTTTCAATTCAATGTCTTTGAACTCTAATTCCTCTTTGTGTAGAACAGGATCATTTCCCATACCAGTATATTCCCAAGCAGAGACATAAGCAAAATCCTCATCATTACGAACGGCTTCTCCTTCTGCTGTTGCATACTCATCACGGAAGTGACCACCACAAGATTCATTTCTATCCAAAGCATCAACCATCATCAATTCTGCTAACTCCATAAAGTCAGCAACACGTAATGCTTTTTCTAATTCTGGATTAAATTCTAGTCCTTCAGCATCGTTGTGTGGAATAGATACCTCTTTCCAGAAACGATCGCGTAAGTCTCTTACTTTTCGACGCCCTTCTCGCAACCCCTCTGCATTACGAGCCATACCACAGTGTTCCCACATGACATCTACTCCTAATTCTCTGTGGAAAGATTCTACCGAGCGCGTTCCTTTGATGCTGAGTAGTTGGCGAATTTTCTTTTGAATGCTTTGTTCTGCTTCTTCAAATTCTTTACTGTTGGTATCAATGATTGGTGTACGAATTTCTTTGCTCAAGAAAACACCAATAGTGTACGGCAGTACAAAATAACCATCTGCCAAACCTTGCATTAAAGCAGAAGCTCCTAAACGGTTTGCACCATGATCAGAAAAATTAGCTTCTCCTGTTGCAAATAAGCCAGGAACAGACGTTTCTAAGTTATAATCCACCCAAACACCACCCATTGTGTAGTGAATAGCAGGATAAATACGCATGGGTGTATAATAAGGATCTTCTCCTGTGATCTTCTCATACATCTCAAATAGGTTACCGTATTTCTTCTCTACAACGGCACGACCCATGCGTTTGATTTCTTCGTCACTAGGGTTTCCCATGCCAGCAGAAACCGCTGCGGAATGTCCATAACGATCAATCGCTGCTGCAAAGTCTAGGTAAACAGACAAGCCAGTAGTACCTACTCCATGTCCATCATCACAGCGATATTTAGCCGCTCTAGAAGCAACATCACGAGGAACCAAGTTACCAAAAGCAGGATAAATACGCTCTAAGTAATAATCCCTGTCTTCTTCTGCCAATTCAGTTGGCTTCATTTTTCCTTGACGTAATAACTCTACATCTTTTTTGTGTTTAGGAACCCATACACGCCCATCATTACGCAAGGACTCTGACATTAAAGTCAGTTTCGATTGGTAATCTCCAGATACAGGAATACAAGTAGGATGAATTTGACAGAAACAAGGATTGGCAAAGAAAGCACCACGTTTGTGGGCCGACCAAGCAGCCGTTACATTAGACGCCATCGCATTGGTAGACAAGTAGTAGACATTACCATAACCACCAGAAGCTAAAACAACGGCATGGGCGCCAAAACGCTCCAAGGTTCCTTTGATTAAATTACGGGCAATAATACCACGTGCTTTGCCATCAACAACAACTAAATCTAACATCTCATGGCGGTTGTACATTTCTACATTGCCTAGAGAAATTTGTCTAGAAAGTGCGCTATAAGCACCAATCAACAATTGTTGGCCTGTTTGACCACGTGCATAAAACGTACGAGATACTTGCACCCCACCAAACGAGCGGTTCGCCAAACTACCTCCATATTCTCTTGCGAAAGGAACACCTTGTGCCACACATTGGTCAATGATGTTACGAGATACTTCTGCTAGACGGTGTACATTAGCCTCGCGAGAACGATAATCTCCTCCTTTTACGGTATCATAAAATAAACGGTAGACAGAATCTCCATCATTTTGGTAATTTTTAGCAGCATTGATCCCTCCTTGGGCTGCAATACTGTGAGCACGACGTGGGCTGTCATGAAAACAAAGCGCCTTGACGCGGTAACCCAATTCGCCGAGTGTAGCAGCAGCAGAAGCACCTGCTAGACCAGTGCCAACGACAATAATTTCAATGTTACGTTTGTTATTGGGAGCGACTAGTGGCATTGTTGAACGGTATTCCGTCCACTTCTCTGCCAGCGTTGCGCTTTCTGGTACATTTGACTGAAACTTTTTCATGCAATAGAATGAATTTGGTTCAAAAATAAAAAAGAGAGAGTAGGAGTTTGACGGATCAGTTATCCATCTTTCATCAACTACTTCAACAAATAATTAAACTACTACGACAAGGAAGTAATGTAAAAGAAAATAGGCATTGCTGCAAAACCTAAAGGTATAAGGATCGCAAAGCCAGCCCCTGCACCACGAATGATCGGTTCATATTTTGTGTTACTAAGTCCTAGCGTTTGGAACGCTGACCAAAATCCATGTAATAAGTGTAGAGCTAAAGCAACTAATGCTACTAGATAGAAAATTACCACCCAAGCCTGTGCAAAAGCTGCTGAAACTAACCCATATAGATTTTTATTTCCAGCAGCATCAAAAGCCTGTACGCCTGGTAGTATCTCCCCATTTTCTGGCCAAGTACTAAAGTGCATGACACCCCAGAATTGAACCATGTGTAATCCTAAAAAGGCAAAAACCAATAAACCTAAAGCGGCCATGTTACGAGAAGCTGCTTTTGCTTTGGTAGCCGAAATATCTTTACCTTGATATTTACCACCTTTTGCTTTTCTATTTTGCATAGTGATTAAAATTCCTTGGAAAGCATGTAATAAAATACCTGCATACAAACCATAAGAAATTGTTTTAATCAAGGGGTTGTGTGTCATGAAATAAGCATAGGCATTGAATGTCAATCCTCCATCAGGTACAAATAATTGAAGATTACCAATCATATGCATAATTAAGAAAGAGCACAAAAATAACCCTGTCAAACTCATTACCAGCTTCTTACCCAAAGACGACAGTAAAAAATCAATAATCCACTTCATTTTGTAGAAAAAATTTTAGTTTTGAATAGTAGGTGCTTTGAGGAGCGTCTCCATAATAAGAAAGAATGCCTCCCTGCCGACTGACCCGTTGCAACAACACAAGGCTGTTAGCGAAGCGACATCATGCAAAATATCTATTCAACAGCAATTTTGCAACCTATGGTAATGCTTATTTGTACACTATTTTTATTTAGAATAGTTCTAGACTTAATGTTTTTAGTATAATTTGCTATTTATTCCTAATCATTAGAGAGTGTAGATCCTTAGATAACAGCCTTGACAATCGTCGAAAAGCTCTAAAAACCTATTTCAAGCAGCTGTTTTAACATTGGATGAGGGTTGAAAAATAAAGCAATTTTAGTCTTACTTAACTTATTTATTTCCCTAAAAAATACCCTACCTTTGCAGACGCAACTGTAGGCCGCCCTATCGCGGTTCCGACTAGTCGGAAATGAGGAAAGTCCGAACAACGCAGAGCGGCACACCATCTAACGGATGGGATTCTGAGTAATCAGAAGACAGAGAGTGTCACAGAAAATTACCGCTCTAAGCGCAAGCAAAGAGTAAGGGTGAAAACGTGCGGTAAGAGCGCACGCTGCTTAGTGGTAACACTAAATGGGGATAAACCTTGTGTGTTGAAATGTCATGTATACCAACAAGAGCACTTCGGTGCTCAGCAAGTTGCTCGCTTGTGTTGGAGGGTAGGCAGATAGACGTCAACAGTGATGTTGATGCTAGATAAATGATAGGGTCTTGGCTTTTGCCAAGAACAGAATTCGGCTTATAGGCTTACAGTTGCTTTTTCTTTCTCTATATGCTTACATCAAAGCAATAGGAATGCCCTTTAATAACTCCAAACAATTACTTAAGAAGCTGTGTAAAAAAGCCGAAAAAGCAGGGGCTGATGCCTTGGTCAATTTACAGTATGACTACAACATCAGTTACCCTTATGCTTCTTGTATCTTGGTTCGTTATGAAAAGAACTAAGTAGTTTTAGTTTCCCAAAATGGTAATAAAAAGATCAAGGACAATCTATAGAGCCTTTTTATACTAGGGAATAGAGAGGCATCTTATTGCCAGAAACTAGGATTCACTCCTTCCAAATTCAAAACCTGTTCTGCTGGAATCTGCAAAGCGTCCCAATTTTGTCGTTTCAAATGGGGCAATTGCTCCGCAATGAAAGGCCGCATATCATGAATGGCAACGATCTCCTCTTGAGCATAGCGTCGGATGAAATCGCCCCGCAAACCTAATTGTACAGCTTTTCTATCTAATTTGGTTCCTGTAGGGTGATGATCAGGGTCCCATTGCAATCGAACATCGCTTTGAGCAATGGCGGCTTGCCAATCTTCTTTATTTGGGTATAGATGTTTCTTGTAAGAAGAAACAACACTTTCATTGAGAATCTCTATAAAAAATTTAAGAGGTATTTCAATCCCTAAGACATAGGTTTGTCCTTCTTTTTGCCCCCAACCAGAACGATACATCATCCACAAAAAATTGGGTTTAATCCAGCTCATACGAGTGAGCTTAAAATCACCTCCAAAGCGTTGGTGATGCAACGCATATTGACCAATACTAGGCCGATAGGCTTGATAAACAATAATATTTTCTCCTTGAAGAGTGGCTAAAATGTGCTTCCCTGTTTGGGGAGCTTGTTGTTCATAAGCTAAATAAGAAATAGTTGGAAACATGGTAAAAGCAAACGGATTAAATGAGGATAAGATTGTTGTTTAATAGATTGGAGAGACTATGAATTTAGTAGCAGGAAAATGAAATTACTCACCATTATCATAAGAAAAATAAGAGCAACAACAGTTATAATGACTAGTCCCGCAATGCCAAAGCCTATTTTTGGATGTGCTGTTTCTTTCGCTTTAGACAAACCCATGATACAGAATACTATACCCGTTATGAGAATGATTGATGACAAGCTTAAAATTATACTAAAGGCAATGATTATGGCGGAACCAAAAATGCCAAAAGTAATCAAAGCAACCATCATACTAAGAAGAAAAAATATCATTGAGCCAAGGACAAGTATAAATCCAAGGATGTTGAATGTAGCATGATTTTTTTTTGGAAAATGTTGCCGCTGCTGTTGTTGCTTATGAGCGCGATAAAGGCGGCGTTGTTGCCGCTTTTGTTGTCGAATTTGCCGTTTTTCCTTAACGGAAAGTTTTTTTTGAGGGGGAGCTTGTTTGGCAGGGACCGCGGAAAAGCTGCAACAGCAACAATATAAGACAATTAGAATCGATTTGATTAAGAAGGATGGATACTGCATAGTTGGTTGGTTGGTTGGTTATTAAAAGGTCTATTCTTATGCTGGCTCTAGATAAAAACTATCTATTAGTTTACCTCAGAAATATTCCCTTGTACAAAGACGTTTTCTCTTCAAAAATAGTTCATTGAAGTAGTTTTTCTAAAGGCAAAAAGCAGGTTAAAGTACTTAAGCTAATACATTTAGAATACGAAGTAGTGCTACGAATAATACAATAAGTAAGATAACAATAGGAATTCCTACTATAATCAGCCCTGCAATACTAAAGCCTCTTTTAGGGTGATCTGCCTCTTTTGCACCAATTAAGCCTAAGATACAAAGAACAGCCCCTGCAATCATTATGGCTATTGCTAGACCTAAAACAAGCCCTAAAGCTATAGATACTATAGATCCAAATATTCCAAAAACAGCTAGAACAAAAAAGGCCCCAAGGACAAGAAAGCCAATTGAGCTCATAATTAATATAAAACCGATGATGTTGAGCTTCGCATGGTTTTTTGGAGGGGCTAGTTGTTGCCGTTGCTGTTGTTTATGAGTGCGATAAAGGCGGCGTTGTTGCTGTCGAATCTGGCGTTTTTCCTTAACGGAAAGTTTTTTTTGAGGGGGAGCTTGTTTGGCAGGGACCGCGGAAAAGCTGCAACAACAACAACAATACAAGACAATTAAAATCGATTTGATTAAGAAAGGTGGATGCTGCATAGTTAATTGGTTGGCGAAAGGTATTTTTTGTAAAAAAAATAAGAAATAGTTCATCTAAGAAAAGAGTCTTTTCTACAAAGACGCTTCCCATTCAAAAACGTTGGATTAAAGCAGGGAGTATCCAAGGGGTTTATTTCCCCTAGACCTTTTTAGCGAGCTGCGCTGCTACTCCGTGGTCCCTACGGTCGTGCACGTAAAATGGACTAGTTCCTATATTATAGCAATTAGATCAGATCCCTTCGCGAGTGCTTAAGCGTTGTTTACTTTTTGTGGCACCACGAAGTAACAGCGAAGCTAAAACTCAGTCTACTTAAAATTTAGGTGAACTTCTGTTACACGGTATTTAGTATAGCCTGAGTTGGGCCAATTTTCTCAAGTGCTTTTCTTTTTTGTGCTGGCAAAATCGATTTTGGCAAAATAACCTATTACTAGTAAAAGAAGGACAACAACAATGACAATGACAATGGTGGTATAGGAGTTCCTAGTTAGTATTCATAAAAGAGCCTAGTGTAAATGGTATGGGGAGCATAGAACTGCCCTAAAAAATAGCCTTATTTCTAGGATTAATGGGGCTAAAAATAATACTTTAGAGTTTTGTTTTTTTTTAAAATAAAAATCATGCACTACATTGCCTTATTGCGTGGCATAAATGTCAGCGGAAAAAATAAACTCCCTATGGCTGATTTACGAGCGCTTTGTGAACGCTTAGGTTGGCAGAATGTACAAAGCTACATCCAATCGGGGAATTTAAGATTTGAATTGGAACGGAGCGAAGGAGCAGCTTCCGCTTTATCTGTAGCTATAAAGCAAGAATTTGGCTATGAAGTTCCCGTATTGGTACGGCCGCAAGCTTATTTTCAAGAACGATTGCAGAATCCTTTTTTGGAAGAAGATCGTGCCTTGGAATTAAAAGCGTTGCATGCAACGTTTTTAGCAACATCTCCAACGGCTACCCAAATAACCGCGCTCAAAGCCAAAGACCACAAAGGAGATCAATGGACAGTCGTCAACGATTGTGTTTATCTCTATTGCCCCAATGGATATGGGCGCACAAAATTGACCAATAAATACTTAGAAAAAAATTTAGGAGCGGTAGCGACAACAAGAAACTGGCGCACACTTAATAAACTAGCGAGATGGGAGTAGCACTTAATACTTAGGAGTATAATCAAATTTATACACCCGCGCTTTCTTCTTTTGGCCTTCAGAAGAGAGAAATAAATCCCCTTTTTTGTTAAAGGCCAGACCCTCTGGCTGTTCAAAGTCCTTCTCTGATAAATGACAAAGGGCCTTGATAGAAAAACTCTTATCCAAAACCAATAAACTATTGCCAACCGCACAGAGCAAGTAAATATCTTGAGTAATAGGATGAATGGCAATGGCAGAGGGTTGCAAAGGCATGACAGGTTTCTCTCTCCGCAACAACTTTTTATAATAACTATAGTCAGGATGTTGGCGCATTGTTTGACGAAGGAAACGTTGGACTTGTTGACGGGAAATCAAGAATAGGGGTTTAGTAAAAAAGGAATCCAAGGTCAAATCATAGGCATAAACAGCGCGTTCATAATGCCGTTCCTGACCAATGACAGCAGACCCTTTACAAGCAATCCAAAGTTGATTTTTTTCAGGATGATAAGCCAGCCCTTCCGTATCATTAATTTCTCCTAGATTGGTATTAATAACGCGTGTTTGAGTCTTCTTTTTATCCTTTTTCCAGCGCTTTAGCTCAAACAAAACACCATCAGCGCGCAATACAAAAAGGCGATCTCCTTCAAACGCTAAACCTTCGTAATCCCCATCGGCCGAAAAGTCAACGACGCGATCAATATCTCCCTTTTTATCCAACCAATACAAGGCTCCTTTTTCATCCTGTACTGTAACCAAGCCTTGTTTAGGAATGTAAGTCAGCCCTGAAATTTCACGGAGTTTATTCGAAAGCTTAACTTCCTCATCGGCTTTTTCTAAATTGTATCCTAAGGCTAAATCTGTTCGGTAACTGTCAGAATTGGCAGGAGGTTTAGAGGAATTATTATTGCAAGCCACCAAAAGGTAGAGACTAGAGAACAAGCAACTATAGAAGAACAGACGAAGCATGGGAAGAATGAATTTAGGCTTGCTCTGAAGAATTAGAGAGCTGGGGATAAAAACGTTGATCAATGCTGAATTTTTGAGGATGTTTTCCTTTTTTATCAATAAAGAAAGCCATAATTTCTGCCATATCCTTTTCTAAATCTCCAGAAGGATAAACTACTTTTCCAAATCCCCCAACCTTCTGCTCATAATCCAAATATCCAAGACAAATAGGAACATTGGCTTGTAGTGCAATATAATAAAATCCAGTTTTCCATTCCTTACGCAAGGAGCGAGTGCCCTCCGCCGCAATCATCAAACAAAGTGGTTGATCGTTTTCAAAAAGACTAGCAATTGCTTGAACGGTACTTTGTTTTTTTTCTCCTTCCTTTTTGGGGCGTCTATCAATACTCAAACCGCCTAATGCTCTTAAAATAGGACCAAAGGGAAAACCCATAATTTCCTTCTTAATCGCATAGCGCGCTTTGACCTTTAATACACTCATTACCGCCAATGTGATGGGGAAATCCCAATTGGATGTATGAGGCGCGCAGATAATGACACATTGTCCCTGTAACTCCTTTGGAGGATTAGGGTCAATCTTCCACCCTGTTACTTTTAGATATATTTTACTTAAAAAACTCATGCTAATCTTATTTTTATGATAGGACCTAATAGCCCATACTTTGGGCAAGAGCAGGACAATTAGCTTTAATAGCATCTAAAAAAGCCACCTTAAATTCTAACAATGCTGCTGGATTTTCTTCTAATTCCTTTAAAGGATCATCTTCTCCCATACATTCGAGAACTAATTGATCATAGCTTGGTTGATCCAATTCTCCTGCCCGTAATTGTACAGCGGCCTCAGAGTTGGTATCATAACAAGTACAGAAACGCAACGCATAATCCTCAGCAGAAGGCGTATTTTGACAAGCAACCAATAAATTAGTGAGGAATAAGAAGGCTACTAAATGCTGCCCAAGGCGAGTAAAGGTAGAAAACTTCATAGGAATATTTATTTGTCAATAGAGCACTTATAGGAGGGGATAGTATACCCCTGCCATCTATTTTTTTGTTCTAGGCTTTTCTTAAAAAAGACAGCTCTAAGGAACAGGATCATGGCCATGACTGCCCCAAGGGTTGCAACGCAAAATGCGCCGAAGAGTTAAATAGCCTCCTTTGAAAGGGCCGTACTTCTTAATTGCCTCTAGTCCATATTGAGAACAAGTAGGGGTGTATCGACAGGAAGCAGGTAAGATAGGAGACAAAACCAATTGATAAACTCTAATTAAAAAGCGCATGGCGCCACCTAACAATAAAAGAGGTAGTTTAAATAACCAAATTATCCAAGTCATACGGTTTTAATTTCGTCCATTAATTTGCCCATTAACTTTTTGAATTGGCGCTCTACAGTAGCATAATCAGCGCCGTCTTTACCTACAAAAATAAGCATTAGATTAAGTTCCTTGCCCTCTTGTTCCAAGAATTCATAAAGCTCCTGCTTTTGTAAACGAAATGCTTCTTGCAATAAACGGCGATAACGATTTCTATCTACAGCATGTTTGAAGAGTCGTTTAGAAACATTAAAACCAATAGATACAGGGTAAGAATTGGCTAAATGGGGGCGATCTCCCCAAAATATGCGTAGGGGGTAAGCACCCACACTACGTCGGTTTTTGAAGAGTGCTGCGATTTGTTTTCGACTTTTAAGTCGCTCTTGTTGACAAAAAGTATAACGCATTGTTTGTTGTTCTAAAAGCTCAAAAGCAGTTTGAAACAGCCAATATACGACAAAAAAACAGGGAAAGCAGGCTATTAATAGCTTTTGTGTGAGGATTAAGCCTTTTGTAAAGCAACAGCAGGAGACAAGACCAATGGACACCCTTGTTGTTGTGTTTCTATAGCGGGCAAAATGTCACAATTGTCCCAAAGTCCTGTACGTAAGGTATGTGCATAAGCAAGCGGCAACTTAGCCTCCTCCATACGTGTGGCTGCTGTTTCAAAGTCATATGCCAATGAATGAAACGTAGGATGCAATTTTTGGTCCGTGGCTGGAAGCGTGAGGTACCAAACTTTAGTAGAGGCATCATTGGCTGGCATACCAATGACGCCTGCATTAATCCATTGTTGTTGCCCACGATTTTCTATAAAAGGTAAGCCAGAATGTCCTGCTAAAATTAGATCTACGTTAGCCAACTGAAATTGCTTTTCTTTGATGGCCCAAGGCGTAGATTTGAAAATAAATTGAGCGGTTGCCTCATAAGAACCATGCAATACAAGGCCTTCTTTTCCTGCATAACAAAAACGCAAAAACTGAGGTAATTGAGCCAACCAAGTTAAGGAGTTGGCACTCAATTGGGATTTAGCATACGGGTACCAAGTTCTTGAAAAAATATCACAACGTGTACTGCTTTCAAAATTACAACCACAGTCCTCCGCATCATCAATCAATTGCAATTCTACATTACCTGCAATACAATAAATGCCCCATTCACGAACAAAGTTGATGCAAGCTTCAGGGTCGGCACAGTAGGCGACAAGATCACCTGTGCAAATAATATTAGTAGGCGGAATCTGTAAATGCTCTGCCTCCATACGCAAAGCCTCCAAAGCTTGTAAATTGCTATAAATGCCCCCAAAGACAAGCAATGGTCCTTCTAACGTACCTAAGTTGTTGGTAAATTGTTGTTGTATCATGGTATAATATTTTATGCTAAATATCTGATGGAATTAAGCAACAGGTTGCTTAGAGATAAAAAATTTGGGGGCCAAAAATGCTATAAAGCAAGCAGTAGAACCAATTAAATTAAGAGAGAGTAAATCCCCGTATTTGCCTTCAAAAAAGAGGAGAGAATCAGGACAACCCATCACTAAGACAAACCCCGTTAATAAACCCATGCCAACAGACAAGTGAAAACTGTAAGCAGGCACCTTCCATTTCCAACACACAAAAACAGGAGCCAACCCAATTACCATTGTTCCACTAACAGTTGTTGCAGAGAGAATCTCTGGGTTTAAGAAAACAGGCAAGACGCCTAGAACGGCTAGGATAGCCATTGTCAACCGCCCTTTAGTCACCGTAATGGCTTGGGCGTTGCCCAAATCAATAGTAATCAACTTGGAGAAAGAGGAGAACGTCGAATCTAAGGTAGAAGAGGCAGAAGTAATCATAATGAAATTCATAATTAACAACATAGGAATACTTAAACTCTTGCTAACGGCGACAGGAGCAGAGCCCTCTAAGCCATGAATGCGCGCATAAACTCCAACCAAACTGAACAAGATAATGCAGATTCCACCAATAACACCCGCCCATAAAAAGCTTCGCAGGGTAATTTTAGGAGGGGCAACAAAACCTCGATCTGTCATAACAGGATCATGAAAAGGATAACTGAAGGCTTGTAAAAGGGCTACTAATAATAAGTTGACCCCTGTAGCCATAGACCAGGTTCCTTCTTGTACATAGCGAGTAACACCTCCTTCTGTATTTGGAATTAATTGACTCAGCACTATCGCTAAGAGTACACCAAATAAGGCCATCTGAATGGCATCTGTAAACATAGAACTGCGCATACCTCCTTTGAGGCTATATAATAAGGTCAATCCTGTGAAAACCACAATCGCCCAATAGTAGGGACTTGTCCCAGCTGCTCCAAAGTAACTTCCAATGACCATGGTATTGGACCAAACTTCATTAAAGAGGCGAATGGCAATGAGAATAGAAAAAAGCCACAACGCACTTTGTCCATGCTTCTTGGCCAAAAACTGATGAATGCTTTCAAATCCACCTTGCTTTCTCAATTGATAAATTACAATCCCTGCCACACAAAACGACAGATAATAAGCGGCATAAGCAACGCCTCCCACCAATCCATAAGCAGCACCCAAATCAGCAGCTACTGTAATAGATTTGGCAAAGATCCAAGAAATGACCAAACTACTGGTTAACAACCAAAAATTAGGCGCTTTACCTTGTTGGGTCTCTGCCTTGAAAAAGCTCTTTACTGTTTTGGCTGTTGGTGATAACAAGAGCAAGACTAAGCTGCTACCAATTACCAAAGCCCATTGACCAGTCAGAAGGGTATCGTTCATTATTTGTTTGATCTTAAAAAGTATAGAATGAGTGATTGTTGTAGGGTACCCTGATTGTGTTAAGAGACCCTACAACAATCATAGTAGAGTTTGTTAGTGGTTAGGGCAATTCCCACCAAGCTCTTTCATCATAGCTATCGCCCCCCATACGTGCTACAGCCGCATTGTAATTCGTTGGATTAACCGCTTTTTCCGTATCTGGATAACGGTAACGAACAGGCACTTGGTTGTTGTTCAAATTGTCCAAAGCCGTATTCAAAATAGGGAAACCTGTACGACGGTAATTGAACCACCCTTCATAACCAACCAACATAGACGCCAGCCATTTTTGAGTGATAATTTGACTCAAATCACCATTCCACGCAACCCCCGTTTGGGATAAATAATTGCTAGGCAATGGAGTATTGTAATAACTAAAAGAAGCACGAATCCCTTCCTCATAATAGTTTTGAGCTGAACCACTTAATAAACCACTGTTGGCTGCCTCAGACAAGGCAAATTGCAGTTCACTGTAAGACATCAAGACGGCATTAACGCCAGCAGGTTGCTCTCTAAAAATATTTCCTAGAGTAGAAAAGTCAGCCATATTGTACTGCGCCAAACTACCAGGGCCAATGCCATTAGGTAGCCCATCATAAACCAATGTTCCCGTGCCTTGACTACTAGCGGTAGGCTTGAACCAAACAGGGGTACGAGGATCGTTATAAGCACTTAATATAGAATCAATAGTGGTGGACATCCGTACATTGCTGTAATCACCTTCGCGAATGGTATGAACAAACCATTGATTCGGAGCAGTGGGTAAGTAGGCGACCAACCCATTATCGGTATTGTTTTGCATTAAGTCCCCTGCTGTAACTAAAGCTTGTAGTTCTGTAGCTACATTCATTTTATTAGAAATACGTAACAAGTAACGGACTAAGAGTGAATTGCTCAAGCGCAGCCATTGGTCGATATTGCCATTATAAATGATATCGCCTTTTACAGGAGCCGCATTGGCAGCCGCCGCAAAAATAGTACTGGCATCGCGCAAGCTTTGTAGAATCCCATTGGTACCCGTATAAATTTCCTCTTGGGTATCAAAATTAGGGGTGAAGTTACCATCTGTACGCCCTTTAATCGCATCAGAATAAGGGACATCGCCCCATAAATCGGTCAATGTTGCCGCCAAAAAAGCGCGCATAACTAAAGCCATTCCTCTGTAAGATTCACTAGCTTTGCCGTCTTCTACCAATTGTTCTAAGGATTGAATATCATTGAGCAACAAGTAACTTTTGTTCCACAACTCTGTATTGGTACGAATATCCCAACGGTCAATTTCATTAAACTCTGTACGAGCGGTTAATTGACCTAAGAAATTTCCTGCATTCCAAGCATCAACAGCGTTGTTATTGGCAGTATTCCAAAGGATATTGGTTAATAAAAATTGAGCATTGACCTGCTCAGGGGCATTGGGATTGGTATTAATGGCTTCAAAATCTTTGCTACATGCCCAAAAACTAGCGACGAGCAAAAACAAAAGCATCGTTTGATATACAAATTTCATTATGGTTATATTTTGTCTTCTTCTTGTTAAGAAAGCCTCTTTTGGATGTTATTCTAAGAGTAATTCAGACCAAGAGGAAGGAATAGTTTTATAAGGTCAATTGAATACTTAAACCAAAGCTACGGCTAGAAGGATAAGACATATCCTCTACTCCAAAAGCAAAGTTACGGCCTTGCATGGCGGCTAGTTCAGGATCAAAATGTGGATTCTCTGTGAAAATGGCTAAGTTTTTAGCAATTAGAGAGAAGCGAATTCCTGTAAAGTGTAGACGTTGTACCAAGCGTTGTGGCAAGGCATAGCTTAAGCGAACTTCTCGTAGTTTGAGATAAGAAGCATCATACAAAGCGTTGGCTTCATTATCTCGATCATAATATTGACCATAGTAATTGTTGGCAGAAATAGCGGTGGTATTGGGAACATAATTGGGGTTATCTTCTGTCCCCACATTGACAACTCCATCTCCCACAACGCCTGTCTCGCGCCCAACTAAGGTATTGGACAATACTCCAGAAGTACTAGCGATTGCCAACGTACGAGAAACAATTGTTCCTCCTTGACGCCAATCCCAGAGCATTCCTAAACTCAATCCTTTCCAAGAAACCTCTGTCCCAAAACCCAAAATAAAATCAGGATTGTAATTCCCCAATAGACGCAATTCTGGATCTTTTACAGGGTTTCCGTTCGCATCATAAACTTGTTGTCCATTGACTTCTTTTAGCCCAGTTCCATACATATCTCCAACACGACCACCTTCTGTTGCAATGAAAAATACACTTCGATCAGAGCGATCATACACCCGAGAATATCCTGTTACATACTGCTCAATCCCTTCAGGCAATGCTACAACGGTAGACACATTGCGGCTAAAGTTGGCAAACAAGTTCCACTGGAAATCCTTGGTGCGTACAGGAGTCGCCGAAACAATGGCTTCCAAGCCTTCACTACGGATTTGCCCACCATTGGCAATACGAGAAACATAACCACTTGCCGTAGAAGTAGGCAACTCAATAATCTGGTTGGTACTTAGGTTATTATAATAAGTCACATCTACATTGAAACGCCCTTGGAAAAAACGCAAATCTGTCCCAAATTCATAGGCAGTAGTCCGTTCTGGCAACAATTGGCTGTTTAATAAAGTACTAGAATTGGTCACCGTTGGATTGGCACCATACAATTGACCAAAAGCAAAGGTATTGTTGAGATTATAAGGATCGGTATCATTACCAACACTTGCAATACTCGCGCGTACTTTTACCAAGCTAAATGCTTTTGGTAGTTGGACCATATCAGAGATAATTCCACTCAGCGCAAATGAATAATAAGCATAAGCATTGTTGTTTATTGGCAAGGTACTGGACCAGTCATTACGTACCGTCATATCCAAAAACAAGAAGCTCTTATAAGATACTTGTCCTAAGGCATACAAACTCAAAATCTGTTTTTGCTGCTGGTACTGGTCAATGGCTAAAGGAACACGAGAGTTGTTAAAGTTGTAAATACCAGGAACCGATAATTCATTGGCCGTTGTACTTCCATAACGCAGTTGTTGGTTCATCATATTACCACCCAAGGCAATAGAGAACTGCCAATCTTCGCTCAATTTTTTCTCATAAGACAACAAGAAATCTGTATTGAATTCTGAGAAAATAACTTGATCCTCTCGATAAGCCCCATTGCGGAAACGCTGTGTACTAAATGCGCGCTTAGATGTTCTTAGATCATTGTAATAATCCAACCCATTACGGAAACGCAAATTTAGGCCTTCTGTAATGGTATAATTCAAGGAAGTATTGCTAAGGATACGGTGTTTGCCAAAGCCATTTTGGTTTTCTGTCATAGCAAAATAAGGGTTGTCCATCCAAGCATAATTGTAGTTATACTGCGCTAACCCCTCTTGTCCACGTTGCCAATACTCTTTTAAGCTACTGACGTTAGACTGTCTACCCATCCACGTAAACAAGTACATGATGTTTTCAGAACCATACCCTGTTGCAGGGCGGTTATTACTACTAGAGTTAATGTAGTTAATATAAGTTTTTACAGAGAGACGCTCTGTTAAATTATAGCCCCCACTTACAGAAAAACTATGGCGTCCTAAGTCCGTACCAGGTACAATTCCTTTGTTATTAAGGTTGGTATAAGAGATTCTGAAATGGCCTTTATCATTGGCGCCTGTCAAGGCAACATTATTGATGAAGGTGACTCCTGTCTGAAAGAAGTCGCGAACGTTATTAGGGCGCGCGACCCAAGGAGTAGCTGTGATAGGAGCCCCATTTCTAGAAATAACATCTCCTCCACGTAAGGTTTCTCCATTTGGGCCAATAGAAGTACCGTCAAATTGAGGCACCAAACGACCATCTAAACGAGGCCCATAGCTTAAGATAGAGCCACCATCGCCTGTATTGCCATCTACATAGGCAAAGTCAGTTCCAACACCTTGTCCATATTCATTTTGATATTCTGGTAAACGCAAGATGGATTCCGCAGTGACACTACTATTGATCGAAACGCCAATACCACGCTTGTTTTTGCCAGATTTAGTTTCAATAACAACCACTCCATTCGCTGCACGAGCGCCATACAAAGCCGTTGCACTAGGTCCTTTTAGAATATTGATTGAAGCGATGTCATCAGGGCTAATTTCCCCTGCACCATTGCCATAATCTACTTCTTGAAACCCCGCAGCAGAGGTTTCGGTATTGTTCGCAATCAACTCATTGCTAATTGGAATACCATCCACTACAAATAGAGCTTGGTTATTACCAGAAAGAGAAGATTGTCCACGGATGAAAATATGAGAAGACGAACCAATTCCTGTAGAACCGTTAGTGATTTGTACCCCCGCTACTCGACCTGCTAAGCCATTAATTAAGTTTTCTTGGCGAACATTTTGAAGGGTCGCGCCATCAATCTCCTGTGTAGCATAACCCAAGGCCTTCTTTTGGCGTTCAATGCCTAGTGCTGTAACAACGACTTCTTTGAGGCTAGCAGTAGAATAGGTAAGAACAACATCTAGATTGGTATTGCCTTTTAATTGAACTTCTAGGTTGGTCATTCCTAGATAAGTAAAAACAACCGTAGCTGTGTCAGAACTCACGGTTAATTCATAAACCCCATCATCCGTAGAGACGGCACTAGTAGTGGTGTTTTTTTCATAAATCAAAGCGCCAAAAATGGGTTCTTGGCTTTCTTGGTCCATCACCTTACCACTAAGGCGATGTTGTGCGTAAGCTACTGTACTCAACAATAGACATAACAATCCTAGTAGAAAACGTTGTTTCATAAAATTGTACTATAAAAAAGATAATAAAATGCCAATAATCCAACACAGAAAGGGTGTTAGATCTTGGTGATCGTCAAAAAAGAGGGGTCGGTCTTGATTAAACTGGAATGGTGTCGATTAAGCGCGGATAACAGTGCTAATCGGCGGAGGACGGTTATAAGTAGGTGCCGTAAAATTTTTATTCCAAGCTTTTGGAAGCGGCAATAGAGTCGTCGCTTGCTCTGAAGAGAGCAAATAATAGCGCAAACGGACTTGTAAGAGCGACAAAGGGGTCGTCTGTATAAAATGTACCAATGCTTCCCAATGGTCAATATCAGAAAGTATAGGCAACAAATGTAGTGCTTGGTCGTCTTGTGATAAGTGTGCGCTTAACGCTCGATATAATTCTTCTTGTTGCCAAGGTAGAGTGGCAAAACTATCGGCGTTAAATTGGCGATAATGTAAGCCTATTAGATAAGCTCCACCATCGGTTGCAGCGCCAATCACGCTCTGAGTAGGGGTGATTTGATTGGCTGCTTGTTGTAATAATTTTGTGCTAATACTTGGGGTATCTGTTCCCACAATTAACACGTTCTCAAAACCACGATTCCAAATGTTTTGAATGGCGTGACTTAGGCGTGCCCCAAAGGATTGTCCTTGTTGATGTTGAGTAGAAACTTCTATGACAGGATAACCTGTTGCCTTGGCTACTTTGCGGGTATGTGCAATGAGTGTTTGGGCAATATGACGACCATTAGCAGCTGACCCTAATTGGGCAGACCACTTCTGTTGCGCTTCTTCTTGAGCAGTGCGCGTAAAAATTAATATCGCCGTTTGATTATTCATAGACAAGTTACCTTAGGACATAAAGGGGAATATTAAGGTATTTATAAATGTACATCAAGATTACAAAGAAAAAAAACTAGATGCCTTTAAATGACATAAAATGATTTTTTTTTGACGAAAATTACTGTGTTACAATAAGAAAGGCGCTTTTGACGTGATCAAAAGCGCCTTTAAAATAGATAGCTCTACTACTTATTCGAGGCATCTTTTAATGTTTCGCGGATGTATCGCTCGATCGCCATTGTCATAGAAGGCGTATCAGGATTAGGGGCTTCAATGTCTAAGGTTAAACCTTTGTCTAACACGGCCTGAGCGGTTGTTTTACCAAAGGCTGCAACACGAGTGTTGTTTTGTTTGAAGTCAGGGAAGTTGTCATACAAAGAATTCAAGCTTAATGGACTAAAAAAGACCAAGATGTCATAAAATACATCTTCTAGGTCAGAAATGTCGCTGCTTGCTGCCAAATACATCGTTGACTCCTTGTAATCAAAGCCATTCTCTTCTAAGAATGCTGTAAAATTACGACCACCTAAATTAGAACAAGGCAATAAGAATTTCTCTTTCTTCTTGTGCTTGATCAAAGATGGTTTAAGGTCAGCGAGTGTACGCTTGCCAAAAAATACTTTACGTTTGCGGTAAACAATGTGTTTTTGCAAGTATAAAGCGACAGCTTCCGATTTACAGAAGTACTTTAAGTCGGTTGGCACTTTATAGCGCATTTCTTCACATAATCTAAAGAAGTGGTCTATAGCGCTTTTACTAGTTAAAATAATAGCAGTATATTCTTCTAGATTAATTTTCTGCTTTCTAAATTCCTTGGAGGTAACTGGAATCACCTCAGTAAAAGGACGATAATCTATTTGTAAGCCAAACTTTTCAACGAGTTTATCATAGGGAGCTCGATTATTCGAGGTCGTCATTTGCGTCACCAAAATGTTCTCCACTTTGTTGAGACGGTCTTGTGTATTTGTTGCCATTCAGATCTGTTACTTTCTCTTAGAAGTTGTGTCAATAACCTCTACAAAACATACAATAGCTTCAGCAAAATCAGCATAGGAGCTATTTCGACGGCACAAAGGTAAACAATAAAATGGAATTTTCGAAATAAAATTAGACTAGCAGCAGCTGCTAAGCCCTTTAAAGTGCGGTACATATAGATTAGCCCTAAGAGTATAACACTAGCATAAAAAGCAGTGTACTGTGCACCAGAGGGGACATAAGCAACTAAAAAGAGTAAAGGGATTAGGAGGAAGCCGAGTGCTTTATTAGTATTAAAGATAATAAAATTATAGGTCTCTATTTCTTGATGACAAGGCAAAATGAAGGATAAAACTTTAAGCTGAAAATGTTTAAGGATGTAAACACAGGCTACCCCTAGAATGAAAAGCAACAGCATTCCAAAGCTATTAAAAGGGTTGTCAGGTTGGAGAATATCGACGGTTAAGAACAAAAAAGTCCCCATACTAGACACAAATAATAGGTAGCTGGTGAAGCTTTCTATTTTGAGAAATCCAGCCTGTTCTCGTTGTACATTCTTATTGGCACTGCTACTTAAAAAGGCCTGAAAAGTGAGTCGAACATCTTTAGGATAAATGGCCAAAAGCATTGCCATAAACGACAAAATTCCTAAGAGAAAAAAGATTAACCATTGGGTACTTTGTTGTCCATTGTTGCTTTTGCTGGCAAACAATTGCGAGAAAACGGCTGTTCCCTCTTTTTTGCGTTGCTCTTTAGCGGTATTTTGACGATTCTTATTGCCGCCTGTTAAAGCAAAAGGGTTATCCGATTCATCAATGTCGAAGATATTATTATTGTAGTATTTGCGCGGTAACTTGCTTTGTAGTACCTTGAAAGAATTCGTAAAATAAGAGGTACTAGTTGCCTTGGCAATATCTGTGCTCGGTACTACTTTAGGTGCTGTTGCTGTTCGTACACTAGGCAGAACAGGTTTCGGTTTAGGGCTTGGTGAGAGACTATCCTGTGCCACAGCAACAGGAGCCCACAATAAACAGCCAAGGAGTAAGAGACTCCAGATTTTATGGTAAAATGTAAGATTTGGAAGAACAGTCAAGAAGAATAGACGATTTGTAAAAGTTCTTTAATGGGATGCTCAAGCTTTGACAAATGTACTAAATTCAAGCCTTATACTATGACTCCCTCCCATATTTTCACGAAGAAGATAAAAAAGTATTTTTCACTACAAGGTCTTTTTTAGCATGACAGAACAAGCGCTTTTGCAAGCTGCCGATTCAGAAATAGAGGCATTTCTAACACAATTACCCCACAATGAGGTTAATAACTATCGCTGTGCCTTGGCATTATTGTGGCAAATCCATCCCGATCCAAGCATCAAAGAACCTGCTCAGGAGTTATTAGAAAAACACAGTACAGCAGAGGAGCTGCAAGAGCTAACCAACGCCCTATGCATTTTTGATTCTATTATCAGTTATTTGCCTTGGGCGGGAGATTATCGCGCTTTACAACAGCAAAACTACACTACGTTTGAACAAAACAAGGCTCCTTACGAAGCGCTTTTGATGACTTCACCAGTTTTGGTGGAGCAATATTTGGACTTGGGTCGTCGTCTTTATAAGCTATTTGATTTGCTTTCAGAAGCAAAAGCTTGCTTTGAAAGTGTCTTGGCGTATATTCCTCAACAGGCAGAGGCTTTGTATGCTTTAGGCCGTTTGGTTGAGCAAGAAGGAAATTATGAAGAAGCCATTGCTTATTACAAACGCTGTATCGCACAAGATGGACAGCATGTTTATGCCCATCTGCAACTAGGGATTTTACAAGTAGAGCAAGAGGGAAATTATGAAGAAGCGATTAAGTACTATCAAGTAGTATT
The DNA here is from genome assembly GCA_050633105.1 of Aureispira sp. Taxonomy (GTDB): domain Bacteria; phylum Bacteroidota; class Bacteroidia; order Chitinophagales; family Saprospiraceae; genus Aureispira. Next base: position 237,325 of record JBOEFW010000053.1, on the reverse strand, counting down.
GGATATAGAACCTTTTATGGCAGAAATTCATGTTCGAATGGCGGAAGCACATCGAGCATTAGGTGACTTAAGCCGTGCCAAACAATTTATAGATATTGCCCTAGATATTAATCCTTACCAAGAAGAGGCTTTGAATTTATTGGGGTGGATTCAGTGGCGAGAGGAAGAGGACATAGATGCCGCTTTAGCAACTTTCGAGAAAGGAGTGGATCATCCAATTCATGGAGATAGCAGCCTCCTTTTGGCGAGTTTGGGACAATTACAAGAAGAACAGTTGGGAGATAAAGATAAGGCTAAATTGTATTATGAAAAATCGTTGGTGGCTGATTTACAACAGCAAGCCGTTTTTCAGCAATTGATGAATTTATTGGAAGAACATTACCAAGATTACGGCGCAATGGCTCAATACTATGAACGTTATTTGAAACAGCCTCAACAAAATCCCACTATTCATACAGCTTATGCTGCTTTCTCTTTGAAATATCTAGAGGACGTTTTTACTGCTAAAGAACAACTAGAAAAGGCATTAGCTTTGGAAGCGGATTATTTACCTGCTGTTGCACTTTCTTTGCAGATCAAGGAACAAGAAGGTGGACCAATAGAAGAAGACATCGATGCATCTGCTGTTTCTGAAGAGGAGGACGATGATGATGATTTTTCAGGAGGAGGTGCTGCTGGTGATAATTAGACGCTTTATGAAAAAATTATGGTTGCTTATAAGTATTGGGCTTATTGGTGGAGTAGGGGCGTTGCAGGCGCAATCTACAGGAATAGAACTCAATTATCAAGGCGGTTATAACATTCCCATTCACCCGCGTTACCCTACAATAGAAAGCCCTTCTCATGGATTAGAGTTGGCGGTCTTGCACCGTCCAAAAGAAGAACGATTGTGGTCCGTCTTACACAATCGCCCTCAAATTGCTTATTTGTTTGGGTACCAAACCTTAGGGAATAAAGCCGTTTTAGGCCGCGCTTTTTATTTGGTTCCAAGTCTAAATTTTAGAATCTTTAAAGTAGGCGCATTTGAGGGACAATGTAGAATTGGTTGGGGGGTGGCTTATCTGACTCGATCTTTTCACAGCATTTATAATGCTAAGAATATAGTGATGGGGGCGCGATTAAATGCCTATGCTACGGTTCGTTTCCTGACGCGTTATGCGATCTCTGCGCATTGGCGCCTTTTTTTGGGAGTGAGTGCTAGTCATTATTCTAATGGCGGTTTTGTTAAACCTAATTTAGGGATTAATATCCCTGCTGTACAGGTAGGAATGCAATATGAGTTTGGAGGATTAGATACTCTTTCTAAATCAACTCGAATTCGTGCCCGTCGGGCCGCTATAACTAATTTACCTCCCTTTCTGAAATCCGTTCGACCTTTTGTCCGAGTCTTATTAGGCGGCACAGAAATGGCTACAAGCCAAGGGGTGAAATATCCTATTTATGGGGTAACAATTGGCGCTTCTAAGTTATTAGCTCGAACAAGTAAGTTGCGTTTGGGGATTAATTATTTATACAATACTGCCCCAAGAGCCTTTGATCAACATCAAGGAACTAGAATGCTGGAACATTGGGACTATGCACGGGTCAGTATTGTGGCTGGGCATGAATTATTATTTGGTCGTTGGGGCTTGCTGAGTAATTTAGGGGTATATCTCAATGCTCATCGCTTACAACGTAGCTTGCTAAGTGCAGAGCTGGGCTTCAATTTTTATAGTCAGAACTATTTTAAGCAACAAGGACAACAATTTTGGTTGGGGTGTCATGTACGAACGTATGGAGGAGAGGCTGAATTTGTACAAGTTGTACTTGGTTTTCAGTGGTAATTTAATGCCTGTAATGTGCCTTTGTATTATTTGTAAATTAATTTAATATTTTTTATCTTTTTTTCTATGAAAATCATCTTTTGTATTTTCTTCTGTGTTATAGTGAATTGGTCATGGGCGCAACAATCTACTGTTGATAGCCTTCAAGCCTTGTTGCCAACAGTTAGCACTCCAACAGAGCAGGCGAACTTATACTATAATTTGGCGGCAGCTATATTGACTATTAATCCACCAGAAGCTATTGTTTATAGTAATAAAGCACAAGCATTACTTGGAGGAGAAGAGCTTGCCTTGAAAGGGAAAATTTACCAAGTAAGAGGGAAGGCGACTCAATATTTAGGACAACTAAAGGCCGCTGCGACTCAATTGGACAGTGCCTTTACTTTCTTATCGGCTGCTAATCATTCTTTAGAAACAATTAATGATAATAGATGTGAAATTTATTATTTATTAGCTCTTGACGACTTATATAAAGAGCCCCAACAATCAATTGAGCATCTTAACAAAGTATTGACTTTAATTCCTACAGAGAAATATGCTCAGTGGACCATTACTTATAATCTCCAAGCGAGCGCTTATGGGGAACTAGGAAAACATGATAGTACTTTATTATATTTAGATAAGTCTTTGCAACAGCTCCAAAACGTAGAGGATTCGATTTTAAGACAGCGATTATTAGGGGATCATTATGCGAATAGGGCAGGAATTTATGTCAATACGCGACAATATCAAAAAGCGGCAGAGTTGTTCTACCAAGCAATAGATGTTTATGATGCAATAGGAGCTACTGAAGTTAAATCAACAATTTTAAGTAACTTATCAGGCGTTTACAATTATTTAGACGACCCACAGATGGCAATTCAATATGTAAGTAAGTCGATTGCAATTCTAGAAGAAACAGAAGACACTCTAGAACTTTGTAATGCTTATTATAATTTGGCGGTTATGTTTGCGAATAGTGAAGCCTTGGATACAGCCCTTGTTATTTTAGACAAAATTATTCCATTTTATAAGGCGAATCAATACAACGATAAATTAGGGCATTGCTACATTAGTAAAAGCGTCAACTATAGTAAGTTAGGCAGGCTTCAAGAGGCCTTGGTTGTTAGTGAAAAAGCGGCTGCTCTTAAAGCGTTCTTTAATTCTGAGAATACACGAAATGCCTTGTATCAAAACCAGGCAGCTGTTTATAGAAAAACAGGACAATTAGAGAAGAGCAAAGAATTGTATCAATTTCTGATTGACTCTACAGAAGATGCCATGATTAAGAGATATGCCTTAGCAGGTGGCATCAAAACCGCTGTTCTATTAAAGGATTTTGAGTTGGCTTACCACTATAGCCAACAACAAAAAGTCGTAGAGGATAGCTTGGCTTCTATCAACGAAAAAAATGCAATTCGGGACTTAGAAATTAAGCACGAAACCAAGGAGTTGAGTCAACAAAATGAAGCTTTAAAGCAAGCCCAAATTTTCCAAGAAAAAGAAGCCCTTCAAAATAGACGGCTACTTTATTTAACCATAGGTCTCTCTGTATTACTTGTGATTCTTCTGCTCTTGTATGTACAATACAAAACGATTAAGAGTAATCTTCAAACCCGTGAATTGAAATACCAACTCTTGCGGAATCAAATGAATCCACATTTTCTCTTTAATGTGTTGGGCGCTATACAGAGCTTCATTTATACCAACAACCCCATCAAAGCAGGCGATTTTTTATCTTCCTTTGCCACTCTTGTGCGGGCAATTTTGGACAATTCAACACAAGAGCTAATTTCTATTACTAAAGAAATAGAGTGGTTAGAAAATTATGTGGCCTTGCAAGCGCTGCGTTTTGGAGAACAGTTGGATTATAGTATTGAGATTGATCCTGCATTACAAGGGCAAGACTTTTTGATTCCACCGATGTTGATGCAACCTATTATTGAGAATGCATTGGAACATGGTTTCAAAGACATCCCTTATAAAGGGTTATTAAGCATTAAAATGACCTTAGAGGACGAGGGTATTCAAATTCTAGTGAAAGATAACGGGGTTGGTTTTAATGTTAATGAAGAAAAGGTTAATAAACAACATGTTTCTCATGCGACTAGAATTACAAAAGAGCGCATTGATTTGCTGAATAAAAAGAATGCTGAAAACATCACCTTTAAAACACGGTCGATTCCTAAAAAGGGCACCACCGTTATTTTTCATTTACCACTTGAAACTTAACCGTTTTAGAGCCTACTTTTTCTCTTAAAAAGATAGATTGTAAGAACCTCTATGGTGTCTCTTCGTAATAATTTGCCATAAAAGCCCTGCTTTCTCTTACAAATCCTTATTTTTGTCCTTCCATTCTAAGTAAGGGGATGTTATATAGACTAAAAAAACAAACATGGGCAGTAAGTCAATCATTTATAAGACAAAAGAAGAAATAGAACTGATGCGCGAAAGTGCATTGATGGTATCCAAAACATTGGGACTAATAGCCGAACATATGGTGCCAGGGGTGACAGGTTTGGAGTTAGATAAAATGGCAGAAGAATTTATTCGTGATAATGGAGGAAAGCCAGGGTTTTTAGGAATGTATGAATACCCACATACCATTATGGTCAGCATTAATGAAGCGGTTGTCCATGGAATGCCCAGTGATCGTGCGATCCAAGATGGCGATGTGGTTTCTGTGGATTGTGGCGTTTTTATGAATGGCTTTTTTGGAGATCACGCCTACACTTTTGCTGTAGGGAATGTAGATCCTAAAGTCAAGAAAATGTTAGATATTACACTAGAGAGTTTATACTTAGGTGTGGAGCAATGTCGTCCAGGAAATCGAGTAGGTGATATTGGTTTTGCGATTCAGCAACACACGGAGAAACATGGTTATGGCGTGGTTAAAGAATTGGTTGGGCATGGTTTAGGACGAGACTTGCACGAAGAGCCACAGGTGCCTAACTTTGGACGTAGAGGCCGAGGAAAGATGCTAAAAGATGGAATGGTGCTTGCGATTGAACCTATGATCAATTTAGGAACAGCAAAAGTAAAGCAATTGTCGGATGGTTGGACCATTGTAACCAGAGATGGAAAAGCTTCTGCTCATTTTGAGCACGATGTGGCCATTGTAAATGGTCAACCAGAACTGTTGTCTACTTTTGATTATGTCAAAGAAGCATTAGCTAAAAAAGGAATTACTGCTTAAGCCATTAAGTAGTCCTAACATAGAGCATGGTCTTTACTCTAAGCAGTAGAGACCATTTTTATTTTACCTGTTGAATGGGGTATTACTAGAACTAAGAAATAAAATGAAAAAAGTATATATTTTGGGAACGTGCAATACATGTAAGCGTATTTTATCAGAAGTCGATAGCAGCACGATGGAGGTACAAGATGTCAAAAAACAAGCCTTGACGGTAGAAGAGGTAGAACAATTGGCAGCCTTGTCGGGCTCGTACGAATCGTTGATTAATAGAAGAGCAACCAAGTATAAAGAGCAAGGTTTAAAAGATAAAAACCTAACAGAAGAGGAATATAAAGCCTTGTTATTAGAGCACTATACGTTTCTAAAGCGGCCTGTATTTGTATTGGAAGACACTATTTTTGTGGGGAATGCTAAGAAAACTGTAGAAGCGCTGAAAGGTTACTTATCAAACGCTTAAATTTTTGGAGCACAATGTTTGTTAGGTCTAATAGAGGGCACTAAATTTTTGCTCTAAAAGGCTTCTTATGAGTGGGAATAAAAACCAGTTGCTTACAACGTTCTGTCTTATTGTCTCGTCTATTATTTAAAATTATGCAAAAGCAGCCCCAACAGTTCGGCCCAAAATAGCTTTTTAGTATATTACTCCTCATAGCTACATGGAGTAGTTGTCAGCATCAAAATGTTTGTACCCACCTTGAAAAAAATAGATCAACTCCTTGTTCGCAGTTTTATTCCACCATTATTGATTTGGACATTGGTGGCTATGTTTATCTTTAATATGCAATTCTTGTGGAAGTATATTGATGATATCATAGGAAAGGGGGTCGATATTTCTATTATTTTAGAATTGCTGTTCTACCAGTCTTTGGCAATGATTCCAAGGGCAATGGTTTTTGGGGTACTGATCGCTTCTGTGATGACCTTGGGGAATTTGGCGGAGCATTATGAGTTGGCAACGATGAAATCCGCAGGCTTGTCTCTTTTTCGGATCATGTTGCCCTTAATTTTCTTTGCGTTCTGTCTCTCTGGCATTTCCTTTTTATTTTCTGACCGCCTTATTCCCATTACGGCACTGAAATTTAAATCTACGTTACACGATATTAGAAATCAAAAGCCAGCGCTTTCTTTTAAGGAAGGGCAGTTTAATGATGATTTTCAGAAGGTTTCTATTTATGTGCAGAAAAAGGCGGGAAACGGGAAGGTACTTGAAGGTGTGAAGATTTATGACCACACAACAACTGCAGGTTACAAAGGGCAAACCAATGCCGTAAAAGGGAAACTATTTTATACCAAAGACACGACAAAGACCACGATTAAAATCCCAATCAAGGAAAACAATTCTGATACCACTGTTTTGAAAGATACCAGCGTACGACGCAGTTATTTGGTGGTGAAATTGGAGAATGGAACACGGTATGAAGAGTTAGATCCAGAATCGGACCGTCCAATGGCGTATCCACACATTGAGATGAATTTTGATTCGTACACTACTTTGTTTGACATGAGCGAGTTTGAATTCAACCAAACGGACAAGGATTTATTCAAGGGGCACTATAGTTTATTAACAACCCAGCAACTGCTTCGAGCTATAGATTCTTTGTACAAGCGGCGTCAAGAGCGCTATGAGCTTTTAAAACGCAATGCTGATGGAATGTTCCATTTTCGTCGAGATGGCTTAACCTTAGCACAACAAGATACTTTGCCTCCTAATTCTGCTCGACATTTGAAGCATTATTATCCTCCTGCTGTTAAGAAAATGCCTGATTTAGTGATTGATCCAGATTTAGAGCATTTTTATACCTTAATTCCTCCTACTAAGAAAGAATATATTTATCAACGTGCGGTTGGCTTTTGTCAAAATATAAAAGGACAAGCATCGGGTTTGAAGACGTATTTAAAAACCAATCGTCGGATGCATGCAGAGCATGAAAACGAAGTGCACCAGAAACTCTCTTATGCCTTGGCTTGTTTGCTCTTTTTATTTATAGGAGCACCAATGGGGGCGATTATCAGAAAAGGTGGTTTTGGATGGCCGATTTTGGTGGCCTTGAGTTTCTTTATGACCTTCTTTGTTTTTTATTTGGTTGGAGAGCGTTTGGCTAAAAGTAGTTCTATTACCGTTTGGATTGGCTCTTGGTTGCCTAATGTAGTGTTGGCACCTTTTGGCATTTTATTGACGTATATGGCTTTGTACGATGCTAGAATTATCAGTTTGGATAAAATACAACGTCTTTTTGCTGCCTTAAAGACCTTGTTCTCTAAGAAAAAGCAGTTGTAATGAGAAAACAAGAAAATACAGCCACGGCGCTGACGCGCGAGAATCGTTATCTACAGGCAAAAATTGATACATTTGTTGTTGAAAACCGTTGGTATGTAGGCGGCTTTTTGTTGTTGTGGGGCGTTGCTTGTTATTTGCTGTTTGGTGTTATTGATAAGGGTGGAGTGATTCTCTTTTTTGCTAATAATAGAACCGATTTTCTGAACAGTTTTTTTCTTTATTGTACTTATATAGGGGAGGGGTACGTGTACGTTTGTGCTACGATTGTCTTATTGTTTGTAAGTTACTCTCGGAGTTTGGCCATTTTTGTTAATGCGGCCTTGGTCTTGATTGTTAGCCAAGGACTCAAGATCTTCTTTGAGCATGAACGCCCCAAGCGTTATTTTAACAACTTGCTTGAGAAACCCGATTTGCCCAACTATATTCCTGATGTAGAACTATTGGATGGCTGGACAACAAGCTTTCCTTCTGGGCATACCACTTCTGCTTTTGCTTTCTATACACTTATTGCCTTCTTTGTGCCCAATAAATGGGCAAAGATGTTTTGTTTGCTCTTAGCGGCGTTAGTGGGATTGTCTCGAATGTATTTAGTACAACACTTCTTAAAAGATGTGACTACGGGAATGCTCACAGGCTTTCTAATTGCTTTAGTCGTTTATTGGGGACATGCTGCCTTGTCGCCTTCTTTTACCAATCGACGGTTGCACTGGGGGAGAGAAAAAAACTAACTGCCTTTAGAGACAAACAGTAACTAAGAATAGTTAACCTAATAAATAGGGCTTTATAATAATAAGAGCAAGTTTAAATTTTTT
>JBOEFW010000053.1:56139-229190 GCA_050633105.1 Aureispira sp. | reverse complement strand
AATTTTAAACAAACTCTAAGCTTTCAATTAGCAGGGACTGCTAAAAGGGAAAAAAACTTATTATTAATGGAGTAAAGTTGAAGGTATGGCTTAGTAATTGATGAATAACTTAGTATCCACCAATTATAGATTTATTCTGGTCAGGGCAAATAAATTAAAACAGTAGGGGGCTCCCAAACTTTTAGGAGTTCTGTTTTTTACGGTTAAAGATACGTTGGTAATTCTGGGAAAGAACAGTTAGATAGACAGCAAACATTGGGACGTGAATTTACTAAATGAATAAATGAATTACAGGATCAAGGTTGTGGGTATCAGTTTCTGTATCGCTAAGATAAGTAAATCTTAAGCATTCAAAACGGACAATCCTTACTTGAAAACGGACATTTGATACTCGAAAACGGACATTTGTCCACTTCTGACGCAAATATGATGTAAAACGGCTCTTAAAACAGCGGTTTTTTTTTGCCTTTTTTTAAAAAAGTGTCACTACAATAGAAGTTAGTACATCTTTTATTTTGAATAAAACGCCTATTTTTGATTTGCTTTTATGTAAATAAATTACTTTTAGAATAAGAAAAGCCTACTTTTCTCTATCGGGAAAGTAGGCTTTTTACGATTGGTAATTAGTAGGCGGTTTGTTATTTTAGTTTATCCAAACCAATTTTATCTTTCTGTGGAATCTTAGAAGATTCACGACTGAGGCGGTTAATTTCATCAGCCATTAGATTTCCTTCCATTAATTGTTGTTGCAGGTTTTGCAAAGTGCCAGGAGAATAAGGAACAATAATAGAACTGTTTTTCTCTCCAATATCTTTGATGGTATCATAATGTTGTGTCAATAAAACAAATTGCATGATTTCTATGGGCGATACATCATTGAGTGTATTGCTGAAATCTTCTACAGAATCTGCAAATCCTTTGATGATTGCCAGACGCTGGTCGGCAACTCCCTCTCCTTGTAAACGCTTGGATTCTTTGTCGGCTTCTGCGTCTTTGATGCGTGCAATTTTACGTCCTTCTGCATCTTCAAAGATGGCTTCTTTGTTACGTTTAGCCGCATTAATTCTGTTCATTGATTCTTTTACGAGTGCATCTGGATCAATATCAGTAATTAGTGTTTGTACAATCCTGTAACCATACTTTTCCATGTGCTCTGACAATTCATGTTTTACAGCCGTTGCAATATCATCTTTACGAGAGAAGACATCATCCAATTCTAATTTTGGAACTTCTGCACGAACGGTATCAAAAATATAAGACGAGATTTGACTATAAGGATCATCTAATTCATAGAAGGCTTCTCTGACTTTATTGCGCATAATCTGGACATGCACGGAGACTTGCAACTTCACAAAAACATCATCTTTGGTCTTGGTTTCAATATGAATGTCTAATTGTTGTACTTTTAGATTCACTGTTCCCGCAACTGTTTCTAAGAAGGGAACACAAAAGTTAATTCCAGGATGTAGTATTCGACTAAAGCTACCAAATCGTTGAACAATTTTAGCGCTTTTTTCTTGTACAACTTTTACAGTGGAAAAGAAAAGGAAGAACAGCAGGAGCGCTGCTATGATTAAAATCACGATGGATGGACTCATATGAAGGTCGTTATTTTAGAAGCGTTATAAATAAAAGTAGCTGGGCGAACTCTACCTAATTATTAATAGTTTTATAGTGATGAAAGCACTACTATCTGCTTTCTTTAGAAAAGTTGATTGTTGTGCATTTTTCGCTCTTTCAATATAATAATTAATGCGGAACACCATTTAAGAGTTCCCGATAAAAATAAAAACATGTATAAGATTGTAGTTTTATTAGCGCTATTAACTATTTTTTTAATAGCCTGTGATCCTTCTACCTCTACTCCCCCTACTCCCCCTACTACCTCTACTCCTTCTACTGTTGCTACAGAAGAAGGGAAAGAAAATAAAGAGAATGGACCTTCAGGCGCTTTATTGTATAGAGAACGTTGTGTCACTTGTCACGGCGCCAATGGTAGAATGGGAAATAATGGCGCGAAGCTTTTGCCAGAATCGCCTCTTAATGTTGCCCAGCGAATAGAAGTGGTCACTTATGGGCGGAATATTATGCCTGCTTTTGAAGATATGATGACACCAGAAGAGATTGAGGCCGTCGTTCAATTTACTATGAAGTTATAACCTTTGTCTTATGCACTCTGTTGAATTAGTAACCAACCATTGTCGGTTACGGCTTCCGCACCCCAATGATAGCCACAGCATACAGCGTTATTATGTGAATAACAAGGCTTTTTTTAAGGCCTGGTTGCCTACATATGCGACACGGCGTTTTGAATTAGATTTTATTACAGAACATACAACCCAACTGTTGCAACAATACTTAAAAGGACATACCTTGCCTTTATTGGTGTTGGGGCGGCGTTCTAATCGACTCCTTGGGCGAATTAATTATACTAAAATTGAGCGAGGGAATCTGCAATCGTGTTTTGTGGGGTATCAGATGAATGCAGAGGATACAAGCAAGGGCTTAATTACGGAAGCACTTTGTGAAGGAAATCGCTATGTTTTTGACTATTTACATTTGCATCGAATCAACGCTTATATTATGCCTCCCAACCAAGCATCAATACGGGTGGTAGAAAAACTAGGCTTTCAACAAGAAGGGCTTTCTAAAGCTGTTTTGAAAATAGATGGTGCTTGGCGTGATCACTGGCGCTATGCGTTAATTAATCCTGCTGACTGATGTTTTATCCTGTTTATTGGCCCCGTTTTGTACAGAAAATGCTATTGCCCAAGGCTTGGTGTCATTATCCCAGTAGTGCCCAATCGACATTGTATCTTACCTTTGATGATGGCCCAATCCCTGAGGTTACTCCTTGGGTCTTAGAGCAATTAGCGCGCTATGAGGCTATCGCCACTTTTTTTTGTGTTGGTGCGAATGTAGAACGTTATCCTGACCTTTATCAACAACTTCAGGAACAAGGGCACGAAGTGGGGAACCATACACAACACCATTGCGATGGCTGGAAAACAACAACAACAAATTATCATCAAGAGGTCACAACGGCCAAACGGTGGATTGATAGCCCTTTGTTTCGGCCGCCTTATGGGCGATTGACGCCTAGTCAAAGCTGTATGCTGCGTCAAGAAGGCTATCAATTGGTGTATTGGGAAGTCTTATCGGGCGATTTTGACTCTTCGATCACTTGGAAGCAATGTTTGCAAAATGTGCTCAAACATGCACGAGCAGATAGTATTGTTGTTTTCCATGATAGTCAAAAAGCCTGGCCACATCTAAAAAAGGTTTTGCCTCAAGTCTTAGAACACTATCATCAATTGGGCTATCAATTCGTTGCGTTGCCTAGACCAACTACTTAGGAGGCGAAAGGATTAGTGTAGGCTCCTTTTTAGGAACTTTGTCTAGTAACAAAATCATAGCTGTATAATAAAAAGGCAAACAAGGTATTTTATAGCGCGCTAAGGCTCCAAAATTAAAGGAAGTAAAGCCTACTGCAAAGGCAAAAATAATGGCAAAAACCAAGCAAAATAAAATAACAGGATCACTAAATAAGGCCAATAAAGCGCGCCAAACTCCTACTTTAAAAAAGACATAGGTGGTGAGGCTTAAGGTAAATAAGGCTTCTATTGCAGAAGGTATTACAATGATTTTTCGCGCTTCCCAAATATAAGGTCGGAACAAGGCTACATTGACGGCCTGTGGAAAAGCTTTGAGTAATCCCAAAGCAGTAGGATCTAAAACGCCTAAATCATACCCCGTTCCATTGTCGCGTTCTGTACTCAATTTTAACCACCATTGCATCTTGGCTGCTTCTTCCATAAAACCAGCCAAGGTATATTGTGGATAAACAGACCCTAATACTTGGATGACTAAAGCCCCACCAACGGCCCCAACACCAAAGAAAATAGGCGTGGCAAAACGACGAAGTGTATCATTTTTAATGCGTTCTTTGAACATAAAAAACACCCAAATAACCGTAGCAGGAAAAATGGCCAATAAGACGTAGATCTTAGTGTTTTTCATTAGAATGGCCCCCATTATAATAAAAAAGATTGATCGAATCCAGTGCTTTTTTTGGCTAATGATGCTGTAATAGACACCATTAACAAAAAAGCCTAAAGCTCCAATAACAATAGAATCCTTCATGATGCCTGTACTCCAAAACCACATAGAAGGCAGATAGAGAATGGCTAGCGCTAATTGCCAGTGTAAGTGTGGGGCTAAATCATAGAAAACACGGTATAAAGCCCAACAGCCTAAGAAACTAAAGACCGTTAGAATAAAGGATATACCTATATAGGTACCCAATCCCAGTAAACTAACAGAACCCGCCAACCGAATAACCATGGCTTCTTTATCATGGACAAAAAAGCCTCGAAGAGTCACCGCATTAACGGTGTCCAATGACCAGTCATAAAAATCGACAAAGAGCATCTCATAAGCTAGAGAAGGGTTGCTTAGCAAGGCATTAAAGATATCACGCGCTCCAAAAAAATAGAAAAAAGTATCCCCATAGCCATAATAGTATTGGTACATACAAGCGGTTAGCACCGCCCCCAAAAGCCGTAGCCCTAGGGCCGGCAAAAAATACCGTTTTAATTGGCTATCTTTGTAGCGTTTATTGCGATAAAGATAGAATATCCCCACCCAAAAAAGGACCAGAAATGGCAACAGGAGAAAATCCTTGGTATACAATATTTGCCAGGCCACTAAAAACATATAGGTAGAACCATTTGAGGAATAAAAATAAGAAGGTCTACAAAGATAGGTAAGAAGTTGTTGAAGAAAGACAAAACCTATTAAATGAATAGGAAGTTGTACTGCTTTTTAGAAATGAACCCAACAAAACGCATTTTGAAGTTGCTTAACCAACTTTTCTAACCACAAAAGAAAACTCCATTGACAGAGCGTAAAAAAATAGGAATTGTTCTTAATACGGCTTGGAACATCCACAATTTCCGTTTAGGATTAGTTCGTGCCTTGCTTGCCGCTGGCTATGAAGTGGTCGCGATTGCACCACAGGATACATTTGTTGACTCTATTACAGAGACAGGCGCCCAATTTGTCCCCTTAAAACAACTAAGCAGGAAAGGGGTCAACCCTTTTAAGGATTGGATGTTGTACCGAGAATTGTATCAGGTTTTTAAAAAAAATCAATTGGATGCCGTCCTATTGTATACCATTAAACCCAATATTTATGGCAATTGGGCCGCTCGCAAAGCAGGAATTCCGAGTATTGCCACAGTAACAGGCTTAGGATATAGCTTTATGCAGGAAGGTTTGGTGCACCAAATAGTCAAACGCCTCTATCGTTCTGCTTTTCGCAAGGCGAAGCGGGTAGCTTTTCAAAATCGAGATGACAAAGCACTATTTGAAGAACTTGGCCTTTGCCGTTCTAAGCAGACCATGCTAATAAAAGGGTCAGGCATTAATACCAGCTATTTTCAACCAGTAGCAAAAACAACTTCGGAAGATAACTTTGTCTTTTTATTTGTAGGACGTTTGTTGTATGATAAGGGCGTGCGGGAATTGTTAGAGGCCGCCGAAAAATTACAAGCAGCTAGAGCCAATACCGTCTTTTGGATGGTGGGGGGAATTGACGAAGGGAACCCTTCTGCTATTCAAAAAGATCTTTTGGAGCGGTATGAATCGCAGGGAGCTGTTCAATATCTAGGGCGTTCTTCAGATGTTCGTTCTATCATGGAACAAGCGGATGCGGTTGTTTTGCCTTCTTACAGAGAAGGTTTGCCAAGAGTGATGTTAGAAAGTCTGGCGATGGGGAAACCTATTATTACAACAGATGTAGCGGGATGCCGAGAAACCATAAAAGATGGAGAGAACGGCTTTCGAATTCCTGCTGAGGATAGTACCGCACTTTTTGAAGCCTTGGTGAGAATGAGAGATTTATCGGTAGAAGAGCGCCAAAATATGGGTGCTGTTGGCCGAAAAATGGCTTTAGAAGAATTTGATGAGCAAATTATTGTGAGCCACTATCTCAAAACTCTAATGCTGTTAGTAGGATAGTTTTAAAAGACCACCTTTACAGGAGGAAGTACTTTTGGTAACAGAGGCTAGAGCAGGATGTTTTTTAGAAAAATTATCTAGGTGAGTATTGATATGTATCATAATACAGGTCTATCAATCGTCTAAGAGTTCTTTTTTTTAGCCATAAACGGCCCAAAAACATTGTCTTGTGTGGTAGCTTGTGTGATGGCATAGCCTAGCCAACTTCCAAAAATAAAGTTTAACATCATTAAGTAAATACCATATTCTCCGATGACCTTCAGTAAGGTAAGGAGTACTAAAAAGACCATACTAACAATAGAGAAGGTAGTAAGAGCCCCTCTGAAAACTATTTTCTTAGTTTCTTTATCTGTAGAAAATTGAAAGAACAATTGAATCCAAGGAGTTAATGCAAGAGCTATTATGATAAGCCCAATTGGAATAACAGTAATAGGGAAACTATTCATAAGACCAAATTAATAAGATGAAGGGGGACTATTATTGTAACACAATTTTGACAATAAAGATCATGCAAAAGCTAAAAAAAAGCTTAATTAAACACCCTAACTCTATTAAATGGTTGTTAAAAAATCCATTTGATTCCTTTTGCAGAGGACTTTGCTTAGGCTATTATTAATGGGGTAAGTTGTAATAATAAACTTGTAAATCAGGTAGCTTTTCAGCAACTTGTAAGACCCATCTCTCATTTGTTATCAATTTGGAGTTGCCGTAGATAAATAGACGTTCTAAGTGGGGCAATTGAGACAAACCTTTGGCTTGTATATAACTACCTTGTGAGCACTGACCTAATAATAAAAGAGCGGTATCAGGGGTTAATTTTTCTTGATAATGGATATCTTGCTCTTTGAGTTGTTGTTTTAATAATTGTTTGTCTATTCTTAAAAAGCCTTGTACTGTAAGGCACTTACTGTTTTCTAGGCTACTGGAAATAGAGCCTCCCCAGCGATCTTGATAATATTCTAAAGCTTGTAGGCGGAATATATCTAATTGTGAGATATCGGTAGCTGCTAATATCCATTCAAGCTATGCAGATTGTGCTAATTTTTCTTTTTGTTGAGCTAATAAATTCATTAAGACAGCTCGGTGATCCCAATTGTATTGGTGTAGTTGACAACTTTGGAGTAGAGTTGTATAGTATTTTTCCTCTAGGGCAGAGTAGCTATAGAGATAAGGAATTTGGACACAAAAGTTAGACGATTTTTTCTGTAGTTGTTTATAGACGCGTTTTACAACTAACAACTCTTGTAAATGAGAGAGTTGATCTAAGCCTATTGGAACAGCTGGTTGTTTGGGCAAATTGACTTGGTAGAGATTTAAATGGCGCAATTGAGGCAATTGCTGAAGAATCGACCAATCTACTGTTTCTTCTATGCGAGAGCCTTGGAAGGATAATTCTTCTAAGTTGGACAATTGTAGCACAATGCTTGGAAAAGAAGTAAAGTGTTGTTTTTTAATTCTAATCGCTTTAGATGGGATAATTTTCCCAAAAATGGCAGCAAAGAGTCTATTGGAATATCTTCAAGAACTAGTGTTCTAAGTTGTGTGAAGTACTTTATAAAGAAAGGAGTTTCTGGCGCTATAAATCCTCGTGTTAAGTATACTTCTTCTACATTGATACAATGTTTGAGTTGTGACCCCCAATTACTAATACTATAATAGTTATTAATACGAATGGCGGTAATGGCTTGGAGATCTTCTATTTCTTTGAGCGTGGAAAAACGATGTAAGGTGATACATTTTTTCATAGGTGGGTATAAGTGTAAGAAATTTGGGTACAAAAAATGCCGTCCCGAATAACTCGGAACGGCACTAGAATCGTATCTATTTAGGCGATGCCTATTCTTCTTTGGTGTCTGCCTCTTCTTTGGTATCTGTACCTTTTACAGTAATAACCATTTTCTCCTCTTCGTCCAAACTAGCCATTAAGGTCGCTTGATCTTCTAGTGTATCTTGGTTGTTCAAAATAAATTCTGCCAACGGATCTTCTAAGTATTTCTGAATCGCTCTGTTGAGTGGGCGTGCTCCAAATTGTGGGTCATAGCCTTTTTCTGATAAGAATACTTTTGCTTTCTCATCCAATTCTAAATTAAAACCTAGCTCTTGAATACGACCATATAAGTCTTTGAGTGTGATGTCAATGATACGGAAGATATCATCTTGATCTAAGCTGTTGAACACAACAACATCATCAATTCTATTCAAAAATTCAGGAGAGAAGGTGCGTTTCAAAGCGTTTTGAATTACGCCTTTGGCATTGTCATCGGAATTATCTTGTCTCGCTTTTGTAGCAAATCCTACCCCTTGACCAAAGTCTTTGAGGCGACGAGCACCTACATTAGACGTCATAATAATTAAGGTGTTCTTGAAATCTACTTTACGACCCAATCCATCGGTTAACTGACCGTCATCCAATACCTGCAATAAGATATTGAAAATATCAGGATGAGCTTTCTCGATCTCATCCAATAGGATGACAGAATAAGGCTTGCGACGAACTTTTTCCGTCAACTGTCCCCCTTCTTCATAACCTACATAACCTGGAGGCGCTCCAATCAAACGACTAACAGCGAATTTTTCCATGTATTCACTCATGTCAATTCTAATTAAAGAATCTTCAGAAGTAAATAATTGACGCGCTAATACTTTTGCTAATTCTGTTTTACCAACTCCTGTAGGCCCTAGGAAAATAAACGTTCCAATAGGTTTGTTTGGATCTTTTAGCCCTACACGGTTACGTTGGATGGCTTTGGTTATTTTTAAAATGGCTTCATCTTGACCAATTACTTCTCCTTGGAGATCATTGGTCATATTGAGTAATTTGCGATTTTCTTTTTCGGCAACACTGCTAACAGGAATGCCTGTCATCATCGAAACAACCTCTGCAATGTCCGCTTCTCCTACAGGATAACGTTTGGTCTTAGACTCTTCTTCCCATTGTTTTTTGGCTTGTTCCAATTGGCGAATCAATTTAGATTCTTTGTCGCGGAAGTTAGCTGCTTTTTCATATTCTTGATCGCGAACCGCTTGATTTTTATGCTCTTTGGTTTGTTCGATACTGTCTTCCAATTCCACAATGTGGGTAGGAACATGAATGTTTTTGAGGTGTACGCGAGCGCCCACTTCATCCATGACATCAATGGCTTTATCTGGCAAAAAGCGATCAGAGATATAACGATCACTCAATTTCACACAAGCTTCAATGGCTTCGTCTGAATAATTGACGTGGTGAAAATCTTCGTATTTTTCTCTAATGTTACGCAAGATGTGTACGGCCTCTTCTGGTGTTGGCGGATCAATCACTACCTTTTGGAAACGGCGATCTAAAGCGCCATCTTTCTCAATGTATTGACGGTATTCATCTAAGGTAGAGGCACCAATACATTGCAATTCACCACGGGCTAAGGCTGGCTTGAAGATGTTAGAAGCATCTAACGAACCTGTTGCGCCTCCTGCGCCTACAATCGTGTGGATTTCATCAATAAATAAAATGACATCTCTTGATTTTTCTAGCTCTGTCATGATTGCTTTCATGCGCTCTTCAAACTGACCACGGTATTTAGTACCAGCTACTAAAGCTGCCAAATCCAACATAACAATACGTTTGTTGAACAGGGTTCTAGATACTTTACGTTGGTAAATGCGTAGCGCTAAACCTTCCACGACGGCTGTCTTACCTACCCCAGGTTCTCCGATGAGAATTGGGTTGTTCTTTTTTCGGCGAGATAGAATCTGAGACACGCGCTCAATTTCTACTTCTCGTCCAATAATTGGATCTAATTTGTCTTCTTCGGCTAATTTAGAGATGTCGCGTCCAAAGTTGTCTAATACTGGTGTGTGAGATTTGCCTTTACTTCGGCTGCCTCTGGAAGGGTTGTTTCCTTCTCCGCCTTCTCCACGACCTTCATCTTCGTCTTCAAATTCTGGTGGCATATCAGCAATAATATCGGGGTTAATTTCTGTTCCTACGTATTCAAGTTCTGTTTTGAATACATCATAAGTCACATCAAACTGCATCAATACACGTGCAGCTAAGTTGTCTTTATGTTTGAGAACAGAGAGTAAAATGTGTTCTGTACCTATTAATTCACTTTTTAGTAATTTTGCTTCTAAGAAAGTGACTTTTAAAACCTTCTCTGCTTGTCTAGTTAAGGGTAAATTACCAATGTTATAAGCAGTAGGCAGGTTATCTGTATTTTGATGAATAGAGTCTTCTATTGCTAATGTTAACTGTTGTGCATCAATATTGAGTGATTGTAAAACGCGTACGGCCAAGCTGCTGGGCTCTTTTAGGACACCTAATAGGAGATGCTCTGTACCTATATAATCATGACCAAACTTAAGCGCTTCTTCTCTACTGTGAGAGATGATCTCCTTGACTTTGGGAGAGAATCTGTTGTTAGGCATAGTTGTATTTTATGGATTGCCAAACCTGCCAAGGTCTGGTAAATAATTTTATTGTTCGCAAGCGGCCCTATTCCAGTAAGATATTAATGGTATAGGCTCTTTGAGAAAGTTTTTTCTTTCTTAAAAAGAATGTTCTAGCAATTTTATGGTTGCTCCTTCAACAATATTTTGATTAAAAGGTTGTGTCGCAACTACCTGCTAAGAAAGGTAAATAATATTTCTAAAAAAGGAAAACTTTTAATTGAAGTTGTTTGAAGAAAACCACTCCTAAAGAGCGAATGAGAGATAAGAATCAACAGCATTAGTTTTGTTGCTTTCGATTTCAAAATTTTCTTTAACCCCAATCAATTTTCCTTCTTTGAAGACCTTGTTGGTTCCATGAACTACTCTATTAAATAGTGCAGTCTCCATAACTGCTTTGAACAGAAGGGCAGTTAACTTTAGTCTAAAATAGTGCCAAGCTACTATTGTATTTTTCGTAGAAAATTGATTACATTAGCCGATCTAAAGACACAGGACTGTCCCTGAAACAACTATGAAAGGAATCTACTTCCCTACATTAAACGTATAAAGTTTTATTAAACGTAAACTTTTACAATCTTTTTGTGTTGTACGCTGCTAGACCAAAACCTGTTCTCATTATCTTACTGAAATTGCCAAAAAGGCGATAGTTAACACAGTGCTTTTTTTTCTAGAAATTTCTTATAATAATAAGAAAATCAGTGCATTGAGTTAATTTAAGAACTATAGAATGTTATGAAATATTCCGTTGATAGAAAAGATGACTATGCGGTGCTTACGTTAGAAGAGGAAAATTTAAATTCTCTTAAAGCACCTGATTTAAAAGCCGAGCTAATTGTATTGCACAATGCGGGTAATAAAAATTTAATCATGGATTTGTCCAACACAAAATTTGTGGATTCTTCTGGATTAAGTGCCATATTGACAGGAAACCGCCTATGGGCAGATTCTGGAAGTGCCTTTGTCCTGACAGGATTGGTGCACCCTAGTGTTAAAATGTTAATTACTATTTCTCGTTTAGATAGTGTATTAACAATCAAAGAGAGTTTAGGAGAAGCTGTTAAATTTGTAATGATGGCTGCTTTTAAAAACGAATTGGGTACGGACGCTGAAGAAGAAGAATAAGCCTCCTGTTTTATAAGGAACTGTAACTAAAAGAAGAGTGCAGGAAGAGCGACATGCTTTTTCTAGTACTTTTTATGAATGGATAATAGCATTGGCTGGATCTTCTGTACGGAAGATGGATAGCCAATGCTTTTTTTATGGAGATGGTCTTGTTTATTTTTTACGCTATATCATCCCCTTTATTATATAGTATAATTATGGGTTTTAACGTCACAATTTTAGGTATTAGTGCTGCTACTCCTGCTTATGGCCGTCATTTATCTGCTCAAGTGGTTGAAGTAGAAGATGAAGTCTTGTTGATTGATTGTGGAGAAGGGACACAGTTCCAACTCTTGCGCTATAAATTGCGTTTCCAAAAAATCAACAGAATATTTATTAGCCACTTACATGGCGATCATTATTTTGGGTTGGTAGGATTGCTGATGACTTTTGGATTGAATGATCGAAAAGAGGCCTTACATATTTATAGCCCGCCTGGTTTGGAAGCATTGTTGGAGCGCCAATTAGAAGGGGGGGTAAACTATGCGCTGCATTTTCATGAATCTGATCCCAATCAATCTCAAGTTTTATACGAAAGTAAAACATTGTGCGTACGCAGTATTCCCTTGGTTCATCGAGTGCCTTGTCATGGTTTTTTGGTGGAAGAGCAACTTCGTTCTGCCAATATGCGCAAAGATAAAATCAAGGAGTATGCGATTCCGTACCAAGTGATTAATGCAATTAAAGAGGGAGGTGATTATCAAACACCTGATGGAGAAACGATTCCTCACGAAGAATTGACAACTCCTCCTGCTACTCCTCTGCGATTTGCATATTGTTCTGATACCCGTTACCAACCCAATTTGAAAGAGTATATTGAAGGCGTTGATTTACTATATCATGAAGCGACCTTTTTGCAGGAGGCTTTGGCAAAAGCAGAAAAAACACAACATACAACAGCGCAAGAGGCGGGACAATTAGCGGCTGCTACTCACGTAAAAAAATTGGTATTGGGACATTTTTCTGCTCGTTATTTGGATTTAACACCTTTATTGGAGGAGGCACAGCAATTCTTTGAAGCAACAGAACTGGCAGAAGAAGGTAAACGCCTTGTCTTGAAGGATTAATAGCAGGTTTTTCCTCGAAAAAGTAATTATTCTGCGCATGGAATGGTTACTTTATATTTCTAATGCCATAAAGAGTAAGAAGCAGGATAAAATAGAAGAAGTGTGTTGTTGTAGGTAATTGAAAAACAAACTACTGGTCTTCCTTGTCGCAAAGAGATTTACACTACGTAAACAAATGTCAACTAAATAGCGAAACAGGGGGCTAGATTACAACAATCCGCCAATTTGTTTTATTTTTGTTTCCAAGTACAGACCTCAGAAATTCCCTTGTAGAAAATAGGAGAGAAACTCATAGTAGTTTTTTGCCTTTTTGAGTTGAAGGAATTCTGAGTATCAGTTTAATTAAAGGGAATTTTTGTTAGTCACCCGTTGAGCCTTTGGTACCATTCACTCAAGGAAAAGTTGGGGCTGAAAATTACAAAACTATATGAGAAGGATATTTACACACTCACCATTGTGTCAACTATTGGTCTTGGTATTGAGTTTGGTCGTTAGTCAACAGCTTGTTGCACA
This sequence comes from Aureispira sp., assembly GCA_050633105.1. Lineage (GTDB taxonomy): Bacteria > Bacteroidota > Bacteroidia > Chitinophagales > Saprospiraceae > Aureispira. The sequence goes on along the minus strand of JBOEFW010000053.1, from coordinate 216,000 downwards.
AACGGCCAATCAACAACGCGTTACGACCGAATGCTACACTGGCCCAACAAGAACAGTTGGAAGAACTCCAGGGACGTTAATCACGCCTGTTACTTTTCAACAGGGAAATGGCTCAGGTCAAATTCCCGTTGGACATGTTATTACAGATGTTATTGTAGAAATACAATGGTCTAAAACAGACGATGGTTCTTGTGGAGCAAATTCAGGTCTTATAACGGATTTGGAGGATGTTGGTTTTACCATTTTCAACAACACTTTAGGCGCTCGTTTTTTAGCGGCCTCTAATAATACAGGAGGATCAGCATTTCCACCTACTACTAGTACATTCTCAGGAACATTTCCTGCAAATAGTACAGGTATTGTTCAAGCAACGACTTATTTTAGAGATGGCTTCAACCGTGCTTATCCTTATGCTCCAACCTCAGGTGATACTATTTCGCCTAATAATGATCCATTGAGTGCTTATAGAGGAACGAATCCTATTGGGAACTGGCAAATTGGATTGATTAATGATGCCGTTGCCCCTTCCTTGTGTGTACATTCTTACTGTATTACATTGGTTACGTGTGCTCCTGCTGCTTTGACGGCAAGTTGTCAAGCTTTTCCAGAGGTTGCTTTAGACCCTACTACTGGTTTACATGCCTTCACTTTTGCTGATTTAGATAGCTTGAGTGATGTTTCTTGCTTGGCGAATAGTATTACCTTCTCCCCTAGAACGGTAAATTGTAGTAATGTTGGTACCGTTGTACCAGTTACTATGAGAATTCAAGATAACTTGGGTACTGTAGATAGTTGTGTGAGTGCTGTTGCGATACGGGATACTTCTCCTCCAACCATTCCTTATTGTTCTCAACCTGGAGGAACCCCCTTTGCAACCCTTTATCTTAATAGTTCTGGATTGGATACGTTTTTTGCTAGCTCTGTTCCTATGAATGATAATTGTGGCCCGATTATCAAAGAAGTACGAAATTTACAATTTAATAGTCCTTGGAGAAGCTCCATCGACTTTAGTTGTGTCGTTGGACAACGCCAATTCTGGGTTCGAGGTAGAGATGCTGCAGGTAATGTAGACTCTTGTATCTTTATTGTAGATATTATAGATACGATTCCTCCAACGGCTGTTTGTGGTAGTGATACCTTATATGTTGGTAATGGCGCACAAATTCTTTCTCCTATTAATATAGATGGTGGTAGTAATGATTTCTGTCCTAACTTTCCTATTGGAGGACGCTGGATCGGTTCTGTTGGTGCTACTAATCCTACTTACACCTGTGCTGATCTTGGGCAATTTAATGTTACTCTTTATGTAAGTGATTCGCGAGGTAATATAGATTCTTGTACAAATGCTATGGTAACGGTCTTAGATACTACGACCCCAACAGTGATTTGTCAAAATGTAACGGTTTATCTCAGTAGTACAGGTTCTGCAACATTAAACATTGCTCAAGTAGATAATGGTTCTTTTGATAGTTGTGGTATTGTTAGCCAAACGATTAATGGTGGTGCTACGATTAATTATGCTTGTGCAGATGTTGGTACACCTCAAAATGTGGTTTTACGTTTAGAAGATCCTAGTGGTAATGCTGATAGCTGTACGGCTATTATTACGGTTTTAGATACCTTTCCTCCAACAGCGATTTGTCAAAACGCAAGCATTTTTGTCAATGGTGCAGGGGTAGCGACGGTGAATGCAAGCAGTTTGAATAATAATAGTGTAGACGTTTGTTCTGGTAATAACTTACTCTTTACTATTAATGGTAATGCTACGGCTAACTTTGATTGTGATGACATTGCAACCAGTCCTAATGCTGTAACTCTTACTGTAGCGGATACCAATGGTAACAGCAGTACATGTACGGCCAATGTTACCGTGTTGGATACACTTGATCCTACCGTAAGTTGTACTTCTCCAACTGTTTACCTCGATACCAATGGTTTAGTAACTGTAACAACTGCAGAATTAACAGCGAGTAGCAATGATAATTGTATAGTCATTGATAGCTCTATTAATGTGGTAGGAATTACTTCTATTAACTATAACTGTAGTGCTATTTTTACACCTCAAGTTGCTCAATTAATTATACGAGACACTTCTATTAATAGGGCTTCTTGTACTGCTACCATTACCGTAGTAGATACAGTCACGCCAATTGCCGCTTGTAATACTACCTTTACAGCACAGTTAGATGCCAGTGGTAGTGCTACCGTTACTCCACTGAATCTTGATTCTGCTAGTACAGACAATTGTGGCATCGTTAGTTATTTGATTAATAACCAACCTAACCAAACATATAGTTGTGCTGATATTGGAACCTTGTCTGCGGTACTAACGGTAGTTGATTCTTCTAGAAATCAAGCGACTTGTCGAACCAATGTAGTTGTTGTTGATAATACACCACCAACAGCTTCTTGTCGTATCAGTGATGCTTATTTGTCGGCCTCAGGAACCGTCGCGATTGTTCCAAATAACGTTTTGGCGTTTCCAGCAACAAATGATAACTGTTCTAATGTTACAACCAGTTTTGCAGGGGGTAACAATACCATCATTTATAATTGTGATAGTCTTGGAATGCGTACGGTTAATGTTATTGTCACGGATGGTTCTAATAATACTGCTACTTGTCAAACCACTGTAACAGTAAAAGATACTTTCGCTCCAACGGCTAACTGTCGTACCGTACCTTATACCGTACAATTAGATACGAATGGTAATGGGTTTGTTGTTCCTGCTGATATTGATAACAACAGTAGTGATATTTGTGGATTAGATACATTATTAGTGAATGGCGTGGATAGTTTCTTCTACGATTGTACTAATGTTGGTCCTACAGCAGTGACTCTTTTTGTGGTTGACAATGCCAATAACCAATCTACTTGTGTCGCGAATATTATTGTGGCAGATAACATTCCTCCTGTAGCTGTTTGTCAAGATACGACCTTCTATTTAGGAACTTCTGGAGTAGTAACTGTATTCCCTACAGCTATTGATGCTGCTAGTACCGATAACTGTAGCTTTACTCGAAGAATTAATAACTTGCCTTCTGTGACTTATGATTGTATGCAAGTTGGTACTAATACTGCACAATTGTTGATCACTGATGGTAATGGTAATACAGACCAATGTTCTGCTCAAATTACCATTATTGATACGATTAGCCCAACGGCCAATTGTGTGGCTCCTAGCTCTGTTACTGTCTTTTTAGACAGCACTTGTGTTGGGATTATAGACGCTTCAATTTTAAATAATAATAGTCAAGACAATTGTAGCACGACACTTAATTATACAGTTGGTGGTTCTAGTCGTCCGATTTTTACAGCAGCTAACTTAACCACTAACCCTAACCAAGTTATCTTGGAGGTTTGTGATGGCTCTAATAATTGTTCTACCTGTATGACTTCTGTTATTGTTGCAGATAACATTCCTCCAACAATGGTTTGTCGTCCAGATACTGTACAATTAGATGGTAATGGAAATGCTGTTGTTATTCCTAATAATGTGAATGGTGGTAGTCGAGATAACTGTAGTGTTCCTTCTTATACGATTAACGGAGCACCAGTCATCAATTTCGATTGTACGAATTTAGGCTCTAATAACGTGACCTTAGTCGGAACAGATCAAAGTGGTAACAGCGATTCTTGTATGACAACCGTTTTTGTAGAAGATATAACGGCTCCAAATGCTTCTTGTAATGGTACCATTACTGTAGTGTTGGACCCATTAACTAGCCTTGGAACATTAACGGTTGCTCAAGTAGACAACTCAAGCAGCGATAACTGTCAAATTACCAATTTCAACTTGTCAAGAACAAGCTTTAATTGTAATGATATTCCTAATAATCCACATACCATTACAATGGTAGTGGTAGACCAAAGTGGTAATACAGATTCTTGTACTACGTTAGTAACAGTGGAAGATAATGTGGCTCCAACAGCGCTTTGTAGAACAACGCCATTGAACTTGTCTTTAGTTGGTTCTACTGTTTCTACAACAGTTGCTGCTATTAATAATGGTAGTAATGATAACTGTGCATTGGCTAGCTTGACATTAAATCAAACAATCTTCAGCTGTGCAGATGTTGGTAGTAATACGATTACCTTAACCGCAACTGATTCTAGTGGTAATACTGCTTCTTGTAATGCTACCGTTGTTGTAAGTGATGTAACAAACCCAACACCATTCTGTGTTAATCCAACGGTACAACTAGATACAAATGGTGTTGTAGGAGTAGCTGCAACAGATCTGAATACAGGTAGTTTTGATAATTGTCTTATTGATACTGTTTTAGTAGGTGGAGTTGATTCTGTTTTCTTTTCTTGTGCTGATTTAGGAATAAATACAGTTACTGTCTTTATGAGTGATCCTAGCACGAACTCGGCTACTTGTCCTTCTACGATTACAGTAGAAGACAATATAGATCCAATCGCTCTTTGTGTAGGAACACCAATCCAGTTGCAATTAGATGCGAATGGTGTAGGTAATATTACTCCTGCTCAAGTAAATAACAATAGTACAGATAATTGTACTATTAATAATCTAGTATTAAGTAGATCAACCTTCAATTGTGCGGATGTAGGAAGCAATACGCCTGTTATTCTAACCGTAATTGACCAAAGTGGTAACAGTGATAACTGTTCTGCGAATGTAATGGTCATGGACACGGTTCGTCCTAATATGGCTTGCCAACCAGTAACAGTAAATGTACACTTAGCACTAGGCGGAACAGCTCCTATTACGGCCAACTTATTTGATGCAGGTACAAATGACTCTTGTGGCATTGCTACTTTGAGCTTCAGAGGAGCACCTACCTTTGTTACTTGTACGGATATAGGAACACGCCCAATAACATTAATTGCTACCGATGTTAATGGTAATATAGATTCTTGTACAACAACTTTAACTGTTCTAGATACGATTGCACCAACTCTAGTTTGTGATACGATCACGATTAACTTGGATAACATGGGTGTAGCAACGATTGATTCTGCTACAACAGGATTATATACCGTAAATGATGCTTGTGGAGTTGTTTCTGTTACACTTAATGGAGGAACAAACCTTACTTATAACTGTGTAGACACTGGTTTTAATACAATCAACTTAGTTGCTATCGATAATAGTAATAATAGTGCAGGTTGTATCGCTGGTGTTAATATTCAAGATGTAACGCCTCCTCTTGTTACTTGTAGAAACAGCACACAGTTCTTAGACAGTACAGGAGCATTAGCGATTGACCCTAACTGGATTATTGGAGCACCTATTGTTGAAGCTTGTGGTGTCGATACCATATTTACAACACCAAGCACTTTTGATTGTACAAATGTAGGGAGCTTCAATACTGTTACCTTAACAGTAGTGGACAACAGTGGTAACCAGAGTTCTTGTAGTGGCAGTATTGATGTAAGAGATACCGTACCTCCAACGATGGTTTGTAGAGATACAACGATCTGTTTAAGTGGTGGTTTTGTGAATGTAACCCCAGCAGACATTGATGGTGGTACGTTTGATGCTTGTGGTTTATCAGGTATTCAAACGATTAATGGCTCTAATAACGCCATCTTTACTTGTGCTGATTTAGGCGTACAGGTAGTTGTTTTGGAACGAGAAGATGCCAATGGTAACAAGAATACTTGTCAAGCGAATGTAACGGTACAAGATTGTACCCCTCCTTCAGCGATTTGTCGAGGAACCTTTACCGCACAAGTAGGAGCAAATGGTTTTGCAACTGTTCGTGCGATTGCCTTAGATTTTGGTAGTAATGACGATTGTGGAATTGATTCTACTAGCTTTAGAGTAAATGGAAGAGATAGCATTTTATACAGTTGTAACGCGATTAATACACCTGATACGGTTCTCTTTACGGTAGCGGATTTAGCGGGTAACTTAGACTCTTGTACCGCTATTATTACAATTCAAGATTTAATTCCACCAGTAGCGCGTTGTGGTGGTCCTATCAACGCAGTACTTTCTGCCAATAATGGAGAGTTCATTGTACCAGCGATTAACTTAAACAATACTAGTAATAGTAGTACTGATAACTGTACGATTGCTACTTTCTTAATTAATGGACAAGCTAGAGATACCTTTGATTGTTCAATGGTTGGGGCAAATACGGCTATTTTAACCGTTATTGATCAAAGTAATAACAGCGATACTTGTCAAGCGATTGTTAATGTGAGAGATATTACTTCACCAACCTTGAACTGTCGTTTTACAACCAACTTAACATTAGATATTAATGGACAAGCCATCTTGCCTGTTGCTAATATTGTATTGACTGCTAATGATAACTGTGGTATTAGTACGATACTAAGTAGTGGTGTAGATACTTTAGTCTTTACTTGTGATAGTATTGGTAGCAACGCTATTATAGTGGAAGTAACAGACTCTTCTGGTAATACTGCCAGATGTAACGCAATTGTGAATGTTCAAGATAACATCAGCCCAACGGCTATTTGTCCTACACTTCCTGTTCCTGTTTATTTAAATAGTGCTGGTAGTATTTGGGTTACAGCACAACAAATAGATAGTGCTAGTTTTGACAACTGTAGTATTATCGATTATCAGATCAATTTAACAGATTCTGTACAGTACAACTGTAGTCAAATAGGACAGTTTCCAGCAGCAACACTTACTGTTGTTGACTCGACAGGAAATAGTGATGTTTGTCCAGTCACTATAGAAGTTATTGATACCATTGCTCCTGTAGCCCTTTGTCGTAGTGGTATTGTTGTTGATTTAAATCTAGTAGGTCAAGTTTTTGTAGCGGCTAATAGAATAGACAGTGGTAGTACTGATAACTGTACGAACATTAGCAGATTAATAAATGGTTTCCCAAGTGATACCTTTGATTGCTCTAATGTAGGGGCACCAGTCAATGTAGTACTTACTGTAATCGACCAATACAACAATAGTAGTTTCTGTACAACTACTGTAACAGTAGTTGATATAACACCACCAACTATCCAATGTCTACCTGGACCAATTGATTTTTATTTGAATAATAATGGTACGGTAACCGTAACACCACAACAAGTTGCCAATGCCTTTGATACTTGTGCGATTGCTTCTTGGACGATTAACGGACAACCAAGTGTCACTTTTGATTGTTCTAACATTGGTACAAACCAATTGGTCACTGTTCGTGTAGCCGATCAAAGTGGTAATAGTGTACAGTGTAATACTATTCTAAACATTAGAGATACGATTGCACCAACTCAAGGTTGTAGTAACATTACTGTCGCGTTAGATTCTATGGGAACCGCGGTTGTGTGTGGCGCTGACTTGATGAGCTTCAATATGGATAATTGTGCTATTGTTGATACCTTAATCAATGGTCAAAGTTGTGTGACTTATGGTTGTAACGATATTGCTCAATCACCTTTAACCGCTACACTAACATTGATTGATGCTTCTAACAATACCACTACTTGTACTTCTGTGATTACGTTGATTGACAATATTGCACCTGTATTGGATTGTGACAGCTTAGTAGTTGTACAACTGGATCCAACAGGAGTAGCAACTGTTGGCCCAGGTCGAATTATCAATACATTTATTGATCAATGTAATACACCTAACTTCACCTTGACTCAAACGACTTTTAGTTGTTCAGATGTTGGAAATAACAATACGGTAGTGTTGACAGCAACAGATGCAAGTGGAAACAGTAGTACTTGTAGTAGTGTTATTCAAGTAGAAGATAATACACCTCCTGTAGCTATTTGTAGAAATTATGATGTTTACTTAAATAGTACAGGTGGTACGGCTACTTTAGTAGCAGATAGCATTGATAATGGTAGCTATGATTCTTGTGGAATTGCTTCTATTTTATTCAATACAGGAAGCAGCACTATGAACTTTAACTGTGCTGATACAGGGGCAATAATGGTCACTATTATTGTGACGGATTTCTATGGAAACCTAGATTCTTGTAGTGCTACTGTTACTGTTCGCGATACTAGTGCTCCTGCTTTAATTTGTCGTAGCATCAACATTGACTTAACGAATACCGGTCAAGATACCTTGACTCCTGTTGATGTCTTGAATAATAGCTTTGATAACTGTTTCATTGATACTACTTTTGTAACACCAAATTTGATTACTTGTACAGACATTGGAAGCTTTGTTTATACTGTAACAGCGATTGATGCGAGTGGTAATGTTGGAATTTGTCAAGATACCGTGAATGTAACTTTGGCTTCACCAATTGTACTGATTCCTACACAGGATACAGTCTTATGTGAAGGAAGTACGTTCCCATTAAGTGCAAGAGCTCCTTCTAACGGTATTGCATACGATTACCAGTGGTCTGGACCAAATGGAGCGATTACACAGAATCCAATAACAACCGATACGACGATCAACAATATTACAGTAGCCGACCAAGGTTGGTATATCTTTACCATCAATCGCCGAAATGGTAGTGGTTGTCCTGCTTCTGATTCGATTTTCTTAACAGTGAATGATGTTCCTGCACCAGTTTTGACAGGTACGCCTCCATGTGAAGGAGATACAGGGATTGTTTATCTGTCTAATGTTGCTGCTTATACTGGTACCAACATTGCTTACAATTGGTACTTTAATGGAGTTGCGCTTGCAAATACAGGAGACAGTTTGATTATTCCTAACATGACCGCTGCTGATAGTGGTAGTTATTCTATGCAAATTCAAGTGACACAAGGCGCCGCAATTTGTTCTGATAGTTCTGCTTTAGGCTTTGATTATGATGTGTTGGATTTGCCAGCGGTACCTGTACCAACAGCAACAACACCTTGTGAAGGGCAGACCTTAACTTTACTTAACAATGCACCAGGTAATAATTATGCTTGGAGTGGCCCTGCTGGATTTAGCAGTACACAAGCCATCCCAACACGTACCAATACTACCTTAGCATTTGCTGGTTTATATACATTGACTGTTACGGATGCGAACGGTTGTTCTAATGATGGTTCAGTAACTGTTGTGATTCGTCCAACACCACCTAACCCTACCATTATGTACACACAACCTTTGTGTAATGGTGATTTGTTAGAATTGCAAGACACAACAACTTATCCTGTTCCACCAGTGATTTATTATTGGGCTGGACCAAATAATACTTTTGATACGACAGCAATTGGGCAACTAATGTTAGCAGGAGCAGATTCTGGTCTTTATCAATTGAGAGTGGCTATGAATGGTTGTTTCTCTGAGCAGCCAGATAGTGTTAATGTACAATACGAACCATTGCCAATGGGCTTGGATGACTTCTTTAGCATTCAGTTTAGAGATTCTTTAGTTGGCGGAGATATTATTGTCAACGATGCTCCTAACCCAGCAGGTTATAGTCTAGCGATTATTGACAGTACTAATGGAGGCCAAGCAAGCTTGGATGTAACAGCAGGAACTTTGAATTATACACCACGTTCTGGCTTCTTTGGGGTAGATACCTTGTACTACGCTCTTTGTGATGCACAATGTCCAAATAGCTGTGATACGGTAGAAGTCTTAATCGAAGTAGTCACCGAGTTTGAATGTTATATCCCACAAGGATTATCACCGAACGGCGATGGTATTAATGATCAGTTGATTGTTCGTTGTAAAAACAATTATCCAAATGCAGAAATCAAAATCTTCTCTCGTTGGGGAACACTAGTTTATCAAGGAGAACCTACTGGCTGGAATGGTCAGTTCAATGGAAAAGATTTACCAGATGGTACTTACTTCTATGTCTTGAATTTGAATGATACAACCTACACAGGAACGGGAACAAACAAAGCAGAAGGCCGCGTTGGTGATCGTTACTCTGGATATATAATGCTACAGCGCTAATCTGCGTTAAGATTGAACAACTTCAATAAATGAAATGGGTCATCTCTTCTAGAGATGGCTCATTTTTTTGTTAGAGCAATGGATAAAGGAGCGACCAACTTGTCATCATCTGCTTGGTCTTAGAAGAGAAGGCTTGTTTATTGATAAGTATACGACTACTATAAAGGAAGGAATCTGTAGAGGAGAGAGGCTAGGAGGCTAAAAATAGGTGCTTGGAAGTAGAGGGCATCACAAGATTTCAATAACATAGCTGTAGGGGAAGAAAGGGGCGTGGTAGTCGCTTGCTGAGTGCTAAGACTACATCTAAAAAAAGAGCCACCCCAATGAAGGGATGACTCAATGGTTACTTTTTGGAAAAGTAGTGATGCTTAATTAAATTAAGCCACATATTCTATTGCTTGACAACACGTTGTGTGGTGCTACCTTGTTCTGTTTTAGCAGTCAAAAAGTAAATGCCAACAGGAAGGTGTTCAATATTGATTGTACGTTGTTCTGTTGTTACTTGTTCTACTTGTAAGACCTCTACAATACGTCCAGTAGCATCCGTTAAGGTGTACTGTACATCTGTGATGGATTCAAAATCTACACTAATGTTGATCTCTTCTGTAGCAGGATTAGGAGATACCTCTAAAGAAAAAGGTGTTCCATCAACAGCAGTAAGTACATTCGTATTGGTGGAATCTGGTGTCAAGTGAAGTCCTAAACAAGGTACATGTGGTCCTTCCACCCAACCATTCCAAGATTGTCCAGAACCAGTACCAGAAACTGTAGTAATGAAAAGTGGGGAAGGGTTGATAATTTTGTTTGGAGCTCTATTGGTAACATTTAGTGAATAGTTGCGCTCATGACCACCAAACCAAAGACCAGTTTGGAAAGAGATAGAACTTGGTCCACCAGTATTAGCAGGATCTTGTTTCACAGAGATATAATACCAACCATCATCTTCAAAACCAGCAAATGGGTTTCCAATAGCAGGATCGATAAAGTTAGACACAACACCTACTCCATAACTAGGAGCTGGTGCAGAGCTTAAACCAGAAATAATAGTTTGATTAAAACCAACAAGCGTTAATTCATCGGCATCGATACGACCATTGGCAGGAGTACTACCTGAACCATCAACTACTTTGTAAATATTTGCATAAACGGTATGAGAATCAACACCAGAATAAGTTCTGTGAATGTAGTAACGGAATTCTAAAGAATCAATGTTGACGTTATTAGTTTGTCCTTTGGGGAAATGATAAACAGAACCCCACTCCAAACTAGTCACATCATTCGCTCCAGGAAAGAACGGACGGCTAACACCTATACGACCATCCGAACGCAATTCTCCTTTTGCAATAAAAGGAGCTGCATCACTTGTAATATCAAATGTGTGTAAAGTAGTGTCATTATAAGTGAAGGCATCCATATTGTCATGACCAACCCAATATTTTACATTATAAGTACCCGCTCCATTCATAAGAATGAAGTTAACATCTCTCAAAGATTTAATAAACTCGTATCCGTCGTATTGACCAGCTTCTAAGGTATCTAAATTCATCGTATCTAGATAAACATCTGTTGTAACGTTGTTAGCAGCATCTGTGAAATCAATAGAAACATACATTTTAGGGTTATCGCTTGGATAGATGGTCTTTCCACCATAGTTAAGCAATTTTGCTCCCCAAAACCATTCTTCTAAATGACCTGCATCGATGTTAGACAACGATTGGTATCTATTACCTCCAATTCTAACGATATCGGCTCTCCCAGATAAAGAGTTATCCAAAAGACTTGGGCGACCCATAGCAATATCATAATCAGGAGCAACTTCAATTGTAATATCATCAACCATTGCATAGTAATAGTAGGAATCAAATACAAAACGAATGCGGCATTGTGTTAAACCAGTAATACCCGCAGTTGCAGTAGGAAAAGGAACCGCTATAAACGCTCCAATCTCTGGTTGTTGAATTTCTCTATAATCAAAACTAGTCCAAGTAGCTCCATCATCAGTAGAGATTCCTACACTCACCTCATTGGTATTGGCAGGAGTGTTAGGAGAAAATCTAGAGAAGAACTTGACAACTAAAGCAGAGTCAGTATAACCTGTCAAGTCAATTCTTGGAGAGATTAATTCTCCACGGTGACCCGCTGGTGAGCTACCTACTCCTACAGAAGCAGTGCTATCATTGTCCATATACCCTGAATCAAAAAGAGCAACTCCATTGGGTTGAGAAGGAGATGCTAATGGGGTAGCAACAGGAGTAAAAGGAGGATTAGAATAATAATCTCTAGAATAACCTAATAAACTTCTTTCCCAAAAAGCATTACCAGGAGTGACATTACCAAAGGCTTCAAAAACAGAAAGAGCGGTCCAAGATGTTGGCGCAAAAGGCCCCATAGTGTCTTGAATAAAAGCGTTTTGGAACTCTGCATCTGCTACTCCTACTGCGGTGCCAACTCCCCAAATTTTGGTTTGTGCATGAACTTGACTAGAGTAGAGACTGCCAATAAGTAAAAGATTAAGTAATAATAAATTGAATTTTAGCATGTTTTATGATTGTAATTTAGGTCTTGCACTAAGGGAAGGCGGGAACTCAAAAATTCTCTTAGAACACATAATAATTATTGAATTAAACATAGTTGTACTATACAACAAGGCAAATTTATAGAGATAAGGTGGGTAAGGCAAACCTAAAAAATAGTACTTTTAAGATACTTAACCGCTCTATGTTTTAGGTAAAAGCTTGATAAACAGATAAATACTTTGAAAAGGATCAATACAGTCAAACTGCATAGACTCATCCTATCTTTGAAAAAGGAGGAAAAACGCTTTTTTAAGCTATTCACAAAAAAACAAAACCATAAAGTGGATAGTTTTTATCTGAAAATATTTGATTATTTAGATAAAGTAGAAGAAGTAGACCGCGATAAATTCAAGCAGCAATTCCAAAATGTGAAGGGGTTAAGTGGTTTGCAGAATTATTTATACAAACTAATTCTTAAGAGCCTGAGAAATCAACCTGCTTATCAAGACATTGATGCCATTTTAAGAGAAGGACTAGCAGATTTAGATATTCTTTATCAAAAAGAGTTATTAACAGAAGTACAAGAGAAACTTCAGGAATTGCTACAGTTGGCTCAACAATACAACAAGCTATTTTTCTTACCCATGTTATATGAATGGTGGTTCACTTTGCAAAACGCCCATTTTCATTACTTGAATGTAGAACCAGCTACACTGGCACGTTACACCAAGGAGTATGGACAATCGATACAAAACTTAAAGGATTATCACCTTTACCGAACGGAGTTAGGGCGGAGTCTAATGTTGATACAAGAGGACCCAAAGGAGATTTTTGATGATGTCACAAAAATTGCAAATACGCTGCCTCCTTATAATTCCAATTCAGAAGAATTTAGTCTATCAGTTCGTGTACAAGAGTTGCAATTTAGAAGAATGCTGTCTGTTTTGCTGATTGATACTAAAATGGCCTTCTTTTATGGAAAAGAGCTTTCCTCTATGCTCAAAAAACAATCTAAAGAACTCTTTGAAGAGTATGAAGGGTTTTATTACCGCGCCTTATTAAGCCAGATTACTTATGCACCTACCATTGAGCAACTAAGCGCAACTATTGAAGCCATAGAACAAGGGCTCTTGAAGAAAACCAAACACTTGGATCAACGAGTACCTATGAACATCTTTTTAAATAAAATTGATGTGTATCTCTTGAAAGGAGAATTTGGTGCTTTTGAAGAATACGTAGAGGAGAATCAACACCACATAGATTTTCTGATGAATTCAGCCGCTCGATACTTGCAGGAGTTTTGGCAAATTAGATTGATGGTCTATTATTATGCTACAAAGAAATATTCAGAAGCTTTGATTGTTTTTGAACAATTCTTAATGAAAAAAGAAGTCAGCATTCTTTTAAAGAAACCTAGCCTCTACCTCGAAATGATTATTTATTATGAGAAAGAAGAGTACCTTTTGTTGGCTTCTATCTTGAAGAACAACACCCGTTTTCTAAGGAAGAATAATGCCCTATTAGATCCAGAAAAGAAACTGATTACCTTGATGACCAAGTTGATTAAATTACCAAAAGTAGAACACAAAGCAGCCTTTGTACAAGCTAGAATACAAATGATGGAAGATTTAGCGAATTTAGAAGAAGCGCAAAAAGATTTCTTGACGTATTTTAACTACATCGGTTGGATTGATAGTAAAGTCACAGGCGAGCCTTTTCAACAGCTCTTTTTTCGACACACAGGCGTGATCGATATCGGTCAGTAAGAAGGTTCCAAGATAAACCTAGCATCGTTCTTATTCCCTAGAGGATAAGAACGACACTAGGAACGCCTAACCTCGAGCATAAAAGGCAGATCTAATCTCCACCAAAATTCGTTCGATAGCAGCTTTATCAGGTGCTTCAGGAAGGAGAGAAGTCGTATAAGCTTGTTCAATGGCTGTGATTTTCTCTTCTGCTTGTTGGAGCAGCGTATCATAATCATAGCGCCCCTGTCGAATGTCTAATAAAAACGTTCTATTCGGGCGACGAACCTGTAGTTTTCCCTCCGAGAGAATTTCATAGGCCATATCCAATAACCTAAAGGTGTGCATGATGTTCTTAGAATCATAATTCTTACCATGGGCAATAGTGGTCGCATAACGGCTTTCATTTCTTTCCTCCACCCAATTCCAATACAGCTTATAGTCTTTGCAATATTTCTTATACCCGTCTTTATTGTAATAAAATAAAGCCACCTGCTGGGCTCCTTCAGGCACGCTACTCAACAAGACGGTATCAACCGTATTGTTACGTACCAAACCTTTATAACTTTCCGCTTTAGGGTTATAATACAATCCATAAACATCGTGCATATGTGGAATGGCAACCAAGCCACAAGACGCTTGTTGTTTTCCTTCTTGGGCCAACCAAGTCGTAACAGGGATAGAACCTTGTTGATAATTGATGTAACAAAAATCTAAAATCCCCTTGCGCTCCTTGGCCATTGGATTGGCAATTTTTTTATTCAAACCTCTAGCTTTCTTAATCTGCGACCAAGCATAATTAGCAAAAGTGTTTTTGCATTTTTTAGATAAGAATAAAGATGGCTTGATTAAATCAAACAAAGGATCTTTATAACGAATGCAATCGTCAGGACTGTGTAACAGCTCTAATAGATTAGGGTTATTTTTGGATAACAACTCCATAAAACGCCTCAACTCATAGTAAACTTCGTCATTCTTGGTATCATTCACCTGTGGCACATAATCTAGTCCATAGAATTGTGCTTTAGGCAAAATAAAAACGCCTTTGAGGTCGACATCAGAAGTAGGTATAGAAAGCCCATAAGCATGGCTGCCACTGATGGTTTCAAATAGCAATAAACCCTGTTCTTTGAGGTCATTAATTGTCAACATAATACGGGGCTTAGGGTACTGTAAAATTAGTATCTTGTAACAGAAATTAATTTATAAGGTGTTAATTGTAGTTCTAAAAAAGTCGTTGAGAAACTGGTAATCTCCTGGACTGCCTGGCAATAAAGTAGCGCGTTTGGAACAGTCTTCTAATTCTTGATGAACGAAGTCCTGTATCAAAGGAATAGGCGTAATTTTATCCCCTTCATTGGCTTTCATTTTAGCTGCAGTTAACTCCATAATACTTTGATACAAATCGGTTTCCTCTTGGAGTTCTGCCAATAGAGGCGCAAACTCCATTGGAGGGGCTGTTTTATAGGTCAGAATCCAGCGCGCGGCTAACAATGGACGCAAAATATAGAAGTATTTCTTGATGTCCATTTCAGCTCCTACCAAGCCTTTTTTGAGGGAGCTTTTGGCCAAGCCCAAATAATGGAAAGCAGTCGAGCGCGCCTTAAAATAAGAAGGGAACAAGGCCTGTAATTCGTTTCTAAAATTTCCTACCTCTTGATAAATCATGGGGGATTGCAACCACTCATAAGGACTGGCATTGGAACCCGCCATTAAGCGCAAAAACTTCCGCAATTCCCAACCTGTGAAATCTAATTCCTCCGCATCTACTCCTAGATCAATCATGTCTTTTTTCTCCTGAATAGACAAATACCAATCTCTAGGATGGACATAAATAAAACGCACATCCCAATCGCTATTTGGAGAGGCAAACCCCCAAGCTCTACTACCTGATTCGCAGGCATATAGGATCTTAATGTCTCTTTCTTTTTCTAGAGCCCTGAGGCGGGCTAAAATTTTATCTTTCATGTCTATTAAGTGAATCAATAAAGGTATTAGTATAGGCCAACAGAAAAATACATAAAAAAGTGCCCTTGCCTTTTGGAAAAAGTATAGAAGTACCTAATTAGAAACGAGAAATGGTCTGTGAAAAGGTTAGCTAAGTAACTGCTAATAAACGCTCCAAATAATGTTCTTGTAAGCCAAACTCTGCTTTTAGGGCAGTAATTTGTTCCAATGCTTGGGTGCGTTGCGCAGGAACTATTTCGTGGCGAATGCCTGTAATCATCAAGTTCTTGGCCGTATGTTCAGAACTGATGAATTCAAAAACTTTGCTTTTATACCCTTCTGCCTCTAAGAGCAAGGCGCGAATACTATCTGTTAGCAATTCTGCTTGGCGTTCTAATAAAATACCATGTTTAAGAACACCTTTCCATGCGCTATCAGGCGGACTTAGGTCTTGGCGAACTTGGCGATGGCAACAAGGAGCGACAACAACAACACTTGCCTGAGATTTAATGCCTTTGGAAAGGGCCAAATCTGTAGCGGTGTTGCAGGCGTGCAGAGCAATCAAGACATCAATAGGCCCTTTATAAACTCCTATATCTTGGGCTACAAATTGTAGATGTGGCCATTCTAATACCTGTGCTTGTTGGTTGCAAAATTGGGTGAGGTGTTCCCGCAATTCAATTCCTGTGATTTGAGCCGTTTTATTTTGCTGCTGTAAATAATGTGCTAGTGCAAACGTCAAGTAACCTTTGCCAGAACCCATGTCAACAATTTGTAAGGGTTGATGGTCAGGGAGCGGCGCCAATAATCCCGCCATGATTTCTACATACTTATTGATTTGGCGGTATTTATCTTGATGCTCTTTGAGTACACGACCTGATTTGGCTAAACCCAATTGTTCTAAGAAGGGGGCATCTTCTTCAATGAGATATTGCTTGGCTTGGTTGTGGTCGAGTGTTGGTGCTTTTCTAATACTTGGCTGCTGCTTTTGTAGACGAGCACGGCGTTTTTTATTGTACTGTAGGACCAAATCTTGACGAGTTGTTCTTAAAGTGGCAATTAAAAAATCGCGGCCTAATCGTTCCGAAATATTGCTCAAGGCCTCTTTAAAGGGAAGGTTTTTGACAATATCTTGTGTGGGATAACGATAGGTGAGGGAGAGCTGGCGCTGTCCTTTAACTAAAATAAGTCGCCCATAGATGTTTTGTAAAGTCGCTGTTTTGGGAGCACTTTTACTGAGGGTTAATTTAACAAAATAACCTTCTTGTAAACTATCTAATAAGGTGTCTAAAAAAGTAGCAGTAGGTTCCACAACAACAGAGGATTAATAAACAATGATTTCAATGGTATCCAGCTTCATCCTCGTTTGGAAGAAGTTCGCAATACGTTCTTTTTTCTCGTCTCTTAAGCGCCTTCCTTCCCAGTTAATAATAACCGTTGGAAGAGTGTCCAGCGTTTTATTGGTGGTATTCATTTTAATGAGCTCATTGTAAGATACCTCCACCGCTTCAGGATACAACGCGGAGAATTCACGAGCGATATCATCCACGGGTTTGCTGCTGCGTTTTCGTTGCACTTGGTATTTGGCCAATTCAGATTCTAAGAAATTGATGCGTTCTGTTTTGTTCTTTAGAACAATTTCATTGTCTTCATAGAGCCGTTTGAGTACACTTGAATACTCATCTTTGATGGAGCTAAACTTGTTTTGTAGGCTTTGAACTTCTGATAATAATACTTCTACATCGAGGTTTCCTTCTCTAAACTCTAGGCGAGCATCACCAAGGCCTACTTCAGCCATTTTATGGATCAAATTATCTCGATCATTACTACGCAATCCACCAGAGGTAATCAATACAATAGTAGGAGTATCCCGACGATAATCTATTTTTTGACCAATAATGACGCCTTTTTCTAAGCGATAATTATCAACACTGCGCTCAAAGGCTAAAGCTTTACTGTTAAATACTTCCCGTTGTACCAAATTATAACCTGTCCAAAGACTAGGAATAATAGTAACAACCACAATGGTAATCATAATGAGCTTGTACCGCTGTTCTTTAGCTGGGTCTAAGAATTCTTTTTTAGGAAAATCTAACGCTCTTACAAACAAAAAGGAAGTGCCTGCAATGAACACAGAATTGATGCAGAACAAGTAAAAAGCTCCTCCTGCATAGGCCCATTGTGCGGTTGCTAAACCATAACCAACGGTACATAAAGGTGGCATCAGTGCCGTCGCAATAGCAACGCCAGGAATAGCATTGCCTCGATCCAATCGAGAACTCGCTACAATTCCGATGGCTCCACCACAAATCGCAATCATAACATCATAAAAGGTAGGGGCCGTGCGCGCTTCTAACTGGTCTGTAAGGGTTTTGATGGGGGAAATAGCAAAGTAGACCATCGCGGCAAAAATAGAACCAACTACAAAAATAGCTAGATTCTTAAAGGCATTTTTGAGTGTTTCAAAATCATTGGTAGCCAAGGCAAAACCAACCCCAACAATAGGGCCCATTAAAGGGGAAATCAACATCGCACCAATAACCACTGCCCCTGAATTGACATTCAGACCAATCGCTGCAATAAAAGCAGCAAAAATAAGTCCCCAGAGGTTGCCTCCTTTAAACTCAATGCTCTTATGGATGGCTTCAATTGTTCCTGTTTCATCCGTATCCAAATGTAAACTAAAGAGTTCTTTTAATTCCTTAAAAGCACGTCCAAGTAAATGAAGGAAGCGATTGTGAGGAAGATTAAAACGTCCTTTCTTCACAATAGAATCCTTATTATTGTTATTATCCAACGGCTGTTTGTCAGTATTCATATAAGCAGGTAATGATTCAACGGGTATAATGGGGCTAAAAGCTGAACAATATACAAACATTTATTGAAATGGACTGATTGGAGCTGTTGAACTCATAAGGTATAGAGTGTTTTGTCCATATATTTGTTTTATTGCTACAAAATAGTTGAAAGGTGAATAAAAAAATTACATTTGAGCTTCTTATATCGTAAGAAACGGGGAAGAACTTGAAACAACAAACAGAGAACCTTTTTGAGGTAATAGAAAGCTGGCAAAAGGAAAATATTGCGCTAGCTTTAACGCTAATTAGACACAATAAAACACTTCGAGAAGCTACTCGAGAGCGTTATTTGCCGCTGTTGAACTTTGTAGGGCAATTGATGATTTCTTAATACAGGCTTCCATTGTTACCAGATAGTTTGGGAGATCTACAAGCGCTCAAAACGTTAAGTTTGATTGTTACTTCTCCTCAACATTGGGAATTGCCTGTAACACTTGCTACCTGTCAACAATTGGAAACATTAACCTTGTCTCCCCCCAATTGAGCTGTATTCCTCCTTGGGTTCGTCAATTGCGAAAACTCAAACGTCTTAGTTGCCGTTCCTGTAACATTAAGGTACTCCCTGATTGGATGGATGAGTTACCAGCCTTAGAAAGTCTAAATTTGGCTAGTAATCCATTACAGACATTACCCACTACTTTACAAAGGCTACCCAAGCTTAAACGCCTTAATATTGGAATGACACCTTTGATCCCATCTCAAAGGAAAGGTTTATTGACCAATAGAAAAGAAGTCCATGCTTTTTTGGAATTTTTTTTGAATAAAGGCTTTTCTTTGAAAAAAAATGTTTTGCAGCTAAGATGTTGCTTACCAAAAGCTTAGATTGTTTGTAGAGATGTTCTTTATTAAAATGACAAAATAAAAGCTAAAAAAAACGACTTTTTTTTAGCTGGATGGAACTATGTTTTCGCCCTTAGAGTTATACCCTTTGAATGGCGCAAACAAGCTACCTCACACGGTTTATTTTGCAACATTATTACTAACTTTTTTATCGGAAAATTAATTTGTTCACTATGGGAATTTCTACAGCAATCCGCCAATTTATATGGAATTTGCAAGTACTCTATTCTAACGAGACGAGTCTGCGTCCTTGCTTAGTACCCCTAAGAAGTGCACATCGTCCGAAAGATCGGATACAACACAATGACCGATTCTACTACGAGCATCTCTAAGCTCTAAGTCTTTAAGACAGCTCGTAGTCGGTTGAATTGTTCAACAACTGCGTAGCCGTCGCCTCTTATCTATTCTAATTTCTTGATCGTACTGGCGCACCATTGTTGACTTCAACCAAGAATTGGCACGGACTATGTTTTAAGTATATTACGACAAAAGAATGAATGCCTAGAGAATAACCCTTCTCGAAGATGACATTGTTCAAAATGCGTTGTAAGACCACTTTATAACAACGCCGTCTCCATACCCTATTGCCTGAAAGTCATTTTTTATCTAACGTCGTGCGTACGGCAGCTTAATTTTACGGAGCTGTCAGACGCGCACCATAAGCCATATCGTATGAGAACTTCTGTCAAGCATATCGTCCCAATGCTCGCCCAGTATCTTTACTTGTTCCGCGCAGACGTTACGAGTAAACCAACTGCAGAGCCACATCAAGTTACAGGTAAACGTCCTGCTGGTAATGTACGACCTCACACTATTACTGCCCCTGATACTGTCCGCAGTATTTGGCAATTAGAGGCATACGCTCGTTAAAGAAAAAATTAACAAAAAATAACAACATATATCCAAAGGTTTGGAGTATTAAAACTCCAACACCTTATTGGATATGCTTTAGAAAACCTTTTTAACAGCTCTTAGTCATAAGAAGCTATAAGGGCCAACCACTATTGGTAAAAACCTTGTATGCTCCAGACAAAACTATGTTAGAAGGGGAGTAGCTAAGAAAAGATAAAACAACAAGAGCAATATTCTAGAGACTAGAGTAGAATTGCTTTACACCTCTATAGCCCAATTGGAAGAGGCAATGGACTTAGACCCCATACAGTGTGCGTTCGAGCCGCACTAGAGGTACTATAGTATAAGAATGAATAACTGGTATATCTGTACGCTAGTGGTTAAGCGGGGAGGCTGTGAACCTTCTCGGTAATATGCCTGTCACGAGTTCGAGCCAAAGGCCACGAAGTAATCTCGTCCGATGCCCTATAATTTGGAGAGTAATATTGTTTCAATAAAAAAACTCTATCGATGAATTGGAAGAGGCAATGGACTTAGACCCCATACAGTGTGCGTTCGAACCCGCAGTTTTGTGAAGCAATCGAAGTAGAGTATCATTTTATTATCAAATTTTAAAGACTACTATAGTATAGTAGTAACCTAACAATTATGGGTGTAGCTTAACAAGGCCAAAGCACTGCGTTTGGGACGCAGCAGATGTAGGTTCAATTCCTGCTACCCATACTAATTCTATTTAAAGAGTCATGTTTTGGATTATCATTTTTATAATTCTCCTTGTTGATGGTCACTTGGGAGATAGACCACACAAGGAGACCTAGTTTCATCGTCTAATTGGATAAGACTGTAGCTTACGAAGCTACTAATCGGGGTTCGAGTCCCTGTGAAACTACCTCCAGTGTCAATTAACTTTGGTTAACCAACCAACTGCTGATTCTATTTCAGTGGTTGGTTTTTTTGTAGAAAGAATAGAAGGAGAGCTATTGTAACTCTGGAGGCAAAATACGAGCAGCTTCTATTAAGTCTTGTAAACGCTCTACTGCTTTTTGATGCTCGGCGCATAAACTTCCTAATACCTCCAGACTAGGTTGATTGATGCGCCTTAAATGTTCTTGATCGGACAACGTGCTGTCTAATTGTAAGACGACTCGTAAATCTTCTTGAATGAGTAGACCTGTTAATTCGTCGACATCAGCGGTTTTTTTTGCAATACAGTTAGAAATCGTCTTTATCATGCTGGTTGCGGGGATTAATCCAATTTTAATTTGGTAACGATCAGAAATAGACAACTTTTGTAAATCATATTGTTCTTCAAGGCTATTAATATAAAGAATTCCCTCATCCATTTTTTGAACAAAATCTTTACCATATTGATCCAAGCAATTACAGCGAGCTTGCTCCTGATTGTTCAAAAAGTGCTGAGTCTCTGGGCGTAATTGAGAAAAAATTGACGTTTCGCAAGAAGAAAAAAGAAAAAGTTGAAAAAAGAGGAAAAAAAAAGAACAACGACTAAAATTCTGCATGAGGAAGGTATTAAATGGATTAAAATGGTAGAGGACTCTATTAAAGGTACAAATATTTCTTAAAAGTGACCTCTCCCAAATTCTATGTGCCTTTATAATTGTAGAAAAAACCAATGTTAACATAAAAGTTTCGGAATTTAATTTTGTTTTAACGTTAAAAATGTGGAATTATAAGAATAATAGTCTAATTTTGTGTCAGCAAAGAATAGATAAGTTGCTTTACAAGAAAGCAAAAATTTTGACAAGAAACAGCAAAAAAGGATAATTGCGAGCATTCAACAAGTTGTAACAAATTATACTTCTAAAATCAAATTCACACCCAAATACAATTTTGTAGGGCGAAAAAAAATAGGAAGCTACATTGTTATCTTGAAGAGTATTGTGCTTAAATTATTTGTAAAGAATCTACTAAAAGTATTAACTAAACCTTATAAGGAGAATCGTTCATCGATAAAATTCTAGGAATAGTCGAAGGTGCTTTTAGAGTAGAAACTTTTCTGCGGTTAATTGCTTTGTAGTAAATGTCATGGCGTGGATATCTTATATTTGAAACCCTAAAATGACATTGAATATTTTGATAATAATTTTTTATTAAGAATACAAACTAACTTTAAACAACATTATTAATTATGAAAGGGTCATTCACAAGCTTAAGAAATACACTAGTCGTAGCTTTGAGTCTTTTAGCCATCAACACACAAGCTCAATTAGTAAGCCACCAATCTTTTTCTGAAGGTACTTTTGTCGCATCTGTTCAGACAATTACACCCAATAAAGGTACTACTAGTACTGGTGCACTAATTATTAGCGAGTACCAAGAAGGTGCTGCTCTAATCAAAGTAGATGGAAAATTTGGTTTGATTAACAAACAAGGATACGAAATTTGCCAGCCTATCTATAATGACATTCGTTTGTTCAACAATGGATATGCTGCTGTTAATAAAAATGGTAAATGGACATTCATCAACAAACAAGGCAAGCGCTTGACACCTTTACGTTACGACTGGGTAGGTGGTTTCAATGAAGGAGTAGCTGCTGTCATGGTTGATGGAAAATGGGGACTATTAAATGAGCAAGGTCTTGAAATCGTAGAAACTGCTTATGATGCCATCAAATTGGACCAAGACGGTAAGATCTGGGTACAATTAAACAAAACTTGGAAGCGTTATGGGGATGCAAACAACCAAAATGGTTCTTTCGCAGAGCTGTAAATAGCCATGTAATAGAAATCTATGGATTTCACCAATGAATCATAACCAACCAAGGGCAACTAGTACTAACCAGGCTAGTTGCCTTTTTTGTTTAAAGTATAAGGCACTCATTTTAATGATGCATTAAGATGGACAGCAATCCTTGCTGTATAGTGTTTTCTAGGTGAGATATCTCCAATTATAGGACATAAAAAAGCAGTGTTTAAAATGGAAAAGGTATTGTAGTAAATATCTCTTTAAGCCTCCACTTTAAACACTGTTATAGGTTATGGCAGTTTGTATAGCCTTACTGATTTATAGTTAGACTAATTGTTGCCAATTCACTTTCTCTTTTATCTATTCCCTTTTTTGAAGGGAGGGTTCCAATTTTTCTTTTGCATAATGGATTTTACCTCTTCATAAGATAATGGATAAAAATCATGACAATCAACTCCAATATCAAAGGATAAGGAATCTGATTTGTCTTCTAAAGTTCCATGAGAATGTCCATATAAATGATAAGTGCCCCAATGAGAAGCATTCCACGCTCTTAATGAATAGTGAAATAAAACAACCATTTGTTGCCCTTTTTCAAATTCATCATCTTCAATTATCAGTTCATAGTAATCTTTAATCCATTCAAATCTTGAAGAACAAGCTTCGGCTGATTTTTCATGATTACCCTTGATTAAATAAATCTTACCATTCAGTTGCTCTAAAATTTTTCGCAATTTTCCAGAGGAGGATAAACCTACATCTCCTAAATGATAAACTTCATCGGTTTTACCGATCTTTTCATTCCATCTTTGTATCATTATTTGATCCATTTCTGTAATGGATTCAAATGGACGGTCAGAGTATTTGATTACGTTTTTATGTCCAAAGTGGTGGTCTGAAGTGAAAAATATATTTTTCATTTTTCGTTTTTTAGTTAAACTTCAAAATTATTTCATTCTAATCTTTGGACGATTAGGTTACATCTTTCCAGTTTTAAAGGGTAGCATAATTTTTCGATTGATTTATCAAAATATTTTATCAACCTGATAACGGCGTTTATTGGTAATTCGTTCAATATTGGGCGAGCTTTTATTAAAGTATGCTCTAGTAATACCTAACTAGGTACTAGCTTGCTCTTTCTTAAACAAGAAAAAAGAATACACCGCAGGAAAAAGTAAGGCTGCGACTAGGACGGAAACGACTCCCATCATTCCCCAAGAGGAAGGCAAGGAAAATAACAAAATAAAACCCAATACTACTCCTGTCAATAATAAGCGCCCTGTCAAACGATGTGTTTTGCGCCAAACGGTATCAGATTGTAAGGTCCAAGGTGTTCTTATTCCTATAAAATAATTAGGGCGAATACTGCCTACATAATTCCCAAACAATAGCATAAATAGCAAGAAACAGCTTCCTAATAAGAGCTGTTGATTAACAGCTACCTGACCACTTGCCATTAATACAATAATACCACTCAACATAGCAACAAACAATTGTAAAACAAATCGAAGGCGGTTGTATTTGCTACCCATAGCATCTATTTCTTCCTTGCGTGCTGCAATGCGGGGCAAGATTAATAGAAAGAGATACATAAATAGATTAAGTCCAACAAGCAACCAAAGTAGGGATTGTTTAGAACCATAGCGGTCGGGCTCGCCTTTAAAATTCCAGTGCAAAGGAACGGTCTCTGGGATACTAGACCACATTACTAGAAGATAGACAAGAGGAGCTATAGTTAAAATCAAAAGTAAACCATTGGTCTTGACGAAATTAGTGGTAGCTGTCATGATAAAAGGGATTTTAATTATTAATCAGTAGAATCTCTAAACTGCATCAACCATTGAATAACTTCCTCAAAGACGCTCATATTGAGAGAGTACACCAAGTATTGCCCTTTCCGAATAGAAGTGACTAAGTTGGCGCGTTTCAGTAAATCTAAATGATGAGAGATACTGGGTTTAGAAATATCAAAATGTGCAGCAATGTCTCCTGCTGTTAAATCGCTTTCTTTTAATAATTCTAAGATGGCGCGTCGAGTTGCATCATTCAATGCTTTAAAAAGATGGTTCATACTGTGTAATTGTATATTTAGACAAATGTCTAATTATTGTTCTAAAAAGTCAAGTTTTTAGATGTGTTTTTTTTAATTAGTCATCAAAACTAATAGATAGACCAAGGAATTGTTGTAAACGAATTGGCTGGTTGAGAAGGCGTTTTGGCAAGAGGAGCTAGGTGGATTTCAAAACCTAAACCTTCCTCTGTAATAGCATCTTGATCAGGATTAAAAAGCTGATGGACAGTTATTTGATACCAACCTTTTTTTATGGGAATAGGAGATAAGAATTGTTGCGAGAGCGCATCTTCTTTAAATTGCGCGGCATCCATCAACATGTCGTAATTGACCAAATACAACTGATTAGAAGAAACGTGTAATTGTCCTTGGAACGATTGTATGGCAGGGGAGGGACTGGGCTGATCAATCAGGCGTATCGTCCAACGATTGGGCGTGATAGATCCCCAAAACAAGAGACGTCCTTGTTGCATCTGCTTCAGAATATGTTGCTCCAAGGTTTCGTAAGCTACCTCATTGCCAATAAATCCCTGATAAGCAGCGGCATCTACTAAGCCAATAAAGCAGGCCGTGGCCGATATTTCTAAATAATGTTCCATCTGGAGGTAGGGCGTGAAATTAGGAATTGTTTTGACTATTGGCTTGCTCGTGAATTTTTCCAATCAAGTCATACACCTCATTAAATGGTAAATTTCCTAGAGCTTTGAGAATAACATTGATTTCTTCAAAATTTAAATCTAATTGAATCTGCTTCTTTTCCATAATCAAAATAGTCCTGTACTAAATGCTAGTAATAATTGTTCCTTAGCTTTTGGGGGGTAACAATTGAAATTGTTTCTGAAAATCTTTGAGTGTTGGGTTCATTTTTAAAAAATGAACATATTTATCGCGATCGGTTTGTGGTAACATGGGTTTGGGTTTTGGGAGGTCTAGTTTTTTCTCATCTATAATAACTTCCAAGGTTAAGCTCTTCTTCTGAAACTGTTGCATGAGCAGTTGTTTCAAAGGCGCTTCGCGGAAAATAGCATCTTTGGCTCTATTTCCTGCGGCAATGACCTTCAAGGTGCCTAGTTCTAGGTCTAGAATTTCTACTTTGGCCGTTTTAAACAAGATTTGGATAGAAGGAGATTCAATCGCAGACCAGTATTGTTGCCAAAGGATTGCAATGTTTTCATCTGTAAAAGGTAAGGCCTCTTTTTCTGGCAATTGTTCTTCTGCTTCTACCGCATCTTTTAAGGTAGAAAGTAAGTTGTTTGCCTTCTTTTTGGCCATTTTTTCAGCAAAATTAGTGCTTTTACTGATGGTAGAAGGAGCAGGTGCATTGTCGGATTTCAGTTCTGCTACAGGCGTGATTTCTTCCTTAGTCGGAGCAACAGGGGCTTCTTTTTTAGGCTCTGGTGTGGCAACAACTGGAGGCGTTTCTTGAACAGGAGGGGTAACTTTAGAGGTATAGGCGGCTCTTGGCTCTTCTACCATAGCAGTATTAGCTATCGGCGTTGAATCAAGTGTTTTTTTTTCAGCAGTAACAACAGGAATGGCCTGGCTCGCTAGCATAGAACGTTGCATATAAGCCATTCTAATTAAACTCATCTCTACATGAAGGCGTTTATTGCGCGCCATTTTGTAGTTGACATCACAGTCATTGGCTAGACTTAGAGCAGACAAAATCAAGGCCGTTGGTACTAGAGTAGCTTGTTGCTGGTAACGTGTTTGAATGCTTTCTCCTACTTCTAACAAATCAACAGTGCGTGGATCTTGACAAACCAGTAAGTTGCGCAAGTGTTCTGCTAGACCATTGATAAAAATATCTCCATCAAAGCCTTTCCTAGAAATTTTATCAAAAATAAGCAATAGACGACTAGCATCTTCGCTTACCATGGCGTCTATTATTTGGAAATAATAGTCATAATCGAGAATGTTAAGGTTCTCGATGACATCTTGATAACTAATACTTTCTCCTGCGAAACTAACAATTCTATCAAAAATGGACAAGGCATCTCGCAAAGCACCATCTGCTTTTTGAGCAATCACTCGCAAAGCTTCTTCTTCTGCGGTAATTTTTTCCTCTTGGCAGATTTTCTGCAAATGCGCCGTCATGTCAGCGACTTGAATCCGATTAAAATCAAAGATTTGGCAACGCGACAAAATGGTTGGAATAATCTTGTGCTTCTCTGTGGTTGCCAAGATAAAAATGGCATAAGAAGGCGGCTCTTCTAACGTTTTTAAAAAGGCATTAAAAGCCTGTTGAGAGAGCATGTGTACCTCATCTATAATATAGATTTTGTATTGGCCTTGCTGTGGCGCAAAACGAACTTGCTCAATCAAGGCACGAATGTGTTCTACACTATTGTTAGAAGCAGCATCCAGTTCTGAAATATTGAGCGAGGCATTTTTATTAAACGACAGGCAAGATTCACAGGCATCACAAGGTTCTTTGTCAGGCGTAGGGTTTTGGCAATTGAGTACTTTTGCTAGAATACGAGCACAGGTTGTTTTACCAACGCCACGTGGTCCACAAAACAAAAAGGCTTGTGCTAAATGACCATTTTGAATGGCATTTTTAAGTGTTTGTGACACATGTTGTTGCCCAACGACATCGTCAAAACGAATGGGGCGATATTTTCTGGCGGATACTACAAAGTTACTCATACTACAAAGGTACTAATCTATTAGAGGAGTTGCAAGTTTTCAGACACATAGCCCGCCACTAAGTTTTAATTGCAAAAGTGCTAGACTAACTGTTTATTTGTGGATGAATGTTTAGTATATTGCAATTGTTATTTCAACAAAAAAAGTTGGAACAAAAAAACTTGTCCTGCGTATAAGCAAACAAGGTATCAAGATAAACCCATTTACCTTTTCTCTGACTAGCTTTTAAACACAACATGACGCACACTCTACGCCTTATAATAACAAGTTTAGTACTAATAACAGTAATAATGGCTTGTGAAAATGATTCCACTCCCATTGATGAAAATCCACCTGTTGCACCAACTACTTCAGTTGTAACTCCTGAACCAGAACCCTTAGTAGAGCCAGATACAATTGCTGTTGTAGAAGAAGTTCTAGATACGACTCCAAAAGCAACTAGAGCCGAACGGCCTGTGCGTATTCCTGCGAATATAGCTTTCAAAGAAACAAGTCATAACTATGATTCTATCCAACAAGGAGAGATTGTTGAGTATGAATTTAAATTCAAAAATGTAGGAGAACGCCCCCTTACTATTAAGGATGTAAAAGGCTCTTGTGGTTGCACTATTGGTAGTTACCCTTTCTTAGATATTGCTCCTAATGAAGAGAGCAGCATTAAAGCACGTTTTGATAGTAAAGGCAAAGTTGGGCCTCAATTTACAACGATTACGGTCTATAGTAATGCTAAACCTAAAGGAGATGTCTTGTCTCTCAAAGGAGTGGTTATTGCTCCAAAAGAAACGGCGACAGAAACAGAGGAACCAAAAGCAGAATAAAGTCGTATCTTGAGACAATTCTGAAGAATGCCAATAGATTATTTTTCCATGACCAGCAGAGCAACAACACAGTGGCTGCGCGAGCGCGCTTATGAACTAGGATTTTCCTTTGTGGGAATTGCAGCAGCTAGAGAGTTGACGGAAGAAGCTAGGCGCTTGGAAAAATGGCTCAATCAAGGGGCCCATGGACAAATGCAGTACCTAGAGAATTATTTTGATAAACGAGTCGATCCTCGAAAACTAGTAGAAGGAGCACAATCGGTTGTGACTTTATTATACAATTATCACAACCCACAAAAACAAGCAGATCCCACTGCTCCTAAGATTTCTCAATATGCCTATGGGCAAGATTATCACCATGTTATTAAGAAAAAACTCCATCAACTTTTTAACGAATTACAAGAGAAGGTAGGTGGAATTGAAGGGCGTTGCTTTGTAGATTCTGCTCCTGTGTTAGAACGAGATTGGGCAAAACACAGTGGCGTGGGATGGATTGGTAAGAACAGTTTGTTGATTACGCGTCAACAAGGATCGTATTTCTTTTTGGCGGAATTAATCCTTGATTTGCCTTTGCTATATGATGGCCCCATCAAAGATTATTGTGGACGTTGTACGCGCTGTATTGATGCCTGCCCTACAGAAGCGATTCATCCTGATGGTTATGTGGTAGATGGGAGCAAGTGTATTTCTTATTTTACAATAGAGTTAAAAGAAGCCATCCCCCAAACGATGCAAGGGCAGTTTGATAATTGGATGTTTGGTTGTGATGTTTGCCAAGAAGTGTGTCCTTGGAATCGTTTTTCTAAACCCCACACAGAGCCTGCTTTTGAGCCCCACTCAGATTTACTGGCATTAACTAAAAGCGATTGGCAAGAAATCACAAAAGAGGTTTTCCAAAAAGTATTCAAAAAATCAGCCGTCAAGCGGACGAAGTATGAAGGTTTGCAGCGAAATATTGCATTTTTGAAGGAAAAAGAAGGATAGCTTACTAAGCCATTATATGGATCATAACGCCCTATTAATCTCTTGCCTTCTCCAAAATCAAAGGCAATAGGCAAGCCAATAGCTCCTGTTCAGAAACAGTCGTTTTTTCAGTATAAATCAGGAAATCAGGTGCAAAACCACGATCTTGGTCGCGAAATTCAATACGTACATCAGGGAAAGATAAGTTGTGCCCATATAGAATACTTAAACCAGGGAAATTACTACAATTGTCCAAAAGAACTGTTTGAACAGCATCTTCAGGACGAGCAGTTAAGATATAATCAGCTTGATGACGAATAGAGGTGATGCCCACACTAAAATCTTCAAAAGGGATGTCGCGAGCGAGTAACACCTTGATATCGGGGAACGTAACATGAGTGGAGATACGCACAGGATCTTGACTTGCTCCTCCATCACGATTATCACTGGGTACATAAACACTTTTTTGTGCTTGAGAAATTGTAACTAATGTGCTAAACAGTATTATTAAGAAAGAACGAAAAGACATATCTTGAGAAATTGAAAAAGCAAATAAAAACTAAACTACAACTATTTGACCAAAGCTGGAAAAGTGCTTTTAAAAGACTCTAACCAATTTCGGGCAACTACTGTTGAGGTTGATGTTGCCATCTCTTTCCCATTTTTCTTAATAGAGTTACTTTTAGGGTAACTTTTGCAAAATCCAAACAATATGAAAATCATTATCTTTTTATGCAGTTGTTTATTCTTTATGGCTTGTGAACCAACAACTCCATCAGCGAAAGAAGAGCAAACCGAAGCGCCAGTTGAGTTAATGCTAGAAGAACAAATAAGCTATGAGGCGGACAGTACGATTAAGGTGGTTTGCCAAATAGACGCCAAAACCAAAGCCAAGCATGGTTCTTACAAGGAGTATGATTATGCAACAGAAACTTTGTTGATGGAGCGTACTTATAATCAAAATAAAATAACAGGAACAGAAACATCCTATACAACAGCAGGTAAAATAGATGCGGTACTGACCTATAAAGATGGGATACACCATGGTCCTTTTAAGTATTATTATCCCAATGGCCAAATCAAGCAAAGTGGTACCTATGGAGATGGGCAAATTGAAGGGATGTTGCGTGGTTTTTATATGGATGGAACACTTCGGGAAGAAGTGACCCATCAAGAAGGAATGACCCAAGGACCTTTTAAAGAGTATAATGAGAATGGTACGATTAAAGTAGAAGGATCATTTACGACCAAAGGGCAAGAAGAAGACCTAGATCATGGATTGATTAAAATGTATGATGAGAATGGCACTTTAAATACAAAAATGGCCTGTAAGTATGGGACTTGTTGTACGATTTGGACCTTGGAAAAAGGGGATATTAAGCCTAAGAACAAGCTTTGCAAAGCGATTGTCAAAGAATTTGGAGAAAATAAACCAGAAGAATCATAGCATAGATTTATTAATCCCAGAACCTGTCTAAAAATGACTGATTTCAAGCATAAATATGGCTTCTCTTTAGAAGAATGGGAAACTTGTTTGTTGGTGTTGGAACGCTTGAAAGAACAGCCATTAGAAAACCCAGATAACAAGACTTTTGCAGGTTTAATTACTAAAATTCATAAAACCGCTAAAAAGCAACTGAAAAAGGGAAGGAAGAAGGAAGCAAAAGATGTTGATGTAACCATTCTAAAACAGGCAGTGATTGCAAAAAATGCCTTGGCTGGAACGACCCTTTTTGAACATCAAGAGCTGGAGCCAATTGTTTATACCGCTTTTAATAAGTCGCAAAAATGTTATAGCTGTGGTGCTTTGTATGATAAAATGCATTCCTTTTACCATCGATTGTGCCCTGTCTGTGCAACGTTGAATTATCAATATCGAGCGATAAAAATAGACTTAACAGGTCGCCATGTAATTTTAACAGGGGGGCGAGTGAAGGTGGGTTATGCTACTGCTTTGAAGTTTTTGAGAAGCGGTGCTAACTTAACTGTAACCACTCGGTTTCCTGCGTTGGCTTTGGAACAGTTTCAGCAAGAAATAGATTATGCAGACTGGAAAGATCGTTTGCTGGTTTATGGCTTGGATTTGCGTCATTTAAAAGCAGTAGAAGCATTTTTAGCGTATTATAAAAGCCGACACCCACAATTAGATATACTGGTTAATAATGCTGCGCAAACGATTCAATATCCTAAGGCCTATTATCAACCATTAATAACTAAGGAACAAGGCTTATTAGAAACGGCCCAGATACAGGGGGTAGTGCAAAATAATACCCCAATTACAGAAGAACAACCAGCACTAGATTTATTCCAGAAGCAGGAAAAACAACTTCCGTTGAATCGCTTTGGTCAACCCGTTGATCTTCGAGAGAAAAATAGTTGGAATGCCACTTTAGAAGAAGTATCTACCTATGAATTGTTAGAAGTAAACTTGATCAATCACATCAGTCCTTATTTGCTCATCAAAAGTTTGACACCTTTATTAAAGCAATCTGAATTTGGCGCAAAATTCATTATCAATGTAACGTCTTCTGAAGGACAATTTAGTTATCAAAAGAAAACAGATTATCACCCACATACCAATATGACGAAGGCCGCTTTGAATATGTTAACTCGAACGGCTGCTGCCACCTATGCAGAAGATCAAATTTATATGAGTGCAGTGGATGTAGGTTGGGTTTCTACAGGAGTAGCGGAATCTAAACGAAAAGCACAGTTTGATGCAGGGTATATCCCTCCATTGGATGGAGTGGATGCAGCGGCTCGAATAATGCATCCGATTTATGAAGCTTTAGAGAAGAAGAATTATCTTACTGGCGTTTTGTTGAAGAATTTTAAAACCGTTGATTGGTAGAAGGTACTAGTAAAGACAATTAGTATATCTGGCAAATATACCACGCCATCATCGTGGAGAGATGGGTTCGAGCTTCATGCTGTTCTTATTTTTTAATAAGATCGATAACAACATTTACTAAGGGGATGTTAACTTCTGTTACAATATACTTAGTTAGTCATTTTTTATAAAAATCTAAATGATAGACAAAGGTTGTTGGTGTAAAGGAAACACGGCAGTCTCATACACTGTAGTTGCAGGTTCGAATCCTGTACAACCTTTGTTCTTTTATAAAAAAAGATTTTTACACTTTGTATCAATTTTTTTGAACCATCTTCTGGTCAAAAAGATAAAAAACAAGCAGCATTAATCCAAGGCCGTGCGTTTCCTTGTTGAGACTTTCCAACCAAAACCTCCAAATAGGCGTCTATAAATATAAACCCTACAACCAACTTACTTTAATGGCTCTACTTAGAGCTTCTTGGATCATTTAAACTCCTCTCTATAGGCGCTATACCTATACCCCTTAACAATGGCTTTTTCCTTTATGACAAAAACAGGAAGAAAGAAGCTGAATTTATTTCGTATTTTTAAACCACACTTTACTGCTCTAGTAAAGTGGTGGGGTGTTTTTACCACAATAATTCTACTTCTAAAGTAGGATTTCAAACAAATAGCGCTTGTTTATGAAATATTGTTTATTAATCATCGGACTACTCTCGTCTGTTTTGGCTTGGAGCCAAATTGGAGGCAACAGTACCTATGAATTTTTGAGAACTCCGAATGCCGCTCGTATTACAGCATTGGGGGGAAGCCTTATTACCGTACGAGATGCGGATTTGAGTTTGGCTTATCACAATCCAGCCGCCCTCAATCCAGCGATGCATCGCCGAATTGTTCTCAACCAGAGTGTCTACCTTGGCGGCATTACCCATGGTTATCTGGCTTATGGGCACCACATCAAAAGCTCTAAATTGCCATTGACAGTACATGGAGGCTTGCAATACATTAGCTATGGTAACTTTAAAAATACCGATGTAACAGGGGCGAGTACTGGAGAAACTAGTGCCGCAGAATATGCCATTAATATAGGAAGTGGCCTACAAGTGAGTGAATACTTATCATTGGGGTTGAATGCGAAGACCATTCTATCCTATTTGGGAAGTTACAATTCTACAGGGATGGCGTTTGATGCCGCGGCTATGTTCTCAGACACAGCTAAGGACATCAACTTATCTTTGGTCTTTAAGAACATAGGAACACAGTTTACGACTTATAATAGAGATGGAAATTTAGAACCTTTGCCTTTTGATTTACAAGTGGGTTTTGCCCATAAATTGCGCTATATTCCTTTGCGTTTTTCAGTGATTGTACATAACATTCAGCAATGGGGGATTGTTTATGATGATCCAAGTCGCCAAGATCAACAATTGTTGGTGAGCAATGGAACCGCCGCTCCTGAAAACACCGCAGGAAAGGTGGTCGATGATATTTTTAGACACCTTATTTTT
This sequence comes from Aureispira sp., assembly GCA_050633105.1. Classification (GTDB taxonomy): domain Bacteria; phylum Bacteroidota; class Bacteroidia; order Chitinophagales; family Saprospiraceae; genus Aureispira. The sequence goes on along the minus strand of JBOEFW010000053.1, from coordinate 181,882 downwards.
AATATAGAACTATTATTTGGTAAGAAAGGGAAACCAGAAGTCTTTAGAGTAGCAGCAGGGTATAATCATATGCGTCGTGGAGAGCTAGGGATTTCGACTCTTAATAACCTCTCTGGATTTTCCTTTGGATGCGCGCTGCGTATCAAGCAATTTCAATTGGATTATGGCTTTGGTAGCTATCATGTAGCAGGAGCCGCCCATCATTTTGGTTTGTCTATTAACTTAGACCAACTCTTATTAAATGGACGTAAAAAGAAAAAAGGATAACCATTGATTCACAGATTGTTGCCGATTAATGCTGCTTGCTAAAAAGAAGGAGATTTGTCAAAATAAAAGCTGCTGTTTTCTGTAAGGGAACAGCAGCTTTTGTAGGTATAAAGAAGAGTTGAATAAAAAGGCGCAAATTATTAGTTCTAGTTGCGTGACAAATTTGGATAGCTTCTGATAAATGATTACCTTTGCAGGCACTTTAAGGAGTCTGTTTACAGTATGTAAAACAAGCTTTTGAAGTGTTTTGAAACAATATTTATTAACCCTTTAAAAAACAAGCATTTTCTAATATGGAGAATCTTGAAAACACAAGCAACGAAGAGAAAGTTGTTGAAAACACGGATGCAGTAGAACCTACGGCACCTACAGCGGTAGAAGCTACTGAACCACGTGCGCAGGAAACTGCACATGATGACTTTGATTGGGACAAAGGTTCAAAAGGTAATTTGAACTATGAAGATAGCGTAATTGCTGAGTATGAGAACTTATACGAAAGCACATTAAGCTCCATCAAAGAATTCGAAATTGTTGCTGGTAAAGTAGTCTTCATCACAGCTAGTGATGTAGTATTAGATTTGAACAGCAAATCTGATGGATTGGTTTCTCGTACAGAATTCCGCGACATGCCTGACTTAGCTGTTGGTGATGTTGTAGAAGTATATGTTGAAACACAAGAAGACAAGCGTGGACAATTAGTATTGTCTCGTCGCAAAGCTAAATTGTTATCTGCATGGGCTAACATCGTTTCTTCTTTTGAAGACGGTACCGTTGTAACAGGTACAGTTATCAGCAAAACTAAAGGTGGTTTGATCGTAGACATCGATGGTCTAGAAACATTCTTACCTGGTTCGCAAATTGACATTCGCCCAATCATTGATTACGATGCATACGTTGGTAAAACAATGGAATTCAAAGTAGTTAAGATTAACGAATCTATCAAAAATGCCGTTGTATCTCACAAAGCATTGATCGAAAGTGATTTGGAAGAGCAGCGTCAAGCAATCATCTCTAAACTAGAGAAAGGACAAGTATTAGAAGGTACTGTTAAGAACTTGACAGACTTTGGTGCATTCTTAGATCTAGGTGGTGTAGATGGTTTATTGTACATTACAGATATTTCTTGGGGACGTATTAAGCACCCAAGTGATGTATTAGAGAACGGTCAGAAATTGAACGTTGTTGTATTAGATTTCAACGACGACAAAAAACGTATCTCTTTGGGTCTAAAACAACTACAACCTCATCCATGGGATGTATTGGCAGAAGACATCCAACCTGGTTCTGTCGTGAAAGGTAGAATCGTGAACATCGAGGATTATGGTGCTTTCTTGGAAGTAACACCTGGTGTAGAAGGTTTGATTCACGTTTCAGAGGTTTCTTGGAGCAGCCAGCCTATCAATTCTCGCGAATTCTTCAAAGAAGGAGACGAGCATGAGGCTAAAGTAGTAACAATTGATCGCGAAGACCGCAAAATGTCTTTGAGTTTGAGAAAACTACAAGAAGATCCTTGGACGCAAATCGAAGAGAAATATCCTAAAGGCTCTCACCACAAAGGTGAAGTTAAAAACTTGACTCCTTACGGTGTATTCATCGAATTGGAAGAAGGTATTGGTGGTATGATCCACATTTCTGACTTATCTTGGACGAAACGTTTCGCTCACCCTGCTGAGTTTACTAAAGTAGGAGAAACACTAGACGTTATCATCTTGGATATTGACAAAGATAGCCGTAAATTATCTCTAGGACACAAACAGTTGGAAGAAAACCCATGGGATACTTTCGCTGATGTATTCCCAGAAGGTTCTACACACGAAGCTACTATCTTGCGTCGTGATGACAGAGGTGCTATTGTCTTGTTGCCTTACGGTTTAGAAGCATTTGCTCCTATCCGTCACATCAAGAAAGAAGATGGTACTTTGGCTGAAGTAGATGAGCAATTGATCTTCAAAGTAATTGAGTTCAACCGCGATGACAAACGTATCTTGGTATCTCACTCTCGTTTCTACTCTGATGCTAAGCGTAGCGAAGCACAAGCAGAGAAAGATGCAAAGAGAGCAGACAAGCAAGCTGCTAAGCAAGCCGTTAAGCAAGTTAACTCTAACAATGAGAAGAGTACTTTGGGTGATTTGAGTGCTTTCTCTCAGTTGAGAGAGCAGTTGAAGAACGAAGAAACTAGCAATGATGCTACTGACGATAAGAAAGAAGACTAGTAAGGAAACTTATGAGTTGATCTAATTATCAACTGTATAAAAGATAAGAGAGGTGCAACAATAGTTGTACCTCTTTTTTTGTGCCTTGATCAATAAGCTATTGATTTTTTAGGACATAGGTGTATCTTAAGCACTAAAACTACTTATACATGAAAATAAGAATTGGGATAGTGGCGTTGTAGAGTAGGTTGTTAACAGTTGCTTGCTATAAGTACGCTTTAATACCTGAAATGCCTCATCAAAATGCTTCCTTCTTTATTAATGTTAGAAAATACCCACATTTAATCATTTATAATTTACAAATAACTACAGTATGAAATTTACAACAATCCTCGTTACTTTTTTAAGTCTTTTATTATTCACCGCTTGTCAGAAAGAAGAAACAAACTGTAGAGATGGTGTAATCGGAACATATTCAAGCCCTAGTACCGCGAATTATCCTGCAATGGAATTCATTCTAAAAGCAGGAGGAGAAGATAAAGAAGTTGTAATTACATGGACAGCACAAGTATCCTCAACACCACAGAGTTATGTCCTAGAAGGAGAGCTAAATTCGAATTGCTCGATTCTTAAAATCATAGACCAACCAGTAGGCCCTTCTGCTACATATAATGGTACATTGACCTTTGATGATGATAAATTGGTTGGGACAATGGTTCCTAATGACCCTAATATTAACCTTACTATCCCTGTTAACTTTACAAAAGAGTAAAGGTGACCCAACCATAATTCCTTATGGGCTCGTTATTATCAACAGTTTCAAAAAGGAACGAAGCCAGCATTATAAACATATGCTTTAGTAAAGAGCACTAAAGGATAGCCTATAAGACTTTATTAAATAATGGTTTAAAGGAAGGCTCATTAACTAGTAATGCTTATCTTTGTCACGTTTTAGAGAGAAGATTTACTCTAAAAAACATTTTTTAAAAAAAATAATATACAACCATGAAGTTACAATTATTGTTGATCGCTTTTTTGAGTGCCTTATTATTCACAGCTTGCCAGAAGGAAGAAGAAACAAACTGTAGAGACAATACACTTGCTGTTTATGAAGGACAAGATAATAATGGAGAACAAGGATCAATCGAATTACAAGAAGGAGCAGGAGAGAAAGGAGTAATTGCTGTTATGAAAGTAAACAATCCTACAAGCCCTACGCCTTTTACTTTTAACATGACAGGAGAGTTAAACGAAAACTGTAGCGTGTTAACAATTCCTTCTCAAAGCATAGGAATAGGGACACTTTCTGGAAGTTTTACTCTAGTTGATGATAAAATGAATGGAACCGTTACTAATGATACGGGACAATCATTTGCATTGACTCTAACTAAAAAATAGCATTATCTCTAATGCTAGTAGAAAGCGCAATGCCTTAATGGTGTTGCGCTTTTTTAATTGGGGCTTACAACAGCCATAGCTCTAAATTGCCCTATGGAGCAAGGAATATAGAATAGGGGAAACGCTTAAAAAAAGCATCTTGTAAATAAGTTAAGCCCTTACACGATACGTGTAGAGGGAGAAGATCAAAAGTCAAAGTTATCAACGACTATTTTATAACTTAAACATTTACAATGAGGTGGACTACTGTACTAGTAACAGGTATCAGTATACTATTGATGCTTTTTACTGCTTGTGAAAAAACAGAAACCTATTACTGTGAGGAAGGCGTGGAGGGAACGTATGAAAGAACCAACTCTACTACTTCAAAGACCTCCCTAGAAATAACAACAGGGACTTTAAAGAACGAAGTTATACTGCTCCTAAGAACAGTTGATAAAACAAAGGGCATAAACACAAGTGTGGCTCTTACAGCCTATCTAGAAGACAAACAACTATTAATTATCCCCCAACAAGATTATGGTAGTATTGAAGTGCAGGTTTTTGGGCAGCTCCAACTCGATAAAACAGAACTGTTAGGGACGCTTTATATAAATGAACCACAGGCAACGCCAATACTGATTCAGCACCAAAAACAGTAAAACAAAAAAGCCGTAATTCTTGAGAGGAATTACGGCTTTTTTGCTAAAAGAGAGAGGATTACCATTGATAACGAACCTCAACCGTTGCTGTTGGGAAAGTATTTTCCTTACTATCAAATTATTGATAAATGGACTTTAACTTTTCCTACTCTTGCATAGTTGTTTTTTATTTTAACGGAGCACTAAACGATTAGGCGCCAATTGTTTTCTTGTATTTCACCATTTGTTCTTTTCCATTTTTTCTATCCGTAGAAAAAGAACCATTGGTTGGACTTGTTTTTTTATAATGAAAATCATTGCCTCTTGAATTCGCAGGATTTTGTAGATGTTGAGCTTCCCCTTCTTCCCAGCGTTTTTTCTCTCCAGTCATCTTATAAATGTCCAAACCTCCATAACCTTGTGGCTTTTCAGAGCTAAAGTAGAGTTCATTGGCTTGTTGATAATAATAGGGGGTAACATCATCTCCTTCTCCATTGATCCTTGTTCCTAGATTATACGCTCGGGTGAATTCACCATCTACGGTCTTGATGGAATACCAAATGTCATAACCACCTTGTGTACCTGGAAGCGTAGAAGCGAAGTATAAAATCTCTTGCCCTTTTTCAGTGATTCCCAATGTTGGATGGGTACTGGAATAACCAACACGATTGACATTTGGCCCTAGTTTTTTGATGTCAATGATCTCTCCATTGGCGGCTAGTCGTCCTGTGAAAATATTGTGTTCCGCTTTTCCCATTTCTTGCTGTGCAAAATAAACCGTCTCTCCATCAGGAGCAATGTAAGGAGAAGAAGTATTAAACACAGGGTTACCTACGGCACCGCGCAATAACTCAATACGATTGTCTGGATAGATCTTTTTAATGCAGGTCCCTTGTGGTGTTTGGCATTCAATTAACCCAACATTGTATTTACTCATCTTAGTGATAGCGCGATAAATTGTTGGATCTTCATTTTCCTTATCTTCAAAATAACCCAAGGACCAATTAGAAGTCTTTTCTCGCTCTTTTAGAATTTTTTGACAAGTTTGTAAATGTTTCTGCGCTAATCCTACATAATCATTATTGGCTTCACTACCGTGATTATTAAGATAAGACTGGAAATGTTGACTAGCTAATATGTACTCTCCTTGGTATTTTAAAGCCAAAGCATATTCGTAGTGAATAAGTGGAAAGTTTTTGGCCTTGTGTAGTAAAGGATGTAATTCCTTCTGACCGATCGCATAATCTTTTGCTGCTAGTGCAGTTTTCCCCAAACGGTAGCTATCTTCTACACTAGAACGTTTGCGCATCTCTTTTAGCGCTTTGTAATAAGGATAAGCTTCTTGATAAAGTCCATCGTTGTACAATTGCTCTGCCTCAGAGGCGACTACTTTGACAGGTTGTTGTTTGATGTTCACTACATCGTCAGTACTAGGCTGCGCTAGCGCTATTTGGCAGCAAAGCAGACTTAGTAAAAATATTAATTTCATTGTTTAGAATGATTGTGATAAAATCTAAGAATTTAGGTATCCAATAAAAATACAAACAACTCTTTGGGCCCATGAGCACCATTGACGAGTGTTTTTTCAATATCAGCAGTACGGCTATTAGTTGATGCAAAACAAAGCATAGATGGCCATTCTGTTTCTCGTGCTGTTTGTAAACTTAAAATTTCTTTGAGGTGATATACAATTTGGTTGGGGGTCGCTAGAACCAAATGAACAGGAGGTACAATGGATAAACTTCGTCCAGCGGCAGTGTTACTACTTAATAAAATAGTACCAGTGCGAGCAATTAATGCTTCACAGGTGGTTAAGCTCGCAGGAACCTGTAAAGGCGCTGCTATTTCTTTTTGTAAGGGGAGTGGAGTATCTCCTAATAAATCATGTACAGCATCTTCCTTGCAATGAATGGCGTTCCATTGGCGATGCTCTGATAAACTATGCAATTGCTCCTCTAACTCTTGAACGGAGTTACAATAAACAAAGCGTCCTCCATTGGCAGAAAATTGCTTGGCGAAGACAACTTCTAAGGCATCCTCTGCTTCAAAAAACAGAGAACCAGTAGGAGCATTGGAATAGGGCAATGGCTCTGAGCGATCTACCCGTTTTTTTAACTTATTTAATATGCGGTCTCTAGCAGAATCCACGTGTTATTTTTCAGTTCAATAATCTATTCAACTACTTGGAGACGAACAACAATCAGGAGGTCAAAAGCCTGATAGCCTAGTCATTAAGACCACAAGATAGGTTTTTTGTAGGGAAGTTGTTTAAAAAAGGCAAATAGCTTTCTGTTGTCTTTAGAGTTTTCAAAGAAGTGATAGGATAACTAACTTTCTCTGTGGAGTATACAAGACCTAAAAAAGCCTGAACGAAAGCTTTCGTTCAGGCTAATAATTATACTTTACACCTTTATTTAGTGGTTCTCATCAGGTAGATCATTAGGATCCAACAAGGTATCTACTCCATTGTGGTCGCCTGCTGCTTTCTCTCCATTTTTCTCATCAGGAACATCATCATAAGCACGTTTGCCGATTAGATGCTCTACATCTGCACGCAAAAGAACTTCTTTGTTTAAGAGCTCGTTTGCTAACAATTCTAATTCTTTGCGTTTTTCTTTTAGTAATTGTAGCGCACGGTTGTATTGACCATCAATGATCTTGCGAATCTCTTGGTCAATCAATTGAGCTGTCGCCTCAGAATAAGGCTTAGCAAACTGATTGTTTTTCATCATTTCATAGTAAGAAACATTTCCTACTTGGTCATTCATACCATAAATCATCACCAAGTTATAAGCATGTTGTGTAACACGATCCAAATCATTTTGGGCACCAGTAGAAATTTGCTTAAAGGTAATTTCTTCTGCGGCACGTCCTGCTAATAACCCACAAATTTCATCAAGTATTTGTTGGCGAGGCACAATAAGCTTTTCTTTAGGCAAATATTGCGCATATCCTAGAGCCGTTAGTCCACGAGGTACAATAGTCACCTTTACTAAAGGGTGAGCATGCTCCAGGTACCAACCACTGATAGCATGTCCTGCTTCGTGGTAAGCAATAACGCGTTTCTCCTCAGGAGAAATCAACTTGTTTTTCTTTTCTAAACCACCAATGACACGGTCAATCGCTTTGTTGAAGTCTGACATTTCTACTTCCGTCTTGTCATAACGGGCAGCAATCAAAGCGGCTTCATTACAAATGTTGGCGAGTTCTGCTCCTGCAAAACCAGGCGTTTGCATAGCCAATGTCTTAGCATCTACATTATCACTAATGCGAATAGGCTTCAAGTGTACTTTGAAAATTTGCTCTCTACCAACTAAGTCTGGTTTTCCAATACCGATTTGACGATCAAAACGACCTGGACGCAAGAGAGCAGTATCTAAAATGTCAGGACGGTTGGTTGCCGCGACTAGGATGACCCCTTTGTCTGTGCTAAAACCATCCATTTCTACTAACAATTGGTTCAAGGTATTTTCTCGCTCATCATTGCCTTGCATAGAATTACGTCCTCTAGCACGACCAATCGCATCAATCTCATCAATAAAGATGATACAAGGTGCTTTTTCACGAGCTTGACGGAACAAATCACGTACACGTGATGCACCAACTCCTACAAACATCTCCACAAAATCAGACCCTGAAATGCTAAAGAACGGCACATCCGCTTCACCTGCTACGGCTTTTGCCAATAAAGTTTTACCTGTACCTGGAGGGCCTACTAATAAGACTCCTTTAGGAATTTTACCTCCTAGGACGGTGTATTTTTTAGGATTACGTAAGAAATCGACGACTTCCATGACCTCTTCTTTGGCTTCATCTAAACCTGCTACATCTTTAAACGTAACATTCACTTTAGTATCCTTGTCAAATAAGGTTGCTTTAGAACGACCAATGTTGAAAATTTGGCCACCAGCACCTCCTCCTCCTCCGCCAACACGACGCATGAAAAAGACCCAAATGGCAATTAACAAGATGAAAGGGAATAACCAAATGATAATCCCTGTTAGGGTACCTTTTGTATCTGCGGTAATTAGAATGTCCTCTTTGTCAGGATTCGCTTCGGCATACTGCTTTTTAGCAACCTCTACTTTTTCCATGAAATTATCCAAAGAGATAATAGTATACTTATAATGGGGTCCAGTGTTATTCATGCCAATCGTAGAACGAGAAACTTTCTTATAGGCTTCTTCCTCTAACTTTTCTTTGGCAATGTAGACCTCTGCGTGTTTGCTCTGTTCCCCTGTTGTCACCACTACTATTTTACTAACATCACCTTTGCTAATAAGCTCAGTGAGCTGTTTCATGGTGACATCAGGCATAGTACCTGTGAAGTTTAAAAAGTTAAGAGCGAGTACAACCACGGCTATAATGCCATAGAACCAATAGGCATTAAATTTAGGTTTGTTACTCGGTGAATTTTTCTGTTCCATATTTTTATGATAGTGTATATTGGTTATAAAAGTCGTTTCTTGAACAACTTCCTTATCTTGAAACCAACGTCATAAAGTTGTCATGAATATAAAGAGAGAAAGTCTTTGTATGCATGATCGTCTAAATGGCTGTTTCATGTCGTTAATCTTACAACTCTAAACCTCTCAAAAAGTTGTCCTAAAATTGTTAGGAAATTTACTTTGGAGGTTAATGAAAACTTAATTAATCATCATACCTAGTAATCTTCGCATCACTCCACAAATCGTCTAAGTTGTAAAACTCTCTTTTTTCGGCAGAAAAAACGTGCACTACTACAGAAAAGTAGTCGAGCAACAACCAGTTACCTGGTGTTCCTTCCGAATAGTTGGGACGGAGGCCAAATTCGTCGTTTACACGACGTTCGACGTTTTTTAAAATTCCTGCCATTTGTGTATTAGAAGTACCGTGGCAGAGAACAAAAAAGTCACTGCTGGCTTCCTCTAAATGGCGCATATCAAACAAAACGATGTCTTTTCCTTTGTTGTCTTGCATGGCATCAACGATGAGGCTGTTTAGCGCATCGGGCTGAGGGTTATTCTGTTGAAAAGCAGAAGTTTTATTGCTCAATATTCTAGTAGTTTGATGAAGAATGATTTATGTTTTGTATTAGAAACATCTTAGTGGAAATTCTCAAGGTATTCTCAAATAGAAAGTCAAAAGAAAAGTCTACTTTTATGCCTTGGTTAATCATAGACCAATAAGATACTTTAAAAAGCATTAATTTTGGACATAAAACCTATTATCTCTAACAGCCTTTTTGTAGGAAAAGTTGCAATTTATAAAGCCAACTTAGATTCCACCAATGCCCATGCTAAACAACTGTTGACAAAAAGCAATCCAATAGAAGGAACTGCCATTTATGCGGGATATCAGACCGCAGGTAGAGGACAATTTGGCAGCTCTTGGCAAAGTTCAGCCAAAGAAAACGTTCTATTGTCAATCATTTTATATCCCAAATTTCTATTGGTAGATCAGCAGTTTCGTTTGCATCAAGTAGTGTCGCTAGCCGTTTATGATTTATTGTCTACCTATCTTTTACCAACGAGCGATTTAAAGGTGAAATGGCCCAATGATATTTATTATCAAAATCGAAAAATGGGCGGTATTCTCATCGAGAACCAACTCAAAGGAGCCTACTTAGAAAGTACGGTTATTGGCCTTGGCTTGAACATCAATCAAACTACCTTTCCTCCCGATTTACAACATGCTACTTCTTTACAACTTCAAACAGGCAGTAGTTATGATGTGATTGACTTCATTGGCGAATTTTGTTGGCACTTAGAACAACGCTATTTGCAATTACGCGCCCAACAAGAAACCGCCCTAGAGGCAGAATATCTACAACTGCTTTATGGCTATCAAGAGTGGCGTCCTTTTCAAAACACACAAACAGGAGAGCACTTTCGAGGTAAAATAATTGGCCTAGATCCCAAAGGTTTGTTGCAAGTACAGCAAAAAACAGGAACCAGAGCCTATAATTTTAAAGAACTTATTTTTGAATTTGAGTAGGCAAACTGTCTTTGGATAAACTATCTATTGATAAGCTGTCCAAGCTGGGCTCTACCAAGTCACCAACAGGGACATAAAGCTTTCCTTCATCGGTAATGACTAAGGGCGATTCTGGAAAATCACTAATGGATAAGGCTTGTAATTCCTTTAAAGCTTGTTTGTTCTCATCCAATACAGGAACCCCTTCGCCTAATTGCTTGGTAGAAACAACGTTTCCGCCAAGGAAACGTCCTTCTTTGTCCAGCATCAATTGGAAGATAGGACCGACTCCCTTTGGTCCCTTCAAGCTAAACTTTTCATAGGTACAGAAGTTTCCCATACTATAGGTAATAAAACGTTCTTTGTAAACTTCTGCGGCTCGTGTAACATGGGGGCCATGCCCTAACAAAACATCTGCACCAGCATCTATACAACCATGTGCAAACTTATAAACATTCCCTCGATTATAACCTAAGAAGATCTCATCTTTACGAGGGGTATGGGTGGCTTTGGCGCCTTCTGCTCCTGCATGAAAAGAGACAATGACAATATCACAGATGCTATCTAGGTGCGCGACCATCTCTGCCGCTTCGTGGTAGTTTTTCATGCTAAAGCAACCACTATTGGGCGCAGCAGCCAAGAAACCATACTTAACACCATTTTTTTCAAAAGTAGTATAAGGCTTGTCCATAGAACCCGCATAATGCAAGCCTGATGTATCTAATACCGCAGCACTCGCTTTGCGTCCTCCTGCTCCAAAGTCGTTGGCGTGGTTGTTTGCAATACTCACGACATCAAACCCTGCTTCTTTGAGATGGTTGGTATAGTGAGAAGGCATTCTAAAGGTATAACAATAGCGAGGATCATTACAAGACTTGGCTTGGCCTCCACGCCCAATTACTCCTTCTAAATTTCCAAAAGTGAGGTCAAATGGGCGGAGATAATCTTGGACACCATATAATAAACCTACGCCATCATTGGCTGGTAAGGTGCGCTTGTCTGGGTAATTTGTCCCTAACATCATGTCGCCTACTGCCGCTAAATGAATCGTATCTATAGAAGGAATAATAGGAGGAACAGGAGTGCTGTCAATTAAGGGGTCCGTGCCACGTAACGAAAGTTGTTCTGGGGCATTGGCATCGGTTTGGGCATCTGTCAACGCACAGGCTGTTACTAAAGTTATCAAGCTACAAAAAATACTATACCGTAAAAATATGCTCATTGTCAATGGTCTGTTATACTAATAATGGCGACAAAAGTACCTATTTTTGAAGCAAGTCCCTTGCTAGGAAGGAGTAATTTTTCTTGTAGAGGAGTTAATAGCCCCTTTTATTACTAAAATCGTATATTTTAATGAATGTATTAAAACCTATTGCCGTTGTTTGTGGACTCTTAAAACAAGGGGACTATTTGTTATTGTTGCAACGTGGCCCACAGCAAAGTCATCCTTTACAATGGGAATTCCCTGGTGGGAAAGTAGAGGAGGGAGAAGAACAGGAAGCGGCTTTGTGTCGAGAATGGAAGGAAGAATTAGGGGTAGACATCAACGTAGGGGCCGCTCTGCCAAGTGTGGTTGTTCAAAAAAAGAACCTTTCTATTGAACTATTGCCCTTCTACTGCCAGCTTGTCAGGGGCGAAATCACCTTGTTCGAACATGTTCAACAGGCGTGGTTATTACCAAAAGAGGCTTTAAAAAAAGACCTCAGTGAAGGGGATCGTATTATTTTAGAACAATTAATTGGCTGATAATTATGCAATTAGAACTGGTCTTGTCTTTCACTCAAAGAGGTCGCACTTGTAATTGCACTCTACCCTAAATTTTTCCTACCTTTGTGGGGTAATGACTCCCACCCTAAATTTGGCAATTTAGGCGCATCTTTTGCGCTTGGTTAACTGCTATTGACTATTAAAAAATAATTTGCATTATGGCTAGAGAAGCAACATGCGTAATTATCGGTTCTGGGCCTGCGGGCTATACAGCGGCGATTTACGCTGCACGGGCAAATATGAAACCTGTGCTGTATACTGGGAAAGATCCTGGTGGACAATTGATGATTACAAATGACGTAGAAAACTTTCCAGGGTATCCTAATGGGGTCATGGGTCCAGAAATGATGATGGACTTGGAAAAGCAAGCGTTGCGTTTTGAGACAGAAATCAATACAGGAGTCATGATTAGCAAGGTAGACTTCTCAGGATCAGTACACAAACTTTGGACTGATGGGGGAGAAGAAATTCACGCCCACAGTGTTATTATTGCAACAGGCGCTTCTGCCAGATATTTAGGTTTAGAATCTGAGCGTGCGTATATGAACAAAGGTGTTTCTGCTTGTGCGGTTTGTGATGGATTTTTCTATCGCGGCAAAGAAGTGGGTATTGTAGGTGGTGGAGATAGTGCTTGTGAAGAAGCAACTTACCTCTCTAAAATGTGTCCTACAGTACATATGTTTGTCCGTCGGGATGAGCTACGCGCTTCTAAAATCATGCAAGAGCGAGTGATTAACAATGATAAAATCAAAATCTACTGGAACACAGAAGTAAAAGAAGTGTTAGGAGATGGAGAAGCGGTCACGGGTTTGCGTGTACACAATAACAAGACAGAAACGGAAAGCCAAGTAGATGTATTGGGCTTCTTTGTAGCGATTGGACATACGCCCAATACTCAAATCTTCAAAGATTGGTTGGATATGGACAACACGGGTTACTTAGTAACTAAAGGAGGAAGCACACACACCAATATTGCAGGTGTTTTTGCTAGTGGTGATGCGCAAGATAAAGATTATCGCCAAGCGATTACCGCAGCAGGAACAGGTTGTATGGCTGCCTTGGATGCCGAACGTTATTTAGCAGACGCAGGTATTTTGTAAGAATGACCTAGGCGTTACGGCTCTAGAAATAGAAGCAATCCCGAATTTTAGCAAGCGCTAAGATTTGGGATTTTTTTTTGAAAAAAGAAACATTAGAATGATGCTTATTTTATTTTTTCTAAACGGGTAAAAAGATACAATGGATACACCAAATAATGAACATAGGAAGGAGGAATTTAAGAAAGGAGCAGGAGGTTTCTTAAAAGCTATTTTTTATACAGTAGCCTTTCTTGTAATTCTATTTATCATAGGACTTTTAGGGATTCACTATGGACTTACTCATGCAGGAGGTAGAATAGGAGGGCCTTAGTTTTTTAAATCAGGATCTTCTTCTAGAATTCTTTGAAAGGAAGCCAAGGAGATTCCCAAAATGTCATGGGGAGCAGCAGAAGCAGAATTCTTACCCTCTTTAATGGCTTCTATAATTAACTTTTTGCAAGCATCAGGAAACTTCTTCTGATAAATAAAAAAAGAACGTTCTAACGCTTCGGCTTCAAGTTGGTTGTATAAGTCACTTTTTATAGACCACCAATAGGCTTCCTCTTCATGGGGTTGGTGATGTTGATCTATTGCTGCAAGCCCTAATAACCGTAATGGATCTTCTGCTCGAATCGTTGTTCCATTTCGCACAGCTATAAATACATCTAAACGCGCATCTTCTTCCTCATAAGGGCCAGGTTCCATTGCAATTTTCCATCCTTGTAAATCAAGAAGGGCAATACAAGGACTATATACATTGACATGATCGGATAATAAAGCCATTATTAAATTTTTTTTTATTTTTAAAGCGAGGACAATATTGGACTATCTCTAGTAGGAACGATTTAGAATACTTTAGTGGAAGAACAGTATAATTTTCTACAGAACAAACAGTGATAGATTACCAATGAAATGCCTGTGGGGCTTTCTCAAAAAGTGGCTGCAAAGCGGCCTGTTGCTGCATATTCCTCCAAACCCCTCTAAAAGGCAACAACAAAAACTGTTGGTGCAAAAACTGTTGCGCAAAAGCTTGTTGTTGGGCTAGTGGTTGTTTGTAAAAGCTCGCTTGTTTCTTGGGCAAAAGCTCTTTGATATAAGAAGCACTAGAGGGGGCTTGTACTTGTGTGCAAGCGTCTAAGAGCGATTGATAGTTTTTGTAGGCCTTTTGACGCCCTTGAACTAAGTTAGAACGCCCATTGAGTTGCAATAGTTCTAGGGTATAGTGGGCTCTAGCCTGTGCCCGAGGACTAGTATCTTTTTTGATCACATAATGGCCCGTTTCAAAATCGAGTTGCCAATAATCTAAAGCATTATCTACCCGTGGATTTAGGCAAACGGAATCTTGGCTAGTGGGAGGCGTGAAACTTCGATCTTTGACCAATGGAACCACTTTGGCGCTGTTGGGGGCTGCAAATAAGGCAAACTGCGCCCCTTTATATTGTGTGTTACAGGTTTGGCAACTCCACAAATAGTTTTCCCATACAAAGGTCAAATTAGGATAAAATCCTCTTGGATAAAAATGTTCAATACTGCTCCCTAGAACTCCTTCACAATAATGGCAGTGGCTTCCTTCTTGCTGCAAGGCTTTTTCTATTCTATTAAAAGCAGATTTGTGAGCGTTGGCCTTTTTCTTACTTTGCCAGAGTACTTTGGCTTGTTTTACTTTTTTGTAATAACTAGGGGAGTGGTTGATTTTTTCTTGGGCTTGGCGCAAATGCTGTTGGAGTCCATTGCGTAAAGGAAGGGAGGGGAGTTGTTGCATGTATAAGTCTTGAAAAAAGAAATGCTATAATGTTGCTGAACTAAATCCAGAAGCAACATTATAGCATCATATGATAGTATTAGGTTTTCATTGAAAAACTACAAAGGAATGTTGCCATGTTTCTTGCGGGGCAATTGATCTACCTTATTTTCTAACATTGCAAAAGCACGTAAAAGCTTTTTACGCGTGTCTTTTGGTTGAATCACTTCATCAATGAAACCACGAGAAGCCGCGCGATAAGGATCCGCAAACTTTGCTGCATAATCGGCTTCTTTTTCTGCTAATTTAGCGGCTGGATCAGCAGCATTCTTAATTTCATTTCTAAAAATAATCTCACTCGCTCCACGAGCGCCCATTACAGCAATTTCGGCACTAGGCCAAGCATAGTTAAGATCCGCTCCAATGTGCTTAGAGTTCATCACATCATAGGCTCCACCATAAGCTTTGCGGGTAATCACGGTGACACGAGGGACGGTTGCTTCACAGAACGCATAGAGTAATTTGGCGCCGTTACTAATGATACCATTCCATTCTTGGTCCGTACCAGGTAAGAAACCAGGCACATCTTCTAAGACCAATAAAGGAATATTAAAACTATCACAGAAGCGAACAAAACGGCCTCCTTTTTTGGAAGAATCTACATCCAAACAACCCGCTAAAACCATAGGGTTGTTGGCTACAACACCAATGCTGCGTCCACCCATGCGGGCAAAACCTACTAAAATATTTTCTGCATAGTCCTTGTGTACTTCGTAGAAAGAACCTTTATCAACAATCGTATCAATAACTCCTTTCATGTCGTAAGGAACATTGGCGCTGTCTGGTAGAATTGTGTCCAAGGTTGGGCGTTCTTCCTCTCCTGTGGTATAAGGAACTCTTGGTGTTTCTTCCTCACAGTTTTGAGGGAGGTAAGACAACAAGGTTTTGAGTTGGTTGATACAATCCATGTCATTAGGTGCAGTAAAATGGGTAACCCCAGATTTACTAGCATGTGTCATGGCGCCTCCTAATTCTTCGGAAGTAACATCTTCATTGGTGACTGTTTTGACAACATTAGGTCCTGTAATAAACATGTAAGAGGTGTTCTCCACCATGTAGATGAAATCTGTAATGGCAGGAGAATAAACAGCTCCTCCAGCACAAGGCCCCATAATGGCGGAGATTTGTGGGATGACACCAGAAGCCCGCGTATTTCTATAAAAAATATCGGCATAACCTCCTAAAGATTTAACCCCTTCTTGGATACGGGCGCCACCAGAGTCATTTAACCCAATCAATGGCGCTCCATTGCGCAAGGCCATGTCCATTAACTTACAAATTTTCTCCGCATGTGTTTCTGACAAAGAACCACCAAAGACGGTAAAATCTTGTGCAAAGACATAAATAAGGCGTCCATGAACGGTACCATAACCCGTCACTACTCCATCACCATAATAGAGTTGTTTTTCCATGCCAAAATCAGTACTTCTATGAGTCACTAATTGGCCGATTTCTTCAAAAGAGCCTTCATCTAATAAGAAATGAATGCGCTCTCTGGCAGTTAATTTTCCTTTTTCATGTTGCTTGGCAATTCTAGCTTCACCGCCGCCTAACTTGGCTTCGGCTGTTTTCTTAGCGAGGATGTCAAATTTATCTTGCATAATAATGATTAGATGAATTATCGTGGAGGTGTATTTTTATAGTAATGGTTAACAAAGTTTGCCCTTTTGGGGTAAAAAACCAACGCAATATAGCACTAAATTGTGATTTTTTTGGTTGAGAGGACAAGGGTTAAGAATCCTGTTGTAAGAAAGGAGTCATGTTCTGCTCTCAATACAACAGATTTCCTATGTTTAGTTTAAGAATTGTTTTAAAAAAATGGTTATGAAAAAGAAGAAAGTAGTGGTGTTGACAGGAGCTGGAATCAGTGCAGAGAGCGGCATCAAAACCTTTAGAGATGCAGATGGTTTGTGGGAGGGCCATGATGTAATGGCAGTTGCTTCCCCAGAAGGTTGGAGAAAAAACAAAGCCTTGGTCTTAGAATTTTACAACCAGCGTCGGGCACAATTGCAAACGGTCGCACCCAATGCAGCACATTATGCTTTAGCAGAATTAGAAGCAGGTTATGAGGTAACTATTATCACTCAAAATGTAGATGACCTGCATGAAAGAGGTGGTTCAACCAATGTTTTGCACTTACATGGAGAGCTTAAAAAAGTACGAAGTACAACGGATCCGCGTCTTGTTTATGATCGAGAGACGGCTATTGAGCTAGGAGATCAATGTGAGAAGGGCAGTCAATTGCGTCCACACATTGTTTGGTTTGGAGAGGATGTTCCTCTGATTGGTAAAGCAGGAAAAATAGCACAAGAAGCGGATGTTTTTATCATTGTAGGAACGTCCATGCAAGTTTATCCAGCAGCAGGCCTAGTGAATGTGGTCGATTCTGATGCGGATAAATATTTTATAGACCCCAAACCTGCGGCCGTTGATGTACCGAACTTACGCGTGATAGAAGATACTGCTTCTACAGCAGTGCCGAGTCTAGTAAAGCAATTATTAGATGCCTTGTAAAACTAGAAAAAAGGTGGAATTACAATTGTAATTCCACCTTTTTTCTTTTTAAGTAAAAGACTAGTGCCTAGTGGGCTGTTGCAGATACTTTTTGATCTTGTTTGATTTGAGCCAATTCTGCCTCTTTTGCTTTTCGTTCTAAACGCATAGATTTGGTACGGAAACGATTGTTAAAAGGAGAAATAATGTAGGCACGGAAAATGTATCCCCAAAAAGAACGCTCATTCAAAGAAGGGTCAATTTTGTGAGCGACTTTGTTGTGTGCCTCTTCTGTTAAACTCCAATGTAGATTGGCGTTCATGTGGTGTACTGTATGGAAACCATTGTTGAACAACAACCAGTTGAGAGACATAAAGCCTGTTCCAACATAATTGCGAGAGTGGTTGTATTCTGATTCTTCATCGGCATGAACATGCTGAACAAAGTTAAAGACAACAACCGAGTACAAAGAAAGGTTATGTGGAATGATCACTAAGATCAAGGCTGCAATTGGGTTGAAATATAAGAAGGTTGCTCCCCAAGTTAATACCAAAACAATTTGAGAAATATACAACCAAAACTCACTACGGTTTTTCTGAAAGCGCTCTTTTAAGAACTCTTTTAAGGCTAAACTTTGGTAATAGTTACTAACCATAGGATAGGTTAATAAAACCCACAATCTATTTTTTTCAGTGTAGCGATACGTCTTAGTATAATCAGGTTCTTTGTTGTTGTGGCGGTGGTGGTTGCGATTATGAGTGGGAATCCAACCAAAAACAGGGGTACCATAAAACATGATTACCCAATATTCCATCAAACGGTTTAATAGCTCCGATTTGAATACAGATTCATGCATGATGTTATGGGCAACAACAGATACCGTAATAGACATAAACAAGAAAAAAACGTAAAGCCCGGCAAAGGCCAACTTGTTTTCTCCCCAAACACTCCAATTAGTCCACAGTAATACAAACAAACTGGTGGTAATAGTCATCCACAACAGCGTCTTTAAATCAGCTTTGTACTTCAACATTTTTGATAATTTTTAATGACAAATTGCTCCTAAAAATAATACACTGAGTCATCTTGTTCATAATTTTTGCATCCAAAATGCAAGCTTTTTTCAAGAGAATTTCAGCAATGGTGTTTCCTTCAGGAAAGGAATAATGCCAAGTCATTTTTTTAAGCGCCACAAAAATAGGAAGTTTTGTACAGATTTCTACTATTTAATAGGTAATTTAATAGTTGTACGCGCATCCTCTAATTACTGACGATCAGCTACCTGAGCACTATTAGCAAAGGGGCTTTTTCTAAAAAACTTGCCAATTATATTCCTATAAGGCTTGAACTCAATTGTATAGATGGCTTAAAGTAGAGCTGCCCCTACTTTAATTGGGCATTAAAATTAAAAAGGATAGAAAGAGAGGACTGCTTTTTTTGCAACTTGATGATTATCAAATGGATGTAACTAATGCTTAATCTTTGTCAAAAAAGAAATATTAGTTTGTTGTAGACAGTAAATCTAAGGGAGGAGTTAGTAAACTATGATAACTCAAGGGCTGCACTTCTACATAAAATCCACTCTCATGTTGTGCCCGAATCTGTTGAAAAACATAACGAGCGGCATCAGGACGAACAGCATTGACATCAAAATCATCTTTGTCATAAGTTTGTTTAAAAACCATGCGGCCATATTGATCGTAAGCCAATAATTCGAAGGAGTGTACGGTTGTATGGGAACTATCTACCGTCGGGAGAAAGTTATATACAGAGCGATAGAGGCGCTTGGCGCGTTGTTGAGTAGCGGTGCTGCCAAAAGGAGGAACAACAACGGTCTTTCCATCAGTTGTTTGGCCTTCTATATTAGAATAGGAAACAAAAGCCCCCGCATTGCTGGGGCGTCGCAAAACTTCTAGAGCGGATTCTGATAAAAAACTACCGTTAATATTTTTAATAATAATCGCTGCACCTTGTGGCGGTAAAATCGCAACATCAAACTGTGTAACAACAACTTTACAAATAGCTGCGGTGTCAGGATGTTGGCAACCTAGCTTGATTAATGGATGAGCTGTTGGGCTACTGGGACAATCGCAAGACGTGGCTGTAAAAGGCAGTGCGAGTGCTTGCTCAAAAGGAACAACAAGGTTTTTTTTTCGAATGGTAAGTGTGCGCTTTACAGGAAATTCTGTCGCCATTTGTGCCCATAAATAAGGACTATAGAGGAGACTAGCAAAAAGTAGGAAATAGGCCATTCGTCATAGAGTTGGTACATCAGAAAATAGAAGTTCTTAAGCCCTTAACGCAATTTTAACAATAGGTTACAGGGTTGATCTGCTTATAAAAGAGAGAGACAAGCGAACAAAAGCTTTATAAACAGATTTTTGAAGCAAGAAAATATTATTATTTTTGTATTTCTTTTTAAAGAACTATTTAGATAATTCTAACAGAAAAGAGTGGTAACAGCTCCTGTAAAAATAGTAGGTTTGTATTCTTTTGTAATCCAATAACCCTTCCCTAAAAAGGCATCTTGCTTTATAGCAACGCTTGATGCTTCTATAAAATTATAAGCTATGCAAACTTTTGATACCGAATCTTTACCCGTTCCCATTAAAGCCTTTGTGCTGTTTTTACAACGCTTTTGGTTCGCTTGGTGTTGTCTGGCAACGTTGGGCATTGGGCTTGTTGCCTTAGTGTTCTATGCGTTTATTTTCAATTTTTTAGAAGAACAACGAGCCAGAAGGGCTGCCTATATTGTTACCAAATGGTGGGGCAAGAGCTTATTGGCCGCTATGTTGGTACGGATCACTTCTGAAGGAAAAGAAAATGTGCCCATTGATGAAGGGCCTTATGTCCTAATTAGTAACCATCTCTCTGTGGTTGATATTCCTATTTGTATGTCTAGTGCACCAGTTCCTTTTTCCTTCTTAGCGAAAAAGGAAGTGGATAAATTACCAATTGTTGGTTATTTAGCTAGAAACATGCATGTCTATGTAGACCGCAAGAGCAAAGCGAGTCGCTACGCTACTTTTGAGGGAATGCAAGCGCATCTGAAAGCAGGGCACTCTATTCACATCTATGCCGAAGGCACTAGGAATAAGACGAATGAATTGTTACAAGACTTTTATGATGGCGCTTTTCGATTGGCTATTGCATCTCAACAACCAATTGTAACCCTGACCATTTGTGGTTCTGATAAAGTATCAACGCCTAAACAGCCCTTTCTCGGAAGTCCTGCTACCGTGCATTGTATTTGGGAAGAGCCTATTTCTACCAAGGGAATGACAATGGAAGATTTACCGCGTTTGAAAATGATGGCAAAAGATCGTCTCTTGCAGAACTTAGAACAATACCACGCTCAATATCATCTATGATTTCTTACAAAAAACTAAAACGCCATATTGAGTAAGAAGAAGAGCACTAAGAAGATCCAAAGCCCATCTAGGAAATGCCAGTAAATGGTTAGTAATTGTAACTGCATTCGCTTTACAGGGTCAGAAAAATAAAGAAGAACCGTCATGGGTTCTTCCATTTTTTTGTAGGCATTGTATAAGAATACAGATAGAAAAGGTAGGCCACCTACAATGTGTGCAAAGTGCAAGCCTGAAATAGCATACAGGTAGTTGACGCCATTGCCAATGTTTTCTCCAATCAACGAATCGTGGAAGCCAAACCAGCCCACCAATTGTGCCCCCATAAACAAAATGGTCAAAGCCATAGTAATGGTTAAAGCATTTTGATAGCCTTTAGTATCATCCTCTCTATAGGCTTTATTCGCTTGGTGAATGTATCGACTACTCGCTAAGAGAATAAAGGAATTGAGAATGAAAATAGGAGGGAGGTAAATGCCTTCTGCGCCACTTTGGTTACGCGTAAAAACATAACCAATAGAAAAGGCAAGAAACAACATAGTCAAACTGAGCAGCAATAGAAATAAACCGATTTTTTCTAAGGGAAGCCCAACAGCAGAGCGTTCTGTATTTGGAGGAGTAGGCATAACAGTGTCCTTGTATAATGCCTTCTCTTAGAGAATAAGAGAAAAGCAAATAAAGAATACCTGCCATTCTCATACAATAGCAGGGTGATCATTGTGACCAATTGCTGTTAAAACAGCCCTATTGATTTATAGTTCAAGATTTGTATAGGAGAAATGCCGTCCTAATCCAAATATTCTACAGGTTCTTCTCCTTCGCTTTCATACTCAGGAATATCTTCCCATTGTGTTGGTTGTTTGAGTTCTGTGACTTTACTGTTAGCGTCTGCAATATTCTTATTTTTGTTGAATTCCAAGGCTAAAGTATTGGTTAGTGCAGGCAAATTGCGGGCAAGCTGTTCCTCTAGGTAACGCTTGCTTTCTTTGGTGTATTTGGGGCTAATTTTGTAGGTGTATTCTCCATACAAATTGCCTAAAATACGGGCATAAATATTAAACAGGCCTTTTTGGCGCGCTTTTACAACAGGCTTATCAGGGTTGTATCGCTTAAATTTGTTGGCAACAACTTGACCTGCATTGATTTTGAGGTGAAAGTCCATGTCGTGGTCAAAACTATAGGTCCCACCAACTAGAAGATTAAGTGCGTTGCTTTGAATAAACATAGCAGGCATAATAAATTGGCCGTTCTCAATCTTAAACTGGTTGTGCAGTTCTGTAAAGACCAAGTGTTTGAGGTCACTCATTTTGACAAAAGAAGCAAAACCTTCTAACATTTTTAAATCCAAAATTTCTCCGTTGAGTAACGTCACATCGGCGACCATATAGAGTTTGTCATGCTGGAAATTACCCAATGAATCCATGTACATATTTACACGGATGAGCGAATTGAGGCGACCGCGCAGATTCTCTGCAGTAATGGCTTCTTGTCCAAAAGAATTGGTCTGCGCTAAGAATTCTCTCATATCAATATTGTCACAATCTAAGAACAATTCTACTCGTGGCTCTTTCTCAAAATAAACCTTACTATTGAGTTTGAGTAAGCCATCCATCGCATTGACCTTTACTCCTCGAAGTAACAGGACACTGTTGTCAAAAGCCACTTCTCCATTAAAGTTGGTGGCTTGAATTCCTTGGTATTTAATGGATTTGATGGTGGTACTAAAAGAGCCTTTGAGGAAGGAAGTACGGCGCTCTCGTTGTTGTAAATTATCTTTGTTCAAAGAATCTTGCTCGGTTACAGGAGCGGCTTCAATTTCTTCGGCGGTATGTCCACCACCAATGGCTAATAGTTCATCTAGGTTCATTTTTTCGCTGTGAAGCGAGGCATTAAAGGTGAGTTTAGCCTGTTGAGAATTGAGGGAATCCGACAATAGAACAGGCAGTACATTTTGAAATTTGCCATTGAACAGCATATCACTCTCTTCTGTTTGAAAACGGAAATCGCTAATATCAAAGGTATTGTCTTGTAAGGCGAGATTCCCTGAAGGTACTTTAACAGGAATGTCATTCACCAACAGATAAGCTTGATTAAAGATAATCTTTCCTCCTAAATTAACCCTAGGTACTCGATACATGGACATCATATCGCTCAACTTTCCCTCTAAAGAGAGTTGAGCAATTTCGATTAAGCCATCACCTTCAGTAACTTGTTCCCCAAAAAATCCATAAACAGCGTTGAGTGGAATTTTACCATCCATTCTCATTTTGATAATAGGAGTTGCGAGGCCTTTCATCTCCCAGTTGAGATTAATAGGTTGGTTGTTGAGGGAAGCCTGAAAATTCAGCAATTCTAATTTTGACGTCCAATCATCAATACCATTTCCATTGGTAAAATGCGCTTCAAAATTCACATCTCGCATACTGCCATCCAAACTAGGGTGGGTCATACGACCATCTTTTAAGCCAAAGTTCACTTCTACAATAGGCGCTTTTTTGGCGGATTGCACACCATTTATACGAGCGTCAAAGGAGAGGCGGCCATTGCTTTGAAATTGACCAATATTACTGGCATAAGGCTCTGGCACCAATTGCAATAGAGCGCCTAGTAGAGCTTGGTTGCTGTTAAAGGTCAAATTGTACAATAGACCTTCTTTGTTGCGGGCAATACTTCCATCCATTGTAAATAGATTGCCTTGTAAGTAGAGTTTGAGTTCATCAAAATTATAAGCCTCTTTGGCTAAATCTAAATCAACGGCTCCATCATAGGCGATTTCCTTTCCTTTGAAATAGGTGGTTTCTCCAATGGTAATGTACTCAGAGTATAATTCTGCATAGCTTTTGAGGACGTGCTGGTTTTTATTTAGTTCATTGTTAATAATAAAATCACCTGCAAAATAAGCATCGGTTGCTTTAACTTTGATGTTATAAGCGGTGGCTTCATCGACATAGTGCAAGGTCACATTAGAAAGCGTGGCATCAGAAATAGACAAACTTAAATCACTACTTTCTGAAGAGGCAGACTCCTCTGTTGTGGCAGTGAAAATATCATAATTTACATTTCCCTTCTTATCATAATGAACAAACAACGAACCCCCTTGGATAGAAATAGAGGTGAAATTGTAAGAACCTGTTAAGAGACCAAAAATTCCACATTCTAGCGCAATGCTCTTGACATTTAATAACTTTTCTTTGTGGTCACTTACTCCATCTAACTGTGCATCGTTGAGGTAAACGGCAGCACGTGGGAATTTCCAAATCAAGGATAAACTGGCATCACTAACCTGTAGTTCTGTTTTGAGTTGTTTGTTGAGGGTATTAATGACAAGAGAAGCAATCTGTTGTTCAAACGCTGCTGCTATAATAACCAAGCCAATTAGGCCAACCAATAGAAGCCCTAGTATTAGTTTGATTACCGAAAATAAGATGTTTCTATTCGGAGCCGATTGCTCTTTATTAGATGCCGCAGAAGCCATGATAAAATTGTTTTGTCGATCGGTGAAGGAAGAAGTTTACAATTTAGCAAATATCTATCAACAACAAAAGTCTCTATTAAAAAGTAGGCGCTTGTTGAGGTGGATAAAGAAGGGGAAGAAGTTATTTTGAAAGAAAGGTTGTAGTCTCGTCATTATAAAAAGGATTTTATGATAAGTCTACTGTATTAAAGTTGTTATGGCAGGGGATAGGCAATGAAAATTAGATAAGCTTATAAAAACAAAAAAGCCTCTACTTAAAAAGTAGAAGCTTATATTGTAGTGGGTGATGAGGGATTCGAACCCCCGACCCCCTCGGTGTAAACGAGGTGCTCTGAACCAACTGAGCTAATCACCCAAAGTTATTGGGTAAGAACTATTCTAGGAATAATTCTAAAGATACTAAAGTAATAAAAGTGGGTGATGAGGGATTCGAACCCCCGACCCCCTCGGTGTAAACGAGGTGCTCTGAACCAACTGAGCTAATCACCCTTTTGTAACTACCCTTCTTGTAAGAGCAGCACAAATATAAGGCAGTTTTTTAAAACTGCAAACTCTAACGCAATTTTTTTACTTTATTTATTCAAAATAATAGCTTCTAGATCTTTAACCAATTGCTGTCCCTCGGGACTTAACTTAGCTAAGTTGTTGGCATTCTCTGCTTTAGAAAGGGCAAGAAGGACAAAGTTGTCCGCACACAATTCATCGGGATGAATGTTATAATTAGTGTTGCGGGTCACTTGTTTCCAGAAACCTTTAACTTCATCTATGGAATAGCCCGTGTTAGGAGTGGTAATGACCCATTTATCGTCCTGTTGTTCGACTTCAAATAATTGGAAGACTAAATAGCCAAAGAAATTAGGCAAGCTGGGCATAAAAGCTTTGTAACGAGAATAAATCACGGGAACACCTTTGAAACTGCGGCCTGTCTTTTTGTCCTCAACAGTAATGGCATAGCGCAAGTCTACGCCATCAGGGTTGTAGAGTACTCGTTTTTGTAAGAATTCAGAGAGCTGTAGGTTGGGCAAGCGTTCAAAACCTATGCGAGCATATAGAGCATCGCGCTTATCTTTATTATAACGAGAGTACACATGAAAGATTTCGTGAATCATAGTCGATAAAAAGGCTTCATGTTCCAAACTTTTATCAGAAGGAACCATTGGAGCGGGAATGATAATAGAATTATCACGCGTATAATAAACACTTGGGCCGTAATATTTGCCTGTGGTTTTGATTAGGAAAATTTCAGGTAATTGAAGATTGGGATCAATTTTATAACACAATTCCAAGGCATAATCAAATACTTTTTTGACTGCTTCTTCTTCAGCAGGCGTGAAATCCTGCAAATCCTCCTGTAGCATGGTTTTGTAAAGAGGTAAAATAGCATCACGGGACTTGTCTTTTTGTGATTTATGCAACTGAATGGCCATTTCTAAAGGGGCAACTTTTTCAAAAAATTGCTCCTTCTCATCTGTGACGACCCATTTACTAGCTTCCTTGCTAGATAATAGACGATAACTAGGTTTTGTTGCTTCTGGGGAAGACGGTTTTTTATTGGCGCAAGCAGAGACTAATAGAAACAAACTGCTTAAGAGCAAAACATGGTGAATAGAAGAGATCATTATAAGTTGTTTAAAAGTAGAGAGGTCAAGAATAGCTAGAGTAGGCATTTTGCCCACCACGAAATCAAAGCAGTTGGAATGGTTACTTTATCCAAATCCAATCCATATAGCAATGATCAAACACGGAAGTACAGTGGGTTAGCGACGGCTTGCTTTAATGCACTGCATAAGCAAAGCAGGAGCTTCTGGCCCTGTACAAAATAGTAAATCTAGAATGCTTAAATTAGGCAAAAAGCCTTGTCTATCTTCAAAAACTTGGGGATAGGGCAGGGGGAAATAATCTGAATCTTGGTAATCGACGTAATTTTTGGGTAACAGTTGGTGTCTAAAATCTATGACGGCTTCTGGTGGAGTGGTTTCATAAGAAGTGGTCAGAGCAATAGAAGGTGCCATCGTCAATAACTCTAAGAGCAACACTTGAGCCGCCCAACAAAAATCAAAAAGGGAATGGTAAGGTTGCTGGTATAGTTGGATTAAATCTGCGGCATAATAATCAAAAAAGGGACTATTGCCATAAGCTGTTTTTATGCTGCGCCAATGTTGCTGTTGCCAATTGCTGTGGTTATCAATCGCAACTTCTGTAATCGAAGCTTGTTGGTGCTTGCCTTTTAGTAGAGGAATGCTAAGGGGGAGAACACCATTAGCAGTAGCTATATAACAGCGGTTTCGAAAAGAGCCTTTGCGGTAGTTTTCTTTTTGTTCTATCCATACTTGAGGGTACAACAGTAATTTACTGTAGTAAGGCAGACTGCCTAAATAATGCAATTCTAGTAAGATAGATTTGTCCATAGTTGCTTGTATAAAGGGGGACACAAAGATGCATTTTTTTGTTTAAAGTTCGCTAAAAGTAAAGGTTATTTCCTGATGAAGTAAGGACTTATAATAAATATAAAGCACTTGTAGGGAAGAATAAGAACAGGCCTATAGGCTGTGTTTTGAAGACCTATTTGCAAGGGACTTTGTATTTTGCTGGTAATTTGACCACTTTTTCACAATTCTGTTAGAGAAGCCTTAAATTGTTAGAAAAGAATTCTATTTTTGTCCATGCTAGAGTTTTAGAAAAATGCTCTAACAGAGCTGTTTGTTGAGCTCCTTATAAGGGAAGATATTTTTGAGCATGAACTTGTTGAATATATCTTGTGCAACAAATGGTTAAATGCTGGATTGTGCAAGAATGTATACCGTGTTGATCAGACTATTGGTAGGAAGCAACTATTTATCACCTAGGAATATCCAAAGGAAAAATCCCTGTACGGGAAAATGATAATACAAAGAGATGTTTCCTAAAGCATTTTTCAATCTTTAACAGGCACAGTCGCCTAAGTATTTATTAAACAATAGCTTATGAAAAAAATTATCGTACTCGCTTTATTAACTATGGGTATGAGTGTTGCTAGCCGCGCGCAGCAACAAGGGCTGTTTACCAACTACATGTTCAACCCTTTGCCCTTTAACCCTGCTGTGACAGGTAGTACAGAGGCGCTGGATATGGTGTTGTTACACCGCCACCAATGGTTTGGTTTAATTGAAGGCGCGCCACTAACGCAAAACTTCTCCATCCATTCACCCATTAAAATTGGTAAGGAAAATCAAAATGCCGCAGTAGGGGGCTACATTACCCACGATCAAATTGGTGCCACACGTACTTTTTCGGGAAATTTCACGTTTAGTTATCGCTTGCGTTTAAATAATCCAAAGAAGCAAAAACGCATTATGTACCTTAATATTGGTCTTTCAGGAGGGGTAGCTAACTGGTCTGCTGATTTTTCTCAACTTAATTTGGATGATGCCAATGATCCTTCTTTTCAGAATTTGACTCCTGCTGTTTGGATGCCTAATTTTGGAGCAGGTCTATATTTGCATACCAAAATGTGGTATGTGGGACTTTCGGCCCCTAAATTGTGGACCAATAATATGCGCGAGCGTAGACCTGGAGAATCCGTCCAACAACCCTTGTCGCAAGAATATCGTCATTACTATTTAATGATGGGTGGTGCGATTGAAATCAACAACAATCTTACTATTCGTCCTTCTTTTATGTTGCGAAACGTAGGGTTGTTTGTAGAAAAGAATGTACAAAATGATGTAGGAGCGCCTAATTCTTTTAGTGCGGACTTAGGATTTATCTTTGCGAAACGATTCTGGTTAGGAGCTAGTTTCCGTTCTTCTGTGGAGGCCATCATTGGTTCTGGTTCTTCTTATGATTCGGTTGATTTTTGGATGGGCTTTCGCCTAAAAAATGGCTTGCGTTTTGGTTTAGGTTATGACCTTCCCCTTAATGATATGCTAGGTCCTGGGATTGGCTCTTATGAAGTCATGGTGGGCTACGATTTATACAAAACAAAATATTTAGATGATGGCGGTAAGGTGATTAATCCCCGTTACCTCACTTTCTAATACCTAACATAAAGCGTGAAAGGGCCAGCTAATCTGTAAAGATTGGCTGCCTTACACTTTCTACTCCTGTATTGGCTGATTAACTCATACACACCAACGCTCTATATAACTTTTAATAGTCTTATGCGATTCCTACACTATATTTTGACTGCTTTTATCTTGCTGGCGCTCTCTACAGCGGTAGACGCCCAGCGGCCAAAGCTCAATCGGGCAGAACGCCTGATGGGACAGCACAATTATGCAGCTGCGATTGACTTATATCTAAGTATCTTGGACAAAGGCAATGACTCTGAAGCGGTCAAAGGAATAGCAGAGGCATATCGGCATATCGGTGATCCTGACGAGACGGAATACTGGTATGGCCTTGTTGCACGTATGCCTAATGCTCCACAGAAATCTTGGCTTTACTATGCACAAGCCTTGCAGCGGAATGGCAAGTGTCAAGAAGCAAAAGAATGGGCAGAGAAATACGTTACTCAAATTGAACCAAACAATACACAAGCTTTGTGGTTAGTCAAATCTTGTGAGGAAGACGTCGTACAAGATTTGCGAGCTTCTGGCAAGCTGTATAAAGTAGAACCAGTAGATGCTATTAATACAGAAGAAGATGAGTTTTCCCCCATGTTCTTCAAAAATGACTTGGTGTTTGTGTCTTCTAGAGATAGAAAAGCAGCCATGAAATTGGATGATCGTTGGACCGATAAAGAAAGTAAACCTTATACCGAGATTTATATTACAAAGCGGAATCAAGTTGGAGAACCAGAGGAATACAATTACAATTATGGAGAAGTAGAAAAATTTAGTTCTTCTTTGAGTTCTAAATACCACGATGGGCCATTGACGTTCAATGCGGAATTTAATGAAGTATACTATACCCGTTCTAATATGAATAAGGCAGATGACAATATTATTCGTCTGAAAGTCTATCAATCAAGAGGTGCTCCAAAAAAATACTCTGAACCAAGACCACTACCATTTAATAGTGATGAATATTCTGTTGTTCATCCTTCTTTGTCTGATGATGGAGAGATGTTATTTTTTGCTTCCGATATGCCTGGTGGATTTGGTGGATTTGATTTGTATGTTTCTTACTTGGAAGATAACCGTTGGTCACCTCCTGTTAATTTAGGGCCTACAATTAATACCGAAGGCAATGAGCTGTTTCCTTTTCATCATGAAAGCGGAACCCTCTATTTTGCATCAAATGGTCTTATTGGTTTAGGAGGCTTGGATATTTATAAAACAACAGAGAACTATGGTGCTTGGACAGATCCTATTAATTTAGGTTATCCTATTAATACGGTAGACGATGACTTTGGTTTTATTTTGAACAGTGACCAAACACATGGTTATTTCTCTTCCAATAGAAAAGGAAAGGGAGGAGATGATATTTATACTTTTACCAAACTTTCTGTTACAGTCATTATCACTGCTTTTGATGAAGAAACGCAAATGCCTATTGAGGCCGCAGATATCTTTACTCCTTGTTCAGAAGTACAAAACTTATTGACCAATCAAGATGGTAAGGTTACGATTGAGTTGCCCTTAGATCAAGCTTGTGACTTTGCCGCAGAAAAATTAGGCTACCAGCCCAATTCTGTGCGTCTTTCTTCTAAAAATGAGCCTCCAGGGAAAACTTTGTATGTACAAATTCCCTTGAAGTTAGAATGTATATTTATTGTCTCTGGAACCATCATAGATGGTTTCTCTAACCAGCCCATTGATAGTGCGCTTGTGCGGCTAGAATCGGCCTGCGGAGGAGAACAAGACGAATTATCGCTCTATACAGATTCCGAAGGACGGTATGAATTTAGGGATGTACGAGAGGATTGTGATATTCGAGTTACAGTAAGCAAGCCTGGATTTACAGATGGCTCGGTAACCTTTAAGACTGGAACAGAATGTGGTACTAATATAGCCAATAGTAAAGTGGATTCCCCTGGGCCAGGAGTAATTGTGACATCTATCCCATTGTATTGTTATGGACCTAATTGTGAAGGTGAGAATGACACAACTGGAATCGGACCAGATGATCCATTGAAGGTAACAACTGATTCCTCAGGAGCTAAAATTACTGATTTAGTTGATGGTACCAGAATAAAAGAAGATCTAGATGGTACAAAATATCGTGACAATGGGAATGGAGTTTGGGAAAAACTTCCAGAACCAGGAACATTGGAGGTTGTTAATATCTATTATGATTTTAATGATGCTCGTATCCGTAGAGATGCACGACCTGCCTTGGACAACTTGGTGAAGTTGTTAAATTATTATCCTGAGATGAAAATCCAACTCACTTCTCATACGGATGCAAGGGGTAAAAAAGGTTATAACAAACGCCTTTCTAAGCGTCGTGCAGAAGCGGTAGTGAAATACTTAATGACAGCAGGTATTGATAAAAAACGCCTTCAAGCCAAAGGTAGAGGAGAAGAAATCATGATTAACGATTGTTACGATGGAGTGACTTGTAGTGAATTACAACACCAAGAAAACCGTCGAACAGAGTTTGTTATCTTAGAATATGTTCCTCCAGGGATGGAGTCACAGTCTAAGCGTCCTGAGAACATCAAAGTAGATGCTTGTACAGATTGTCCTGTTGCCCCTGAGGTAGAAGAAGAAGGCGCGCCACTAGAAGGCGATGTCTATAATGATGAGGACATAGACGGGTAATCGAAGACTCTTAGTCGTTTTTAAAAAGCCTATTTTATTAAAGCGCTATTGCAATAGCGCCTTAATAAAATAGGCTTTTCTATTTTTTTGAAAAAAGGAGTAAAAAAAAGGGATCAATGTAGGCAAAAAAAAGGAAATAAAAAAGGACTTGTTATTTTATTGCTCTTGAGTGAGTTATTCCAAAATAATGCTTGTTTTTTTGCTCAGAAAATCGTATTATTGACGAATAGAATCTCTTTTTTTCATGGAAGTCCTTGTACTTCCCTTTCTAATCTAGCCAATGTTTAAGAGTAAGACGGATTTTAATGCTTTTGATAAGCACAATAAGAAGGTCGCGAATGTGCAGCCAAAAAAGATGAAAGGATTATCTAAAGGAGCTGTCAAAAAGCTATTGGGCAATCCAAAAGCCCGTACGCCCTTTTTCTTGATTTTGAATTATTTCCAAGATCCTTCTGGAAAACCAGAAGGCCATTTCCTAGATTTTGGTACCAATAAGAAACTCACCAAGCATTTTGAACAAATCGAAATGAAGTCAGGTAAACTAGACAAAAGTATGTCTAGTAGTCAAAAAGAGGCGTCTATGGGAGAAGTGTATGCAGAAGAAAAAGAGGGGAAGAAATTGCTCTTTTTTGTTCCAGATGAGAACTCTAAAATTCCAAATGGAAAATGGGCTAAAATATTAAAAGAGTTAAAGCCTCTTATTAATAGTATGAAAGCCTTTGTCGTGTTGGATGGAGAAGTGGTAGAAGATGGAGAAGGAACACCAGACACCTCAAAAGAGGAACCAACCGTTAGTTTAGAAGAACTAAAAGCACTTTTTAAGCCGATTTCGAAAATGCTTAAAGAGACACTTCCAAAGGAAATTGTACCACGCATTAAATCAAAAACGGTAACAGAGGAGGACGATCAAGCTGTTGACAACTTACTCTTGCAAGTAGAAGAGTTTTTGGAAATGTACGAGAAAGGTACTGCTGCTGCCCAAGAAGCCTTGGCCAAAGTAAAAGCTACTCTGGAAGGACAACAAGATAAAATTAACCAAATAGCAACCGCTATTAAGGCGAATATAAGGGCTACTTCTACTACAGAGACAGTAGAAGAACAACCTAGGAGTGAAGAAGAAGCACAACTGCTGAAAAACTTAGAAGAACTCCTACAACAAGCACAAGATGGCTTAGCGGACTTTGAAAAGGATTATGAACGCCTACAACCAGAACTCGCTACTCCATCTGCTCCTATTCCATCTGGTGATGTATTTCTGACAGGGATTAGATCATAAGTAAACCCAATCCTACAACCTTTCACTATCCTACATCATTCTGGCCTTAGCCATCAACTATAAGATATGCCTATTACAACTACTGACAATACTTCTGCTGTTCAGGAAATGAATGACAAGCTTCAATATTTGGAGCGCATCAAACAAGAAATTTTAGCCCAAATACCTTCTGATGATAATATTCTGACCAGAATATTGATCAAACAGCTTAATAAAGAGCTGAAAAAAATTGACAAACGCATCCAAAAAGTACAGAAAGAACTAGAAGAAAAAGCTAGAGCTTCCGATCTAATTGAACAAGATGTGTTGGATAAATTATCACAGGTTGCCAAAGATGCAGCTAATGGAATGACGGATGGATTGGGAGAACGGTTAGAAGATGCAGGGAAAGAAATTGTTACTGACAAGGTAAAAGATGTTATTGATGATAAAGTAAAAGATGAAGATAGAGCAGAACGCCTTAAAGATTTGGTAGAAGAAGTTGGTCATGGTACAATCGATGGAGCGGTTGATGTTCTTAAAGATGGTGTTAAGGATGAAGTAGGAGATCTAGTTGATAAGCACATCAAAGATGAAAAAGTAGCCGAATTAATCAAAGTAGCGGTAGAAGGAGTAGTAGAGGGCGATTTTGAAGGCCTATTGGAAGTTGTTGCAGATGGTGTTGTTGATATTATTGAAGACAGACTAATTGAATTCGTTCAACACTTATTGAAACTCCTAGAAGAAAAACTCTATTTGCGAATAGAGGAACGTTTGAAAGGAGAAGTAAAAGAGCTAATTGATTCTGCTACGACATTAGCAATTGATAAAACAGGGGCAGAATGGACGGCTAAATTAGTCGCTACAGTAGTTAGAAGATTGCTGAGAAGATCATTGGCAATCATCAAAGAAGAAGTGAAATACTTAACTTCTAAGCAAACGCTAGAAACATTGTTGGATGTGTTGAAAGATGCAGCTATTCAGACGCTACGAACTGGTTTGCATGGTCGTAAAATTAAAGATATTCTAAAAGAACTGTTAGAACATGCAGAGAACCATCCAGAGTTTAAGAAAATTATTAGTGATCTTAGAAAGCGCCTAGCAGAGAAATTCTTAGCAATGGCAATCGAAGAGGTCAAAGCGGTAGCGGTTGAGGTGATTGATGCTTTCTTGCGTGTACATGGTAACTGGAGAGGGACCTTGTTAACGATTAAACGGAAAGAAGTAAGTATTGGACCTTTCTGGGGGTGTGTGAGCATCGATATGAGTGCAGCAGCAAGTATAACAGGAAGTTTGACCAGTCGTAGAAAAGGCATAGGAGCCGTAACGCATGGAGAAGTAGATGGCAACGGCTTTGTAGGTGTTGGTGTTTCTATAGGATATGAGTTACCAATTGTTGGGGGAGTATCTATTTCAGGAGGAATCGAAGGTGGCCCTACAATAGGGGCAAGTATAGAGGCCGAGTTGGAAGTAAAAGAGAGTGCCATTCACGCTTCTATTGCACCCTTCACTATTAATGCAGCCTTGGCTGGACGTTTCTACTTGGAGACGCCAATTCCAAACAGTATTCTAAAATATATTCCTGCTTACATTGAAAAAGCAGTAGTCGTTAAACAGAATGTGTATTATCCATTAGGTAAAGTAGATTTATTGGTAATTAAGACGCCTAAGTACTCTATGACATTCAACATGAAAAAAGGGAAATATGTCTATGAAGGCTCTTCAGGAGATTACCACTATTATTTAGATCCTAGAATCAAGGCCTTGATTAAAGAATTTAAAGAAAGTATAGAAAAAGCAGCAGATGAAGCATTAGCTTATCTTGATCCTAGTAACATTGATCTTAATCCTTTTGATAGTGAAGGGTGGATTGGAAAATATTTCTAAGAACCAACGAAATATACGGTACTAAGGGATTCAATTAATGCTTTAGTACATCCATTTTGAATCACAAGAAATCCTAGTCATAGATTGTATTCTTGCAATTTATCCAAAGAATTCTAACTTACAAACCACACAAAGTTGATCCATTATGTTTAAAAGTAAAGTCGATTTCAATGCCTTTGATCTTAAGAATGAGAAGGTAAAGAATGTTGAAGAAACCAAAATAAAAGCCCTCTCTAAAAATGCCGTTAAGAAGGTATTGAAAAACCCAGAGGTGCGTACCCCTTTTTACTTGATTTTGGATTACTTTAAAGATAAAGCCAATAAGCCCTTGACCCATTTCCTTTGTTTTGGAATCAACAAAAAAATGGACAAGCATTTTGAGCAAGTGGAGATGAAATCAGGCAAGTTAGACAAAAGTATGTCTGCTTCTCAAAAAGAAGCCTCTATGGGAGAGGTGTATTGTAAAGAAGAAGGAGGTAAGAAATTATTGTGTTTTGAACCCAGCGCAAAGTCTAAGATCCAAAAAGGAAAATGGCCTAAGATTTTGAAAACATTGAAGCCATTTTTAGCAGGAGCCAAAGCTGTTGTTATAATAGATGGTGCCATGGTTGGAGAAGATACGGACTTACTAGAAACAACAGAGCAAGCGCCCTCTTCTGATCAAACAGGAGATACGGCTAATTTGATGGATCAATTCAAAGCACAATTAGAAGCCATCGCTGTTTCTCTAAAAGAAACCTTGCCTAAAGAGATTATCCCAAAGCTCAAATCGCGTACAGTAGAAGCAATAGATTTAGAGACAGTCAACGCGATTAAAGACAATATTAATACCTTTGAGGCGGCGTATCAAGAGGCTACAGAAAGTGTACAGAACAAACTGACCAAGATGCGCGATAGCATCGTCAATCAGGTGCCTAAAGTAGAGCAACTTGTTAAAGCTATAGAGGGAATACTCGGAAGTACTGGCCCGAATAGCGTGAGCGAAGAAGATACCTCAACGCTAGAAGCGCTGTTAAAGTTAGCGACCCAAAGCTTAAATGATTTTGATAAAAATTATGATCAACTAAAAACAGATCTAGAAACAGCTACTCCAGTATCTTTACCAAGTGGCGATCAATTCATAGAACAGCTTTAATTTCTATTCTCAACTAACCTATTAAACGACCACAAAGAGGCTTTTTTCAGAGCAGCTTTGACAATATAATAAGACTATGGCCGATCAAACAGCTGCCCAACAAGCTTTAGATGAAATCACAACATTAGAGCAATCCAAAAAGAAGATTCTTGCTGGAATGCCTACCACCAACACGGGAAAAAAAAGTGAGGAGCTATTAGCAGAATTAGAAGCTAAAATTAAAACAATTGATACCCGAGTAGCCGAACTCCGCCAAGTAGCGCAGGTGTGTGTAGCTCCTACAGATTTAGTCACTCCTAGAAGTCCAGAGAGTAGCGGCCGAACAAAAGTAGGAAATACAGCAGGTCGTTTTATTGATGCCGTTTTGCGTGCTCGGGGCGATCACTATATTCCAATTCTTGATCCAGGAAGAAAAACGATTCCAATGCCACTTTTTGTAGGCATTAGCGCCGAATTAAGTTTTCTAGCAGAGCTTATTGGGCAATTGCAATTGCGTCGTAGCAGCAACGGTTTAGGTTTAGAAGGCTCTGCGAATGTGACAGGGAAGTTGATGTTTGGAGTAGGGTTAGCCTTGGGGTTTGATATTCCTTATGTTGGTGATTTTACCATCCGAGCAGGAATTGAAGCTGGGCCAGAAATTAGGGCTGCCAGAAATCCAATTGGTATTTCTTTGACAGAAAATGCAAATGGACTAACAGGAACCTTTGGAGCAGCTGTTTTTGATGTTGCAGTGAGTGCTCAATTGTATCTAGATACCCCCTTGCCTTATTCGATCATTCGTTATGTTCCTTCCTTCATTCCTAATGCAAGTGCTCGCGACAAAACGATTAATTACCCCATGGGGCGTTTGTCTATTTTTGAAGTACGTACCTATGCATTTTCTTTGACTTATAGCACTCGTGGGTTTTCTTACAGTCATACTTCTCCCAATATTGGCTTTACCGCAGAGTTTAAACAAAAGGTAAAAGCGCTTTATGATGGAATGATCAGTATGTTTAATGATGCCGTTAACAAATTGAATCCAGCTAACTGGGATCTAAATCCATTCAACTAAAACGAAGTGACTAATGATTTGAGCATTGGTTATTAGTTTTCAAAGAAAAAAAGCAAGCACTAATTATTTAGTGTTTGCTTTTTGTTATTTCAGCTGTATTTTATTCCTTTAAGGAAGTAGATTGTTTTATAAGATTTGTTCTAAGATAGGCGTTGCTTTTTTACCTAGATATTGAGCGTCTTTGGTTTGAATCTTAGCTTGATAAACGGCTTTGAGTGCTGTTGTGGCATCAGTAGGGCTTTGCTCTTTGTATAAAATAGCTTCTCCTTTCTCTTTACTAAAAGCTAAGGTACCATCAGCAGTCAATTGTAATTTGGCAACAAAACCTGCAAACCCATCCATTGGCAAAAATTCAATCAAAGCACCAGAAGCGGTTTCTTTTTGAATTTTATAAGTAGCCATTTCCTCTTGGCGATCAGAAAGCATTAAAATTCCTTTTTCTGCGATCATTAAGGAAGCCAAGGCTAGCGATTGTTTGACATTTTCTATGTGTTGAGGTTCAAAACCACTTAACCGCTCGCTTTTTAAGTTGTCAAATACCCATAACTTTCCAAAGATCTTATTTAAGAAATTAGATTGCTCATTCTTAGAAAAAGCAGCTTTATTGGCATCAATGGCGGCAGCTCTGAGTTGGTCAACAACTGCTCCCAATTGATTACTGAGGTATTGTTTGGCTTCTTTATGAAGGCCAGCAGCGGCGGCTTTGACAAATTTATAGGCTTTGGCAGCTTCTCCTTGTTGATGATAAAGTCGCCCTAACTGGAAGTAGGCTTCTGTTTGGTACATGCCTTTCTTTTTGGCTATGGGGACCAATAGATCTTCCGCTTTTTTCAATTTTTCTAAGCCAATTAGAATTTCTCCTTCTAATACCGTAGCTCTATCTATTAAAAGGGCTTCTTCTTTGACCTGTTTTTGTAAGGTTTTGATTGCTTTTAGAGCCTCTTCATATTGTGCTTGCTTCATTTGCACCACAATGATGGAAAAGGCTGCTTCTGTTAATTCAGGACTGACAATTAAACAGGCTTCAAAAGCTTGAACTGCTTTGTTGTATAGTTTTGCTTGTAAAGCCGTTTCTCCTAGCGTATAAAGAATAACGCTATCTTTCTGCTCTGTCAATTCGTTGGCTTTTTCTAATTGCTCCACAGCTTTTTCCAATTGGCCCAAGGTAGTCAAGACACTAGAATAATCTAAGTGGTAGAGATAACTGGTGTTGCTTTTTTCTAACAATTCCTCGTACAATGGAAGGGTGGAATCCAATTGCTTCAAATTTTTGAAGACTTCAATGGTAAGTAACGTGACATCTTTGTCAAAGCCAGGGGAAATGGCTATCGCCTGACGGATATCGTGCAAAGCCTCAGTATAACGCTCTATGTTATTGTATAAATGGGCGCGATAGAGATACGCCGTCACTTGTTGGTTATCTAGTTCTAATGCCTTGTCAAAAAATGGCAATGCTTGTTCGTAGTCTCGATTGGTGTTTAACTGATAAGCACCTTTGGCAACCAAGGCTTCTGTATGATTAGGATCAATAGAAAGAATTTTTCCCCACATCAATTGAGCCGCGTCATTGGCCCCTTGTATTCCTTTGACTATAGCAAATCTAGCAAGATACGTAGTATTTTTAGGCTCCAATTCTGATGCTTTAGCGAGACACAACTCTACTTCTGGAAAGGGGGTTGGGAGTTCTCCTAAAAGGGCTTCTCCCAAATAAGCATATCCAAAAGCCTCCTGTGGATGGGCACTAATGGCTTGTTTTGCTAAATCTTCCAACTGCACATAAGCTTCTTCTTGGAGCGCTTTTGCCAGCGCTTCCTTCAATTCATCTGTATTCATTCTACTATAATTAGATTTGGCTCTTGGAGCGTAATATACGATTCGATTTCTTCTTAGAAAGATACTCTATTTGTAGTAGAAAAAGGAAAAATAAGCCTACAGAATCACAAGAAAACGAAGGGATTATTAATCAAAAGAGCAGAATAGCAAAAGCAATCGAAAGGAATAGAGAAAGTAAGATGAAAACAATAATGACTAGGCGTAGTTCTCTAGAAAGCTGGCTTACCCCTGGAAGTAAACTTGCCACTTGATCCAATGTTTCTGTCCACCAAAAATGAGTAGCTGAGTTGGTCGAATCCATAAAACCACCTTCTATTAACAATTGAGAAGCTTTGACATAATCTTTTTGGTGGACGAGGAGTTTTGCTCCTCCAATAGCACGCGCTTCTGGCCCAATCACTTGGGTGGTAAAGGCATCACGAGTAAGAGTGGCGATACCTGCGGCTTCCAAGTGGCGTTCTGCCAAAGCTAGGGCTGTTAAATCATAAAAATACTGTACGACAACAAGTTTCATGAAAGGAAATAGGATTTAGATCGAGTGAAAGACGAGTACTTGATGGCGTTAATCAATAGAGGTTGTCGCTTTGTCACGACGCTGTATAAACTTAACCCCAAAAGTCAATTCTAAACAGATATTAATGACCCGTCTATCAGCGTTAATTGTTTGATAAGTTACTCTATTGGTAAAAGGATCTCTATATTCTACCAAGGTTCCTTGACGGAAGAAGATCTGTGGAGTAAGGTCAGGTTGAAGACTAACCTCGATAAATAAACCAAAAGGTAACTTTACAGGTTCCCAATCTAAGCCACCTCCAAGCCATAATCCCAAATTTAAAGGCCGTACACCTTGTGCATCAAAGGGATTCACCATCTGAGACGCCACCGTAAAATCTACCCGCAACCCTGCTGCATAATAAGGGGCAAAGTTGTTGAATCTATAACCTCCTTTGAATAAAGCGGCCAAAGAAATATTATCAAAAATATCACTAATAACAGGACCATTAGGATTGTTAAAACTGCCTGCATTATAAGAAGCGCCTCTTCTATGATAGCCCAAGGAGGCCACAAAACCCAAACGACGTGGGCGAACATCTCCTTGCCAAGCCCCCAATCTCTCAAAAACAACATCACCATGATAAGAAAATAAGGCGCGTTTTCCTTCTTGTGTACCTACCAATAAACCACCTTTGACACCAAAGCCCATTTGCTGTGCTTCCACTTGCGGTCCTAAAAAGAAGGCTAGAATAAGAAGCAGTATGTATGTTTGTTTCATAATTTTTATTTTAGAAATTATGGTTCTAAGAAAAAAAATAACCTGCTAATTACTTAACAGGTTATGATATCGTTACTATAGTCAAAAAAATTACTTTAGAATTTTTCTAGAGATAACTAATTTTTGAATTTCAGATGTACCCTCTCCAATGGTACACAATTTACAATCACGGAAGAATTTCTCTACTGGAAAATCTTTGGTAAATCCATAACCACCATGAATTTGGATGGCTTCGGTTGCTGCTCGTACACAAACTTCAGAGGCATAATATTTAGCCATTGCTGAAATTTTAGTAACAGGTAAGTGGTTGTCTTTCAAGTAACCTGCTTTACGTACTAACAATTCAGAGGCTTCAATTTCTGTCGCCATATCTGCTAATTTGAAAGAGATTGCTTGAAAACTAGAGATGGGCTTACCAAACTGTTCGCGTTCTTTAGAGTATTTCAAAGAAGCATCATAAGAACCCTTAGAGATGCCCAATGATAAAGCGCCAATAGAAACACGCCCACCATCTAAGATTTTCATAGACTGAACAAAACCTTCTCCTTCTGCGCCTAACAATTGGCTTTTATGAACACGACAGTTGTCAAAAATTAACTCAGCTGTTTCAGAAGCACGCATTCCCAATTTGTTCTCCTTCTTACCACCAGAGAAACCTTCCATCTCCCGTTCGATAATAAAGGCGCTCATTCCGTGGCTATCTAGAAGCTCTCCTGTACGGACAATAACAACGCCTACATCGCCAGAAATACCATGTGTAATCCAATTTTTAGTACCATTGATAACGTAATAATCGCCATCTTTTTTCGCTACACACTGCATTCTACCAGCATCCGAACCTGTATTGGCTTCTGTTAATCCCCAGAAAGCTAAGTTTTCTCCTGTTGCTAATTTTGGTAAATATTTTTTCTTTTGCTCGTCTGTTCCAAACATCAAAATGTGGTTGGTACCTAGAGAGTTGTGTGCTGCCAAAGACAAACCAATGGAACTACATACTTTGGTTGTTTCTTCAATAATTGTAATGTACTCTTGGTAACCTAAACCAGAACCTCCGTATTCTTCAGGAACTAATACCCCCATAAATCCTTGCTCACCCATTTTGGAAAACAATTCTCTAGGAAAATGCTGCGCCTCATCCCATTCCATTACATGTGGTCGGATGTGTTTCTCAGCAAAGTTCTTGGCGCTTTCGCGAATCATCTGCAAATCTTCAGAAAGATCTGGCGTCATGAAATCTGTATTCATTACAATTGGTATTTTTGTTTTTACAAAATGTGGTATTCGGCTTTTAACCTACTAAAACCTACCTAATGGGAAATAGAATAGCCTCTTGCACAAAAATAAGCATTTTATTGACTTTTTTATAGAAAAAATCAGGAGGAAGGGCGTTCGTTACGTCAAGTAGAAGCCATAAATGATTGTTAGAACCCACTCATTAGCTTATAATACCAAAAAGACCACTCCACGTAATTGTCAAGTAGTCTTTTGTAACGTCTTGTAAGGTTAATATTCTTGTTGTCAGGAAAACCACTTACTTTTCTGTAATGGTAATAATCACTTTTTGTTGTTGATGCTCGATATCATATTCTCCATAAGATTTTATCGTTCCTTTAATACTTGATACATTACTATCGACCTCTTGCCCTAATTGAGGTTTCATGGCTTCCCAAACAAAATCAGCTCTCTTTTTTCCTAGTCTTTCATTGTATTCTTCGGAGGCCGGTGGGCTAGCATAGCCAACAACTTTAATGTGTGCCTTTTGTTCCATTAAAACACGACTCCACCCTTCATTTTTAGAGAGCGCAATGACCCACTGTTTTAATTTTTTTATCTCTTTACTATCCAATTCATGTTCGTCTATTTCAAAAT
This sequence comes from Aureispira sp., assembly GCA_050633105.1. Taxonomy (GTDB): domain Bacteria; phylum Bacteroidota; class Bacteroidia; order Chitinophagales; family Saprospiraceae; genus Aureispira. The sequence goes on along the minus strand of JBOEFW010000053.1, from coordinate 140,514 downwards.
AAACTTCACAAACAGAACTTATAGCAGTTATTGATTCTTCGGGAAATTCTACTTCCACAATTTCCACAGGAGTTGCTTTCTCACTAGGAGGAGCGTACGTTTCTAAGGTGTATTCAAAAGCTTCTGATGTTTTGTATGCTCCTTCTGCAAGGACTTCTCCTTTTAGTTTTACCACCCCTAAATTAGATGGATCTACGAATCGAGTTAAAGTGCTTCTACACGCTTTACCATCTTTTTGACGAATGTCTTCTCCTAATAATTCTAGGCGAACTTCTCCTAATTCATTAGCCTGGTATTTAACATTTATTTGCCCTATGAGGGAAGCATGATCCATTTTCTCAAAGGTATGGTTGTCATGATGTTGGTCGATATCCTCTATCATTCCAAAATGCTTGGGAATTGGTGTTAGGATATCTGTGACAGTATTGATTGTGCCAATAATAGCCTGATTATCGCCATTAGTTTTTTCTTTTTTATACAAAGTAACAGTACTGTTAATGTACAATTTGATGACACCCATTGTATTAGGTGCTAGTTGAATGCGTTTGTCTGTCTGTTGCATTGGGAAAGCATCTATTTGCCGCTCACTTAAGTTACTGGAAGTTTTTCCTTCAAAAACTTCCACCCTTACAACTGTCTTAGCATCAGTATGAAAGTAAGCATTAGCAGATGAGAACTCATCCATAAAGCTTTCTTTGTGGTCTTTGTTATCATTTAGTAAATTACCATCTTTATCAGGACTGGTTAAGGCGGATAATTCAGTAATGGTGTGATTTAAAGCGTCCTCTAAACTGTGCAATATTTCAATAGATTCGTCTAGTTCATCTTTAGAGCAATTGTCATCAATCTTACAGGTTTTAGCCGCATTTTTAAGGTGACTAATAAAGGTTCTTTGTTCTTGAATAAAGTGTTCTAATTGTTTGATTTCTGCTTCTGATTGGTCTTGCCAAGCCATTGTAGTCAAATCCATAGTAGTTTTCTTTAGTGGGTTAAATAGAGATGTTTAGAGCTTTTAGTCTGGCTTGAATTACTTGTTGAACAGCTTGAATTTGAGCTTTTATTTGACTGCTGGTATAAACAGGTGTTTGATTTAATATTTGTTGTAATGTTTCTAGTGTTTGAAGTGGTGCCGTTAATTGTTGCGCACATTGCTCTTGTATATTCTTTTCACAGGAACTAATGTTTGTTCTTAAGATAGAAAGAGCAGTATTGATTTTTTGGAGCTTTATTTCTGCTTTTTTTTGATATATAGGAAGCTTTTCCTTTTTTTGGAATTGTTGTACCTTTTCTGATAGTTGGCTTATTGCTTGGCTAACTTGTGTCAAGCCTTTTTGAATGTTCTTAGGAATAGTAGAAATATTTGCTTTGGTTTCTATTTGGGTTTGAAGCGCAGTGAGCAAGGGTTTAATAGAGGTGATTAAGGACTCTAATTCTATGTTCTCTGTTTCGTCTTTTTGAGAGAGAACTTGTTCATATTGTATGATTTTCTGTTGATACTTTTCTAGTTGCTGCTGAATTTTTTTGATGCCTGTTGGTGCCATAATGAAGTGGAGTTAAGTAACAAAATAAGGATGAAGTAGAGGAGCTCTTAAAAGACATCTCCAAAATTGGTGTCCATTATTTCATCAGGATCATAATCTTCCCTATCTTTTTTACTTTCTTCTACAGGGGTGAATGTTCGCTCCTTTTCAAGTAAGCCTTCAAAGCCTTCATATTTACCATTACCTTCGATGGTATTGGTATTATGTTGATAAAGAATATCTTTTAACTCTTCGGGGAAGGTTCCATTAGGGTGGCTAGATTTATCACCAGGCCAACCATCTGTTTCCATATTAATAATATCTCCTTTGGCATAATTGTCCCCCAAAACAGAACCATAATGACTAGCACTATAACTAGGAAAGGTGTGATCTTGAACCACCATTTTTTTAGATTGATGGGGATCTAAATGGGTCATAGAATCAAAAATATTGTTAGGGTCTGCAAATTTATCAGCATGTTGCTCTTGAAAAATCACCAGTAGTTCATCTACGAAGGCATTACCATAGGCTGCTCCTCTGCTGTGGGTGAAAACCTTTATGCGTTGTACTATTTTGCCTTCCGCATTCTTTTTGAGTCGTTTTAATAAGATAGGCGCTTGCACATGAGCTGCAGCTTTTCCTTTTTCGGCTCTTAAATGAAAGTGACCATTATCAGATAAAATCCCTCCATCGGCATCACCATCTAAGTAAAGCATATCCTCTGCTTCCATTCCTGTTTCATCTTCCACCACTTCCAATAGGTAGCTATCCCAATAGGAGATATCTCCCCCTTCTTCTTCATTGGCATAACCATTAACTAGAACAGCAAATTCTTGTTCCCCATCTCCATATTTTAATTCAAAACTCAGGGTAAACTCCACGAGTTCTTGGAGTGGAGGCATGGTCACAGGAAAACTTTGAGAACGATCCTCTTCATAAAAGACCACTACTTCCAGCTTTTTTCCTGTTAGGCGAGTGTCCACTACAAAAGTATGTGCGCGTTTAAAAGGCAGTAGTTTTAAATTGAATCCTTTTTCCGTATAGATTTCCAATCGTTTTGGAACCATAGTACTGAGTTGGATCACTTGCTCATGGGGAATGGTGCCTTCCAACGTGGCCGTATTGTGTTGTTTTTGAAAAGAAAGCTCTTCTTCTTGTAAAGTATTAATTTCTTCTAAGAGTTGTTGGACGGTCTCCCTTAGTTGTGGGATACGGGCTTTCACGATAGGGAGTTGTTCGGCTATATTTTTTAGCCCGATTTTTCCCAACGCTCGAAGTTCTAGCGCTTTTTGCTTTTCTTCTACGGATTGAAACGCATTGGCATTAACGGCTTTTGTAATATCCGTAACAATATTGAGGGTTTGCGCTTTGGTAGAGGTTAAGAGTTGTAGCTTTTCTTTTTCCTCTTGTAAGGCTTGATAAGCTTTGTTGTATTCTTGTTGTTTAGTTTTGATAAGCATCATTCCGTGGGTTTAAGAAAAATAATTCTAGGAAAGGATTAGTTGGAGAACAATTGTTGGAGGTAACTATTATTTTGAAAGCTAGAAAGCAGTGTATCATAGCTTTGAAGCATGGCTCCAACAGACTCAAAAGCGGAAGTGGCTGAAGGAGTAGAGTTTTCTTCTGTTGTTAATTGCTTCTTAGTGGTATGAATAATGGTTGCCAGCGCTTCCAATTGTTGTTGCCCTTCTTGTTTCACCCTTTCTGTACAGTTTCTTAAGGCATTGTTTAGCTTAGGGAAATTCGCCTCTAGTTTTTGTATTTTGTTAGAGAGTTTATCTTTTAAGGCTTCTAGTTTTCCTGCCTTTTTTAATTGCTCTATTTTAGTTTGGAGGGCTTTAAGGTGTGTTGTCAATGCAGCAATACCTTTTTTGAAAGCAGGAGGAAGACCATCAGAACCTTTGGAGGTAGGCAGGTTGGTTTGTATTTGTTGAATCAATGTTCGAATGGAGACTAAAAGCGCTTGTTCCTCTGGTGCAACAGCCCCTTCTTTTTGGAGGTATGCTTTTTCATATTGTTGAAGCTTTATTTCATATTGATGGAGTTGTTGTGGGACTTTTTCTAAAGTTTTAGTGACCATAAAACAGGGGAGTTGAGTAGTGATAAGAAAGTAGAAAAGTTGATAAAAGCCTAGCCCAATTTAGCGCTTAGCTGCTCTAAATTGCCTTTCATTTTAAGCAATGTAGTTTTCATTTTTGCTTTTTCAGCAATCCATTCAGGAGTAGAGTTGAAGGTTTCCTTCTTGGTAGAAGCTTCTGGCCTGGCGCTTGTTTCTTCCAAGGTTTCTTGCTTGGTGTTTTCCTCTGCCGATTCAACAGGCATTCCACCTTTAGTAATGACGAAGTTTTGACCAATAGTTTGTTTGAGTATAGTAATGCTATTGATGCTGGCTTTGAGTTGTTGTTGTTTTAGAAAGCCCTGTTCGATTTGAAACTCATATTGCCCTTGCTGGTTGAGTGTTAGGTTGCCAAAGGCGACTAGTTTTTTATTGATTTTAATAATCTTACCTTTCTCATCTTTTCCTCCATTGCCTTTGACGCGTTCCATCTTGAAAATTCGATGGATATCTTTGGCAACCCCTATGGTAATAAAGGGCGCACCATCTTCAAAATGAGCAGCTTCATAATAGAATGGAAGTTCATTAACTTTCTTATTAGCTAAAGCTAGAGTAGTTTTTTTGAGATGTTTGACGAGGTTTTTTTGGAGTAATGTTTTGTCTGCAAAGATCTTTTTGTTGAGGCCGTTTTTCATGGTAATGGGGTTAGTTCAGTTGTTCACGATTGAACACAACAAAAATGCCCTAAAAATAGAAAAGAGGAAATCCCCTATTATCGGGATTTCCTCTCCGTAATTTTACGTAGATGGTCTGTATGCATTTATCCTTACAAGCTTATAATGCCTTGTTTGATGGCATATTTGATTAAATCTGCTTGATTGTTAAAAGCTAGTTTTTTGTAAATATTTTTTTTATGCGTCTCTACCGTTCTTGGGCTAATAAAAAGAGCGGCTCCTATTTCTTTATAACTCTGCCCATTGGCAAAACCACGAACAACTTCTATTTCTCTTGGAGTGAGAGAAGTGTTTCCCATTTGGTTTCCTTTGCCTGTCATTTGTTTGGCAAAACTTTCATAAACAATAGGCGCAATGTCTTTGCCGAAGTAATGTTCGCCCTGTGCGACTTGTTCAATCGCTTTAATAAGCTCTTCCTTGCTGCACTCTTTGGGCAAAAAGCCATGAACACCTGCTTTGACCGCTCGCAGAATAGTGTTCTTATCTGTACTGCCCGTCAACATTAATACTCTGAGCGGCAATTCTTGTGCAATAATTTTTTCAGTAATTTCGATCCCATCCATTGTTGGGAGCTGCCGATCTAAAAGAACCACTTGAGGCTGTTGACGTTTTAACAGTTCCCAAAACTCTTCTGCATTTAGGGCGGTACCAATAATTTTGATGCGCTTATTCAAGAGCAACAAAGCGCGGATACCATCCAAAACAATTTGATGGTCATCTACAACAAAGATAGAAATAGGAGTAGGATTCATAGCGTTGTAATAGAAACAAAATGGATGGATTTGAGTACCCAAAAGAAGCCTTATTAGTAGGTGCTAAGGTGCTACAGAGGGAGGCGGTGTGCCGTTTTCAATCCAATCAATAGCTTGCGTTTCCCAATCAGGAGTAAGAGCTGCATCAATAAAGACTTTGGTTTCATTGACTCCAGATTTATTACTAATACGCTTAGATTGTATATTGGTGATGGTGGATTTAGTGATCGTGGCTGAACGAGTTACTCTTGATTTAAAGTTTTTTTGAGTTGCCATTATAATCTCTTGACTTTTGGTAGGCATGGCAGTCATTTCACACATGTCAATGAGCATTCCAAAAGAGGGAGGAAGAGTTTTTAATAAGGGGAGCATTTCAGCTTGCCAATCGGTAATTTCTACTTCCCTAATGAATCCAGCAAAGGTTAGTTTTAAACCATAGCTTTTTTGTTCAATTTTATACATACTACATTTTTTACTTTTTTAAAAAAAAGTAGGTTTTATAGCTACAATAGATGGGGACTAAAACTTGTTAGCTACTTGGAAAGTAAGACGTTTTTTCGCCTCTACGAAATTTTTTGAAAGAAATCTTATTGGCATTTAAAATAGCAATTAAAATTGAATATTATATTATTTTGATTGAGTTTTAAAAATAGGCAACGTAAAGCAAAAAGTACTGCCTTTAGAAGAGCTTTGCTCCAGCCAAATTTTTCCTCCTTGATGCTCTACTAATTCTTTACACAAGACCAAGCCTAACCCAGTACCAGTATCGGTTGTTCGTTGGTGTCCTGTGGTTAAGGAAAACACATGTTGGGCAATCTCAGGCGGAACCCCTTTACCTGTATCTTGAACAGCAATTTGAACAGTGTTGCCAGAGAAGGCGCTGCTAATTTGAACGGTACCCTTGTTAGGAGTGAATTTTACAGCATTGGCGAGAAGGTTTCTTAAAATAGCCTGAGTCATTTTTGCATCTGCCCAAGCTATGGTAGTGGGAGCTAAGTTATTCTGTATAGTAATATTTTTGAGCGTAGCATTGTTGTGTAAGAGATCAATGACTTCTTGCATGTTTTCCTGTAAAGGAAGTGCTATAGGTTGAAACTCTAAACGCCCAGATTGAGTAATGGACCAGTACAATAAATTCTGAAGCAAGTCAAATAAATGATGAGCAGAATGGTTGAGTCGTTGGATGAAATAATCTAAATCTTCTCGACTAATATCAAAAATATCATCAGATAAGGATTGTGTAATGGATCGAAAAGCGGACAGTGGATTTTTAAGATCGTGTGCAATGATACTAAAGAGTTTGTCTTTGGAGGCATTAAGTGTACTAAGTTCTTCATTTACTTTAGAACGCCATTGGTTGACTCTATACAAGAAAACAATGACGAGCACCAGCAGTAGCAGTAAGCCTGCTAGAATAAGGCATTGGCGATTGATTTGCTTGTACTTCAATTGATTAATCTGTTGTTGTTGCTCCAACGATTTAATGCGCTCTAATTTTAACTCATTTTCATAATCGGTTAAAAGTTGATAGGTTTTTTGTTGCAATGTTCTTTGATGCAAACTATCTAATAAGGCCTCTTTTTGAGCCGTATACTGGCGAGCCTGTTGATAATTATTGCTTGCCCAAGCTAGATCGGCTTGAATCTGTAATTGGTATTTCATCTGGTGGCTAACGCTTCTGCCACTGCTTGTCAAGAGGATATTAGCTTTTGCTAACAAGGCCGTAGCTTGTTGATAGTCTTGAAGGGCTAGTTTGGCTCTTGCCAATTCCTGGTAGGTCATAAGCATTCTAGGATGCTCCTGCATTTGAAGGGCTTGAAAAACAAACATGGCTTGCTCTAAATAATGATTAGCCGTTGTGGTTTGTCCTGCTTCTAAATGTGTTTTGCCAATGTTATGCAAGGCCTCTGCTCTGAAGAGACTATCTTCGGAAGCTTGTACATGATGGAGGGCCAAATCAAGATAGTAGAGTGCACTGTCCCAGACTTCCAGTTTTTGATAAATATTGCCCACATTCATGTAGGTATTACCCAAGCTATGTTCCATTCCTTCTTGGAGCTTGTAGGTTATCGCTTGTTGGTAATAAAAGAGCCCTTTTTTAAGTTGTCCCGTAATTTTATAATCATAACCCAAATTGTTATAACTCGAACCAATTTTGGGAGAACCAATGGCTTTTCGAATAGCTAGGGCTTTTAGATCATACAAAATAGTAGAGTCCTCTTTTTCCTGTTCCGAAAAAACATAAGCCAAGTCAGAATAACCATCACTAATTAAGGTGCTATCTTTTAATGTTTGCCCCTGAGCAATGAGTTGTTGAAAGGCCCTTCTGGCAAAATGGAATTTTCCTACTCGACGGTAAGCATGCCCTATAGTGGCTTTGGATATACGATAAGCTTCTCTACCCCAAGGTTTATCTAAATGTTGTTGTCCTAATGCTACTCCACGAGTAGCAAGTTGAATAATAGTATCGGATTGATTTCTAGGAAATTGGCGATACAAAGACAATAGCAAAGCACAACGGGTAGAGTCGTTGGCACAACTGCTGAGTTGTTCTTGAAGCGAAAGAGTAGAGGGCTGTTGTTGTCCCAACAAAAGGGTAGAACAACAACAGCAAAAAAAAAGTAAGGAATAGAAGAATGTGTTCATAGGGGATAGGGTTTAACGTGCTAGGTTCACGTGAGGGCTTACTTAACTCTACATTGCAAAAGAGGTGTATTTCCAATAAAACCTTCTAGTTGATCGCCTACTTGTATAGGCCCAACTCCTTTTGGGGTACCTGTAAAAATGACATCGCCCCGCAGTAGCATGAAGTATTTGGAAATATAAACAAGAAGGTCATCAAAGTGGGTGAGTAGATCACTGGTTGTTCCTTGTTGTACTACAGCCCCGTTTTTTGTCAAAGAGAAATCAATATGCCCTTGCTCATTTTGTGCTTCTTCTAACGGAATGAAATTCCCAATAGCAGCAGAGTGGTTCCACGCTTTGGCAATTTCCCAAGGATGCCCTTTTTCTTTGCAGCGTTGTTGAATGTCTCTGGCTGTAAAGTCGAGCCCTACAGAGACTTCTTGATAATAATCTCTAGCAAATTGCTTTTGAATGTGCTTGCCATTCTTACAAATCTTCAATAAAACTTCTACTTCATAATGAATGTCCTTAGAAAAGTCGGGATAGAATAAGGGATCTCCATTTAATAACTGAGCAGTATCTGGTTTCAAGAAAAGTAGAGGAGTCGTAGGTATAGGATTATTCAATTCTTTGGCATGCTCCGCATAGTTACGCCCAATGCAAATTATTTTCATAGTAAGGATAAACTTTACCGACCTAAAATCGGAAATGATAAGGATAAAAGTGACAAGATCTAAGATACTAAAAACTGTTTCAAGAAAGGCAGCGCTGTTGGTTCTTATTAAAATAAGTAAAGCCTATGATAAAACTACAATCGGTTACCTTTTTTATATAGTCTAGTACTTTTTTAGAAATGTAACTTATTTTATGACAATGCGATTAATTTATTGTTTGTCAGTGATTTGTGTTGTGTTTGATGCGATTTTGAAAATTTATTTAGTTGTTATTTGGTTACATTTTTATAAAAAATTAGCAAAATAATAACAAAATGCTTGGAGTTTCTGAAAAACTACCTTATCTTTGAGTCATCAAATCGTTGTAGAACGCGTTTTGATAGCTAAGTTCAAGTTTTTTGTCACTTTATAAGAGTATTTATGGGGCACACCCAACCATAAATACCACCCGTCAAAAACCTATAGGGTCTAAAGCCAGCTTGAGCACTGGTTTTAGACCCCTTGATTTTATAAAGGAAGATCTAAAAATGTATCTAGGGAACTGTGCAAACAGTGCCTATAATAAAACAATATAATTAGGGAAATATTAAGGGAAATGGAACCTAATTATAAAAAAAAGTCCTAAATAAAAATTGGGACAACGTTGTCTTATCTGTCTGTCTACTTTATAAAAGGCGTTTTGGTTTTAAACCAAAACGCTCTTTTTTATGGAAAAAAAAATATAAAATCAGCCCCTCTTTACAACCTTAAAACAAAGAACAACGTCTTTATAATGGAGCGTAATATTTTTTGTTTTTAGTTGAGCACCAAACTAATGGCATGATTTCTATGCTCTAGTTAATACAATAAAGGGTATGATTTAAAAAGGTTAAAAGCATTGTTCAGAGAAGAACAATGCTTTTTTTTTGCTTTTTTTCTATAAAAATGCTCTATTTGGCTAAAAAGGGTACATTTTTTTTGAGAAATGGCACAAAAATGCCCCTGAATGTATTATATTATGTTCATCTTTGCCCCATGAACATTGTAACATTGAATGTTTTCATATTTTTAGTGCTGGTCCCTATCATACCATTTTTATAATAACTTAGCAATAGATGATGTTACCTAAAAGTGCCCTTGTAAATGTTTTTGTAACAGCTTTGATCTTCCTATTGATCGTTTCTTGTGCAGACACAGAACCTAAACGTCCAACCATTTTAGATGGAATGGAGAAGACTGAATTGGTGAAACAAACTTCTAAGAGAACTATAAAACTTGTTGCAGAGAAGAGTAATGAAATTAGTTTTTCAGTAGTTTACACAGGTGATTTAGATGAAATCTTATTCAACTCTACTAGTCACTTGCGTGCCCTTATTGAAACGTATGAATTGCAGCTATCAGACCCTTTTGAGATTGATGATAACATGAAAGGAATTGTTTTACATTCCTATGAAGGATTGGCTGACCCTTTAGAAATTGCTAAAGAAATTTCTCAATGTGCGGAAGTTTTGATGGTAGAAGCTAAGAACTTACCAGAGCTTCAATCCCCTACCTTATAATAAGGATTTCTTAAATTTACACGCCCCTCTTTTTCTAGCTATAGAGTTTTGTTATCTTTGCGCCATTCAAAGCAACTATCTACTGTACATTTTGTATTGATTTTTATAGTAGGCTGTTGTACCCTCATGGCAATTGCTGCCTTAAAATTACAATGCAATTATGGCAAAGTATTATAACAATATACTAGAAACCATTGGAAATACTCCTTTGGTCAAACTCAATAAGATCGTCAAAGATGTTCCTTGCACCATCTTGGCAAAAGTAGAAACAACCAATCCTGGTAATTCGGTAAAAGATCGCATGGCACTCAAAATGATTGAGGATGCAGAAGCTAGAGGTGATTTGAAACCTGGTGGAACCATCATCGAATGTACTTCTGGTAATACAGGTATGGGAATTGCCATTGCAGGAGTTGTTAAAGGATACAAAAGTATCTTTACCACAAGTGATAAACAATCCAAAGAAAAAATTGACTTGTTACGTGCTGTAGGAGCAGAAGTAATCGTTTGCCCTACTAATGTTACTCCCGATGACCCTCGCTCTTACTATTCTGTAGCCAAACGCCTCAACAAAGAAATTCCTAATTCCTATTGGGCCAACCAATACGATAACTTATCGAATCGCGAAGCGCACTACGAAAGTACTGGGCCAGAAATCTGGGAGCAGACAGAAGGACAAATCACCCACTTTGTTGTTGGTGTGGGAACAGGGGGGACAATTTCAGGGGTTGGTAAATACCTCAAAGAGAAAAACCCTAATGTGAAGATTTGGGGAATTGATACCTATGGTTCTGTTTTCAAAAAATACCACGAGACAGGAGAATTTGATGAAAAGGAAATCTACCCTTACATTACAGAAGGTATTGGAGAGGATATAATTCCTAAGAATGTAGACTTTGAATTAATTGACCTTTTTGAGAAAGTAACGGATAAAGATGCGGCTGTAGCAACCCGTGAATTGGCTCGTCAAGAAGGCATCATGGTAGGAAACTCTGCTGGCGCTGCTATTGCTGGAGTGAATCAACTAAAAGACCACTTGAAAGAAGGTGATTTAGTAGTAGTTCTATTTCACGACCACGGTAGCCGTTATGTTGGTAAGATGTTTAATGATGAGTGGATGAGAGAGCGTGGTTTCTTGGATGATGTGATGACTGTTCAGGATATTATTGCACAAAAAGACAGTCAAACCTTCTTCTCTATTGATGCTGGTCAAACGATTAAAGAGGCACTGAAATTAATGAAAGAGAATGATATTTCTCAAATGCCTGTTGTGAAGGATGGAGAAATTGTAGGAGCACTGAATGAGAATGATATACTGAGTTGTTTATTGGCTAACCCTATTGAGAATAGTGACCAGATGATAGATAAGATCATGGTAGATCCATTCCCGACAGTAGAAGAGACCTTACCCATCAATAAGTTGAACTTATACATCACTAAAAAATCACCTGCAGTAATTGCTGTGGATAAAGCTGGTATAAGTCATATTGTAACCAAATATGATATTATTCAAGCAATGAGCTAGGGATTTTCCTTGAAGGGAAGAACCTTTAAAATAAATAAGGAAGCGCTTGGCTTCTTGCAATTAAAATCAAGAGTCATCCCTTAAGTGTGGATGGCTCATTTTTTATTATTAAAATAATGAAAAAAGTAAAAGCCTTTCGATTTTTGAGTTCCTACACAACAAAAAAGTACATCAAAAATAAGTAGAAATATCATTGATACTTGGCGCCCCAGACTGGAAAGCGGCAGAAAAAAAACTTTTCTACCGCTCTACAGCCTCAGAATTGCCACCAGTTGGCTTATCTGTTTTAAAATCGTCCCTACTTAAGGGATGACTCCTGCCTCTTTTCTGTATTTTTTACAAGGTTTATCCTTGCTTTTTTTTCTGTAAGTATTGTACAACACCTCCCATAATCGTGCGACTCTCGTCAGACATTAATTGCTGGTGCAAGTTCTCCAAATCTTCTTCAAAATTCCCGCTTAGCGCCTCTACTACATCGGCTTTTAAGGCTTTTTTAGTTTGTTGGAATGCTTGCTGGGGCAATTTGAGGTAGTGTTGTAATTTCCTCTCCGCAGCAGCTACGGTTTCTTCCAAAGGACGTAGCTCATCAATCAATCCAGCCGCTAAAGCTTGGGTACCATTCATGATTTTCCCTTCTAATAAATAGTGGTAGGCATTTTTGCGCCCTATCCAAAAGGCATAAAGCTCTAAAATACCCTTTCTAGGAGCAATTCCTACAGCCATTTCATTGAGGCCAATTTGGTATTTATCATTGTCTGCCATGACCCGGTAATCACAACCACAAGCTAAAATACAGCCTCCTGCGGGACTATGCCCTGTAATAGCTGCTACTAATGGTTTGGGAAAGGCCACCATTTCGGTTGCCAATTGAAGAAAAGATCCCCAGAAATTTCGGATGCCAGCACTATCATAATGATAGACTTCTAATAAATCTACCCCTCCACTAAAAAAGTGTTCTTGGCCTGTCAAGAGTACGCCCTCAATAGATGCTTCTGCTGTTGCTAGGCGAATGAAATCACGCAATTCTTCTACCATTGTTTGGTTCAAGGCATTGGCCTTACCGCGATTGAGTTGGAGAATAGCATAATTGTTTTTCTGCTCAATGGTTAAATGCTTGTATTGTAATGCTTTCATCAGTAACTAGTGCTTGAATTAAAAAATCCTAATGAATTAGGGCAAAAAGAGTAGCTTATTGCGCCGCATGAATTTTATCAACGCGACGTTGGTGGCGTCCTCCTTCAAAATAACTGTGAAAAAAGGCTTCTACCATTTCAAGAGCAATTTCTTGCTTAATAAAGCGGACAGGAATGGCTAGAACATTGGCATCGTTATGTTGGCGTGCTAATTGTGCCAGTTCTTTTGTCCAACAAAGTGCTGCACGAATACCTGCATATTTGTTGACAGTAATCGCAACACCATTGCCACTGCCACAAAGGACAATACCATAATTCGCTTGGCCGCTTTCGACGGCTTGGGCAACAGGGTGGGCAAAATCTGGATAATCAACAGCGTCTTGGGAGTGGGTACCAAAATCTTTTATGGTCCACCCTTCTTTTTCTAGGTAATCCTTGATAACAGCTTTGTAGTCAAAACCTCCGTGGTCACAGCCAATGGCTATTGTTTTTTGCATGTGTGATGATTGTGTCGTAAAACAATGTATTTTGAGGCGCCTATTTTGTTATACAGTAGCAGCACTGTATATTAGAGTAGAAGACAAGTATAGTATACCGCAAGGACCTAATCTTGGCAACTACTTAAATAGGCCTTTGTAAGATACGGCAACAATTTTTTATAGACCTTCTTTTAAGAATCAATTCTCAAAATTCCTACTGATGGCAATTACTCGATTTTTTTGTTTTTATGGATTAATGCTTTGTTTTATAATAGCTTGTGCGCAATCTGCTGGACAAGAACTTATTTCTTGGCAAGATTATGAACAAATGAGTCAAGAGCAAACGGATCTACAAGTAGTAGATGTACGGACACCAGAAGAATTTAATGCAGGCAGTATCGAATCGTCAGTTAATATCGACTTTTATGCTGATGATTTTGAAGTACGCTTAAAGCAACTAGATAAAAAACGTCCATTGGTAGTGTACTGTAAACGAGGAGGCCGAAGCAACAAAACAGCAACGCGTTGTAAAAAATTGGGTTTTGAAAAGGTGTATGATATAGAAGGAGGCTATGACCAATGGAAGGCGCTTCAACAAGAAGCAAAAGATAAATAAGTGAAGTCGTGGACAAGAATGCAATAGATATTAAACAAAGGTTTCATGGATTTTAATTGCAAATTTTATAAAGCAGGCGTAAATTATTCTTTGCCAAAGGCTTTTTGGAGCTGTGACACAAAAAAACACCTCGTTTTGAATGATAAAGGATGCTTTTTAAGTAATTTTTAATCCTAGAAAGCAAAATCTCCACAGATTTCACGTACTTTTGTATACTTAAAAGACTTTTTGTACTTAAATAAGTAGAATGCATTCTAATCATCTACAAAAAAAATCTATCTTTTTGTGAGAACAAATAGAATTTAATTACTTTTAGGAACAACAAGCAGAATATTAAGAAGTAGACTAATCATCTACAACAATTCTGAGGAGCATACAACTATCACTAACATTTCTATTAACTACTATTCTAACGCTAACTTCAAACGTACTCTATAAAATACCCAATAATGAAGTTGAGATTGTTTGTTACATTGCTGTTCTGCTGGTTTGGCGCTGAAATGTGTTTTTGTCAGGTTACAAAAACACTACACCAAACTTTTACCCTTGATGCAACAGAGAAGGTAAACATCAATGTAGTAGCGAAGAAGATAGAAATGAGAGAAACCAAGGGAACCCGCATTTTGATCGAAACTAAAGTGACGATTTCCTTACCTAATGATAGACTCCTAGACTTTGTTTGTAATAGTGGCCGTTATGATCTCAGCAAAACAGTAGATGCCACTACTCGTGAATTAACCATTTCTTCTAAAAAGACGAATGATGTCATTGTTGTAAAAGGAGAAGAGTGTGTAGAAAGTTTAGAATACATCATCTACATGCCCGCTAGTGTTAAATTTTCCAATAACAGTACTCTAGTTGACGGAAAGGAATAAATAATATTTGTTATACTCACTCAATAATAGCAAAATACTCCCCAAATTTTCGGTATAGTGTCACTTTTTACAGTCTTTTGTCAAAAAGTTTGAAAATCAACGCTTTAGCTTTTACTGCCTTTGATGTAGTTGATTCAAAATATAATTTGGATAAAAACACCAAACTTGCAATATATACTGTCAATGAGTAAAAGGTGCCATATTATATAGAAAATCGAGGCTCTAACTCTTTCTGTATCAAGCAATTCAAAAAAAAGTAGATGTTAATTGTTCTTGTTTTTTTCTTAACAATTCTTTACCTTTGAGGTAATAATTTTAACAACAAGATCTACTTAACGTCCCGAATTTATAACTTATGAAACATTTATTTATAGTGTTGATGTGGTTAGCTGCTTGCTCTACAAGCTACGCCCAAGCTACAGCATCCACTAATCAAACTATCAGCGTAGGTGCTATCGCTTCCCTTCAATTAGACCTGCGTTCAGAAAGCATTGAAATAAGAACAACTAAAGGTAGTCGAGTCATCATCGAATCCCACATCACCCTTGAGAACATCAACAACAACAGTATGTTGGAGTATCTAATTAAAGCAGGGCGTTATGAGTTGATTACAAATATGGATGCCTCTAGCAAATCGTTAACCGTTCAGCGCAAAGTGAATAGTAATGTAATTTTGGTGAAAGGACAAGAGTGTACAGAAAACATACGTTATGTTGTTTTAGTGCCCGATTCTATCAAGACTGTAAAAGAAAATGGTGCTACTACCCCTGTAGAATAGCATCATATCCAAGTATAGCTAATTATTTAAGCCATCTTTGATTTCTTCAGAGATGGCTTTTTTGCAATACTGAGCCCAGTAATTGGTTTATTCTTATTAAAATTAGCTCTATATTTTTCCCTGCTCCTCTCAAAAGAGCTAATTTTACTCTAGTAAGCTGTTTTATAGCAGCCTTCTTAACAAAATATTATAGACTAAAACTTAAACCAGTTAAACCATTTAGTGTTTAGAATGTATTGTCTATGATACAATTAATAGTATTACTATTATTCTGAATAAGCTTTGCTATGAATACACTGAAGGGGCACCCGCTCAAGCGTTTTTTTAGACTCCTGCAACTCGACAAGAGTGAAATTTTTTATATCTATACCTATGCTGTTTTTGAGGGAATTATTAGTCTGACTATCCCTGTTGGAATTCAGGCGATTATCAATCTCATTGCCCTCAATCAAATTTCTTCCTCTTGGATTGTACTAATCTTTATTGTAGCACTCGGTACAGCAATTGCTGGCTGTATGAAATTGATGCAATACATTATTACAGAGACCATTCAGCAGCGTATTTTTACACGCTCAGCGTTTGAATTTGCCTATCGAATGCCGCGTTTGCGGATGGAAGAGATCAAGGATCAATACGCCCCAGAGTTAGCCAATCGTTTTTTTGATACCCTCTCTATTCAGAAAGGTATGCCTAAAATCCTAGTTGATTTATCAGCGGCTTCTTTTCAGATTATTTTAGGGCTAATCTTACTGGCGCTTTACCATCCCTTTTTTGTGTTGTTTGGGTTTGTACTTTTATTATTAATTGCCATTGTTGTGGTTAGTACATTCTCACCAGGCCTTTCTTCAAGCTTATTAGAATCCAAGTATAAATATAAGGTAGCTTATTGGTTAGAAGAACTAGGACGAACGATGGGTTCCTTTAAATTGGCAGGACGGACAAAGTATCCTATGGTGAAGACCAATGAATTGGTTGGAGGCTATTTACAATATCGGCAAAAACATTTTCAAGTAGTCAAAGCTCAAATTATTAGTGTAGTGGTCCTCAAAACTATTGCTACTGCTGCCCTACTTTCTATTGGAGGCTTACTGGTCATTAATAATGAAATGAATATTGGACAGTTTGTAGCATCTGAAATTGTAATTATTATCATTCTCAACTCCCTTGATAAAATTGTAATGGGGATGGAAACAATTTTTGATTTGTTGACTGCTGTTGAGAAAATTGGTTTAGTGACAGATTTGCCTTTAGAAGAGGAGAAAGGATTGGATTTTAAAGAAGTACACTGTCCTAAAGGAATTGGTATACACATCAATGACTTGACCTATATTCTAGGCACTCATCAATATAAAGTATTGGACAAAATTAGTTTGAATATTAAAGGAGGAGAGCGGATCTGTGTGGCAGGAACAAGTGCCTCTGGTAAATCTACTCTATTGAGAATCATCATGGGATGGTATGACGGTTTTGAAGGAACCATTTCTTACAATGATATTCCTAGAAAAAACATCAACATTGCTAGTTTGCGCTCTTATATTGGAGATCATGTAACAGAAGAACATTTGTTTCATGGAACCATTGCAGAGAATATTTCTATGGGGAGAGATGATGTGAGCATCCAAGATATTATTGGAGTTTCTAAGAAGGTGAATCTCTCTAGTTATATTAAAGAACAACCAGAAGGGTTTAATACCATGATTACCTCAGATGGCGAAAATTTACCACAGAGCGTTATCAAAAAAATAATTCTAGCTCGTTGCATTGTAGATACGCCTCGTTTAGTGGTCACAGAACCGCTTTTGTATAGCCTTAATGCTGATGATTCCAAACAAATCATTGATATATTGACTGATAGAGGGAATCCTTGGACCTTAATAGCGGTTAGTCGAAGCGCCAAAATGGCCAAATCTTGTGATCGCATTGTGGTCATGGACAAAGGAAAGATTGTGTTCAAAGGAAGTTATGAGATTTTACAGCAGCAACCCTATTTCGAGCAACTTTTTGACGATGTTGCTTAATTCATTCCCTCAATTTATTAGCTATGTTAAATCTATCAGAAAATAAAATCACGGACAGAAGTCTGAGGGAATACAGTGCTTTTAGCAAGGTCATGGCATTGAACACGACCAAAAAACTGACGTACTGGGTCACTGGATTTTTTGTTTTATTAATAGGCCTCTCTATGTTGCCTTGGACACAAAATATTGTAGCGAAAAGTAAAGTAACAACCTTGCGTCCTGAGCATCGTCCTCAAAGTGTTTATAGCACTATTCCAGGCAAAATTGAGCGCTGGTATGTCCGAGAAGGACAATCTATTAAAGAAGGAGATACGTTAGCATTTTTATCAGAGGTCAAAGCAGATTATTTTGATCCACGTCTCTTAGAACGTACCCAAGCACAAGTCAACGCGAAGTCAGCGGCACGCAGTGCATACGACGAGAAGGCAATTGCTTTGTCGCAACAGCTCGAAGCCATTGGAGATGCTCTTGTTTTTAAGTTAGAACAGACAGAGAATAAGGTCAAACAATTTCGTTTCAAAGCAACAACAGACAGCATTGATGCAGGAGCGGCTAGAATGGCTTACAACATTGCGATTCTCCAATACAATCGTACGGACACCTTGTATCAACAAGGCATCAAGTCCTTGACCGATGTCGAAAACAAGCGGAACAAAATGCAAGCAACCCAAGCGAAATTGATTTCTTCAGAGAACAAATACTTGGGCACCAGAAATGAATTGCTAAATGCGCAAATTGAATTGAGTACAGTTCGTAGTGAATACGCCAATAAAATGGCAAAAGTACGCTCGGACCGTTCTAGTGCTTTGTCTAATATTTATGATGCAGAAAGCCAAATCGCTAAATTAGAGACACAGTATGCAAGCTATGAACGTCGTTCTAGTTTTTACTATGTTATTGCACCTCAGGATGGATACATTACGAAGATTTACCGCAAGGGATTAGGAGAATTGGTGAAGGAAACGGATCCTCTGTTGTCTATTATGCCAACAGGTTATGAACTGGCTGTAGAAACTTATGTGCGCCCAATGGATTATCCCTTATTAGATACAGGAAGAGTGGTTTTGTTGGTTTTTGATGGCTGGCCTGCTTTTGTTTTCTCTGGTTGGCCGAATCAATCCTATGGCACTTTCCAAGGGAAAGTTATAGCTATAGATAATGTAGCGAATGAGAAAGGCCTGTATCGAGTTTTGATTTCTCCTTTGGCAAAAGTTAAGAAAATATGGCCAGAAGAATTGCGGGTAGGAACAGGAGCAAGCGCTTCTATGATGCTGAATGACGTTCCTTTATGGTATGAGTTTTGGCGCCAACTCAACGGTTTCCCTCCTGATTTTTATAAAGAACAGGAAATTGAGGAAGTTAAGCTCAAAGCTCCCGCCAACAATTTGAAAAAATAAAAAAATGCGCTACATTTTAATAGGACTTTGCTGTTGTTGGATGTTGTTTGCAGAAGCGCAAACAGACTCTGTTGTCTTGACTTTTGAACAGTATTTAGAACAGGTATATACCAACCACCCCTTAGCTAAACGCGCCAATTTGCAACGGCAAGAAGCGGCCGCTTATCTTCAAAAAGCGAAGGGAGGCTTTGATCCTAAAATAGGAACGACTTGGGACTATAAAGAATTCAAAGAGAAAACCTACTTCAACATTTTTAATGCTTATTTGAAAGTCCCCATTTGGTCAGACATTGAACTAGAAGGGGGATACAACCATGCCAATGGCTATTATCTCAATCCAGAACAAACCTTACCTGATGTTGGACAAGCTTATTTGGGAGTAAAAATTCCTTTATTACAAGGCTTATTGACCAGTGAACGTCGCATTGTTTTGCAACAAGCACGACTCTTGGAAAGCGCAAGTGAGGCCGAGATACAAACGGCGTTAAATAACCTGTTGTATACCGCAGGGAAAAAGTATTGGGATTGGACCAAATCGTACAATGAACTATTGGTAATTCAACAATCATTAGTGGCAGCACAACAACAATTATCTGCAACGCGTGCTTCTTTTATACAAGGGGACAAGCCTGCTATTGATACGCTTAAAGATTTTATTCAAGTACAAGAGCGGCAAGTTTTATTAGCCAATAGTAGGGTTGCTTTTCAGAATTATCGCCGCGCTGTTTCTGGCTTTTTATGGGATGTTATTAATAATCCATTATTGTTAGAAGAAACTGTTTACCCTGTTGTATTGCAACAGCTTAATACCCTCCCTTTAGAGGAAGTTTTGTTAGAAAATAGCCTAGAACTCTTAGAAGATCATCCTGATTTGGTGGCTTATGATTATAAATTGCAAGGCTTAGCCCTCAAACGTCGCCTGAATAGCAATAAATTATTACCTAAACTCAATGTGAAATATAATTTCCTTTCAGTAGAAAGTGTGGACTTTTTTGGAACCGAAGGCGTAGCTCCAATTGAAAATTATAAGTTGGGATTGGAATTTAGTATGCCTTTATTTTTGAGAAAAGAGCGCGCTGAGTTAGCTTTAACAGACTTAAAGCTTCGCGCCACTGAATTTCAGCTGGATAATAAACAGCGAGATTTAAGAATTAAGTTAGAAAATTATTTTAATGAGGTACAAATTTTTGCTGCTCAAACCCAGACCTTAGAGCAAATGGTGAACAACTATTCCATTCTTTTGGAAGCAGAACGCATCAAACTCAACTTAGGAGAATCCTCTGTCTTTTTAGTCAATGTTCGTCAAAACCAATTGCTAGAGGCACAGCGCAAATTGATTAAGCAACAAGTAAAATACCTCAAAGCACGCATGGCCTTCTTTTGGGTAACGGCGACCTTGTCAGGCAATGACAATTAAGCCCTTTTGCTAAGGTCTATCAAACTACTTCAATGAAAGATTTACCAATAACAGAACAGGACTTAGAACGCATTAATACTAAAAAAGGCTACCTACAGTTACTCAAAAAAAAGGAAGTTAATGTCGAAAAAATCTTAGACACTTTAAAGTATCAAGAAGAACTAGAAGCGTTGCAAGTGGAATTACTCAAGATGCAAGCTTGGGTGGTGGAAAATGGTTTACGGCTGGCGATTATTTTTGAAGGAAGAGATGCTGCTGGTAAAGGAGGAACCATTCGCCGTTTTATAGAACACCTCAATCCAAGAAATACTCGTATTGTAGCATTGTCAAAACCAACAGAACAGGAGCAAGGTCAATGGTATTTTAGACGATACATCAAGCAATTGCCCAACCCAGGAGAAGTGGTGTTTTTTGACCGAAGTTGGTACAATCGTGCTGTGGTAGAGCCTGTGAATGGTTTTTGTACCGAAAAACAATATGAGCGCTTTATGCACCAGGTGAAGGATTTTGAAGAAATGTTGCAGGAGTCAGGTGTAATTTTGTTCAAATTTTGGTTAGACACAAGCCAAGAAGAACAAGCAGAACGCTTTGAAGATCGTCGTAAAAGTCCTCTAAAACAATGGAAACTTAGTCCTATTGATGCCAAAGCACAAGAACTGTGGGATGTCTATACGAAATACAGAGATGCGATGTTCCAACGAACCCACAGCAAAGACAATCCTTGGATTGTTGTACAAGCTGACCGTAAAAAATCAGCTCGTTTAGGAGCGATTCGTTATGTCTTGCAGCAATTGGATTATGAGGGGAAAGATAAGGCGGATATTGATTTAAAACCTAATTCTAAAATAGTGGAGCGATACAAGTCGTAAAGAATGTTATAAACAATCAGTATAAAAAAATAAGACCCAGTAGACGTTTTGTTGACTTTGCACGTTGTATAAGTAGCGTTCAAAATAAAGAGTTAAACATTGCTTTTTTGGGTCGTAATGTTTTGGAGAGAGGATCTGCCTATGGTCCTCTCTCCGCTTTTTTATACGTGTTCTTACTGACTATTTAGAAGGAGGACGTTGGCCTGTTGATAAAATCTTAAGCTCGACGCGTTGGTTGCGTTGTCGCCCTCGAAGTGTTTTATTACTGGCTACAGGGTGGCGCTTGCCATATCCTTGGTGTTGAACTTGGTCTGTTGTTGCGCCCAAGTCTACTAAATATTGTGCTACATGACGTGAGCGACGTGTGGATAAACTGTCACAATAAATCGCTTCAGGCAAACCATTCGTGTGGCCTCCAATTTCTACCACTATGGTTGGATTCTGAATTAAAAACAAGGCAACTTCTTGCAATTCCTTTAAGGTAGCAGGAGTGAAATTAGAAGAATCTGCTTCAAAATAAGTACGATTGAGTCGGAAAATTTGCCCTTCCTGTACCGTCTTATGCGCTAAACTTCCTTCAAAATTCCCACTATACAAAACAGGTTCTGTCATTGGCGCCAATGATGTGATGCTAAAACTGGGCTCTTGAATAGAAGATGGAGGAGAGACTACTATTCTGTTATCAGGAATACCTTGTTGTAATAAATAATCTTGTAATTGTTGACTTTGTTCTTGGCTGCTACTTTGCAAAGCAATGTGTAGATGGGGTGTTCTTTTCAGATAAGCGGCTAGGCGCTCTAGGGATTTAGTGGAGTGTGGGTCTAAAGCTTGAGTGGTCTCATCAAACACTAATTGTTTTAGGGGAATGGTTTGGCCGACTTCAATCGGATGTAAATAAAGTTGAATGTGCCGCTCTGTGGAATATTCTATTTTTCCTACTTCTAAGACTTCTGTTACAGGGTAATACCCTTCACAGTAGCCTAAAAATTCATAACGTTGTTCTGGTGGCAATACCACTTGATAGGCGCCTTCTTGGCTGCTAGATAAAGCGCTCCCTTGCTCTTGGTTGGTGGTTTTATTAAAATAATAAATATTAGCTCTCAAAGGTAATTTTGTCATTGCATCAAAGACTTTTCCTTTGACTAATAGAATGGGGGTCGGACGAGCTGATTTAGGAGGAACAATTTCATAAATATCCTCCGCTCCAACATGATCTGGCCCTTGGGTCGAAACAAAGTAAGCGCGATCACCAAAGGCGGAAGTACTGTAGTAAGCTTCCCAACGATTGGAATTAATTTTTGGCCCTAGATTTTGAGGAGGCGACCAGTTTTCCCAACTATCATCTAAACGCCGACTAACAAAAATATCGGTGGACCCATAACCGCCATGTCCTGCGGAGGAAAAATACAACGTCTTGCCATCTGCTGCCAAAAATGGGGTGCCATCAATGTAAGGTGTATTAATGATTGGCCCTAAGTTTTTGGGCTGTGAAAAATGCCCATTGGGCTGCAAGAAACTCACATA
This sequence comes from Aureispira sp., assembly GCA_050633105.1. Taxonomy (GTDB): domain Bacteria; phylum Bacteroidota; class Bacteroidia; order Chitinophagales; family Saprospiraceae; genus Aureispira. The sequence continues at coordinate 117,984 of JBOEFW010000053.1, read as the reverse complement.
CAAATCCAAATGCCCTCTAGAATCGTTGCGTTCTAAGGCTAATAACAATAACTGCTCTGAGGCCGCCAAATGAATGCTATGGATGGGATTATGGGTGTAGAAATTATCAATAATGACGTCTTTAGGGATTTCCCAAGAGCCATCTGCTTGTCGGTGACTAATGGAAACACCTTTGCCCTTAGATTGTCCATTGGCAAAGTATGTATTGCCCAAAAGTAGGGTGTTGTTATCAGGAGAAGCCGAAATAACTTGATTGTGATTGTTGTTATTAAAAGGCGCTCCTAAAGGTTTTAGAGGCCCCCACGAACCATCTTCTTGCTTACGCGAAAACCAAGCGTCATCTCGTTTGTCTGCTCCCAAGTTTTCTGGGTGGCCCTTTCGAGTAACAAATAAGCTCTGCCCATCGTGGGTAATTAGGGGATGTAATTCGGCATAAGTCGAATTAATATTGCCGCCTAAGTTCCTGCGTTCATAGCCTTCCAATGATTCTTCTACTAGATTGATCTCGCGATCTTGGCGCACCAATAAATGATCGATATGAGCGCGAGTTTTGCCTGTGATAATAAAACCCAATAAGTCCCCATGAAAGGGGAGAATGGGCGTGCGCATGACTAAGCGGCCATCTAAGTAATAACGCAGTTGGCCATTGTTTTTGCGAATGCCTAAGGTGTGGGTTTGATTGCTTTGATAATAACCTACTTGTGTCCAATTCACGAGTTTGGTTAATTTTCCATCTTGACAAACCACCACAGAAGTTTTGCCTTCATTGCTCATCAAAAAGGCATTGTAGTTGTTCAAGTCACGAACGCCCCAAATCAAACCATACACACTTTTCTTCGATTCCAAAAAAGGTGTTATTTTGCTTTCTATATAATAAGAAGTATCGGGGTGAACAGGGATCGATTGCCAAAAATACCAAGCACCTTGTTCATGTTTATAGGCCACTTTATAATAACCATCCTCTACTTTTGCTTTATAGTCTGTATCTTCACCATGCATCCACTGCAAGAAATTATCCTCGAAGTTTTCTTCAAAAATGGTGTTTTTCTGACTAAGAAGCCCGTTACTGGTCAATAGACCAATGATTAAAAAAACAAAGCGTAGCATACAATGGCGTTGTTAAGAACGAAACAGGAAGAATAGATAGATTCGTATCCTAGATAAAATAATGCCTAAGAAATAGGTTTAAAAAAACAGGCAGGACAGGTTTTTATGGGAATCGGCGTAAAAAATGTAGAAGGCTTGTAATAGGGGAAGATCAACTGTTGTTGTAAAGCTCTAACGTTTGGGCAATAAATATAGTACTTTATAAATAAAATAGTATAATTAATTAAGAACTTATGAGCTAAATGAGACAAGAAGAAGATATAGGAAAATTTAGGCGTTTTTATAACGATCATCTCTACCGTCGCTTGGTTGTCTTTGAAAAAAAGCGAGTACAATTGCTTTTTTTTATGGGGCTAGGCGTGGTGCTTCTACTGCTATTTACGGTATTTATCTTACAGTTAGGCATGTTTGCCCTTTCTGTTTTCTTGGCTGTCCCTTGGTTTTTATTAGTACGATTTTATCGGCATCGGTCCGATATTTTTAAAGCGGGCTACAAACCTATTGTTATGAAGGGGTTGTTGGAGTTTATGGAAGGAAACTTAACCTATTATCACCAAGAATACATCAGCAAGGATACTTTTAAACGCAGCCGAATTTTTCCGTACAAGGCAGAGAGCTATCAAGGAGAAGACTACATCATGGGGAAAATTGGAGAGATCTTTTTTGAGTTGTGTGAGTTGGAAATTCGCAGCAGTAGCAATGTCCGTAGAAAATTAGATCGCTGGTTTTCTGGTATCTTCTTTCACGCCAACTTTAATACCAAATTTGAAGGCCGTATTGTGATGATTCCTCGTAGTGATTGGCAAAAGTTTATCGCTACGATGAAGGATTATGTGCGCCACGGTGGTTATGAGCTAACGAATACTGGCAACGCGGATTTTGATGAAGAATTCATTGTTTACCTTGACCGAAATGTCCATTATAAGGAAATTCTCACCCCAGAACTTCTAGACGCAATTTTACTCTACCGTGTTAAGAGTGGTAAAAAAGTCTACGCGTCTTTTTACAACAGTCATTTTTATATGGCGATTGATGAGCCAGACAATCTGTTAAGTGCAAGTCTTTTGCATTCTAATAATAGCTTTGAACAAATTGCAAATTACTACCGCGAACTGCGTCTGTTTACACAGATTGTACGGGATTTTGATGTGATGCATTAAAGCGCTTTAATTTTAGGCGTTGAGGTTGTCTGAATGATGATTCTTCTAGGCGTTATGTATGGTTATCTTTGACGCGTTCTTCTAAGTACTTTAAGTGTTCTGTGCTTTTTAGGAAATGTAAAAAGTGTACATCTTTACTTTTCACCATTATATACTTTTTATGAAAACATTGATCGATTAAGCCAAGTTGATAAATCATAAAATGCTACCAGAGGCATACTTCCCAGCAATAGGATACCTGTTTTGTACAGGCGTGTTTGCCAAATAGTAGAATGGTTTATCACTAGTTCCTGCTAGTTGTTCACAAACAACTACCAACTCAAAATGCTTTGCAAAGGAAAAGGCTTCAACGTTTCTCTTTTTTTGCCTTGTGGACAGATCAACTTAGGCAGGGCTTGATTTTTAGATTGCTATTCTGCAACTGTTATAGGGTTCGATTTATACGTCAGTAAAACAACTCGTTCTGTTATCCAATTGGCAAATTTAGTTTCCTCAAAGGACTGCTCTTTAGGATATCTAAAATTACCTGGATTGAAGACTGATTGCCAATCATTTCCTTGTTTTTTATAAGAACGATAACTGAAATTATGTAAGCCCTCTTCATTGGGTTCCTTCAAGGTTAAGACAATTTTTTCGATTCCCTCTTCATTGCTATTATCATCTGTCTTTGCTTTGAAACGATGAATAATCAGCCCTTTTTTTTCAGAGCCATCTACTTTTTTGACCCTTTTGTCAAAAACATAGCCATTGTTGAACAAGGCTTTTTGGACCAATGTTAAGGTTTGGTCATAGTTGATGCTGGTTGCTGTTGTTACCAACTCTAAGTAGAATGTTTTATCGGTTGTTGTTGCTTTTTTTGATGCTTTCTCTGTTGGTGTATTGCTTTGACAAGCACCCAATAACAGAATCAGAACTGTGTAGAAAAATAGCGTTATTTTCATGTTGTTTTTTGTTATGGTTAGAAGAAGAAGACTATTTGTTTTATTACTTCTTGAAGTAGAGCTGTAGTAACCACGACCTCTGCTTTTTCTAGGTCGTTTTGGAATTTTCTAAGCATTGGAAGAATAGCAGCAACAGGCATCTGACCAAAGGTAAATTGGGACCAGCTTATGCCTCGTTCTTTATAATTGCCTAAATGAATGGCTGCCCCCAACTCGTTATAGAGCCTATCTCGTACCTCCTCCTCTTTAATAAGACCAAACAGTTCTTTCTCAAAGGCAGTTATTCTCTGTTTTATCATTTTTCCATTGCGATCTGTAATAAAGAGTTTGATAGGTGCCTCTTTATCTTTTTTTCCTTTTGGCATTTGACGACCATCGCGCTCTATGTAACCACCAGATAGTTGGATTAATTCTTCTCTTAAGGAATCCAATAAACTATGAATGTCTTTTCGCTGTTCTTTGATCCTGATAAAGGATGCTGTTACTGTTTTAGAATATTTTTTTGCGATGGATGTTTGAATGGTAAAATCGTCTGTATTGGCTATTTTTCTTCTTCTGAAGTAAGGGATCTAAGTTTTTTAAAATCAGCCTCAATAATCTCTTTTGAAGAAGGACTAGGACTTAAAGAAGGAAAGGAATAGACTAAGTAGCCTTGCTCTTCTAGAAATAGTACGTCCAGAAAAATAGTCTTTATTTTTTTACGATGAGATAAGACAAGCGTTAATTGACCATGTATTCCATCGCGTTGTATCGATCGAAGCAGTTTACTGTTTTTGAGGTTAAATCCTTCTTCCTCCAGAGAGGAATCCAATTCTCGCCAAGATTGAATCAACGAATCTTTATATAACCGTTGCATAGAATCTAACTGGTTCAAGGTTTTAGGAGATGAAGGCCAGTTATGAAGACGGAGTTGCTGTGTTGGACTTAAAAAATAGGACGTAATGGGGCGCGTATTTTTATTCTTAAAGGCTACAAAATATTGTTTAGCCATTTTAGAAGATTGTGCCATCGTTGTTATGGTTGCTAAGCAAAGTAGGAGCAATAATAGGTTCTTTAATTGCATGAGGTTTAGTGGAAGTATTGGTTGAAATGAATTAGCCAATCGTTTGCTCTTTTTTGCTCAATTATATATTTAAATAGGGATCAATCTAAGGACGTGTTTAGCCGTATCTCCATTTTTTGGAGAATTTCTTTCTCCTCTGTGGTGACAAAAACATCAGAACACTTTTGGAAAATGAGCGATAACATATCCTCAATAGCTTGTTTTTCTAAGAGCCAAGCGCAAACGGGAACTACTAATTCAGCTTTATAATACACAAACCTATCGGTAGGGGCAATTCGTTTCATTTTACTCGCCCAATTCAAAAAAGATTCCCTGAACGATTCTAAATCATCTATCCTAGAATAATAGTACAATTGATACCAAAAACCATGACTAATCGCATGAGTGTAGACATGCTGTCTAGGGGCTAAAACCCAATCTTGGAGTTGTTGGATTTCTGCTTGAGTGCCCAGAAAGCCTCGCGATAGAAACTTGCAGTAAGTCAGTGCATCCCAATAATATAACAGCGATTCCGCCTGATTATCTTTTGCTTCTTCTCTTTCGTATAGGTAGCTGTAATAGAGATAGCCTTTCTCTGCATCTTCTGTACTTCTATAGGATTTAGAATAGTAATAAAAAGCGATTTCACTTAGAAAAGGATCTGCCTTTAATAACGGCAGGGCTTGATTTTCTGCTTTAAATATTGCTGCTTCGCTCTTTTGAGCTTTTTTCTTAGCTCTTTCAATTTTGGTTTTATACGTCGCAATTTTTTCTCGAACAGCTTGTTCTTTTATGTCGCTTTTTAGGGCTTTGGCTAACCATTCTAGCGCATTTGTTCCAAAAGAAATAATGTCCTCTGGAAACTTAGTGGCTTGTCCACACTTCCATTCTAAAGAAGCCATCAAAAGAAAGGTATTCCCCTCTTTCAATTTTTCTTGTTTAATGTATTCTTCCAGAGCCATTGCTTGTCCATAGATGGAAGAATTAGCCTTCAGAAGTGTCTTAATCTCCTTACTGAGCTCTTTTTTATTATAACGAATCATGTCTTTGTCTGTCGTTAAGAGAACGTTCTCTTATTGGGTATCTACTAATAATTTTCTAATTCTAAAGGTTTCAATAAGTATGCTTATCAAGTACCAAACAAATAGCCCAATAGGCAATAAGGCTGGATACTCTCTAGGGTGTGTCGCTCTATCTAAAAGAACTTCTACTAATAGAGCGCCCAAACACATAAAAAACATAAACGTGGCAAAGCCATCTGGTTTGGTTCTACAGGTTAAGAAACGCTCTTTTGTGGTGATTTTAGAAACCAAGATGGGGAAGAACATTCTTAAAAGGCCTCTATTCCCAATAACTCGATCTCTGACGATTGTGAAATAGTCTTGATGAGGGCTGATGGTGAAGTGTTCTTTGAGTTGATTTCTAATGGTGGCAGCAGTAGCTGTTTCTTTTAGGGGAATAGTTGTCTTAAATAGATAAATCATAGCGCTTTTGCTTTTTATGAAAATAAGAACTGTTTCTAGTCAGATTATTGGCTACCTATAGGCATTTCCAACTAGCACTACTCAAAAATAAAAAAAGCAATTATCCTTTTCTTTAGAAAAAGATAACTGCCTTCATTTACGCCATATTTGCATCGACCTAATGTATAACCGTTCTTTTGAATACTCAGAAACTAGTCATTGCTGCTTCGTATAATTAGATTCTTCTTCCTTTTAGCCCTAGACCTTTTTAGCTCCCTTCGGTCGTGAGCGCTTCGCTTAAGAGTTGTTTACTTTTTGTGGCGATGACAAAAAGTAAAACCCAGTCCACTTNNCTTAATAAATTTCTGTTACAAGATGTTTAGCTTCTACTTTTAAAATTTCTGCTTCACATTCTAACTCTAAGAATTTTTATTAAATCAAAATATTTTTTTCGTAAAAAACAATTGACGATGTAGGAATAATGCTTAAAAAGCAAAGCCTTACAGTTGTAAAATTACTACACTAGCTCCCTCCAATCTAATCTACCCGACTACGCTCTGACTTATTCACAGATCGATCTTTCAACCCCTTCGCTTTCAGTTTTCCAAAGCTATAACTCAAGGCCAAGCGAACAAAACGGGTATCATAGCGATTGACATAACGCACATCAAAAGCCTCAATCAAATCATTGCCCGCCTCACGGTAACCAAATAAAATATCACTGACAGATAGACGAACGGATAGTTTATCCTCCAAAAATTTGCGTTCTAAACTAAAGCCCAATTGAGAGAAGGATTCATAAGTGAAAAAGCCTTCGGCACCACTAGAAACATACTGGAAAGTCACTTCAAAGTTGACCACTTTAGGAAATTTAAAAGCATTATAACTATAAACGTAAAAAGAAGGAATGTTGTAATTGAGCAGATCACTGCCTCGATCGTATTCTAAGTTCGCATAGGTGAAGCCAAAAGAATTATAAGTTGTCCACCACTTGAGTTCATAAGGTAAGTTGAGGGTAATGTTTAATTGATCGAGTTTGTCGTAATTTTGAGTGACAATACTAAAGCGATTGCCTTGTTTTTGGATGAAAATATCCATGCTTTCGTAACTGNNACCTCCAAGGAAGCCATTTGCATAAAAGAAAGAGACCATTCTAAGGAATGGGTATAGGCTGGTACCAACAATGGATTGCCTAGAGAAACAGAGTATTGGTCAATAAAATCTACAAAAGGATTAAGCGCTCGAAAACTAGGTCGTTCAATGCTCGTGGTGTAGGCAATAGAGGTCTGCCAGTTCTCCGCAAAATTATACTCCATCAGCGCCGTAGGGAAAACATGCCAATAATCGCGTTTTAGGACTTGATCATTGGTAACAGGCTCAAAACCATTCATTAAGGCCCATTCGGTGCGCAAGCCGCCTTGGAAAAACCATTTTTTGTGTTCCCAATTGCCTTGTGCATAAGCGGCGTAAATGGACTCATTGTAACGATAACCATTGGTGAAGTCACTGTCTTCTACCCATTCTCCTTGACTATCTTGATTTAAGAATTTGATGCTGCTCCCATTAAAAACAGCGGCACCTTTAACACCTGTTTGGAATTGCATCCCATTCTTGAAGCCCTTGGTATAATCCAATTGACCATTGACTAAGTGGATGGTTGTTAGGCTGTTGTTTTTGAAAAGCTGGGTATTGGAATTGGTTGGTGTAGTCAAGGTTTGGTCAATATCATCTTTAGACCCAATGCTATAAGTAGAATACTGACCTGCTATAAACAATTCACTATCTAAGGTATCTAAATCACGGGCGTAATTGAGGTTGAAGGAGTTATTGAGGCGGTTGGTGTTCGCTGTAGTATTGGCAACCAAATCGGTGAAATTTTGTCCATCAATATCAATATCATTGGTATTATAGGTATTGTTATAACTTTTGGCAAAAGACCCACGGTATTGAAAACCCAACAAACTGACGGAATCAGGGCGGTACCCCAATTTAAAAGAATAGTAGTGTGCATGTGGAGACCCATTGTGACTTTGTATTTTATTAAGCATAGTAACTGTTCCGCTAGAATCTCCTGGGTAAGTACGCTCATAACGATTGCTGCTCCATCCTTGGTAATGACTAAGACCATAACTAGCGGCTACTGACCAACGGTCTTTTTTATAATTGAGACGAATGCTCCCAAAGCCATAAAAATAACGTCCATGAGAGAGTTGTAAATAAGCACGAGCATTGTACCCCTCTAAGTTTTGGCGTTTGGTGATAATGTTAACTACTGCACGTCCAGCTGCGTCATAACGAGCGGAAGGGTTTCTAATAATGACTACTTCCTTGATTTCAGTAGAAGGAATATCCTTTAATTCTTGCGTAGTGGTTGGTTGCCCATCTAACAGTAGGATAGGAGTACCTTTGCCAAACATTTGGACTTCATCACTAGCATTGACAAGCAATCGAGGAGAACGATGTAAAACATCCAAAACATTACCACTATTGCTTAACATAGAACTTTCTACGTTTACAATAATTTTTCCACGCTCTGATTTAAACATAGGAATATTGGCTTCTACAGTTACTGTTTGTAGGTTATTGGCTAAAAGTAAGGAGAGTTGCCCCAAATCTAAGACGCCTTCTACAGGAACTTGATCCACTAAAAAAATGCTGTCTTGATAGCCAAGTGCCGTTAATTTTAATAAAAATGGGCGTTCTAGAAGGCCTTCTAATTCAAACACACCATCTAAAATATAAGTCCCTTTTTTTAAGGACGAATCTTGTGGAGACAACACTAAAACGTTGCCCACTTCGATCATTTTTTGATCTTGATCGACCAATTGCCCTTTAATTGTAAAGGCATCTTGTGCTTGGCTATTGGTTATAATCAAAAAGAAAAAAAGAAGATAAATGAACTGCTGCATAAGGATAGAATTAAAATGGGAGGATTAGAAAAGAGGTGTTTTTGCTTAGAAGGAATCGGTTTGGGTAAACGGAAAACCTGTACCTAGTTTTTGTTAGGAGATAATGCTTATAGGTTATAAGTACGGTCTGTTTTTATCGTTACAATAATCCACAAAGCTTTGCAGGATTTAAATTGCCTTTCCCTCTATTTTTAAAAAAAAAGGACAAAAGCCTGTACTGATCAGTGGTTTAGATTTTTTGTTGAATTAGTGTTACTGTTATTCTAAAGAAAAATCTGCTAAACAAAACTATACTTTGATACGATTAATAGAGCACTCTTGGAAGCCTTATATCAAGAGGTTTTCTTATAGGCTCCCAAAACTTAAGGTTCATCTTTTTATTGCTTTTCGGAAAAAAGGTCCCCAAAATAGAACATTGAAAGCCAATAAAGTAGTGGTTCTTATGGACTATACTCTATAGGGCTTCGAAAAAAGTGAATGATTCTTTGGAGAAGTTATTAGAGGGATTATTATAATAGCGCACTTTCTTTACTTAAACGGAAAGAATTATTAAAAGGTAAGGTTAGAATATACTTATCCTTTAAATAAAAGAATCGTCCTGCTTTTTCGAGAATTACATTAGTATATGCTTACACTCCGATTCTACAGGACTATTATGTGTAAAGACAAGGGTGATTTTTGAACGGTTGCACTTTCCTTCCCCTTTTTATAGAAAGAAGTTGTTGGAAGTAAGAGGATTTATAACAATTGGACATAAAAAATTAGAAGAGAGCTTCCAAAGGCTTCTTAGAACTTCTATCTTTAAAGGACTATTTCTTCTTTTCTAATGGTTTGACTTAAGAATAAGTCATTTATGCAATAAAAATAAGAATAACAATGAATCATACCACCTCCCAAGTAGATTTTAAAGCAGCTATTCTAGCAGGAATTCCATCGGAATTGCCTCCAGCACAAGATTTGGATGCAAAGGTTTCGCATGCACCTAAGCGCAAAGCTATTCTAACGGCCGCAGAAAAGCGTTTGGCACTACAAAATGCCCTGCGTTATTTTCCAGCAAAAGATCATGCAGTTCTCGCACCAGAGTTTGTGAACGAATTAGAGCAGTATGGCCGTATTTATATGCACCGTTTTCGTCCAACATATGCGATGCATGCACGGTCGATTGAGGAATACCCTTACCAGAGTCAGCAAGCTGCCGCGATCATGTTGATGATTCAAAACAACTTAGATCCTGCTGTTGCACAACACCCACATGAGTTAATTACTTATGGTGGTAATGGGAGTGTTTTTAGCAATTGGGCGCAGTATGTTTTGACGATGCAGTATTTGGCAACAATGACGGATGAGCAAACATTGGTCATGTATTCTGGTCATCCCTTGGGTTTGTTTCCTGCTCCCAAAGAGGCACCACGAGTAGTGGTGACGAATGGGTTGATGATTTCGAACTATTCTAAACCAGATGATTGGGAGCGCTTTAATGCGCTAGGAGTAACGCAATATGGACAAATGACCGCTGGTTCTTATATGTATATTGGCCCACAAGGGATTGTACATGGAACCACAATTACAGTATTAAATGCTTGTCGCAAAATTGATGATAAAGGTCCTAGAGGAAAATTATTTGTGACCGCTGGTTTAGGGGGAATGTCTGGGGCACAACCCAAGGCTGGTAATATTGCTGGCGTGGTGTCCGTGACTGCCGAAATCAATACGGCTGCAACGAATAAACGTCATGAGCAAGGCTGGGTTGATGAAGTGATTAATGACTTAGTGGTTTTGTGTGCCCGAGTAAAGGCCGCCAAAGCAAATGGAGAAGTTGTTTCTATTGCTTATAATGGTAATGTGGTGGATGTTTGGGAGGCTTTTGACAAAGCAGACATCTATGTAGACTTAGGCTCTGATCAAACTTCTTTACACAACCCTTGGGCTGGAGGCTATTATCCCGTTGGCTATACGTACGAAGAATCCAATGAATTAATGGTGAATGATCCCCTAAAATTCAAAGAAGAAGTGCAAGCAACCTTGCGACAGCATGCTAAGGCGATCAATGCACACCATGCTAAAGGAACCTATTTTTTTGATTATGGAAATGCTTTTTTACTAGAGGCTTCTAGAGCAGGAGCAGACATTATGGCCAAAAATGGATTGGACTTTAAATACCCTTCTTATGTACAAGATATTATGGGGCCAATGTGTTTTGATTATGGTTTTGGACCCTTCCGTTGGGTTTGTGCTTCAGGAAGTGCGCAAGATTTAGCCTTGACCGATCAATTGGCAGCAGAGGTTTTAGAAGAATTATTAGAACATGCACCAGAAGATATTCGCCAGCAAACGGCAGATAATTTACATTGGATTCGTCATGCAGAAGAGCATCAACTGGTGGTTGGCTCCCAAGCACGTATTTTGTATGCTGATAGTGACGGCAGGATGCGTATTGCCGCAGCTTTTAACCAAGCCATTCGAGAAGGTCGTTTAGAAGGACCTGTTATCTTGGGAAGAGACCACCACGATGTGTCAGGAACCGATTCTCCTTATAGAGAGACGTCTAACATTTATGATGGTTCTCGTTTTACGGCAGACATGGCCGTACAGAACTTTGTTGGAGATGCTTTCCGTGGAGCGACTTGGGTGTCGTTACACAATGGTGGAGGCGTTGGTTGGGGTGAAGTAATGAATGGTGGTTTTGGAATGTTGTTGGATGGCAGTGTTGAAGCGGATCGTCGTTTGGAGCGGATGTTGTTTTGGGATGTTAACAATGGAATTGCTCGACGCAATTGGGCGCGTAATGAAGGCGCGCGTAAAGCCATAGAGCGTGCTATGGAGGCAGAACCTAAACTAAAGGTTACTTTACCGAATTTGGCAGAAGATCAATTATTAGATGTTTTTTTTAAAGAAGAAGGATAAAAAAGCATAGTAAGGGCTGTTGGATAGGGCCTTTTCTACCGACTAATCATAAAAAAAAGCGGACGAGTTCTCTACTCGTCCGCTTATACTCGGTTTTGTGTGTTCCTTTCAACTGTTGTTAGCAAACAATTGTTTCCCAAAGGAACCATAAGCGCTCATTGGGGCGCTACTCTTTCTATTCCAATACTAGTTTGGAACGACAACCACTGTTTGGGTTGTTTTATTTTCTCCTTCGCTCAATTCTACAAAGTAAGTACCTTGTCCAATCTTCAATTGTTCTAAGTTAATAGTCAATTGTTGAGCGCCTGTGTTGTTTACTTGTTGTTGGTAAACTAAGCGACCTTGAACATCGTACAAACTCAATTGAGCGGTTGTTTGATTGTCAATTTTAATAGTTAATACGCGGCTAGCAGGATTGGGGAATGTTTCCAAAACTGGTATACTTGCCAAAACATCGCGTCGTACTCTAGGAGCAGCTTCACGAATAACAAAACCTGTTACTAAGGTTCTCTGGAATTCAGGATGCTCTGCTTGAATAACCATATTGTAAACACCAACTGGTAAATGTTGTTGTGGGGTTAGTACAGCATTTCCGTCTTTGTCTACTTTGAAGTTTTCAATATAAGAAATCGTTTCATTAACGGGCACTCCTTCTAAATTATTTTTAAGTGTAATGACTGCTTTTAAAGTCATTGAAGACAGATCGTATTGTTCTGCTCTCTCTATTGATGCGTTGAAGGTTGGTACTTGACCATCAGTTAATATTTGATGATTATTAAAGTTAAGTGCAACCCCTTTTTCTTGGTGAACTACAGCTACAAACTTTGAGCCACTCTGCAAACGATAGCGACCTTCTGTTAAAGAAGATAAATTAACTTGTTGTGTATAGCCTTGGCTTAATGCTTCTGCTGTTGTAGAAACACCACTCCAATCAAATGCTACTTCTTGCCATTCTTGGTTGGGTAGTTGTTTTTCTAAACGATAAGAAGCCGTTGGTTCTTCGCGCATTAAGATCATTCCTAAGTCCCGCAAATCGGACTCTACTACAAAAGATAGATTGCTTTGATCAGACATTAACAACTGCATACGACTTGTTAGAACTTCTTCTGCTGTAGCGGCATCAGGTGTTGTACGCAAAGAAGAGAGCGGACTTGTGATTGCTGGACGGATATTGTTCCAAACAAAACTAGAGTTATTAAGATCCAAGTGATTAAGATCAGAAGGTCTGTGGCTACTAAACCATTTGCAACCTGGCCATTGGATACGACCGTTTGGACGTTTAGAACTCCAATAAGGTGTTACGCCATCGTTTCCTCCACTAAGGCACCCTGCACCCATTGCATTTAATAACAAACCACTAGTTGTCATCGCAGCAACGATTGGGAAACTACCACTGTTGTATCCCCAAGCACCATAGTTGATGAATTTACCAGGCTGGTTGCGAGAACTGCGATCAAGCGTGCGGCGTGCATTGCGCATAAAATAAGTCGTAGAAGTAGAGGTGCCTCCACCTAATCCAATTAGACTAGCAATAAGATTAGCACCAGGTACTTCTGCTAAGTTAGCCAAAGGTGTTCCGCCAAAAGGTGTTCCTAAAGAAAGCACTCGATTTACTTTATCTTTTTTATTCTGTAAGATCATAGCTACTTCTGATGCTTTCCCTCCATTACTGTGCGCGATTATAACGACATCATTCACATTATAACGCGCTGTAATCATATCTAGTGCTTGTGCTAAAATACTACCATTAGCATACATTCCTTGTCCACGAGTCATTCCCACAAATACCGTGTTGAATCCTTCATTGTAGGCTGTTGCATACATGTTATTTCCACCCTTAAACCAACCATCAGCTAAGTCTGTAAAACCATGTACAAATACTAAAACAGGTTTTTTAGGATCTAGATTAGGAGGGGTAGCGCCATAATTTACACTACTACTAGTAGTCGGTCCTGCGTAAGAAGAAGGTAGGTTTTGAGGGGCAGGTAGTAGAGCGGTAGAATTTTGTGCCATTGAAGAAAAGGCAAATAAACTACTCACTGCAAAGAGCAATGTTGTCATTAAGACTTTCATAGTGAAAATTGTTTGATTAATGGTTAGTGATAGTATTATTATAAATAACCACTATTTCTATGAGTGCTAAATACTTACCGAATAATAAGCTAGGAAATGACGTATTGTTCCTGTAAGGAAGCGCAAAGATAAAGAGGCTTTTACATAATCAAAGCAATTATACCCTAAAAAAGTTAATTTTTGTTGTTAAATTGAACCCAATAATTGGCTAAAATAAGAAGTCTTGTTTCCTTTAGGTTAAGAAAATGTTACGTTTAAGTGTTTTTTAGGTCAAAAAGATAATTCTAAAATAAGGTTTCTAAAAAAGAGAGTTTTTGTTTAAAAAAAAACTAAAATCAAGCGAAAATACACTTTTACATTTCTATGAAAATGTTTTTCATGTCATAAGGCATTGTTGAAAAAGTTTTTATTTAGGTAAACGTGCTACAATAGTTTCTAATTGTTGGCTATTGTTCTGATATAAATCTTGAAAAGTGTTTTGCTTCTTTTGTTGTTGTTGGCGTTGTTGATTAAGCTGTTGTTGTTGGCGTTGAATGTTATTGAGGATACGCGTTTTTTTTAAGAGGGTTTGAAGTAGGTTTTGGCAAATAGGATGCTTTTGCCCGTTGATTTGGGATAGAAGTTGACTGCGGTTGTTTGTTTGGGTCGCTAAGTGCATTTTTTCGGGATTGGTAATGGCTTGTCCATTTCTTGCTTTTTCCAAGCCTTTACTCAAGGCAGCTTCTACTATTAATAAACTATCTATTAATGTGGTGTCTTGGCAGGATTTCCATAAGTCCTCTTTAATTTGTTGAATACTGGCTTGGGTGGCGGCCGTTGCTTTTTGGTTGAGTTGCATCAAAGCTTCTGTTCGTGCCCCTTCTTTCTTATAAAATTTAATAGAATCATTGACCGAGACCTGCTGCTGTAATAATTTATATTGAGCGGCACGATTCCAAAAATCATCTCCTGTATTCCAGTTTCCAAGGAAGGAAATAGGCAAAGAGCTTTCTACAGTAGAATCCTTAGAAAGTTCTAAACTAGCAAGGACAACAACAACAGAATCTGTGTTAGAACTGTCTAATTGCTCCAACAATGTTTTTCCCCATTCTAAATGGCCTTCTAAAGCTGCATCAAATAAAGGCCATGAAAACGTTACCAAAGTAAAGGCGCCTTCTTTGTCTTCTTTGACTTGTGGAGTGGATAAAGTAATGCTTTTATCTTTGATGGTCCAACGAACCGTTACTACTGTTGGAGGAGCTTCTTTTAATGGATGAAAAGCCAACTGTAAAACCTTTTTGCTGTTGACGTGCAAGCCAAATACCTCTCCCTGTTTGTAAAGAAAAGGTGCATCTTGCTGGGCCGTAGCAGTGGTAGAAATAAGAACAAAAAGTAGAAAAATGTATAAGCAGTGTTGCATGGTCAAAAAGGACAGTTAATAAAACAGTAGGAATAAAAAACAAACATAGCGCTCTTGTTGGTGCAATAATCAGCCCAAAATCAGTTGTTTAGACAGTTTGACGGCGACGACGTACCATTCCAGTGAATAGCAATGCGATCAACCCTACTCCCAGAAGAATCCACCCAATACCTAGTTGCTCGTCTGCTAAGGCAGGTAATGGAGCTGTATTGCCTGAAAGAACAAAGCCTCCCCAATAAAAGGGCGCTAATAGTTTTGGATTATTAAGATTGGCTTTTAGATAACTAATTTTTGCCTGTTGAAGTGCTTCATCTTTAGGTAGACCTCGTTTGAGATTTTTATAAAACTGACGCATCAATACCTCTGTTGACCAGTCAGAAACAGGCCATTTACTCATAACGATATTAGGTACTCCTGCATAAGAAAAGCCTCGTGCGATACTCACAACTCCTTCTCCTTTCTTGAGGCGACCCATCCCAGAATTACAAGCACTGAGTACGGCTAAATCGGCATTTAGTTGCATGTTGTACAACTCATAAGCATGCAGAATTCCATCTTCTGTGCCTTCATTTCTCAAAATGAGGCTAGAAAACAACGGATCTAAATCATTAACTACGCCATGGGTAGCAATGTGTAAGACGCTATATAAATTGGCTTCTTTTTTAAATTGTAACTCTGACGCTCGATTGGCTAAATAAGCAGGGCTTCCAAATAAATCAGCAATGTGTTGTGCTTCTTGTTGAGCGCCAGGTAAAGCGGTTAATTGTTCGCCAATTCCTTTCTCACTAATAATACTTTCCATGGCATCAAAATCTGGCGCCCAAGTTGACATTTTCTGAGGGGCATTGTTTCGTTGTTGTTGCTTACTGTGTAGAAACATGCTTGCCGAATAATTGTAACAAATAGGATAGGATTGAATCAAGAATTTTGCAGCCTCATAAATGGCAGGCCCTTTAGCCAACGGATTAATGGGTTGGGTTGGCAAAACTCCAAACGGAATATAACTCAATTCCGCATCAGGGGCGATAATTAGCTTTTTGCCCTGCACAAAAGATTCTAAGTCTTCTAATACCTGCTGGTATAGAAAGTAACCATATTTAGCGTAAAGATCTGGTTTGTTGTGTTTCAGCGCATGTTGTAACTTTTTTACAACAAAGGAAAGTTGATAAGGAAGTGTTTTAAATTGGCTTTTAATAGCTGTTTTGCTAATCGCTAAAGTGTAGATGAAAGAATCGGTTGCTACATATTCTAAGAACACTTCATCAGGGCTTAAAATATCTTGTAAGCGGCTTAGTTGAATAGTTCTATTGCTGTATTTTAGGTTGTAATAAGCAGGGTAGTTTTGTTCAAATTCTTTGAGGAGTTCATTGTGTTGTTCGGTGGTTGAACGAATGCGCTCTTGTAGGATTTTAATGCGTGCTTTACTGGCTTCGTCTCCTTGTTGTAATTCATAAAAAACCTCTGCTTTGAGGTAGGCAATCTGTACTTTTAAACCATTCTCCAAAATGGTTTGGTCTTCTGGAATACCTGCAATCTTCATCGACTTTAGATCTTGGACCGTTTCGAATAGAACCGCACTTTTTGACAATTCGGCATAAGAAAAAGCTTCTTCTAAGAAGGCTGAATTGCCTGTTTTCTCAAAAAGGGTATTGCAAATCACTACAGCATGTTGACTGATTTTGTGTGTGATGTTCCCTAGTTTAGATTTGTTCCCCTCATTGCGATAGATGTTGCGCAATTGATACAGCATTTCTGTTGCGATGGCATAATGAGCGAGGACTTTTTTTAATTCACTTTCAGAAGGGTTATTCTTACTGCGTTCGTAAAGAATAACTCCTCTAGTGGCAATTGAATTTAACAACTCGTAGGGAAAGGGGATTTTATTGATGTTGTCTAATAGTTGTTGGTCAATTTTTAAATCTTCCCCAATATGGCTGTATTGAGCACGATCTACATAATCCAATGCTTCCTTATACAATTGAGTCGCAAGATAAATTTCGCTGAGGCGTCTTTCTACTTCTGCTTGTTGAGGATGATTTTTTCCATATTTGTTTTTAATGGTAGATAAGGCTTCTTCGTAATAAATTTCTGCATTGGGATAATCTCCTGCTTTGAAATATAAGAGCCCTAGGGCCAATTGAATTTCAATTCGTTTGGGAACTCTCTTCTTGGCAGGAAGCTGGTCAATAAGACGAAGAGCGGTATTAAAATTTAAAAGGGCTAAATTATAATCGAGTGTTTTTTTATCATTCATTGCATGACGAATCGGAGCAAGGCCTCTTATTTGAAAAGCAGTCTCCCAGTTTTGCTCTTCCTCAGAAACGGTCAATCGATACCAAGCTTCATTAGACCGAGAAGGAATCAATGCTTGGAAGATTCTTCCTTGTGTCAGATAAGCTTCATAGAGTGCAATTCGATTGGTCGCACTTGGTGGATTTTCTTTCCATTTTTGCAGGGCATTACTATTAAAGCCAATGGCGAGTTGTTGTTTATCTTCTTCATGATAAATTTGCCCAAGCATCGCCTCAATAACAGGCGCTCGATAAAGTTGCTGTTGTTCTTCTAAAATGATATTGCGCACCTTTTTGAGGTAAGGAATCGCAGCGGTATATTGTTTTTGTTGGAAGAAGGATAAGCCAATGCCATAGTTTACCTCAATATCTCGATCTACTTTATTGGCAAAATCAGCCGCTGCCGCTTCAATAGCATCCATGTATTTTCTAGCGGCTTCATCGGTACTCAATAATAAATCATCAAAATCCCAAAAACTCTGTCGATTGATAATGCGATCTCTTGGTATTGTCGTAGGGAGGTTTTCTTCTTGCTTTTCTCGAACCAAGTCGTTGTATTCTTCTACTAAGTCTAGTAAATCTTTCTTTTTGACGCCTCGTTTTTCCATGAGGGCGACAATGGTTGGTTGATCTGCAAAGTAGCTTCGCATCTGCTTGCGAAAAATTAAAGGCTTGACTTTAGTAAGGGTATTGCCTCTTTCTAAGAATAAATCAGTTGTAGTAGGGTTATTTGCCTTTTTGGTATATTCATACAAGACGACTACCTCCTCAGGAGCCGTTAATCGTCGCATAAAAACAAGCTTCTTTTTATTGCGCTTAGGGACATATACAGATGCCCCTTTTCCCCATTCATGGATATCTTTAGGGCTATAATTAGTAATAAAATTATCAGGAGTTTTAAAACTAATGCTGCTGTTATTGACTCCTAAATCAACACTTTTAATTACTCCAAGTACTTTTTGGTTGTTGTTTTTGACAATATAATCCTCTGTTTGGGCGGAAAGTAAGAAAGAACAGAAAATGAATAAGAGACTCAGTGAATAGGTCATGTAAGTAAGATAGTTCAATTTGGATTCTAGTTGTTGCCATTATTACTATAAGACAAGCGACTGAAATAGGAATTCCTGATTGCCAGCAATGGGGGAAAGTAATTAGAAATTGGGCTGATTAAGCTATGAAATTAGATCATTAACGTTTAAAGGTGACTTTAGTCGCCCCAAAGCCATATTTTTCATGAAATTCGTTTTTGTAAGTTTTAATATCGCCATGATAGCGTAAGTGTTTTTCTACAGCTTCTCGTAATTTACCTTTACCTAAGCCGTGAATCACAAAAACCTCTTCTAATTCTAACTCTGTGGCCTGTGTAATAAAGGTTTCTAAGGCGCGTAACTGTATCTCAAATAACTCGCCAGATGTGAATTCAGAGGTATCATTAACTAATCGTTCTGCATGTAAGTCTAATTCTGGATTAAAGGACGCCATATCCATCAAATTTGCGCGGCGATAAGCACTGTTGGGTTGACTGGATACAAAACGTTGTTGTAAGGTGTAATCCTTTATGGAAACAGAAGCATTACTAGATGTATTTAGTTGAGTAAAGAGTAGATAATTATAGGTGTTGATACCAAGCATTGGTACAGGGCCTTTGTTCGACAAGAACTTCTTGTATTTTAATTTGAAACGTTTCTTGAAGTTGAAATTAGGACAGCTAAATTCAATTTGAGGCGCATCATTAAATTGTGCTTGCCAAAATTCTCCAATAGGAAAGTAGCTACTAGCAGGAATGATTTTATTAAAACCATGTTCTAGTTGCTGGTGGAGATGCAATTGGAATTTGAAACTGAAAGAAACAGGAGTATCGTTCACTAAATAAATAGTGTAATGGTCTTGTGCTGTTTGATGAAAGGCTAAATAACAACCTAAGCCTTGTGGAGGACTGTCTATCAAGCTTTCTGGCGTAAACGATTCAGAGGTACTGTTGACCACTTTCTTTTTCTTGGGTTGTATGTATTTGTTGTTAGAAGGTTGTAAGGCTTCTATCTTGCGAGCATATTGCTCCGTTTTACTAAAAAATAAATCTTCTGTGCTTGGGCCAGAGTCTTTTTTTGTTGTTTTTTTAGGGAGCTCCATTTGCTGCGCTGATTTCTGAATGCCTTTAAAGTTCTTGGACAATATAATGTCCTCTTCAAAAGCAATCCCTTCATCAGCTTCCTCCATCAACCAAACAGTATAAGTTCCATCTTGATGATCTTCAAGGATTTCGGCTTCTAAGCCAGTGTATTTAAATCGTATTTGGTTACCAATTTCAAACATAATATAAGGTCGGTATTAAAAATAGAAAGTTTTGAGAACGCAGAACAAACAAGGATAAGGAACAAGTGGTTTTAAATAAGGTAGAATAAAACTACAACATTAGAGAGACTAAGGCATTTTTTTGTTTTTAACCTACAGGTTATTGAGCAAAAAAGTTCCAAAAAGGCAATGCTTATAAAAAGAGTATAAAAATATGAATATGACTCTTTTTTGACCATATTTTGATTTTTTTGTTAAATAATTCAAAAAAATGCCGAAGGGTTTTAACTTAGCAGTTGCAATGCGAGATAAAAAGATTGAGAACGTACGATAATCGTGCAAATAGGTTGAAAATCAATGTTTTATTGATGAGCTTACAAAGAAACAATACCGAACTAAATTATTGAGGCTTAAGAAATTCTTAACAGCCTTTTATTTAGATCAGGTCTAAATAGTTTGTTGTTTTGTGCAACATTTGAAAAAGAGCTACACGGGTTGTATTTTTGTTTTGGACTTACGAGAAGAGTTGATTTTTGACAAAAAAATTACAAAATGATATATCAAAGACTTTTAAGCTTTTGCGCCGCTTTTTTGATGATTGCCTTGTTGCCTATGGGGGCCTTGGCTGCGGATGCAGATAATGGAAAAGCGCTGTTTTTGGAAAAATGTGCCAGCTGTCATAATAATAACATGGTTAGCGACATGACTGGCCCTGCGCTTTATGGCGTACAAGGACGCTGGAAACAATATCCAGGGGCATTATATGATTGGGTTCGCAATTCACAAGCAACGGCTGATGCTGGTAACCCACGCGCCAAGCAAATGATTAGCTGGGCTTCTTCAGCAATGACCTCGTTTGAAAACTTGGAAAATGAGCAGATTGATGATATTTTAGCCTATATCGAAAAGAAAGGATCTGGAGGGTATGATGCAGAAACTGGCGGCTCTGGCTCTGGTGGAGAAATTGTTGTAGAAGAAGAGCCAGCAAGTCCTGCTTTAGGAATTAGTTTGATTCTTGTTTTATTATTAGCAATTGCCTTGCTAGGACGTTATATTAATAGCTTAACACGTTTGTCTCAGCAACAAGCTGGTCAAGTAGTAACTGCTGAGAAATCTATCTTAGGAGTATTGTTTAGCCCTGGAGTAGTTAAGGTACTTCTATTTGCGTTAGTTCTATTTGGTGGTTATACTACTGTTAATAGTGCGATTGGATTGGGAAGACAACAAGGATATGAACCAGAGCAACCCATTAAATTCTCTCATGAAACACATGCTGGTGTTAATGGTATCAATTGCCAATACTGCCACGATGGAGCTCGCCGTTCTAAGCACTCTGTTATTCCTGCTTCTAATACTTGTATTAACTGTCACGCCAACATCCAAAAAGGATCTGAATATGGTACAGAAGAGTTAATCAAAGTATACGCTGCTTCTGGGTTTAACCCATTAGAGAATGCTTACATTCCTCAGAATGCTACAACAGAAGAGCGTGCAGCTGTTTATGAGCAGTGGTTGAGAAAGACCTATGCTAAAGAATGGAAAGAAAATGAAAGTGCTGTTAATACAATGATCACAGAGCAGTTGGCTTCTGTAAAAGGGATGTACAACCAACCGATCAAATGGGTACGTGTACACAATTTACCTGATCACGCTTACTTTAACCACGCACAACACGTAACAGTTGGTAAGATCAAATGTCAAACCTGTCATGGTGAAGTAGAGAAGATGGATATAGTAAAGCAACATTCTCCTTTATCAATGGGTTGGTGTATTAACTGTCACCGTCAAACAGAAGTACAATTCCGCGATGGTCTAAATGCTGGTAAGAAAACTCCTTATGATGGAGAGGCCAACAAAGCCAACGATTACTATACCGACTATAAATACTACGAGCAATACCACAGTGAGCTGGAAGAAGGCAAACGTACAGGGGTAACCGTAGAAGAAATCGGAGGTTTGGAGTGTCAAAAATGTCACTACTAAAACCTGCCTTAGTGCTGCTCCTCTAGATACTAGATGGCGCAGCACACTAGTTTATCATTAAATTACGACATAAATAGGGGGTTACCCCAGTTCCAATATATCTTATAAGACTATGAATAAGAAGGACAACAAGACTAAAGTTTGGATCAGCGCGGAAGATTTATCAAACCAATCGGTCGACGAATCACAACAAAACGAATTTGCTCATGATGATACAGCAGAGAGCAAAGAACACAGCCGCCGTGACTTTTTGAAGTACATGGGTTTTAGTGTGAGTGCTGCAACCGTAGCTAGTTGTGAAATTCCTGTCAAAAATGCCATTCCTTATGTCATTAAGCCAGAAGAAATTGTTCCAGGTGTAGCAACTTATTTTGCTTCTTCCATTGTACAAGGAGGAGATGTAATGCCTTCTTTAGTAAAAACAAGAGAAGGACGTCCTATTAAGATTGAGGGTAATCCTGGCTTAGAGGCGCAACCTACTTTTACAGGTGGTGGAACGGATTCTAGAGTACAAGCATCTGTCTTAGATTTGTACGATACCAACCGCGTTAAAATGCCAGGTTTGGTAGCAGAATACCTCAAAGTAGAGGCGATTGATAACACGATCCAGAAAAAAGAAGCTTTATCAAAAGCTGTTTTATCTTGGGAAGAGTTGGATAACACGATCAAAAAAGGCTTGACGGGACAAATTCGTATTGTTTCTCACACAAATAATAGCCCTTCTTTTACCGCTGCTGTTGCTGCTTTTAAAGCGCAATATCCTAGTACGGAATGGGTACAATATGATCCTATTTCTTATTCTGCTCAACTAGAGGCCAACCAACAAAGCTATGGGGTACGTGCCTTACCTAATTACCACTTTGAAAATGCCATGTGTGTAGTAGGTATTGAAGCGGACTTCTTAGGAACTTGGATTTCTCCTACAGAGTATTCTTACAACTATATTAAGAACAGAAAATTAACAGACGCAGATATCAAAAGTGGAGCAGACAAAGCTATGTCTACACACATTCAGATGGAATCTCGTATGTCTTTAACAGGTTCTAACGCAGACCATCGTGTTTTGGTTAAGCCATCGGAATGGGGCGCTGCTGTTGGAATGTTATATACCGAAGTCGCTAAATTGACCCGTAATACAGCGTCTAGTTTATCTTTTCAACCAAAATTTGCTTGGACTAAAGCAACTAAAGCGATTAAAGATACGGCCGAGAAATTGGTTAAAAATACGCGTAGTGCTTTAGTAGTTTGTGGTATTAATGATGTTAATATCCAGCAAGTGGTGAATGAGATCAACAGAATGTTGGGCGCAGAAGGAAACACCTTAACTATTACGGCAGACAATCATTCTAAACAGCGTTTGGGTAGTGATGCTACTGCAGCAAAATTAGTGAAAGACATGACCGATGGTGCTGTAAACGCAGTTATCGTTTGTAATGGCGCTAATCCTGCTTATGATTTACCAGGTGATTTGGCAGCACAGTTTGCTAAAGCAATGCCTAAGGTTGCAATGACCGTTTCTACCAACTTAACATTAGATGAAACGGCTGCAACAGCTAAATATGTTGCTCCTGATCATCACGTATTGGAATCTTGGGGAGATGCAGAACCCAAAAAAGGAGAATTGTTTGTTGTACAACCAACCATTCCACAGTTATTTAAAACACGTGCTGCAGGAGAATCCTTGTTAGTGTGGGCAAATCAACCACAGACGTATCACGATTTTGTGAAAGCGACTTGGAAAAGCACTGTATTCCCTGCGCAAAGTGAATATATGTTGTTCCAGTCTTTCTGGAATAATACTTTACACAATGGTTGGGTAAAAGCAGCAACAGTTGCTGTAGAAACGCCAACAGTAGAAAATGTAGAAGCACCATTAGACGGAGGAGAAACGATAGAGGATATT
Organism: Aureispira sp.; assembly: GCA_050633105.1. Classification (GTDB taxonomy): domain Bacteria; phylum Bacteroidota; class Bacteroidia; order Chitinophagales; family Saprospiraceae; genus Aureispira. Next base: position 94,517 of record JBOEFW010000053.1, on the reverse strand, counting down.
CCTGCTCCAGCTAACAATTCAGTAGCTACTGCTGTTGGTGCTCTAGCACAAGGCAAAACAGGTGACATTGAAGTAACCTTATACGAAAGTGTACAAATGGGATGTGGACAAGGGGCCAACAATCCTTGGTTACAAGAAATGCCAGATCCAATCATGCGTACCACTTGGGATAACTTCTTACAAGTTCCTATTAAATGGGACGGCGGGAGTGCTTACGCCTCTCTAGCTAATTTGAATGATGGAGACCTTGCTACTATTGAAGTAAATAATCAATCTTACACCCTACCAGTTTTCAGAACTTTTGGTCAAATGCAAGGAACGGTATCAATCGCCTTGGGGTATGGTCGTACTCGTGCTGGTAAAGCTGGTAATAATGTAGGGAAGAACTTATTCCCTGCTGCTAAGAACTTTTCTTTTGCAGGAATAGGAACAATGCCTGAATATGCTGGGCATGACGATTTATTTGCTTGTGTTCAAATGCACCATACGTATGGTTTAACTACAACAGATGAATCAGGTGATACCAAAACCTATGTTGACAAGATGAAAGAAGAGAGAAACTTTAATGTGGATGAACACATTGATAGTTTCCAAGGCGCTTTAGTAGAACGTTCTGTCTTCTTCCAATCTAATGCCGCAGATGTAAAAGAGAACATCCAAAAATTAAAAGAAAAGAGAGAAGATTATCAATACCTCAACAGTAAAGGCTTATATCCAGACCGCAAAGAGGTTTATGGTATGGCACACCACTGGGGAATGACAGTTGATTTGAATTCTTGTACAGGTTGTGGTGCATGTACCGTGGCTTGTATGGCTGAAAATAATGTTCCTGTCGTTGGAAAATACGAAGTGAGCAAAGTACACGAAATGACTTGGTTGAGAATTGACCGTTATTTCTATGGAGATGAAGAGACGCCTAATACGGTTTACATGCCTATGATGTGTCAGCATTGTGACAATGCTCCTTGTGAGAATGTTTGTCCTGTAGCAGCAACTAACCACAGTTCTGAAGGACTGAACCAGATGACTTATAACCGTTGTGTTGGTACCCGTTATTGTGCTAATAACTGTCCTTTTAAAGTACGTCGTTTCAACTGGTTGGATTATACTTCTGCTGATTTATTCCCTTCTAATGAGGTGGATATGAATAGAGGTATTGATGGTGCAGAAGAAGATTACTACATGACAGACAACTTGACACGTATGGTCTTAAACCCAGACGTAACGGTTCGTACTCGTGGTGTTATCGAAAAATGTAGCTTCTGTGTACAACGTTTGCAAGAAGGTAAATTGGCTGCGAAAGTCGAAGGCCGCAAACTGCGTGACAGCGATGTAACTCCAGCTTGTGTACAAGCATGTGTAACAGGTGCTATCGTTTTTGGAGACGATAACAACCCTAACAGCGAAGTGTACAAATTGCAGCGTACCGATCGCTCTTATATCGCACTAGAAGAAACCAACGTGCGTTCTTCGGTGAATTACCTAATGAAAGTTATCAATAAAGACGAGAATTTTGCATAGTGTGTTCGCACAACAATGCAGCAACGAAATGTAGATCCAATACAATTCAGATAAAAACATCACTTTTATGAGTACAGTTGTATCAAATGTTCGCCCACCATTAGTAACGGGGAACAAAACATATCACCAGATCACAGAGGATATCTGTTCACCAACAGAGCAACTACCTGGCGTAGGTTGGGTAGCCTGTTTATTAGCGTCATTGGGTCTATTGGCCTTTGGTGGTCTTGCCTTCTTCTTTACCATCTGGTATGGAATCGGAACTTGGCACCTTAACCGCACCATTGGATGGGGCTGGGATATTACCAACTTCGTTTGGTGGGTAGGTATCGGTCATGCAGGAACATTGATTTCTGCCATCTTATTACTTTTCCGTCAAAAATGGCGTACAGGGGTAAACCGTGCGGCAGAGGCGATGACAATTTTTGCCGTGATTTGTGCCGCATTGTTCCCAGGGATTCACATGGGACGTATGTGGATGGCATTTTTTGTATTCCCTTATCCAAATACACGTGGACCTTTGTGGGTAAACTTTAACTCTCCTTTGTTGTGGGATGTATTTGCAATTAGTACCTACTTTACCGTATCATTATTGTTTTGGTATACTGGTTTGGTACCTGATTTTGCAACCATGCGTGACCGTGCAAAAGGATTTAGAAAGAAACTGTACAACTTCCTTTCTATGGGATGGACAGGATCGGCTAAACACTGGCAACGTTGGGAGTCTTTATCTTTAGTATTGGCTGGACTAGCAACACCTTTGGTACTTTCTGTACACACGATTGTATCGTTTGATTTTGCTACGTCTGTTATTCCAGGATGGCACACCACTATTTTCCCTCCTTACTTTGTAGCAGGGGCGATCTTCTCAGGATTTGCGATGGTGTGTACCTTGATGATTATCACTAGAAAAATTTTACACCTAGAAGATTACATTACCATAGAACACATTGAGTCTATGAATAAGGTAATCGTATTGACAGGTTCTATTGTAGGGGTTGCTTATTTGACCGAGTTATTTGTCGCTTGGTACTCTGGATACATTTATGAGCAATACGCCTTTTATAATCGTGCGGTTGGACCTTATTGGTGGTCTTATGCTGCGATGATGACTTGTAACGTTATTACCCCTCAGTTCTTCTGGGTAAGGAAATTTAGACGTTCTATTGCCATTACATTTATCTTATCTATCATTGTAAATATTGGTATGTGGTTCGAGCGTTTTGTAATTATCGCTACTACCTTGGCTAGAGATTATGTTCCTTCTAGTTGGAGTTACTATACGCCATCTTGGGTAGAAGTAGGTGTTTATTTATTTACATTTGGTTTGTTTGGTACCCTCTATTTAATCTTTATCCGTGTTGCTCCCGTAGTAGCTTGTGCAGAGATTAAATCTATCTTGAAATCTTCTGGTGACCAGTATGTTGGACCTCAATTTGCTCAGGCTACTGGCTTGAATACTTCAGGGTTGCATCATGATCATGATGAAGAGCATGCCACTTATGCTGGTGCGCAGGAAGATGATTCTGACAACAAATAAGAGCATATCGAAGAGCGCTTACGAGTGCTATAGTAATTAAAAATTCTTAGGCAACGCGACCTATACAATTATAAATAAGCATGAAAAGAGTATTAAATAAAAGGGTTCTATACGGCTTGTACAACGATGAGGTAATCTTAATGGACGCCATCAAACACATCAAGAAAGAAGATGGTGAAATCATGGATGTTTATACCCCCTTTCCTGTACACGGTTTGGATCCTGTGCTTGGTTTGAACGAATCTCGTTTGCACATAGCTGGTTTTATCTATGGAATGATGGGAACAACATTGGCTTTTGGTTTTATGTCTTGGGTATTTACTCGTGACTGGCCTATTATTTTTGGTGGAAAGCCTTATTTCTCTGTACCTGCCTTTATTCCGATTACGTTTGAGTTTACGGTCTTAATGGCAGCTGTAGGAATGGTAATTACTTTTTATTTGGTTTGTGGATTAGGGTTTGGTGTAGAGAACCCTTACTTAGATCCTAGAATTACAGATGATAAGTTCTGTATTGCTTTTGATGTTACTAACAGTTCTAAAGAAGAAGTAGATCGTCTATCTGGATTGTTATCAACAACACAAGCAGAAGAAGTAAACACCAAGAATATCTAATATTAACGAGCGAACGACTAATTTAAAATAGCAATGAAAACAATAACAAGTCTATATCCTTTGGCAGCGGTATGCGTAGCAAGTGTTTTGCTATGGAGCTGTACACGTGCAGGTGGCGCGGAGACAGGGACAGAGTACATGCCTGATATGGCACACTCTATCGCCTATGAGGCGAATCATGACCTCTATTATTATAATAATACCTGGGGAGAAGAAACAGATTATGAGGCATATGCTCAACCACGTAAACCAGTTAATGGTACCGTAGCTCGTGGATATTTGCCTAATAAATACCAGCGTTTAGCAGACTTTAAAGCAACACCAGACGAAAAGCATGCAGTTACTCAGGAGCGTGTCCGTGGCTTGATGATGGCCGATGCCTCTTTGGCAAATCCTGTGAAGCCTGCTGACAAAACAGAATTGGAACGCACTTTAGTAGACGGTAAGAACCTATATACCATTAACTGTGAAGTTTGTCACGGAGAAGAGTTAAAAGGTGATGGCGTTATTTATGGTGGTGGCGATGGTCCTTATAGTGCTAAGCCTGCTAATTTGGTTAGTGAAGAGTTCATTGGTTCTACTGATGGTCGTTTTTTGAATGCCATTTTACATGGGAAAGGACAGATGCAACCACATGCTGATAAAATGTCTTCTACAGAACGTTGGAAAGTTATCCACTACATTCGTTCTATGCAAGCTGCAGCGGCTGGTACAGAATACAATCCACTAGAAAAAATGGATAGCAAGGAATTGGACCTAAAAGCTTCTTTCTCTAATTTATTAGAGCAGCAAAAAGCAGGGGCTAATATCCAAGACTTAAAAATTGAGTTGAATAATGTGCTATACAGCACAGGGAAAGCAGAATTGAAAAGTAGTTCTAGTCAAACATTAGATGAATTGGCTAGTATTCTTACGGAGTTTCCTGAAATTCATATTGAGATCAGTGGACACACCGATTCCAAAGGAGATGCTGAAACAAATATGCAATTGTCTGAAAATCGTGCCCACAGTGTTTACGATTATCTAGTAGGACATGGTATTGCTGCTGAACGTTTAGCTTACAAAGGCTATGGTGCTACCATGCCTGTTGCCACCAATGATACTGATGAAGGGATGGCGATGAATAGAAGAACAGAGATTAAAATTATCCAATAATAGTAGACCAGCACGTTTTTATAAACCGCAATCTAAGATTAAAACTAGTATAATATTTATATACGATGAGCAATCATAATAACGAAACCTTTGTTTTTGATGGCAAGACCAAGCTGTTTACCATCGTTTTGATGGCAATTGGTGCCGTCTGTTTGGGCTGGTCCTATTTTGCTGCCGATCCAGCAATGAGCCACATGCGTTTTTGGACAAACTATCTACAGAATTCTGTTTTCTTTACAGGAATCGCTTTTGCAGCAGTGTTATTTATTGCAACACACGCTTTAGCTTGGGGTGGCTGGGTAGCCATGTTCAAGCGTATTCCAGAAGCTATGATGAGCTTCTTATACATTGGTGCAGGTTTATTCTTATTGCTTGGAATTGGTATTTATATCGGAGCAGATGGAACAGACTTATTGTACTTGTGGAATGATCAAGATTATTTGACAGTAGGAGGAGAGCACTTTGATAAGTTAGCTTTTCACAAATCAGCTTTTGTTAATCCTATTGCTTATTTGCTAACAGTATTAGTTATTGGTTCTTGGAGCATCTTTGCTTACTTATTTAGAAAGGTATCTTTAGAAGAAGATTCTACGCCTTATCAAGTAACAGCAGAGAACCCAACTCCTAGAAATGTAAAACGGACACGTATTTATGCTGCTGCTTTCTTACCTATCGCTGGTTTTTCTAGTGCTTATGCTATTTGGCAATGGGTAATGTCTGTAGATACCCACTGGTATTCTACCTTGTTTGCTTGGTATGCTACTGTAAGCATGTGGGTAAGTATGTTGGCGATGTGTTTCATGATTATCATCTTCTTGAAAAGTAGAGGCCTATTAAAAGGATTCAATGATGAGCACATGCACGATTTAGGTAAATACATCTTCGGCTTTAGTGTATTTTGGACCTACTTATGGTTCTCTCAGTTCATGTTGATCTGGTATGCGAACAATGGAGAGGAAACACAATACTTCTTTATTCGTTTTGAGCAGTTCAAAGTAGTTTTCTTTGCTAATTTATTGATCAACTTTGTCTTGCCTTTCTTGATTTTGATGATGAATACGGCTAAACGTACTTTAGGTACGTTAGGATTTGTAGCAGGATTGGTTTTCTTTGGGCACTGGTTAGATTTCTACCAGATGATTAAGCCTGGTGTTTGGTATAACTACGAGCACAAATCTCACTTGACTCACAGTGGTCATGGACACGGAGATGATGCACACCAACACAGTGAAAATACTTACCACTTAAATAGTGAAACTCCTAAAGCTGTTTTAACAACTTATCAAGGAGACCAGCACGAAGGAGACGATCATTCTGATGAACATGGACCTGATGATGCTGACCATAGCGATCATGGGCATGACCACACAGGTGACGCGACTACTGATCACGATACACCTACTAATGACCATGGAGCAACTGCTGATCACAGCGGAGATGATCATGGACACACGAGTAATGATCATGGACATGCAGAATCAGGACACGATGACCATGGACACGAAGAAGGAGAACACGCTCCTGCTTTTGTAATGGGCGTTCATTTTCCAGGTTTCTTGGAGATAGGGACTTTCCTAGGTTTCCTAGGTCTATTCTTATTCGTTACCTTTAGTGTATTAGGACGAGCTTCTTTGTATCCACCTAATGATCCATATATTTTGGAGAGTGAGTTTTATGATACTGGAATTGGACCAGAAAGAGACCCTCACTAGGCGCTGATTCAAGCACTAGGAGCTTGATAGAGACTTTGAATCATAGTATTATTATTATAATAAGGGAGTCATAGACTTCTGAAATAAGGAAATAGAAATGGAATTTATCATTGGAGCATTATGTATTGCTTTGTTGACGGTATTTGTCGTACAAATTGGTAGAGCACGTGAGTTAGCTTCTATCGTTCGCAATGACCCTGCCGAGCAAGATGAAATCAACAAATTTCACACAGGCTTAGGAATGATTTTTATGATATCGTTCTTGATTAGTTGTGTGGTATCATTTATTTACTACATCCCTACTACATTGGGATGGGGGCCAAATATTGCTGCCTCTTTGCACGGACCTGAGGTGGATTACATGTTCAACTTAACATTATTTTTCTGTGCGATTGTATTTTTCTTGACCCACATTGCTTTATTCTGGTTTGCTTGGAAATACAAAGGAAAACAAGGTAAGCTTGGTTTGTACTGGGCACACAATGATACCTTGGAAATGGTATGGATGATTATTCCTGCTGTTGTAATGACTTTCCTTGTAGTAGGAGGTTTGCAAGCATGGAATATGATTATGACAGATTTACCAGAAAATCATGTCAGTGTTGTTTTACCAGAAGAAGACAATGAATACATTGAGATTGAAGCAACAGGTGCACAATTTTTATGGTTCTTGCGTTACTCTGGCCGTGATGGAAAAATCGGTACGAAGTACTTTACTCAAATCAATAGTGACAACCCTGTTGGACAGATTTGGACAGATGAAAAGAACTTGGATGATTTTATGACCACTGAAATTGTACTTCCAGTAAACAAAAAAGTGCGTGTACGTATCACTGCTCGTGATGTATTACACAACTTTTACATTCGTGACATGCGTGTAAAAACGGATGCTGTACCTGGGATGCCTACTTACTTCATCTTTACACCAACGGTTACAACTGATTCTATGCGCAGACGTTTGAGTCAATATCCTGAATGGCAAGTGCCTTCTCGTTTGGACGAGACAAAGGAGCGTTGGGAAGTGTTTAACTATGAGTTGGCTTGTGCAGAGTTATGTGGTCGTGGTCACTACAGTATGAAGAACTTAGTGAAAATTGTATCAGAGGAAGAATACTTAGCTTGGGTAGATAAGAACGAAGGAGGTAAATTAGAAGAAGTAACAGATACTCTAACAGGGGCTGTAACACTTAATTACCTACCTGGATCTGCAAAGTCTCAATACTTTAATAAGATCAATGGTAAAGGAGGAGAAGAGCCATTGAAAGCCAAAACAGCTGCTTATGAGCGTTTAGTAGAGAACAAAGCACGAGTGAACTACTACATGGATAAAATTGTCAAAGTTAGACAAGACGCCGAATATGGTTCTACCGATTACAGCAATGCTACAGATGCTATTACAAAATTAAAACCTCTTTTGAAAATTGCTCGTACTAGTAATGACGTGAAAGAATCGGACACAGCATTGCAAGAAGCTAAAGCAGTAGCAGCAGCATTCCAAGCAGCACAAGAAGCTGCGGCAGCTAAAACCGCAGTAGCAGTGCCAAGTGAACCAATTACTGATAATACAGTAGAAGAAGAAACAACACCAACAGCCGAATAAAACCTCGAACTAGCGGTTAACAACATACAAAAGATATAGGCTTATTAGTCTTTAACTAATTAAAAAGAAGCTATCATGGCAGACATTAATATCATAGAAAAGGATTTAGAGCACGATGGGCACCACGACGGTCATGGACACGATGATGGGCACCATGGTGACAAGTATCAGTCTTCCTTTATCGACCGATACATTTTTAGTCAGGATCACAAAACGATTGCCAAGCAGTTTTTGATCACTGGTATGTTATGGGCCATTATTGGCGCAGGCATGTCTATTATTTTCCGTTTGCAATTGGGGTTCCCAGATGCAGATATGGCTTGGTTACAACCACTTTTGGGGGGATGGATTACTATTGATCCCGTTACTGGAGCAGGAGCAATTGATCCTGATTTCTATTATGCCTTAGTAACAATGCATGGTACCATTTTGGTCTTCTTTGTATTAACAGCAGGTTTATCAGGAACATTTAGTAACCTTCTAATTCCACTACAACTAGGAGCAAGAGATATGGCTTCTCCATTGATGAACATGTTATCGTACTGGTTCTTCTTCTTGGCAGGAATGATTCTTTTGATTTCCCTATTCTTAAATACAGGACCATTTTCAGGTGGTTGGACAGGATATCCTCCTTTGTCTGCTTTACCTCAGGCATCAGATGGATCTAAAGCTGGAGCTACTTTGTGGTTGATCTCTTTAGTTTTCTTTGTGGTATCTGTTTTATTGGGTGGTATTAACTACATTACTACTGTATTAAACATGCGTACCAAAGGAATGCACATGTTTAGAATGCCATTAACAATTTGGGCGTTCTTTATTACAGCTGTATTGGGTCTTTTATCTTTTCCTGTATTGGCTTCTGGTTTCTTCATGTTAACGTTTGATCGTATTTTAGATACGTCCTTCTTCTTGAATGAAATCTATATTGCTGGTGAAGCATTAGAAACACGTGTTGGTGGTTCTGCTATCTTATATCAACATTTATTTTGGTTCTTAGGACACCCTGAGGTATACATCATTATTTTACCTGCTATGGGTATTGTATCAGAAGTATTATCTGTACACTGTCGTAAACCAATCTTCGGTTATAAAGCAATGGTTTTCTCGATCTTGGCTATTGGAGTGCTGTCTTTCTTAGTATGGGCACACCACATGTACATGTCAGGAATGAATCCATTTATTGCTAACATATTTGTACTGTTTACCCTGATTATTGCTGTTCCTTCAGCCGTAAAGGTGTTTAACTGGATTGCAACGATATGGGGAGGTAATCTACGGATCAATTCCGCGTCTTTGTTCTCTATAGGGTTTGTATCTCTGTTTATCTCTGGTGGTTTGACGGGTATTTTCTTAGGAAATGCAGCGATTGACCTTCAACAACACGATACCTACTTTGTAGTAGCCCACTTCCATATTGTAATGGGGGTTTCAGCTTTCTTTGGAATGTTTGCAGGAATTTATCACTGGTTCCCTCGAATGTATGGACGTTTTATGAATGAAACTTTAGGTAAGATTCATTACTGGGGAACATTGATTGGTGCTTATGCTATTTTTGGTCCAATGCACTATTTAGGTATGGCAGGTGTACCTCGCCGTTACTACCGTTTTGATACGTTCGATGCCTTTGCAGAGTTTTCTGGTATGAACCAATTTATGACTATAGCAGCGATTTTGACCTTTGCTGTACAGCTTCTATTTGTTATTAATTTCTTCTACTCTATTTATAAAGGAAGAAAACAGACAAGTATGAATCCTTGGGAAGCTACTACTTTAGAATGGACTGCTCCTATCAATGCAGGACACGGAAACTGGGAAGGTGAAATTCCAGCAGTACACCGTTGGCCTTACGATTTGGGACGTCATGGTAGAGATTACATTATGCAAACCGAACCCCTTGCAGAAGGCGAGGTAGACGGAGGACACTAGAATTATATGGTAAGCATTCAGCGTTTATTGAACTCCTTTTAACAGAATAGCTTTAGAGCAGCTGTAGTGAGCAAGCAATAAACGCTGAACTTTTATAACTATCAATAAGTTGGCAACAGCAAACAACAGTACAACAAGTGCTGCAAAAGGATTTAGAAGCAAAATCAACGACTACAAACTTTTAACGAAGTTTAAACTGTCATTGTTGGTAGTTTTTTCAGCATGTATTACCTTTATGCTAGGAGCTACCCAATATCCTTGGCAAGCGTTAGTGACTTTGGCTTTGGGAGGTATCTTCGTAACAGGAGCAGCCAATGCCCTTAATCAAGTTCTAGAAAAAGAATACGATAAGTTGATGAAACGCACCAGTAATCGTCCACTTCCTAGTGGTCGAATGGAGGTTTCTGAAGCGGTCTTAGTAGCGGGCATTTTGAGTGTAATGGGGCTTTTATTATTAGCTACCTTCAATCCTACTACAGCAATGTTAGGGGCACTCTCTTTGGTTTCTTATTCGTTCATTTATACACCAATGAAACGGGTTTCTCCTGCTGCTGTCTGGATTGGTGCTATCCCTGGTGCATTGCCTATGGCAATCGGTTGGGTAGCCGCAGGGAATAGCCTAGGACCAATTGCAATTTTTCTATTTAGTATTCAATTTTTCTGGCAGTTTCCCCATTTTTGGGCAATTGCTTGGGTAGCACATAAAGATTATACAGGAGCAGGGTTCTATTTATTACCCTCAAAAAAAGAAGATGGTAGAGATAAAAGTACCGCCTTACAAACTGTATTTTATGCCGCAGTTTTGATCCCTATGAGTATCTTGCCTTATGCAATGGGCATTGCTGGTTGGATCGCTTGCAGTGTAATGTTGGTGATGGGAATAATTTATTTATTTTACGCCCTCAATCTTTATCGTTTTTGTAACGATCAAGCTGCTCGAAAATTGATGTTTGCCTCTTTTGTTTATTTGCCGATTGTTTTAATTGCTTTAGTAATTGATAAAATCTAACGAACGATATGCAAATGGTAGCATCTCCTAATAAAATAAAACGCGTACATCCTAAGAAATTTGCTCTTTGGACAGGTATTATAAGTATGCTGATGTTATTCTCAGCCCTTACTAGTGCTTACATTGTACGCAAAGCCGCTGGCGATTGGCTATATTTTCCAATGACGCCGCAATTTTTTTACAGTACAGCTGTCATTATTTCTAGTAGTATTGTACTACATGTAGCATATAAGGCATTTGTACACCGCAACTACAAGTTATACCAAGGTCTTTTAACACTAGGCTTTTTTATGGGAATTACTTTTGTAGCTTTGCAATACCAAGGTTGGTTAGCGTTGAATGATATGGGAATTAATATCCAGACGAACCAATCTAGTAGCTTTTTTGTGCTGATTGTTGGCATTCATGCCTTGCACATTATGGGAGGAATTACAGCGCTAATGATTAGCTGGATTTATGCCCTTAAGAAAAGCACGATGCAGTGGTCCGAAAAAGGCCAATTGCGCTTAGAATTGACTTGTACATACTGGCATGTTGTAGATGTATTATGGATTTACATTTTCCTATTCATCTATTTACAACAGTAGTTACTATAATAACCTAATATTAATTTATATACCTTTAAAGTCGTAATAATGGCAACTGATACTGTTCATGAGACGGAAGAAATCGCAATGGAAGAACTCTGGGAGGGTGGTGATTCGCCGTTTCGATCGGAGTATGGAAAACTAATGATGTGGTATTTCCTATTGTCTGATGCATTTACCTTCGCTGGATTTTTGATCGCCTATGGTTCTTTGCGTTTTAGCATGAATGCTTGGCCTGTACCTGATCATGTTTTTAGCACGACTCCTTTTGGCGGCGAGCATATGCCGTTGATTTTTGTAACCATCATGACTTTTGTTTTGATTGTTAGTTCTGTGACTGCATTACGAGCAGTACAAGAAGGAAAGATGGAGAACAACATGGGAGTTGTTAAATGGATGGTCTTAACGATTATTGGTGGTGGAATCTTCCTAGGTTGTCAAGCTTGGGAATGGACTAACTTAATCGTTCAAGAGGGGGTGACTATTTACAACAACCCTTTTAGCTCTCATTTAGATGAGGGGAAATACATCTCCTTAGCAGATGCCAAAAAATTGAATCCTAGTTTAGAAGAACGTTCAATGACGATTGGTATTCATACGGATGAAGGACATGGAGAAGAGCAATTGAATTATCTATACGATCCTATTAAAGATCAACGTTATTTTGAGAAGTTTGACCACCACTATTTCACCAGACATGGATCAGCCGCTCCAAGTAAAGATGTAGGTGAAAATTTTGAAGTAGGTGACCCTTATTTGATCGCTTACCACGATGGAGAATATTTTCCTGGTGCCTATCAAACAGGCAATGTTGTTGTCTCTGAAGATATGGGACCAACCGCTTTTGGAACACTGTTTTTCTTTATCACAGGTTTCCATGGTTTCCACGTATTCTCTGGGTTAATCATTCTATTGGTTATTACATTGGGAACTTGGTCAGGGGTTTACAAAAAACGTAACAACGGTCACGTAATGGTAGAAAAAGTTGGTTTGTACTGGCACTTTGTAGATTTAGTTTGGGTATTTGTATTCCTTGCTTTCTATCTACTTTAGATCTCTATCATTAGCGGAGCATTTATGCTCATCAATAAAAAAATTACTACAAATAACCTCATATATACTATGGCACACGTAGCAGGATTAAGCGTTGAAGAACAACGCAAATTAGATAAACAGGTTGGTGTAAAAGGATTTTGGATTCTTTTGTTTGTAACGTTTGCAGAAGTAGGAATCGCTCTTTTCCTAAAAGAACTCTTACCAGGTGCAGTAACACGTTTGGCAATGATCGCTTTGAGTTTGTACAAAGCATATTACATTGTTAGTATCTTTATGCACTTAGGAGCAGAAGTAGGTGGCTTTGCCTCTACCATTGTCTTACCTATGTTCTTATTAGTTTGGGCAATTATTGCTTTCCTATGGGAAGGCGATTATGCTAGAACAAATCGCAATTACGTGACAGATCCTCGCCCTGGTCAGACTATGGACAAAGAGCCTGTAAATCCAACAGGGATGAGATCTATCGAAGAAATGCCAAAAAGAATCAACTTCTTGTAAGCTTTTTGACCAATGATAATTTAAAAGTGTTCTAAGTAAGCCTTAGAGCACTTTTTTTGTATAAGTAGGTAGCACTTCAAACAAAGATGTGTTACTTTTGTAATCAAGAGACCATAGTCAAATCTATGACAAACTGTTCTTTTCAACTAATACTCAGACAACATTAAATTATGTCAGCAGAAAACCAAGTCGCTCCTAAAAAGAATCCAGTAGGAGCTCTTTTATTCATCGTATTTGTAGCCGTCTTGCCTATTATGACTGTTGTCTTTTCTAAGACTGGTCTAGACAAGTACAAAGATATTCGCAGTGAAATGCGCTATCTAAAAGATTCCACTCGTGTCGATTTTAACGCCTTATCTACCTATCAAAATATGGCGCTGAATAATGAATTAATTCGCGGCCAATTAGTCCTTACAGGTTACTGGACAAAAACTTGTTCCCCCAAAATGCCTGCTTTTATCCAACAGGTTAAAGATCTACAAGGACAATTGAGTCCCGATGATCAAGGCAAACTATTATTTGTCATTCATACAGAAGATTTCTCTAGCGATAGTACTTGGGCTTTGGAGCCTTATTTAAAAGAATGGAAACTGGATACTAGTAATTGGAAGTTTGTACAAGGAGGAGCCAAAACGCGTTATCAAATGCCTGACAATGTCAGTTGCTCTGCTATTTCTATGTTAGATGGTCGAGTGAGTCGCAAAGACAGTACTGGAAACTACTTACAAGGCCCTTTGCTTTGTGATTATTATGACCTCAATGAAAAAGTAGAGGTAGAGAATCTTCTACGCCACATGGCCGTTATTATGCCTGCCAAACAGCGTAAGAAGATCAAGTATCGCCCAGAGAAAAAATTATACGATTAAGTTTATCAGGCACTTTGATGGGTGCTATAGAGCAATGCTATTATGAACAATACTATTCAAGACCCCAATTCTGCGGCGTACAAAAAATTGCGCTTGACAGTTAACATTATTTCCGTTCTGCTTCCTGTATTGGTAGGATTAATGTTTCAATTTAAATTTAAAAACTTTGAGTGGCCTTTTAATGTATATTGGTTACCACTAACCAATGCTCTATTAAATGGCGGTTGTGCCCTCTTACTAATTGGAGCCTTAGTCGCTATTAAAAATAGAAATGTAGTGGCACATACCCGCATGATTTATACAGCAATGGTACTGTCTATGCTGTTTTTAGTGGTGTACATCATGTACCACACAACCGCTGGTCATGTTAAGTTTGGAGGAGAAGGCAACATTCGTTTGGTGTATTTTATTTTATTAATAACGCACATTATAACGGCCGCAATTCAGGCTCCTTTTGTTTTGTATGCCTTTCTGTATGGCTACACAGGACAAATAGAGAAGCACCAGAAGCTGGTAAAAATCAGTTACCCCTTGTGGTTGTATGTGTCGATTACAGGCGTGATTTGTTACCTAATGATTTCTCCTTATTATCCTTCCTAAAGCGTAATAAAAGTAACCATAAAACTAAAGCGTTAAAAACGCTATGTTACCTTATCCTTAACTTCTAAAGAGTAAAAGTGATGCTAGAAACAATTAAAAATCAATTACCCGTTTTTCTAATGACCGTTTTACTAGTTCTATTAGTAAACTATGGTGTAGATGCACAATGTCCAATGTGTCGAATGTCGGCCGAAACTAACTTGAAATCAGGTGGAACAGCTGCTGCTGGCCTTAATAAAGGAATTATATACCTTCTGATTGGCCCTTATATCATGATGAGCACCGTTGCTTTCCTTTGGTGGCGCAATCGTCGTGCCTTTAAAGCACAAGAACAAGAAGAGGCGATACAGGCTTTGTTAGAGCCACATGATGTGATTGTAAGACGAAGTTTGGAAGAGCAAGTAGGGTAGAACTTTTTAGTATTCTATCTAAGAATTATTGAGGCAGGATCACTGAATGTGGTGCTGCCTTTTGTTATGAGTGAAAGTTTACCAAGATAAATCAAGCTGAAATCTATTGCTTCTTGAATGGCAACAGTAGCGATAAGTCTTATTCTCTTACTTTAACTTTTTAATAGACCTTTCAGGTTGAAAACAAGTCATTTCATTACTCATTAATATGGCTCAAGTGTTACTGATTTTAGTACAATAGGTGCTAATTGGAGTGTTTTAGCACAACAAAATCAAAAATAGTGCAGTGTTTTCTGTAACTAGATGTCACCCATTTAGAGCACTTTTTTCGATTCTAAGGTTTAATATATTTAACATATTTGATACTCAGGTTTTGTACCCATATAAGACTTTATTTTCTAGGATTCCTCTGCCACTCTATTCTTATCATAAAGATCAATCATGCCCAAAGCATTACTTAAGTGCTCTCTGATTTTATCATAACCGATGACATTACCAATACTAGCCAATTTCAAAACATGCTCCTGCATATCCTGTACAAGCAAGGTTTCGATTTCTGCTTTGATAAGCTTCACTTCAGGCGTTTGCGGAACAATATTCGTCTTCTTGTACAATTCTAGTAAATCCTTATTCATTGTTTTGCTTTTATTACTCCTCTGTATTATTATAAAGCTCCATCATTTTTAAAGCATTAGTAAAGTACTGTTTTACTTTATCATAACCAATAACATTACCAATAGTAGCTGCTTTGAGAATGTTCTCTTGCATTTCTTGGGCTAAAATACTCTCTATTTCCTCTTTCATAATTTCAATTTCAGGAGTTTGTGAGAGCATGTTAGCTTTTTTGTATAACCTTATTAGATCCTTATTCATCGTTTTACTTGTTTTCTCATTATTGAGGCATTGTCTGAGCAAAATAAAAAACTTACTTCCCTTTATCTTCAGCTAAATCAATCATATCTAATGCTTTTCTAAAATGCGCTCGAACACGATCATAGCCAACTGCTTTTCCAATATTTGTGATTTCTAAAATGTTCTGTTGCAAGTCATGATCCAATAAAGAATCGATCATTTCCTTGATTTGTTCTATTTCAGGAGAATCCTCCATCTCCTTCACGCGCTTATATAAGCGTAAAATATCTCTATTCATAACCAATAATTGAAGTTATAAAAAAGGTTGTCCTGCTTATTTTTTAGACAATGCTATTAATTGACGAGCATGATCTAAATAACTTTCTACACTTTCAAAACCAACTACGTCAGCGATATTAACCGTTCCTAAAACATTAACTTTGAGTTGGTCATTAAGTAGTTGTAGGATTTCCTGTTTTATTGCTAAGACCTGCTCGGTCTCTTTTACCCTTTGAATATCGCGATACAATTGTATCAAATTTTTACTCATGTGGTGTGTTTTTATTCTTATAAAATCCAAAAGTTAAACCAAGTTACAAAATAACAACCAATATTAAACAAAACACTCAGAAGGTAAACCACTCATTCATCAAGCAAAATCACTAGCCCATCAAGTATGTCGGCAGCTCGTTGAGCGCAGTCGAAACGAGCTACCGACTCCGAATCCAACGCCAATACTTCTTTGCATTATTAATATGCGCGCGATGGCTCTTCGCAAAAGCATGCTGATTGGGGGCTTCTCCCTCTGCGGGAGGTTTGGCACAGAAAAACATATAATTATGTTTCTCCGCTTTTAAAACTGCATCAATGGCATTGATCGACGACATATAAATAGGCCCAGGTGGTAAACCTTCATTCAAGTAGGTATTGTAAGGAGAAACCGTCTCCAAATGTTTATTGAGGACCCGTTTAATGGTGAAATCACCAACGGCAAAAACAACCGTTGGATCGGCTTCCAACTTCCAATTCTTTTGTAGGCGATTGAGGTAAACCCCCGCAATTCTAGGCCGCTCAGGTTTATACTGGCTTTCAGATTCCACAATAGAAGCCAAAGTAGAAACCTCGATTGGCGTCATTTCTAAAACGGCAGCTTGCTCCAAGCGCGACTCCTTCCAGAATTTTTTATACTCTTTAAGCATCTTATCCCAGAACTGTTGGGCGGTGGTATTCCAGTAGAATTCATAGGTATTAGGAATAAAAACCACCATAACATTTTCAGGTGTAAAACCAGCTTCCGCTAAGAAAGACGAATTGTTAAACAACTGAATCAAAGACAAAGAATCGGCCTGAATGCTTTTGGCAACCACCCCTGCCAAAGCTTCTTTTGTTCTTAAATTCTGAAATGTGACAGGAACCGTCATACGCTTACCACGCAACTTTTGAATCAACTCTCGATTACTTTTTACAGTAGAAGAGAGACTAAAACGCCCCGCTTTGGGTGTATAGCTCATTTGTTGAGCCGTAAAAATAAAGCTGCGTTTATCTTGAATGATGTTTTGATAATAGAGTTGCTCCGCCAAATGATCACTGCTGGTAATGTTATCAGGAATATCAATCCACTGTTCTTCTTGAAGGATGACATTCTCTCCAAAAATCATTTGATAGACATAAAAAGCAGCACCACCACCTACCAAGGCAAGGGCAACAATTCCTAAAAGTAACCATTTGATCCAAGGGCGGGGAGTGGGGGATTCAGCAGGATCCATAACTTAAGACATTAAAAAGGGCGATCTAATATTGTTCTTTCTCATTAGGGAAATCATTGGACTTGACATCAGCGATATAGGCTTCTGTCGCCCCTTGCATTGCATCAAATAATTCTAAGTAGCGACGTAAAAAACGAGGTTGAAAGTCCTTGGTAATGCCTAACATATCATGCGTAACCAAAACTTGTCCATCTACATTAGGGCCAGCACCAATGCCAATCACAGGAATAGAAACCAATTCTGCTACTTGTTTTCCCAATGCCGCAGGAATTTTTTCTAGAATAATGGCAAAGCAACCCAATTTTTCGAGGAGCTGTGCATCGGCCAACAATTGTTCTGCTTCTGCTTGTTCCTTAGCACGAACGGTGTAGGTTCCAAATTTATAGATGGATTGAGGCGTCAAGCCCAAATGGCCCATTACAGGGACACCAGCCGACAAAATACGAGAAATAGACTCTTGGATTTCTATACCACCTTCCAATTTTACGGCATGCGCTCCTGATTCTTTCATAATTCGAATGGTAGAAGCTAGGGCTTCTTTAGAATTCCCTTGATAAGAACCAAAAGGTAAATCGACGACAACAAACGCCCGATCTACCGCTCGAATGACAGACTGCGCGTGATAAATCATGTGATCTAAAGTAATAGGCAGGGTTGTTTCATGACCAGCCATTACATTAGATGCAGAATCACCGACTAGTAAAATATCAATGCCTGCGGCATCTAAAATGCGTGCCATTGAATAGTCATAAGCAGTAAGCATGGCAATTTTTTCGCCGCGTTGCTTCATCGCTTGCAAGACATGGGTGGTAATTTTTTTAGTTGATTTGCTGTGGACAGACATAGCCAGTTGGTAATTAAGTTTAAAGAAGAAGACAGTGCACAATGCGCGCCTGCCAAGATGTCTTATAAATTCAGAATACTGCTCTTAAAAGGCATGGCTTGCCTTGTTGCAGAAGTGTAAAGATGAGAATTTATTGTTGCTCTAACAAATAATTGTTAAGTAGAGGAGAAGCGCTTATAAGAGGGTAAAACGTCGAAGATTTCTTAAAATTGGTCGGAAAAGTAGCTTTTGAGAGACTTCAATAGAGGGATGTAGATAAAACTTAAAAGATATTCCTTAGTTTGTGAACGGTTTTTGTGCCTTCCAGTAAAGTAAGATTTATTTACCATATAGAATGCTGCTGGTTGTCCCCACCAAAGTTGGCACTACTCCTTAACTAATAGAAAGAAAAAAATCGTATGAACAGGAAACTTGCAAAGATGTTTGTTGCATCTTGGTTATTGTTAGCCCTAACTAGTTGCTCTAATGAGGTGGATGTTATTGGAGTGTGGAAAGATATTCCAGTCGTTTATGGTATTATGGGCCGATTAGACAGCGCCAATTATATACGCATCGAAAGAGCGTATTTGCCACCTAACAAAAGTGCTTTAGATGTGGCTAAAGATGTTGACTCTCTCTATTTTGATCCCAATGAGTTGGACGTAGAAATATGGATGTTGAGACCAAATGGCGATACCTTACCTTGGCGCTTTCCTATTACAAGAGTAGATTTGAGAGATGAAGGCTTTACTAGAGAAGAAGGTATCTTTCAGCATGAACCAGCTTATGCGTACAAAACAAGAGATTGGACGGATTCAGATATTCTCCTGAAACTTCACCACCACAAAACAGGTAATACATTCTATGCACAGACAGAAACTGTCCGTAGTGATCAATCCCTTATTTTACTAACCCCAACGTACTCTAGAAATCCTTCTAGGCCATTTACTTGGCGAGGAGTAGATCCTAGTGGAGATGAGGTATATAATACTGTAGTGATTGATGTTCTTACTAGTTTTGCGTCTATTTATGATTACAAATTCCGTTTTCATTACGACGAGTATGAAGTCGATGGACAAGGAGTAGAAGTGCCAGGAACACGGAAAGATCAATCTATTGTTTGGCGAGCCGTAGGTGATTTTATTCCATCTTCTGGTGGTCAGAATAAACGAACCGTTAATGGAGAATCCTTCTACCGATTCTTAGGACAAAACCTAAGTGATGTTACAGGAACAAATACAAGACGTTGCGCAGGTGCTTTAGAAGTGTTTGTTGTAGGAGGTGCTGCAAGTGTTAGAGATTATGTGTTGGCTCGTAAAGCCAATGAAGGATTTGTGGGAGGTTTATATCCCGCGGACCCTTATTCTAATATTGTAGGTGGATTAGGGTTCTTTGCAACCTCGGACATTTTGGAGCGCAAAGATAGACCAGCTGATCCAAGAATGATGGACATGTCACCCTTATCCTACGAACATTTGTCTACAGGAGAATTTACAAATATGTTAGGGTTTGAATCTAGTACACCTTGTTTCTAGTACTTCTTCCAAGAATATTTTTTTGTTAGAAAAAACACTTTAGAAAAAAAAACAACAATGCCACGGTAGCCAATAAGGGCGGTCGTGGCATTGTTTGTTAGAAGAACTTTGACAGGAAATTATTGCCATTTTGGCACAGCGAGGGACTGTTTTATGACAAGATGTACCAAGGAAAAGAACAGATGCGCCAATTTTGCCTTTTTTTCGGGCTGGTATGGCTATTGTCTATAATTGGACAAACAAGGACGAATCTTTATTGTGAATAAAAAAAGAATCGTTGTTAAAGAGTTAATTAACTCAAAATAAGAAAGATAATTACTTAAAAACACTTAATAAGATATAATCATGAGCAAAATCATTGGTATAGACTTAGGAACCACCAACTCCTGTGTAGCTGTAATGGAGGGGAACGAGCCAGTGGTCATTACGAATAATGAAGGAAAAAGAACAACACCTTCTATTATTGGATTTTTGGACAATGGAGAGCGTAAAATTGGAGATCCTGCTAAACGCCAAGCGATTACCAACCCTCAACGTACTATTATGTCTATCAAACGCTTTATGGGCATTCGGTACACTGAAATTGAAGGAGAAGCCAAACAGATGCCTTATGAGGTAATCAAAGGCAATAACGATACTGTGCGCGTCAAAATCGACGATAGAGAGTACACGCCACAAGAAATTTCTGCTATGGTTTTGCAGAAAATGAAAAAAATTGCAGAAGACTATTTAGGTCAAGAAGTAGCGGAAGCAGTAGTTACTGTACCTGCTTACTTTAACGACTCTCAGCGTCAAGCAACCAAAGAAGCGGGTGAAATCGCTGGCTTGAAAGTACGCCGTATCATCAATGAGCCTACTGCTGCGGCATTGGCTTATGGTTTGGACAAAGGTGACCAAGATATGAAGATCGTTGTATACGATCTAGGTGGTGGTACTTTTGATGTTTCTATCCTAGAATTGGGTGGAGGTGTATTTGAAGTAAAATCAACCAATGGAGATACCCACTTAGGTGGTGATGATTTTGACCGTGTTATCATGGAATGGTTGTTAGCAGAATTTAAAGAGCAAGAAGGAGAAGACATTTCTCAGAATGCGGAAGCGCTACAACGTTTGAAAGATGCCGCAGAGAAAGCAAAAATTGAATTGTCTTCTTCTAACAGCACAGACATCAACTTACCTTACATTTCTTTTGGCCCATCTGGTGCAAAGCACTTGGTGCGTAGCTTAAGCCGCTCAAAATTTGAGCAATTAGTAGATGGTTTGGTGAAACGTACGATTGAGCCTTGTAAGCAAGCTTTAGAGCAAGCAGGTATGTCTTTGTCAGAAATTGATGAGGTTATCATGGTGGGTGGATCAACGCGTATCCCAGCTATCCAAGAGGCCGTAGAAAAATTCTTTAATAAGAAGCCTAACCGTAGTGTTAATCCAGATGAAGTAGTAGCACTAGGTGCCGCTATCCAAGGTGGTGTATTAACTGGAGATGTAAAAGATGTTTTGTTACTTGATGTAACACCATTGTCTTTAGGTATCGAAACAAGAGGTGGAGTATTTACAAAAATAATCGAAGCGAATACAACAATCCCTTCTAGTAAATCTCAAGTATTCTCAACAGCAGAGGATAACCAGCCTTCTGTAGAAATCAATGTCTTGCAAGGAGAACGTCCATTGGCTAATCAAAACCGTTCTATTGGACGTTTCAACTTAGATGGTATTCCTCCAATGCGTCGCGGAGAAGCACAAATTGAAGTAACCTTTGATATTGATGCTAATGGTATTTTGAAAGTATCTGCAAAAGAAAACAAAACAGGTAAGGAACAATCTATCCGTATTGAGGCTTCTACAGGATTAACAGACGATGAAGTTCAACGCATGAAGAATGAAGCGGAAGCCAATGCAGACGCAGATAAAAAAGCACGCGAAACAGCGGATAAAATCAATGAAGCAGATTCTGTGATTTTCCAAACAGAAAAGCAATTGGAAGAGTATGGAGATAAAGTTCCCGCAGATGCCAAAGCAACTATTGAAGAAGCGTTGACAAAGCTAAAAGAAGCACACCAACGTCAAGACTTGGACGCGATCAACCGCGAACTAGAAGCAGTAAATGCTGCTTGGTCAGCTGCTACTCAAAACATGGATCCTAACGCAGGAGCACAACAACAGCAAGGCCCAACAGGTGATGCTGGTCAAGGTGAGAATGAAGAAGGAGATGACGTAACAGACGTAGAATTTGAAGAAGTTGATAACGACAAGAATTCTTAAGAAATAGAAGAATTGTAGTAGAATAGAAATATAGGCGCGACTATCCTTTTTAAAGGTGGTCGTGCCTTTTTGAGCGAATGAAGACTATACAATTGTCTCTTAAGTGACTAGCTGGTCTTCTTGAAGAACAAAAAGGATTTTTTAAGGAACTTTTTACGAAAAAAACAATCATTCCGAAAAAAACTCTTATCTTTGCCAACGCTTTGTAAACAAGACTAGACAAACTAGCGCTATAAATAGACATTGTAATGAATAATCTAATGAACTTCGTGCAGGAACAAACTGCTCGTGATATCACTGAAATAGACTTTTTTAAGCCAGGCGACACTGTAGCCGTTAGCTATAAAATTATTGAGGGAGCCAAAGAGCGTATTCAGCTCTTCCGTGGAGATGTAATCCAAGTAAAAGGACATGGCACTTCTAAAACCTTTACGGTACGCAAGATTTCTCATGGCGTAGGTGTAGAGCGTGTATTTCCACTAAACTCTCCTGCTATTGCTTCTGTTAAAAACTTGAAAAAAGGTAATGTACGTCGTGCACGTTTGTACTACCTACGTAACTTGACAGGTAAATCTGCTCGTATCCGCGAGAAGCAGTTTAGCAAAAAGTTAGATGATAACTTGAAAGGAAAATCTCGTCGTTATACCTGGAACTGGGAAGACAAAGTATACAAATAGAATAAACGCTATTAGTTCTAGCTTTTACGATATCAAAAGCCACTTCTACCTTATGGTAGAAGTGGCCTTTTTGTATAGGACCATTAGAGTAATATTATAATTATAGACAAGGATTTTATTTTTATCAAACCTTTGTTTATTCAAAACTGTACTTAAAATGAATCTTCAGACGCCTATTGTTTAAGTAGGCAGAAAAAATCACGAAGCAACAGCACAGCTAACTATAAGCACTCGCAAAGCGATTTGATTTAGGTACTATGATACAGTAACTAATCAGCTTCTTGAGCACGACTGTAAGGAACTAAACAGCACGACTTAAAGCAGAAGAAGAGCATGCAATGGCCGATCAAGATATTTCATTGTTGAATGAAATAGATTTTGATCGATTAGAAAACGTAGAGCGCTCCATTGTTTTTGAGAAACCCCATCAACTGAAATTTGAAGGGAGTACACCAATTTGTACCATTGACTTTGATGGAGGGAAATTAAAGGTCTACGCTAATTTTTTCCGTATTACTCCTGCCAGCTTCTTTTTGCGTTCGTCCTATTATAAAAAGATAGAAGGAAAAGTGCGTTATACTAGTCTAGTAAAGGGACCTGCTACTTCAAAAGGAATTAAGAGAAGAGTGTCAAGAATTCTTTTTGTCCTTGTTTGGTCAGGTAAGGAAATAGTTGGGCAAAAATGGCGCGATTATATTCTTCTACTAAGGCTGGTGTTAATTCCTGTTGTTTTGTAAAAGCGGAAGACAGCCAAAAATCCCCTAAGATCTGGCTCCTTGTATAAAGGTGCACATACTCCTCTGGAAAGGCTTCTGCTCGTAGAACTCCTTCTGCTATCCAATGTTCATACAACATAAAAAATTGCTGACGGCGTTGTTGTGTCAAGACTTGATAATGCGCCTGAATATCTGGTTGTTGACGCATAATGTGTACAAAGTCCAGCATAAAAAAACGATACGTATAAAAATGTCGCATGGTTTGAGCACTGCCTGCTAGTAATTGAGCTAAACTAGGTGTCTCGTTAGCTAACTCAGCCATCAGTGTGTTCATTTCCTCTACCAACTGCAAATATAAGGCTTCTACCAGCTCCTCTCGCTTCTTAAAATAGTAATTCAAATTGCCTTGACTAATTGAAGTCGCTTTTGCGATTTGGCGTAGGGTAACACTGGCAACACCCTCTTGATTAAATAAGGCTAGAGCTGTGGTTAGAATGCGTTGTTTGGTATTGGTGTTATTACGACTGCCTTTTTTCATTCTTTCTTTTTAGTAAACTTGACCTAGAGTTATTTTTTTAGTAACTTTGACCTAAAGTTAAGGAAGTAAACAAAAAAAACAAGTGTATGGTGATTTTTAATGGCGTTAATTTTACTCTATTGTCTCTCTTAGGTCTATTACATGTTTATTGGGCTTTTGGTGGGAAATGGGGGTTGGATGGTGTTATTCCAGTCTTAGAAGAGGGAAAAGCTACTTTTGCACCAGGTCTTATTATGACATTGGCGGTAGCTTTGGCCTTATTTATAGGGGCTTGCTTGCATGTAGAATCTCTAGGGATATTGTCGGATTTTTATCGACAAATAGGTTTGTTAGGAATGGGCCTTGTTTTTCTAATGCGAGCAATAGGGGATTTTAACTATGTAGGTTTTTTTAAGAAAAAGAGAACAACTGTTTTTGCAAGAAGGGATACCCTTTATTATGCACCATTGTGCATAATATTGGCTATTAATGCCTTTTTTGTATCAAATGTTCTTCAATTTCTTTAATAATAAAATTATTTTTATCTTTGATATAATAAACAATGAAAGTAATAATTATTGGTGCAGGGATTGGCGGCTTAACCCTAGCGTTAGCGTTAGAACAACGAGGAATAGAGGCCGAAATATATGAAGCAGCGCCTGTATTTAAGGCGGTAGGAGCAGGTTTAGTCTTAGCAATTAATGCTATGCAAATTTACAGACGTTTAGAGTTGGTGCCTGAATTGCAAGAGCGTGGACGAACATTGGAGGGGCTACAAATAACTAGCCCTCAGTTAAAAACGTATTCCAATAGCTCTCTTGTTACTTCAGAAAAAAAGTTTGGAGTACCTGGGTTAACGATCCATCGAGCCGAATTGCATGAACTGTTAAGAACGGCGTTGAAAAAGACACCAATTCATTTGGGGAAGCGCTTAGCGAAGTGTACACCTGAAGGCAGCGGTTATCAATTAGAATGGGCAGATGGCAGTAAAACTACAGCTGAAGTTTTAATAGGCGCAGATGGCATCCATTCTCAAGTGAGAGCTTCCTTATTTCCACCGATTAAAGAACGCTTTGCAAAGCAGTGGTGTTGGCGTGGAGTTTGCGACTATGATATGGATGGTCTGCCACCTACCACCGTGTATGAAGCATGGGGCAAAGGTTGCCGTTTTGGAATAGTCCCTTTAAAAGGACAACAAGTGTATTGGTTTGCTTGTACAAATATGTCCGAAGGGGAAGCTAAAAGGCTAGACCAACAAGGGTTAAAAACCGTTTTTAAAGATTTTCATCCTGTTATTCCTAATCTAATTCAGCATACTTCTGATCAACATTTCTTACTCAATCCGTTGAGTGACTTGCCAAATTGCAAACAATGGTATCAAGGGGCCTGTTGCCTGATGGGAGATGCTGCACATGCAACAACACCTAATATGGGACAAGGGGCCAATCAAGCGATTGAAAGTGCTTGGGTTTTGGCAGAACAATTAGCAACGAAAGAGAGTATCCAAGCGGCTTTTGCCGCCTACCAAGATTTGCGCCAAGCAAAAGCCCAAAAGATCATTAAAACCAGTTGGCAAATTGGGCAATTGGCACAGGTAGAAAATCCCTTTTTAATAGGGATTAGGCGTACTTTATTGGCGTTGACACCAGCATGGGTGGCCCAGCGACAAGTAGAGCAAATCTATACTTTGAATTATTAGGTGTTAGTAGGATGTTAAGGCGATAGAAAGGTGAATCTTTCTGATAAAGTATTACGTATGTTTATTAATGGACTCGTTAAGGTAAGACAACTAAAAACTAAAAAATCTGTTGTAGACAGAGATGAAATTACCCTAAATTGAGTACCTTGTATATTAAACTACACACTCAATAGAGAACTGTTGTTTGGATAAAAATGCTTAAGCAGTATTATTATCAATCCAAATAACAAATAGGAAAACCAAACACTTTAGTATAACATCCATCTAATCGGCCTATCACTGCTATAGGTTACCACTAAATTCAACACCAATGTCAAGAGTTCTCGATCCCAATTTTACTAAATACAAGTTCAGAGACCTCAAGGTATACTGCTCCACAGAATGGCTAGCCGACAACAAGAAAAAATACCGCCAGGTATTTGATCGTTATGAAGCGACCTATGTCTATGCAGAATTATCATTTTATAATAAACTCTTTGATGATGAGGACTGGAATGTTCAAATCAATATCAAATGCTATTCCCTTAAAAAAGGTCGCAAAGAATTGTGTGATCTTAACTTTGATCGCAAAGTAAGTAAGTATGATAATGTTGTTTACATTCGCGAAGGCTGGGGGAATAAGAAATTTGGCGCTTTTTGGAAAAAAGGCACCTATTACTGGGAGGCCTATATTGATGGCCAGAAAGTAGCTACCAAATATTTCTACATTGAAGAGAGTACAGAGAAATACCCTGAGCCAAGCGCTTATGTTAATATTAAATCATTGCGCCTTTATGAAGGACCTTATGACGATATTCCTAAAGAAGAACGTACCTATTACACAACGTTCTCCAAAGAGGAAACACGGTATGTTTATATAGAAATCAACTTAGAGAATCTACTGCTAGACAAGAGCTGGTACTGTGAACTGTTTGTTAAATTCTATAATGGTAGTCGCCAGCTCAAAGGCCAGACCATGAAGTTACATCATGTAGATAAAGATGATGATACGGTAGAGTTGAGCATGCACTGGGGGTCCAATATCAAAGGCTCTTGGACAGAAGACAACTATACCGCAGAAATTGTCTTTATGGACAAATTACTGGCTGTTATTCCATTTGAGGTAGCAACAGAATTTGAAGAAGGCGTCGCTGGTGCTGTTTTACCGAATCAATACCAGTCCGTCATTCTCAATGAAGACGAATTAGAGAATACGAACTTTGAAGAAGTTATGGGCAAGTTAGACGAGCTCATTGGCTTACAAGATATTAAACGTCAAGTCCGTGACCACGCTAGTTATTTGCAGTTTTTGCAATTGCGCCGTGAAAAGGGCTTTGAAGAAGAAGAAGAAATCAACATTCATTCTGTTTTTATTGGTAATCCTGGAACGGGTAAAACTACAGTTGCTCAGATGATGGGCAAACTTTACAAGAGTATGGGGTTGCTGTCCAAAGGGCATGTACATGAAGTTGATCGAGTAGATTTAGTAGGGGAGTACATTGGTCAAACGGCTCCTAAAGTGAAAGAAGCGATTGAAAAAGCGCGTGGAGGAGTCTTGTTTATTGATGAAGCTTATTCCTTGGCACGTTCCAATGATGATAGCAAGGATTTTGGTCGAGAAGTGATCGAAATTCTAGTGAAGGAAATGTCGAATGGAGAAGGAGATATGGCTGTTATTGTAGCAGGCTACCCCAAGGAGATGGAACATTTTCTAACCTCTAACCCTGGACTAAAATCACGCTTTAAACTTTACTTTACGTTCAGTGACTATCTTCCAAATGAGCTGTCTGCTATTTCTCACTATGCCTGCACCAAAAAGAACATTGTTTTGGAGCAATCGGCTAGAAAAATGATTGATGAAGTCATCATTGAAGCGTACCGAAATCGCGATAGAGCTTTTGGCAATGCGCGTTTTGTTTATGATTTAATCGATCAAGCGAAGATTGCATTGGGTTTGCGTATTATGAATGACGAAGATCCACAACAGTTTGATAAAGTAGCCTTGGAAACAGTCCTGCCAATGGATATAGAAAAGATTGAAATCAAGCATCCAAAACGTATTCCTAATCTACCAATTGACGAAAAATTGCTAGAGATAGCATTAGAAGAACTCAGCCACATGATTGGTATGAATAACGTCAAAAAGGAGATCAATGAAATGGTGAGCTTGGTACGTTTCTACCGAGAGAGTAACCGCAATGTTTTAAATAAATTCTACTTACATACTGTTTTTGTTGGTAACCCTGGAACGGGTAAAACCACCGTTGCGCGAATTCTAACCAAGATATACAAGGCACTAGGTGTCCTTGAACGTGGGCACATGGTGGAGACCGATCGCCAAGGATTGGTTGCAGGATATGTAGGGCAAACGGCCATCAAAACAGCAGAACGGATTGATGAAGCGATGGGCGGTGTCTTATTTATTGATGAGGCCTATGCGTTGACCAGTAATGGCAGTGGTAGTTTAGCAGGTGGCTCTGATTTTGGTAATGAAGCGATCCAAACCATTCTCAAAAGAATGGAAGATAGCCGTGGAGAATTTTTCGTCTTTGCTGCAGGTTATCCTGACAATATGGAAGTCTTCTTGAAGGCGAATCCAGGTCTGCGCTCCCGCTTTGACAAAGTATTAAAATTTGAAGATTACGAAAGTAGTTCTTTGTACCAAATTGCTTTGCAAATGTTAGAAGAAGAAGAACTAGAAGCGAATGAAGAAGCGAAAGCCCATTTGACGAAATACCTCGATTTCTTATACAAATACAGAGATAAGTACTTTGGTAATGCACGTACTGTGCGCAATATCGTCAATGATATTGTCAAAAATCAAAGCTTGCGTTTAGCGTCTATTCCAAGTGAAGAGCGTGATCCTAATATTGTAAATGTCATCACTTATGAAGATGTTGCAAGCTTGAAATTGAACAATGACGATGATATCTTTAATAAGAAATCTATTGGTTTTAGAAAACAAGTAGGACCTAGTAAGCAGGCCGAATAAGCTTAGTTTTTAAGCCTAAATAACAACCAACAAGAGCCTTCCTCTACGATAGAGGAAGGCTCTTGTTGGTTAAGATAGGTTGAAATTGCTTAGAATGTAAGATACCTTAATTCTTATCCATGAACAATTGATCCATGTGCTCTTCATAATCTTTATTGAGTTGATCTAAGGTAGTAAACAATTGATCGGAAGACTCTAACATCGCCTCAATATTTTCCTTTTTAGGATGGAGCAGATACGCTTCTAATGTTTTCCACTGTTTTTGTGCTAAGGATAAGTTTTTTTCGATTGCTCCTGATTTTACAGGGGAATCAGATAATGCTTGACTGTTTTGCTGGTATTGATTGATGATACCCTCCATGCGGCTCTTAGATAATTGAGCATCTAAATTACGGGCATTCATGATGCAATAAATGGCCAAACGTTGTGTGTACGCTCGTTGCAAGCCTGCTAAGCGCATTTGATGGGCGACATTGTTTTGATCAGGAACAGGTAAACCATTTTCTTGTACAAAGAACTCTTTGTAGTCAGGGATGGTTTGAGCATAGTTCTGTATTTCTTGACCGACTTGATCGCAGGTTGCCATCATAATATGGGCGCGTTCTAATACTTTGATAATGCTCAATTCGTCGATGTCATCCCAGTTCGTAACCAATTTTCGGTAGTTCTTCCACATGGTTTTGACAACGCCAACAGCTTCTCTAAATGACTCATTGGCATTGGCCGAACGAGTCATAGAGAGCATTTGCTCTTCAAACAAGTCAATGCTACTCATCAACTCGCGGCGATGCTTGGAATCGGCATGGCCTTGCGATAAGGCTACGTAAGATTTTGCAATTCGCTGGATAAGCATGTTCTGATAAGAAGATGTATTGATAGCATTACTAATCGACAATTTTAAACCTAGATCTTGATAGAGTATGGAAATCTCATCAGCATTTTCAAATAAATTATCAGCTAACCCCATCATCGTTTTGATCTGCTCTTTGTCTGCTCCGAATGTATGCAGCGACATGGATAAGGTCTTCCAATTAGAAGACATGGTTTTGAGTTTTTGTTTGATAGAAGCAGAGTTAAGTGAGCTATTGATCGAATAATCCAACGATTGTTGGTATTCTGAAATCGATTCAGATAATTTGCGGTTGGAGATATTACTATCAATATCTTGTTTTGCGGCCAGATAATAGAGCATGACGCGTTGGGTCAACATTCGTTGAATGCCCGCATTTTTGATTAATTGAATCATATTACGCATCTCTGGCGTAGCCATACTCTCCATTTGCAAGGTACGAGCATAAGCAAGGTACGATTGAAATAAATCATTAGAGCTTGCTAACATTTTGTCAGAGAGCGCTAGTAATTTTAAAGCACCTTCCTTATTGATGGACCAATCAGCTACCGCTTTGTATTCTTTCCAAAGCTCTCGCATTCGTTGGATATCCTGTTTGGTGCTATTGGTGGGGGTATACCATTTGAGATCATCCAACTGGCGTTGAAACAGCTCAATGGCTGCATCTCTTTCTTGGTAAAACTTAGGTTCGTAAGGGTTGTCATTTAAAGCTAAGTAGACCTTAGCGATACGTTGAGTCAAGGCCTGTTGTCGAATAGTCATGTTAATGGCCTGACGAATAGATATTTCATCATCTACTGCGTGCAGTTGAATACTGCCTAGTAGAAAAAGGGTTAATAGTGTAAAAGCTAAACGCATGGTTAATTGTAATTAAGAGTTATTGTGTGTCTAAGAGTCTAATCGAGTTGAGAAGGATCTTCTAATTCTAATTGGGTTAATAAATGTTGTAATTCTTGTTGGTAATTCTCATCTAATACTTGATCTAAAGGACGCTGGTAAGTATTGGAAAGGTCTATATATTGGCGCATACATTCTTCTTGATGTTCCAACTCCTCTGCAATACCTTCTAAGAGTAATTGGCTATAAATAGCTTGTTCTTCCAATTGTTGCTCTCCTTTCAGTTGTGCTAATTTTTCCTGATGGTTGTTGATTTTATTCCATTGTCCTTCTTGCTCTTGAATACCAGCTAAACGTGCTAGATTCTCTTGATGAGAAGTGAGAAGTTGTTTGAAAATTTCTTGCTGGGTGCACAACAGATCAATATGCTGTTGGTATTGTTTGGCCAATTGGCCTGTTTGTTCTAAGACTTCTGGGGATAAGTCTTTTTGAAGATCTCTACTATAATAGAAATATTTTTCTTTAGAAATAGGGTTATAGTAAGCAAAAAACAACGGTTTTCCTGCCACTTCCATATGGGATTTTTTCCCAACATCTTGGATGAGATCTAGCAGTTGTTGACAAGCTTCATTAATTTCTTGTTCACACTTTTTGAGTTGACGCTCCTCTTCATAAATGGCATCACGTAACTTTTTTTCTAAAGGAAGTCGCTTTTCTTTTAGCCCTTCTTCTAAGGCTTCTTCTTCTATAACAGCTTGTTGTTGGATATTCTTTTTTGTTATCCAGACCCAAGAAAGTATAGAAATTAGTGTTCCAATTACACTACCAATAATGATTTCTTCCATATTAACATAAATAGACGAGGCTCTTCTAAGAAATAACGGACAAAAGGGGGAATTTAGTACGGTTATACACCTTCTGCAACCAAAAACTAAGAAGATACCTGAAGAATTAATGTGATGGCGACGCCAATATACGTACCTGCTATTAATCCGATCACGGCTAGGGTCATACCTGGTGCTACTAGAGAACGTCTATCTATTGCCTCACAAACCGCTCCAACAAAAGGCGGTCCCATGATACAGGCCGTTGCGGTCATAATAAAGGTATCAACATCAATACGAAATAAACGCGCCAATAATAGATGAAATAGCAATAAGAGCGCCAATAATACTCCATTGAAGGTTAAATAATAGCCACCCTTTTCAATTAAGCTCGAAAAATCGACTAAATAACCAATAGCTAAGGCAAATATAAGCATTAGGTATTGTGCAAAATCGTAAACTCCCAACAAGTCGCGCAGTTTTGGCCAAAAAGAAAGTACTAAACTACTGCTAGTCAGCACTAACATTAATACTAGTTCATTTAATTCTCCTATTGCATTCGGAAATAGATGAGCAGTACCTACCGAAAAAAGAATACAAAGAATAGCAGCCATAACCGCTTGTAAAATAGGCCAAACACGTTCCCATGACCACCAAACTAAAGGAGAACTGATCTCAGTATGGGAGGTAGGAGTAACTACTGTTTCTTCAAAAGAAGGTGGTTTTAAGAATAAGCTATAAAAAGCCTTGGCACTACTGACCAAAAAAAGAAAATAAATACCAGAACACAAGCTGTCTGTTGCAATTAAAATACCTGACAAATCAGCAGGCGCCTTTAAAGCGTATAAAACGGCTGCCATATTGGGAGTCCCGCCAATGTATACAGCCGATAAGGCTCCAGCAACGATAGGGAGCTCTTCTAAGTCAGGAAATAAGAAAACACCAACTATGGTGGCTAGAATAACAGCCAATAAACACAACAAGAAAGACATAAAAAAAGGGCCTATTTGCTTTTTAAAGAGCCGTAAATCACTCGACATTAAAAATAAAGGAATAGCAATTAGGACAGAACCATTTAATACGATCGTCATAAATCCCTTGCATTGTTCCTGCATGGATGGCGTGTTAGTCCAATAAGAAGCTGTATTGCCACCAATAAAACCTATTACAAAACAAGCTAAGACAGGACTCCACCATGCCCAGCGCTTTTCTAAGCGCAATAAAGGGTAAGGCCCCAAAAGAACAATAATTAATAAAAGAGTTAAGAGTAGGTAGTCCATGATGATGGATGTTTGGCAAGGAAAAATAAGACTTAAAGATACGTTTTACTTTTTACTATAGAAATAGGGAATTGTTTTGATGAACTAATAAAAGTGCTTTTAATGTGGTATGGCTGCTCCTTTTGGGAGAAATTGCTACTATTTCAACCCAAAAAGGCAAAAAAAGTAGCAATACGGGAAAAATTGCCTACTCCATAGGAAAAGCAGCCTAGCAACAGCTCTATTTTGTGCCCTATATTTGTAACAACAATTAGTTACAACACAAGGACAACAGGCCTTACTAAACAGAAAAAATCATGAGAGAGATAAAAAGTATTCAAGAGTTCAACGAATTGGTGAGACAAGACAAACCTGTATTAATCGATTTTTATGCCGAATGGTGTGGGCCTTGTAAATCTTTGACGCCAATAGTAGAACGTTTAGCAGATAAATACAAAGATGATGTCGCTATTGTTAAAATCAATGTAGATAAACAACAAGCCATTGCACAAAAATTTGCAGTGCGTAGTATTCCTACTTTGTTATTTGTGCATGAACTCAAAATCAAAGAAAAACTATTGGGCTTACAATTGGAATCTGTCTTAGAAAGCAAAATCAAACAATACCGTAAATTGAGCGCTTAAGGTGTTAGCGTTAATAATTATAGTATGTTCCAATTCTGATAACAACAATCAAATACAAAATAATAATGGCAACTAATATCAGCATCAAAAACTTACCCACTGGTTATCAATCAATCATTAGCAATGGTCGCCACAGCATCTTAGGAGATGAGCCGATTAAGAGTAAAGGGACAGATTTAGGATTTTCTCCTGTTGATCTTCTTCTCTCTAGCTTAGCAATGTGTAAAGTAGCTACCGTACGTTTCATTGCACGAAAGTACAAGTGGGATGCACTTATTAGAGATGTTAAAGCAGATTTGTCTATAGAAACCAAACGAGGTAAAGACAGAAAGCTATCTACTACCGTGAAAGTTGCTATGCATATTGAGGGAGATATTACAGAAGAACAACGAGCCAAATTGATCAAAGAGGCTGATGCTTGCTATGTCCACCGTATGATTGAGGGCGATTGGAATATCGAAAGTGCTGTCGCCTTAGAATTGACAGAAACAGTCTAAGATACTATTATCAACCTATAACAACACACACACACACACAGGTTTAAGGATACTTTAAAACAGGACAACTTTGCAATCAATTCTTTTGAAGATGGCTGTAGTGACCATCTTTGAAGGAAAAAAAACATTACACAACTAAAAGCAATATTATCATGACGATTACTAAAATGGCCGTAATGGCCGCCCTACTAGGAACAGCTACTATTATGAGCTGTAACAAAACAACAGATATCGACGAAACAGGAAAGCTAGAGCTGAATGTGACAGGATTGGAAGATTTGGGAGCAAATTATGCCTATGAAGGTTGGATTATGGTAGATGGAACTCCAAAATCAGCAGGGATTTTTACTGTAGATGCTTCTGGAACACCTTCTGCTACTAGTTTTGACCTCAACCAAGAGGACTTGGACAAGGCAACAGCTTATATTTTAACCATTGAGCCTAGTCCAGATAATGATCCTACTCCAAGTGCTGTGCATATTTTGGCGGGAGAATTTAGTGGTACCAATGCTGCGTTGACAACAGAAGACAGCCGAGCTTTGGGAACCAACTTCACAACAGCAGCAGGAAAATATATTTTAACAACACCTACCGATGGGAATAATCAAGATGAAAACAGTGGTATTTGGTTCTTGGATAACAGCAGTGGATCTGCTATGGTAGGATTGAACTTACCTACTTTGCCAGCAGGCTGGCAGTATGAAGGTTGGGCGGTCATTGGTGGCCAACCTGTTACTACAGGGAAATTCTTGAGTGCTACTGCTGCTGATGAATCTGCTCCTTATAGCGGAACAGCGGCTTCTGGTCCTGCCTTTCCAGGAGAAGATTTCTTGTTAAATGCCCCTTCTGGTTTGACGTTTCCAACAAATCTAGCTAGCCAAAAAATTGTTATTTCTGTAGAGCCAATGCCTGATAACAGCGATGCTCCTTTCTTGCTAAAGCCTTTGGCTGGAGATGTGCCTGCTGCAGCAACCGATCATGTGGTTTATAACTTAAATAACAATGCTGCAGCAACCAATCCAACGGGGACAGCTTCTAAATAAGATAATACGGTCTGAGCGTTTCAGTATTATATATAGTGTATACAAAGAAAGAGTTTGTTGCTGGGAAACTAGCAGCAGCTCTTTCTCTTGTTAATAGGAATGGCTTCTTGCTTGACTTAAGGAGCGATTGCCAAGGGACTTCTGGTGATAACCACTTAAAATCAAGCTTAGAATAATAAGATTATGACACAAAAGCTTATTTTTGAATTCTAATGTTCCCCTGAAACCCCTTTTTGCTAAAAGATTCTACTTCACCAATCAACACACCTGCATGAAACAACGCATTTTTATAGATATGGACAATACGCTCTGTGACTACACTGGCAAATTTTCGGAAATGCAGGCGAATAGCAAAGATCCTCTTCCTTATCCACAATCCCAGTATGGTTTTTTCTCTAGTTTAGAACCTTTGCCTGGTGCTATTGCGGCTTATCAAGCATTACAAGAACACTACGAGGTATACATTCTCACCGCTCCTTCTTATCTCAACCCTTTGTGTTATACGGAAAAAAGGGTTTGGGTGGAACAACATTTAGGTTTAGCAACAACGCGTGATTTGATCATTTGCAAACGCAAAGGCTTACTTAAGGGAGATTATTTGATTGATGATCATTTGTATCCAGAATTTGAAGGGCAACAACTGCATTTTGGTCAAGCTCCTTTTGAGACGTGGGAAAAAGTGTTAGCACATCTATTACCTAGTTAATTGGACCGTTATTTTTCTCTTTTCTTTTTTTAACATAATCCTAACAGTGGCGTAATTTTTGAACCCTGATAGCCACCCTTTTAAGTAGTCTCTTACTTAATTAGAGGAACTATTATTCATTTTTTTATCAGGAAGTTACTATTATTTATGAGAAAAATTGCTCCCCTTGCTGGCTTGTGCACTTGCCTTATTTTATACAGTGTTATCATTTTTGCTGCGATTGCTTACATTGGGCAACAAGGTGAAACTTATTCTATTTTTAATCATTTTATTTCTGAATTAGGGAGTACCAAATTTTCTGCTCGTTACATCATCTATAATAGTGGGATTGTTTTTGGAGCGATAGCTTTTGGATTGTTTGTTTATGGCTTATCTGCTTATACCAGTACCAAACTGAGCAGAATTGGTGTTTTTATAGGTGTTTTTTCTGCTTTCTTATGTATGGGAGTAGGCTTAGTGCCTGAAGACAATAGAATTCCTCATTTGATATTGGCATTGGGCTTCTTTTTTATGGCAACGCTATCCGTTTCTATTTTTTCTTGGAGTATTCTCAAAGAAGCGAAAAACCCCTTTCCTCGTTATGCGGCTTTACATGGGTTTATGATTCCTGTTGCGTTTGTTTTATTTATGAGCATGCCTAAAGGGCTTATGGCCGTCAAGCGCGATGCAGGGCCCTTGTTTGAGCGTCCAGAAATTTGGGCCTTACCCTTCTTAGAATGGATTGTATTTGCATTTATGACAACTTGGATTTTAGTCATGTCTATCAAAATGCTACAATTGCAACAACAAGACGCTCTTCCTGAGCTGGTAGAACAAACTTAGCTCTCAAGATATTGTTTAAATAACTACAGGAATCTGTCTACATTTCCTTAACTTTAAACAACAACTATCATCTTATGGCACACGATCATTGCGACCACGATCACGAACATTTAACACTTTCAACTGTTAATCGTGCTTTTATTATTGGCATTGGCCTCAATATAATTTTTGTAATAATAGAAATGCTTGCTGGATTGTGGTATGATTCTTTGGCTCTGCTGTCGGATGCAGGGCACAATTTTAGTGATGTTATTGCCTTAATTATGGCTTTGTTAGCATTTAAGTTGTTGGATATTGTACCTAGTAAAGAATATACCTATGGCTATCGCCGAACAACGATTTTGGCGGCCTTGGGAAATGCTATTCTATTGTTAGTAGCTGTAGGAATGATTTTGTGGGAAAGCATTGCTCGATTGCAAGATCCTGTAATGGTTGATGGAAATACCACGGCGATTGTGGCAGGAATTGGTATTCTAATTAATGGTTTTACAGCTTGGTTATTCTTAAAAGACAAAGACAAAGATTTAAATATAAAAGGTGCTTATTTGCACATGCTAGCAGATACATTAGTTTCTGTTGGAGTAGTGATTAGTGGAGTTGTCATTTTGTGGACCCAGTGGTATTGGGTGGATACAGCAATGAGCTTGATTATTGTCGCTGTTATCTTAATCTCTACTTGGAATCTACTAAAAGATAGCGTGAAATTGAGTTTGGATGGTGTGCCTAGTCATTTGGATACGCCTACGATTGAACGGGTAATTGCTACTACAAAAGGCGTTGTTTCTGTCCATCATTTACATATTTGGGGTTTAAGTACAGTAGAAAATGCCTTGACTGCTCACTTAGTTGTGCAAGAGGATTGTACGTTTGAACAAACTGCCCTGATCAAAAAAGACATTAAGCACCAGTTAAGTCATAAAAATATTCAGCATATTACTTTAGAAGTGGAGCGCGAGGGGGAAGGTTGTCCTGACCCTACTTGTAGTATTGTTCAAGAAGGCATTCCTCTCCATAATCATTAAAGCATTTTGTTTAGTTCAAAAACTCCTTACTATGAAAGTTATTTTATTAGGAACAATGATTTTATTGCTGGCTTTCAGCAGTTGTGAAGAAATCCCCCCAACGATAACTCCTTGCCAAACCGATCGTGTTGTTTTGGTAGAAGAATTTACAGGCATTGACTGTGTCAATTGTCCTATTGGTGCTCAGAAATTAAAAGAAATTTCTGGACAGAACCCTGGCAAGATGATAACAGTTGCAATTCATGCAGGGTATTTTGCAATAGACAAAGATGGTTTTAACTTGAATTGTACGGATGGAGAATCATTAGAATCACAGTACTTGGGGCCTGTAACAGGATACCCTGCGGCTACTGTTAATCGCAAATTGTCTACAGGAGAGAGTGATATTGTAACTGCTCAACCAAAATGGGCAGGACTAATTAGTGCAGAATTATGTGAACGCGCAATTGTTTCATTGGATATTAACAGCACCTTTGATGCGGCTACTAACGAAGCATCTATTACGGTGAATGTGTCGCCAAGCGATTTTTATCTCAGTACCGTAGAGGAAGATGTTGCGTTGACAATTATGATTACGGAAGATGATGTTGTTGGGTATCAAAAAACACCAAATGGTATTGATCCAAACTATGTGCACAAGCATATTTTGCGGGATGTAGTGAGCCTAAATTACTCTGGCGATCTTTTGTATTCTAAAGGAACAGCAATGGAGGCAACACAAAAGGTAGTGAGCAATTATGCTGTATCTTCTGATTGGAATCCTGAGAATTGTCATGTCGTAGCTTTTGTCCATTATAAAGGAACTAAGAAAGAAGTATTACAAGCGGCTGAAAGTAAGTTGAAATAAGTGTTACTTCTAGCGTTGTTATAAGAAAGGCGTAAAATCTGCATTGGACAGATTTTACGCCTTTTATTTTAGAGTTTGTTTAAAATGTATTAAGGATGAAAATCAATAATTAGTGGTT
>JBOEFW010000053.1:0-56094 GCA_050633105.1 Aureispira sp. | reverse complement strand
AAAATTTAAACTTGCTCTTAGTCTGAATTTCCTACGTCAATATGGATTGTTGTAAGAACTTACTTTCCTTGGAAGTTTGCTTTGCGCTTTTCTACAAAAGCCGCAGCTCCTTCTTTGAAATCCTCGGTGTTAGCGGATTCTCCAAAGAGTTTTACTTCTTCTGCAAAGCCATCTACTTTTTCGTTGTAATAGGCATTAACAGCGGCAATACATTTTGCAATGGCAACAGGTGCTTTTTTAGCAATTTTGCCTAAAATCTTTTTTGCTGCTTCTACTTCTTCTCCTTGAGGAACAACTTGATTCGCTAATCCCCAATCCAAGGCTTTTTGAGCATCAATCATATTGGCTGTCATTAATAATTCTAAAGCGCGGCCTTTGCCAATATATTGTACTAGACGTTGAGTCCCTCCGTATCCAGGAATCAAGCCTAGGTTAACTTCTGGTTGTCCAAAAACAGCTTTTTCGCCAGCAATACGCAGGTGACAAGCCATAGCCAATTCACAACCACCTCCTAATGCATAGCCACTTACGGCAGCAACTACAGGGCAATGAAAACGCTCAATCAAGTTAAATATATCGTGGCCATTTTGTGCCATATCTATCCCTCCTTGTGCATCTAAGTCAGAAAATTCTGTAATATCTGCTCCTGCAACAAAAGCTTTCCCACCAGCACCTGTCAAGATGACTCCACGCAAACCATCGAGTTCTAAGGCATCTTTAGAGAACAATTGACGCAAGTCACTCAATGTTTGTTGATTTAAGGCATTGAGTGCCTTAGGGCGATTGAGGGTGACCAATAGAATTCCATTCTCAAATTCCGTCAATAAATTGGTGTAAGTCATTTTGTGTTACTTTTTAGATGAAAAGATAGGCGGATCTTCCTACTTAAAGGAAGTATTAGTGCAGCAAAGGTAATAATTTTTGCGAGGGCATAAAAAACAGCCCAAGGAGAAATTTAACAACTCAAGACAGGGATAGCTGGAAGAAAGCGACGGTTTTACTCATAAAAAAAGTAGAACACAACAGTGCTCTACTTTTCTAAATCATAGTTGCAAGAGAGGAAATTTAGTGTTTAACGCATCAAATACATTTTTCCAAAGCCTTGGCGGAACATGTAATCGTTTCTGGTGCTGCGCAATTCATACTCTTGCCCATTTCTTTTGGTAATAACTCGGTAGAGGTAAACGCCATTCGCCAATTGATCGCCATATTCATCACGACCATCCCAAGCATAATCTGTCCGATTGATCCCAATGCGTAAAGGACCTAGTTCTTCCTGCCCAATTTCACGAACAATCTTACCCGTTACCGTGAGAATCTGAATCTTCATGTAATCGGGGAGCTCTCGTCCAGTCAGGGTAAAAACAAATTGAGTTGAAGTAGAAAATGGATTGGGGTAGTTGAGTAGATGGGTAATAGACGGTTTATTAATCACTTCAAAATCTACACTGTAGCTTAATTCTCCAGAATTGTTGCCCGATTTATCGTTGGCGCTAACAAATAGGGTATATAATCCGTCTGCTTGGAGGTCAGGATGTAGGATGATTTTGGCTGTATTGTCTTGTTCTAAGTCGCCTAAGTTCGCAGGATAAAATTGCAAATCAGTAGTCGCAGGAGAGAGGAACATTTCTCCATTGGGAAAACTAGGATGACGTAGAATTAAACTGAAATTCTCCAATTCATCTAAGCCTAAATAGGGGTTCTCATCCGATAACGAAACAACAATCTCAGGCGTTCCCGATACAATATCCTTATTCATGATATGCATTCCATCAAAGGTAACATCCAACAATGGATTGATGATGTCTTGGCGGACTTTGAAGCTTAGAAGGCCTACATTATTAAACTGAAATTGCTCTCGTTGATCGTTATTGGGGTTAATTTCTACCAATAATTGATATTGACTCCCTGTTAAGTCTTCGGTTTCAAACGACACACTTGCATGCAAGGTGTCTCCAGCAGCAACAGGAGCCAAGCGCTTATACACTAATTTATTGGTACCCAAGATTTCAAAACGAACCAACATACTGTCCATGTCCACTGCACTGATGTTTTCTAAAGCAATAGAAAGGGTTAAATCTTGGCCGCGTTGGACACAACTACTATCAAAGAATAAGAACAAATCAGGGCGTAAAGCGGCTTCTGGAACCATATCTGCCGTAATGCGCCAATAATCCAATTGGGCTGGTGTTTGATCAACAGAATCCAACGTATTCCATACCAATTCTAAGTAAGGATATTGATTGGCATCAATGCTGCTTAGAGGCTGGTTCAAGGCGGTTAAATTGCCAAAGAAAGGTACACGAGAACTTCTATTGGCATCAAGCGCATAGAGTTGTACATGAGAAAGGTCATTGGGTAAGAATTCTGTATTCCAATAAAAGGCGCCCCAATTACTTACAGGCCCAATCAAGGTTGATGTTTGACTGCCTTGATACCAATCTTCTTCTAAACGACCTGAAAGCTCTACAATATCGTTAACAGAAGCCCCCAAAACAGAATTCTTATGGATGTATGTTGTATCTCCTTTCTTAAAAAAGGTAGCCCATTGAGGGGCGCTTGTCAAGGTAGAGTTATTAATCCAATCCTGAATATACCAAGCTCCTTCGTCTTCAAAGGCATCAATTAGACGCTGGTTCCAAGTGGTTGGAGAGGCATTATTAAGACTAAAAGCGACGACATAATGCCCATTAGGAACAACATTTTCAATGAAATTCGCCAGAGAATCTTGAATCACGGAAGTATTAGTATTGAATAAAAAGAGTTCAGAAGGGCGAATAGCAGGGTCACAATTGACGGCACCGTAGGCTGTTCCTCCTCCAGGTAATTCCCAAAAATTCAAGGTGCCTGGCTCAATCACCGCAAGATACATTCCATTGCTTCCAGAGCAGTGGCATTTGTCCAGTTTACTACCATTGAGATACAAGGCTATATTTTCAGGATAAGATACGCTAGGTGTTAAGGCCGTAGAAATAGCCACCTCTTGTATCGAGGTAATAAAATTAAATTTCCGATCAGGTTCCTGTAAAGATAAGCTGGTTTGTTCATCTCTTAAATACTGAAAGAAATGAGATTGATTCCACCCTGGATAACTTCCATTGATGTAAATAAACGAGCTCTGGCTCCAATTATAGCCAACCGATGAATTAGTCGAATCGATACTAACCCGCCAATAATAAACAGTACTATCTAAATAAGTTGTACTAGGTGTCCACTCCACTAAGCCTCCTGCTTGTGTAAGGGTTGTTTGTTGTAATAATGGGCTATTAAAATAAGCCGTAGTATCTATTTGTAAGGCATAGGTTTGTGAGAGGGCAAAGACATTACCCGTTGAAGCCTTAAGAGTAATTGGGGCTTGTGGTAGAATCGCAAACTCATGTGGATAGATGGGAACAATCGCATCAGAAACAATAGCAACAGCGTAGCGTAGGACTTGGTTGTTATTTTCTGCAGCAGGATTAGGTGCTTCATCAATTTCTAGGTCAGAATCAATATAGACATCAAAATAATTAATCCCCAAAGCATTGACATTGCCTACAGGTATAGGAATGACAATACGATCGGTAAAATGGGGGGCTTGTACCCGTTGTACTGCTACAAAGGCCCTACTTCCATCAGGAAAGGTCCGTTCTACTCGAACATTAAAAGTGGTATCAATAGCTTTTCCTAAATTGTAAACATCCAACTCTAAGTCAAAGGTATTCATTTGAACCGTAACCACATTAGGACTATGTCCAACAAGGCTATTGTCAATATAATAATCAGGTGTTTGAGCCGTTGAAGCTTTATAAGCAGGATCGCCATGATACACCATATAATGACAGGCCATCTGTACGGTGATAGGATAGTTAATATCTTCTAGTAGGCCGATTGCTCGTTTCGCAGATTTAGCGGCCCCTTCTCCATAATGTACCCCATTGATACTGTTGTAAAATTGTCGGCCAAATTGATTGAGCCCATCTAGAGAGGCGGCACTAGACGACGCCAAAAAGACCCCTGCTCCTGCTTGTGGTTCAAAAATAAAATCCTCACTAATGAGCATTCCCTGTTCAAACATGGTTCCCCCATAACAGCCCAAGGCTAGCATTAAAGGATATTTTTGATAGTTGCTATAGTTCCTAGGATGATCCAAATTAAAATCAAAGCTATTGGAAGAAGAGTGCCCAAAAAAGGTCAACATAGAAACCCCTGAATTAATTAAGGAATCTAAAAACAAGGATTGAGCAGATTGAATAGGGTTGGTAGAGGTTTTGAAAAAGGATTGCACCTCTCCTCCATAAGAAGGCCCCTCAATAATGGTTTTCATTGTATTGAGGTGTGTGCGAATTCGGTTTTGCTCAATGCTATTTTGACCACCACCTAAATGCAAGATATTTTTAGTCCAACCCAGATCACCTAAGGTTTGTGGTGCTGCTCGTTGGGCTTCTACATCAATAATTTTTTGCAGATAAGTCCTTACTTGCTCTCCTGTAGTCGCCGATAAACGCCCAATGGCAATGCTAGGTTCATCAGTACTAATAGACGCCGCCAAAACTTGATCGGAAGGAGGATAGCCAAAGGTCGGCAAAAGCATATTGGATGGATTGGTTCTAATGTCTCGATAAATTCGCCCTTTACCAATCAAATACAAATACTCTGGATTGATCCAATTCCGCTTGGCAAAATGTGCAAAATGACGAATGGCCAAAGGATGGGTATTGATACCATACGCAAACTGGTCGTACAACTCTTGAATATCAATTTTTGCTGTTACATAACTGCCTCCTGCTGCTGATTGGCGGTAAGCTCTGTAATCAAAAATGGGATTATTGCCAGCCGCATCTCGCTCCAATTGAGGATGAGTGATGATAATATAATTGGTAGGAGTAAAAAACGAAGAACCAAAATCGCGAAAAACAACAGCCGAAACGGCTAAGATTTCTATAAAACTACTAGCCGTTCCTTCATTAACAAAGACCATTTCTCGGTCTTGAGTAGAGGGCGTCAAGTCTGTTAACAAACGAGCATTACCCGCGTCATAGAAACATTGAATGCGCAGTTTATTCGTTAAATCATAGAGGTAAAAACGATTTTGACTAGCATTGCTGGCATTGATATTGGTGATTTCTAAAGATTTTCTATTGGCATGCGCTGCCATTTTAAACGCAAAATTTGCCTGCCCATTGAAGTTAAATAATCTAGGATAGGTCAATTCTGCATAAGCAACAAAATAACGATTAGAGCCTCCTGTTGTTTCCCGCAAAGTGACATTGGTGATGTTTTGGAGGATACTAGCAGGGAAATTAGCAGTAAAACGATCTACAGTAGAGCCATTAAAGGTATGGGTGCCATAAACATTGTTGTTGGATTGTATATTGATATTGTGATTAAAAATCCCTTTTGTAAACAATTTAATTGCTGCAATGGCATCAGGGCCATTATTATAGGCAAAAGGAGTTGGAACAGGAGTACTTAGAACAGCTACTTCATCAGAACCATATCCTTCTCCATATTCAAAGGTAGACTTGGTTAATAACTCTGTCGCAATACGCCAAGTGAGTCCTTCATTCCAAATGTTTTGATAAACAACTCGGCTCTCATGTAGGAAGTATTCTTCCTTTGCAGGAAGGTTGGACAAATTGGCGGCTACATCGGTAAAGTGTTCCGTTGAAGCCGTTGCGCCCCAAGTTAGAAAGTAAGTAGAGGTGTCATTGTACAAACTATAGTATTCATTAAAGTGCTGATCGGCATCATTGTAACAATGAACATCAAACGCTCCTCGGTTTTTCTTTCCATAAAACTGCACATAACTTAAAGTGCCGTTATTTTCTTCTACTTGTAAAGGGACTTCTTGCCCTTGATGAAAGAGTTGTAAGCCAGCAGTATTGATGGAGCTAATAGGGGCTCCTGCTTGTTGCAAAACAGAAGCAGGAAGACGGTACCAACCATCGTTGGCAATTCTTATTTTATAATATTGTTTTCCTGGGCTGTAGTCAATCCATTCATTACCAAACAACCCATCATGTCCTTGCCCAAAACTAGAATGGCTTAGGAACAGAAAACCCAGTAAGCAATAACCAATTTTAGAAAGTATTATTAGGGACCAATAAGTAGACTTGTTATACATAATAGGGACTTATTTAGGAAATTGTTTAAAG
Source organism: Aureispira sp. (assembly GCA_050633105.1). Taxonomy (GTDB): domain Bacteria; phylum Bacteroidota; class Bacteroidia; order Chitinophagales; family Saprospiraceae; genus Aureispira. Next base: position 49,957 of record JBOEFW010000053.1, on the reverse strand, counting down.
AATAAAACATTTCTTATTAGGACCTATTCTTTAAACAATTTCTATACAAAAACAACCTAGGAAAAATAGTAAGAGGGGCGTTTTAGGAAAACTTACTCTTCTTCTTTGAAGGCTTTTTTCAAGTAATCAAAATTAATGTCAACTTTGAGGGAAACAATGTGAGACAATACAGCTCCTTGTGAGTTGTCAATCAAGGCTCCTCCTGCATTAATGCCCAAGGCATAATCCACATAAAAACTGTAAACTCTAAAACCAACACCAAAATTAGGCTGTACCGCCCACTTTTGCTCTTCACTAATGTTTCTGAATTGTTGGATATTGTTAATACCACCTCGCAAAAAGATGAGGTTATTATAATGTAACTCTAAACCTATAACAGGATCAAAACTGAAAGGAGCCGCGCTTAACAAAACATTTCTACGTCCGTCCGTTGTGGCGTTGATATCAAGTGCTGCAGAAAATCCAATGTAGCGTTGTTTAAAATCTTCCTGTCCTTCTTTGGCCTTGCCAATTTTAAAATCCTTTTTATAACCCAGGCCAAAACCAATTGTAGGACGTGTGATTTCAATAGATTTGACAGGAATGTCATTGCCTGTGATATCTAGCACTTGTTTTTCTGCGTCTGTAAAATTGAACGACCAAGCATTGAAGGTGGTAGAGATATCTTTGAGCATTAACCCAAATTGCCAATCGCCTCGCTGCATTTGTGCGCCTAAATCAAGGCCAAAACCCCAAGAAGTTGCAAAAGGGCCAATTGTACGATGAACCACTTTTGGTGTTGCTCCAACAGACAGGCCTAGCTTTTCAAATTTGCGGGCATAGTGCAGCATGAAGGCATAATCAGCTGCATTAAACGTACTGACATTGTTATAATTTACAGTACCATCTTGCTCATACAAGGTGAGGGTATTTGGAATCTGATCTACGCCAAAACGAATAAAGGTAAAGCCTACATAATAGCTTTTATTCATAATAGGAGCGGCCAATCCTACATAGTCATAGCGTCCAATACTAGCGAACCATTCGTTGTGCATGGCAGCTATTTGTAGATCGGTATCGATCCCAGTCAAACCTGCTGGATTCCAGAAACCTGCTGTCGCATCTTGAACTTGAGCAATCTGTGCTCCAGCCATGGCTTGCGCGCGTGCGCCAACACCAATAGATAGAAATTCGTTGCTGTATTTTTGGGCAAATAAAGAAGTAGTAGACGCCAGTAGGAAGGTGGCGAGAAAGATCTGTCGTAGCATTGATCGGCTATTTGATGATAATAAAGTAAAGGTTGTATAAAACAACCTCATAAAATAAATTCAACCGCTCTTGGTTAAAGAAAAGACTTAGCTGCTTCATTGTCAAATAACAAGAAGAACTGCAAAAATACAAAGATTCGTAAGATTATCCCTTTACAGGAAAGACTAAGCCTTAAAAACGGTGTAAAATTTATATCATAAGCCAGTTGTAGGATGTTATAGGAAAAGCAGAAATTCATTTTACTTGTGGGGAAGTAAGTGGTGTGACTGCCTATATATCGTTATAGACAACCCAATTGCTGCTTTAGTTGGAATTCTTTCCTACTATTCCTGTCAAGAATAGCAAATAATAAGAAAGGCGTTTCGTTTTGAACTCTTAAACAAGAGCCTCCTAAACAGGTGTTGTTTGGCTAATCAAGGTGCTGTGCATTTAAACAACCTGACTTTCTAATTTTTAAATGTTTAAAAAGGTTTGACTCTATTGCTGTTCCATAAGGAATCCTATTTAGTACTAGAGACGCTTGTAAAGCTCCTCTGTAGTGAGAATATATATGGCTCTTATTCTTAGAACAATTGCTGGGTAACTCATTCTCTATTTGTCTTATGAGGGGAAGTAATTAAAAAGTCCCTCCGAACAGAATTCGGAGAGACCCACACTATAAGAACACCCAATTAAAACCTTTTTTGTATCTAATTAAATGCCAAGTACTATGCCAAAAAGAAATACTTGTTTTATTTTTGAAATAAAGTATTTATAAATGACAATAAATAGACATTCAACCGTTTAAAGCATTTTTAGTATCTTTGTATACGAACTAAAAGCTCATTTGAACGGTGTATCTATGATTTCACAAAAAACAATCCAAACTGTATTTGAAACGGTAAAAGTTGAAGATGTAGTGGGCGATTTTGTCAAATTAACACGACGTGGTGTTAATTACATTGGTTTGTGTCCTTTTCACAATGAAAAGACGCCTTCTTTTACCGTATCTCCTGTAAAGAATATCTACAAGTGTTTTGGTTGTGGAGAGGGAGGGAACGCGGTCAATTTTTTGATGGGAGTAGAACAGTTGTCTTATCCTGAGGCAATTAGAAGCTTGGCGAAAAAATACAACATAGAGCTGGAAGAGGATGAGTTGGACGAAGAACAATCGGCACAGTTGAAATTGGCAGATAGTCTTTATGTCGTGAATCAATTTGCCCAAACACATTTTCAACATCAACTTTTTGATACCGATTATGGTAAAAGTGTAGGGTTGAGTTATCTCAAAAAACGAGGCTTTCGCGAAGAAATCATTCGTAAATTTGGGTTGGGCTTTGCCAATGGTGGCGCCAACGACTTATTACAACAAGGACTACAAAAAGGCTATGAGGAAGCGACCTTGGAGCAAGCAGGTCTGACTAAAAATAAACGTGACTTTTTTAGAAATAGAGTACAATTTCCCATCCACAACATCTCTGGTAAAGTAATTGGGTTTGGTGGCCGTATTTTGACTAGTAACAAAAAAGCGCCTAAATACCTCAATACCCCAGAATCGGATATTTACAACAAAAGGAAATCGCTTTATGGGATTTACTTTGCACGTAAAGCAGTGGTCCAACTCGATCAATGTTATATGGTTGAGGGGTATACGGATGTTTTATCCCTGCACCAAGCTGGTATCGAGAACATCGTTGCTTCGTCTGGTACTTCGTTGACAGCAGAACAAGTCCGTTTGGTCAAGCGCTATACGCCCAATATTACCATTTTATACGATGGAGATAAAGCGGGAATTAAAGCGGCTCTACGGGGGTTAGATATTGTGATCGAGCAGGATATGAATGTGCGGGTAGTTTTGTTGCCCGAAGGGGAAGATCCTGATTCTTATTTGACCAAGATAGGGACAACGGCTTTCAAAAACTATATTGAAGAAGAATCGAATGATTTTATCCTATTCAAGAGTAATTTGTTGCTCAAAGATGCCGCCCACGATCCTATCCGAAAATCGGAAGTCATTCGAGATATTGTCAGTTCTATAGCAAAAGTTCCTGATGCAGTGAAGCGCTCTTTGTATGTCAAAGAATGCGCCCAGTTGATGGATATGAGTGAACAGTTACTGCATACAGAAGTCAACAAACGCTTAAATGTGGAAGCGACTAAAGCTTACCAACAGCAAGAACGCCAACAGCGAATTCAAGGAAATCAGCCTACTCCTTCCATAGAAGACCGAGCGCGGAATCTTCCAGCGGTGGGAGAGGCAGCCCGTAAAAAACGCAATGAGAATTATCAAGAGCGAGATATTGTACGCATTCTAATCAATTTTGGTAATCGAGCATTGGATGAAGAAACCTCTGTCGCGGAGTTTGTTTTGTTGGATATGTTGGATTTGTTAGAAGAATTCGATCAAGAAGGCTGTATTAGAATTGTCAAAGAGTATTTGGCGCAATTACAAAAGGATAATTTGCCCGATAGTGGTTATTTTATTACCCACACGGATCCTGTTATTTCAAAAATGGCAGTGGATTCTGTTGCCACCTTGCAAGAGCATGATTTCTCAGAGGGTTGGGAACGCCTTAATGTTTTCTTGAATACACAAGATCTACCAGAGCGGAATCATATAGCGGATGCCCAAAGCGGTATTCTACGCTTCAAATTAAAGAAAATAGAACGCCTCATCCGTAAGAATCAATTGGATATCAAAACGGCTCAAGAAGCTAAAAATGATACCGACATGATGATTTGCCTTAAAATCAACCAGAAGCTACAAACCATGAAAATGAGCTTGGCGCAGCAATTAAATACCGTAGTGTTGCGGTAGGGGAGTACTTTTCATAGGATGGAATTGTAATTGCACCTTAGAGGAGAAGGCTATTTTTGAAGATAAAAAAAAGCGCCCTGAATGCTCAGAGCGCTTGCAAATAATGTCTTTGGGTAGTCGTTCTTAGAACGGCAAATCGTCTGCAAAAGAATCTGCTGGTGGTTCTGCATCAGCAGTAGGGAAAGGCGCGTCGGCTGCTTTAGGAGCAGCAGCATCTTTCTCTAAACGCCAAGCGTTCAAAGAGACAAAATATTTGTCTTCTCCTTGCTTGTTGGTCCATTTACGACCACGTACATTGAAGTGTACAGTTAATTCTTCTCCTTCTTTATAATTGCTAATATCATCACATTTAGCTTGCGTCAATTCAAATTTGATGCTTTGTGGATATTGTTCATCTGTTTCTACGACAAACTCGCGCTTGCTGAAGGTATCTGTGATTTGTTCTTTGTCAAAGATTGCAACGATTCTGCCTTTTAATGTTAATTCTGACATGATACTGTAAGTTAAGTGATAATGAGTAGTATTGAATAATCTGCCTAACAGGTTAAATGCTAGGATATACCCACTAGTATACGGGGCGCAACACAAAAGGTGTCAAGATTGACGACAAAAGTAAGAAAAAAAAGTAAAATCTACTAGCTTTTTAACACCTATTAAAACAATTTGTTTTAATAAAAGGTATTTATTTAGGCGCCGCTTTCGCTCGCTGCCTCCGCTTCTTGGTCGCGTTGCTGGTTGATTTTTTCAATTTCTTGATCGATGAAGTACAAACTTTGTCCACCAGTACCAATAATTTTAATTTTGTCTAGAATGCTACGAACCTGTGCTTCTTCTTCGCGCTGTTCTGCCACATACCATTGTAAGAATAAGTTGGTACTATGGTCCTTTTCTCCTTCCGTAATGGTGACCAATTCATAAATGGATCGAGTAACTTTTTGCTCTTGCTGGTACACCGCTTGAAATAGATCTTGAATGGAGTCGAATTCTCTTGGAGGTTGTTCTACTGCAGAGATCAGAGCATGGCCATCCATCTCATTAACATAGTGAACAATTTTGAGCATGTGCATCCGCTCTTCTTCTGATTGTGCGTAGAAGAATTTAGCACAGCCATCTAGGCCTTCGCGATCGCACCAAGAGGCCATAGACAAATAAGCCGCGGAAGAATACTCTTCTAAAGCGATTTGTTGATTGAGTGCATCGAGTGTTTTTTGGCTTAACATAGTATTATTTGAAATATGGAGGTGTCTCAAATTAAAAAAACAGAGCCACCGATTTTTTTAAAAATATTAATAGAAGCTGCGTTGTAATTATAAAGGTACAATAACCCTGTTTACTAATCAATTCCTTTTGTCATAGAAAGTACACGGTTGACTAATGCCTCTAAGGCTGGGGGCGGTTTTTTATGATCAAAAGTAGGAGAATCAAACCCTCCCTTGGTATATATAAGCTTTATTTGGGCAGGTAAGGCGGCATCTCTTGCTCGGTCATTGGTAGGAGGAATAAGCCCCGCTGCATCCTCCAATTCTAAAGCGTCAACTATTTGCACGATCTCTTTCCAATCTTTGGCTGTAATAGGTTGTTCTGTAGCAGGATCTGCTGCACCAGGAGAGGTGTAGATCTCCACCTGTTGTTCTGTTATGCTAATGTGTAAAAAACGTCCTCTAGCAATGGCCTCGTAAACGACTTGTTGTAACGTATTGTCCTTAGCATGTTTGTTTGTTGCTATTGTAGTCGTTTTTTCTTTAGAAAGTACTTCTACTAAGGTGTAAACTAAGGCAGAGGCATCTTGTGGAGGATTCTTTAATTCTTTTACTTTTACCTTGATTTTATATTCATATCCCTCCTGATAATCGAATGCTTTAATATTTCCATAAAGATACTCCCAATTCTGGCTGCTGACTTCTCTTACTTGTAAGCATTTTTGAGAGACAATTCCTGTACATTCAATCTTTTGAGGAGCTACAACCAGTGTTTTGTAACTGCTGCCGCAACTACTTAGTAAGGGCAAGATTAAAAGCAAGAAACAAAGGGTAATCCATAATTGGCGCATGTAAGGAATTGTATTTAGAAGGATAAAAAAAGACAAAAAAAGTTTGGAAGGGTGAATATATCATAATATTTACCTTTCTAACAAAAAACAAGCGCGCTTTGTTCGAGCTGGAAGTGTTCTAACGACTTATATGGAATAAGACTACATTAACGGTTGTGGTTGTGTACAAGTAGATCCATTACTGATTGTGCTTTATCGTCCAATTCTGGTTGACGTGGCTCTAGAGCAATACGCTCTTGTAACCAATCATAATAGACTTTCTCAAATTTAATCATCTCTTCGCTGTTGAGCCACTGAAAATCAATGTGAACATAAACAGGCGCATTAAGAATGATAATGTTGCGAATTAAGTCTTTAAAATCAGAATTTTGGAAACGACTGGGCCATGTTGGCAAAATGATGCTTAAAGTCAACGAATAGAAATCTTCGTCAGTATGGGCATCACTTTCATTTCTGTGCTTGGTAGTAAATTTGAGGCGATCAAAAATTGGCATTTCACTGCGCTTGAAGCTCTTGATGTAGTCCAAGATATCCAATAGCTTATTTTGAGCCTCTTCTTCTGTGGCTAAAGATTCTGGATAACGTCCAATAAAGACCTCATAATTATTAGCCAAAGCGACAACATAACGCCCATCATCATCTTTTCGGATGCTGTAATTCTCTTGGTGAACACCAACTAGAACAAGCTCATCGCTATAAATACGCTGCTGATCAATTTCTCCAAATTCATAACTTTGTAAAATGGGATTGTCTTGATCATCATTGAGAATAAATCCATGTTGGTCTTGTGCTTGTGGACGCAATAAGATATGCTCCACAATCTGCATTCCTTCAGAGTACTTATTGATTTTATGTAAGTACTTGATGAGTTTTTCAATTTCTACACGAGCCGCTAAACGCGTAGAAACTTCTCGTACTTTGAAAATGCCCAAGCGACGTTTTCCTTTATAGTAAATGCTAAAAGAGCTGCTGTCTTTGGTAGGAAGTACCAAATAATTATGTCCCATGATTCCCTGAGACATTAAATTGCGCAGCAATTCATTCTGAGAATTGGCTCTAAAGATAAACTTCTTAGTATAATCTAAGGTCTCTTTGGCTTCGCGTGTTGCGTCACTATCAGGAGCAACGGCATCATCTTCACCTTGTAGAGCATCATCATCAGTATCTTCTAATTCTGTTTCATCTTCTAAGGAATCGCGAAGACGGTTGAGCTCATTGCGCAACTCATCATCCAATTCATCTTCGTCAATGCCAAAGGTATTGTGAATTTCATACAAGGCATCTAGGTGGATGTATCCCTCTGCGGTATCTTTACTAATACAGTCTACAACTTCTGATAGAGGCGCGAATTGATCTTCCTCATCATCATGGCCGTTTAGTGCTCCAAGTAGCGATTCATTGCCTGCTTGATGCATGTTGAGAAGTAGGCTGGCGCGTTTTTCTAGACCAGATACATTCCATCCTTCTAAGGTGCCACTCAAATAGTCAAATCCTTTCCCTCTATTTCTACTAATGTCTACATAATTGCTCAAGAAATCAATCTTAGCATTAATAAGTTCATAAGCAGGGTTGGTCTCGTCATCATCATTACCGACTCCTACATAGTTGGATACTTTGAGTAAAAAGTCGGTACTGAAACGTTCTCCAAAACGCGCTAATAAGTGATCTAAAAAACGGTTTCTACGATCAACATAAGGATCAAAGGAACGAGTAATTTTGGCAACTTTGTCATTGAATAACTCCAAGGCCCGTTTTTGAGCTTCTTCCAAACTGTAATTCTCTGTACTAGCGAGATTGGTAACAGTTGGACTATAGATTAAATCATAAATACCTGGAAGGGTATCAGGAGTATTACTATAGTAGGTTCTATCAACATCTTTATCAATAGAAAACAGTTTGCGAACATTGGCCAATTGTGCCAAGTAATTCGAGAAGGTTTGTTCAAAGAACAACAAATATCCACGGAACTGTTTAATCATAGCTACACGCTCTCTCGTAGCTTGCGCGTAATCAGGCAAACCTAATTCATTAACTCCATAGGTAACAGGCAAGCTATTTTGCAGAGAATCATAGCGAGCAACTTCTTTTAGCGTAATCGTAGAAGGGTAATCCTTCTCATGATAAAGCATCTTCATCTGATACCCCTTCTTATAACGAGCATAGAGAGAATACAACAATTGATTAGAGGTGTTTAGATCTAATTCATAGTTGAGTGCTCCTCTAAAAAATTGCAGCGGATAATCAGCACTATCAGAAAAACGTTCATCAATGGTATCCATATTCAGAACAGGATAAGTGTTCTGACGAATAGGAATGACATCACTATCAACAGGAATCCCGTTTTTGTCTACTCTAAAATAGGTAATACGACGAACCCCTTCAATGCCTTGAATGATTTCAATGAGTTTGGAAACATACACTTCTTGTGTCATCCCTCGCAAATCTTCTTTGAGAATCAAGCCATGAACAGGCTGAGGACCATCAAAGGCGTCATCTACACTATATCCTCGATCAATCAAATCCTCTAGGGTATGAAATTGGACAGAGGGATTGAGATGTTCTTCTAATTTGAATAAAATATCAGCTAAAATCTCTTCAGCAATCGCTTCTGGGCGAATATCAATATCTGCAAAGATTTCAATTTTTTCAACTTCTAGTACTTGAATGGATTCAATGTCCTCACACAAGTTACGGTGTTGCGTGAAAAGAGAGAATACCTCTTTTTTAATTAACTCAATGGTCGCTTCACTACGAGCACTTTCATCAATTTGCAACAAAATGCGGTAAAGACCTTTGATCCCTTGCAAATTGTCCCGAACAGGTTCTACCCAAGCATTCTTGACATATTGTATTCTATCAATAATCAGAATGCGATAATCTTCCTTGGTCACAGGATTGGTGGGCAAAATTTCTACGGCATCATAAAAGGCGTTGTTAATTTCCTCTCGTTTCTTCCTAGATTGAGAATTTAATAAATTCTGAATAGGAGTAGTGGCTCGTTTGTTAATCTTGGAGAGGGAATCACAGAGCTGTTCCATGATGGTAATACCAGGGTCATGGGTGTTATAATCTGTCCAAATATCACCAGAAAGCTGTTGCATGAATTCCAACCAGACTTCTTTTAATTTCTCTCGCTCTAGGGTCTTAGCTGCTTGCGCATTAAGATTAAATTTATCTTGCATAACTGTGGGTATCCGCGTGGTTAACGCAAACGTATGGAATAAGGGTTGGTTTGGAGCAACCATTTTGAAGAGGAATGATAGACGTTGTTTTAAGGGGGAATGTAGCGTCTACTCTTACTTTAGGGGCGCAAAAACGCCCTTTCAAAATTCTATTCCAACATTTGGTTAGTGTTTGTGTTTATCGTTCAAGTAAATGAGGTAGAAAAGTAACAAATAAAAGTGACTTCATCATGGGAACAGTTCAAATACTTTGTAATTTTATTGTTAGCTCTAAATGAAATACTTATTGGGGATTGAGCAAAGAACCACAGTATTTACAAAATAGCGCATCCTTGTCATGGCCCTCTTTTAAGCAAGCTTTACAGGCTTGAGTAGAGGTTTGGCCTGATGGTTTCTGTTGAACCATTTCGGCAGAAACAATCCCTGTAGGAACGGCTAAGACGCCATAACCCAAAATCATAACAATAGCGGCGAAGAATTGTCCTAGGGCAGTAGTTGGAGCAATGTCACCATAACCAACCGTAGTTAAGGTCACAATGGCCCAATAAATACTTCTTGGAATACTGGTAAATCCTGAGCTTTGTCCGCCTTCTACAAAGTACATAATAGAGCCAATGACAATAACCATCATGATCACAAAAGTTAGAAAGACCGTAATTTTGGCCTGGCTAGCTTTGAGGGCGGCCATGAGGCTGTTGCTTTCATTGAGAAATTTGGCGAGTTTAAAGATTCTAAAGACTCGGACCAATCGCATCGCGCGAACCGCCATAAAGTAATTGGTCATTCCAAAAATCAATTCTAAGTAACTGGGCAAAACAGAGACTAAGTCAATAACGCCAAAAAAACTTAAGGCGTAACGACTTGGTTTGTAGACACAAACTAGCCGCAATAGATATTCTATAGTGAAGAAAATAGTAATTACCCATTCTATTCGATCAAACCAAACACCATAAAGTTCCCTGTAGGCAGTGATGCTTTCCAGCATGACTAGTAGAATACTGATCACAATAAGAACAAGTAGTGTTACATCAAAGATTTTACCTAGCTTGGTATCTGCCTCAAATATAATTTCGTGTAACCGATGTCGCCAAGGCGCAAAATCTTCTGTCATAACCAACCAATTGTAACCATAGGAAAATTCATTTTAGAATAATAGGATGAAAACGACACTTCTTATAAAATATTGGCTAGTTGTTCCTTGATTTTATCGGCTTGATTTTTCATTTGAATAACCAAGCGTTGTATGCTAGCAGAATTGGCTTTGGAGCCTAAGGTGTTAATCTCACGGCCCATCTCTTGAAGAATGAATCCTAATTTTTTGCCCTTGCTAGGGGTATCTTTATTCAATTCCTCTCGAAAATATTGGCAATGCTGTTCCAGACGCATTTTCTCTTCGTTGAGATCAAATTTATCCAAGTAATAAATCATTTCTTGCTCTAAACGATTTTCATCAACTTTGCCTTTGAGTTGCAGTTCTTCTAAACTATTAAGAAGGCGTGTTTTTATTTTTTCAATGCGCTCTTTTTCTTCTGGCTCTACTTTAGAAAGCGCTTCTTCAATGTGGCTAACATGTTCAACAATACCATGATAGGTTGCTTCTCCTTCTTGTTTTCTAAAGCTTTGTAAATTAGCAAGGGCCTCATCAACCAATTCTAGTAAACGATTCCAGGTTGCCTCTTCTACGGTTTCTTTATTGGGAATAACTACGCCAGGTAAGCGCATGGCGGTGGTTAATAAATCTTTTGTATCCAATCCGTGGAAAGCAGCTATTTCTACCAACCCTTTGTAGTAGTTTTCGAATGCCTCTCTATTGATGGCGTGGTCATTTTGTTGGGTATTCTCTATGGTAATAGTTACATCTACCTTGCCACGTAATAATTCATTACTGATGCGTTTGCGCAATTGAATTTCTTTACTTTGGTAGGTGGGGGCTAAACGAATGCGTAAGTCTAAATTTTTGCTGTTCACACTTCTGATTTCAACTGCAATTCGTTGTTGGTCTGTAGCTTGTTCCGCTCGACCGTAACCTGTCATAGAATATAACATAAATAAATAGCGTATGGTAAGATTAGTGGTAGTTTTGTGCTGTCCTTGTTTCGTAAAAAGGTATTCTAAAAAAAAGTAGGGACTACAAAACCAATAAATAACAAGCATAAGGTAGAGGAATTCCATTTACCCTAAACGAGTTGTTGCAAGGGGTAAAATAATAAAAAATAAGAGAGTCTTGCTTTTATATCCTTGCTTAATTTAAATACGGAGTTGTTGCGAAGCGAGTTGAAATTCTTTTTTTTCCTAAAAAGAACGTACTTTGATGACAACAAAATAAAGCTATAGAAGGGAAGTAAATCTTTTGAATGGCGATTTTGTTCTACTAGACTCTTGTCCAATAATAGTTGTCTATTGTTGGCGCTTATTGCCATAGCATTACCATAAAACAACACAATACCATGCGTTTAAGAGGGATCCAATACATTTATAACAACCAAGGGAAAAAAATTAGTGCAGTTGTAGATTTGCGCCGTTATGAAAAAGAATTTGCTGTATTCATTGACCAGCTTTCGAAGCGCAATACCACTAGCCAACCTACTCCAAATCCCAATCCTGTTATTGGAGATACCATTGATGTTATTGGTGGTGGAACAACGTCTATTCGTGCCCGCGAAATAAAAATAGATGCCTTATTACAAACGGCCCGCTCGTATTATGGAGTGCCTTATCGAACGGGAGGTGTTTCTCACAGTGGTATGGACTGCTCAGGCTTTACGCAAACTAGCTTTAACGCTATTGGTGTAAAATTGCCTCGTGTTTCTAGAGATCAAGCAACATTAGGAACACCTATTCGCAAGGCAGAAATACAGCCTGGAGATTTGGTGTTTTTTGCAACGGGAACACCAGGGCGTATCAACCATGTTGGAATTGTTACGGATGTTAGTGATGCGAATAATGTGCGTTTTATTCATGCCTCTAGTAGTCGAGGTATCATGGAAACTTCCTTGAATATGAATTACTGGACGCGTAATTATGTCAAAACTCGTCGCGTTGTATAATTTTTCCCTGCTTGTCTAAATTTAGTTTTGAGCTCCTAAAAAAAGTGCCTCATGCGCCTTCTTCTTTTAGGGGGGCTTCTGCTTGGCTTTTGCCAATGTACGCCTTCCAAATCTGTTAACTATAAAAATCCTCAACGAGTGGCTCGTGCTTATTATCAAGCACTAGCTCAACAAGATTTTGAGCGCCTTCTGCGTTTAGGAACGCCCGAAATGCAGGGGACCATTAATCTTTTGCGCAATATGCAGCAATTAATGCCAGAAGAAGAGCGCCAAGCAGCGCTGGATAACCCTGCTCTGAAAGCTGTTAAGAAAATAACTTGCGTCATTCAAGAAAATACGGCTGTGTGCAAAGCCTGTTGTGATGAGGCAGGAGAGGAGCTCTCTGCTCCTTTGACACTTAAAAAAATCAATAAGCAATGGTTGATTCATTGGGAAGCTCCTACATTAGAATGGTAAAATGTATCTTGTTGAATTCCTATTGTTTTTGTCTTAATTAACAATATCTTGCTCTTATTGCAACGCAAAAAGTTCGTCCAATTCATTTGAATTGGACGAACTTTTAAAATATAGTGAAAGCAACACTCTACAAGTGTAGAGTTGCTTTAGTAGACTAAACTTACTTTAGACCACGTTTCTCATCAGAAACAGTCAATTGTTTACGGCCTTTCTTACGGCGTCTTGCCAAAGTCTTGCGACCATTTTTAGTACTCATGCGATCACGAAAACCGTGTTTGTTCTTACGCTTGCGGTTGGATGGTTGAAATGTACGTTTCATTATTCTATTCTATTTTACGTTGATGTCTGTTTTCTAAAGCGGATACAAAGATAGGAACAAATCTTTTGTACGCAAATTTTTTGACAAAATAATGTACCTTTTTAAGCGTATATGCTTTTTGTTACAAAGCAAGAGCGCTCCTAAACGTCCTTTATCTTCCTTACTGCCCTGTAAAAACAGGAGGAAATTACTTTTCAAAAACTTCAATAGTTTTTTCTTTTAAGACCAAATCAGTGAATTTACCTTTGTAACGAGTGGCGCGAACCATATGGTTATCAATCCAGTGGTAGTTCCCTCCACGAGGTTTGCCCATCAGTAAACTGTGATACAAGAAGCCATGTTTGTGGAGCCAAGTTTCTGTGACTTCGCGATGTGCTTCTGTTCGCGAGGTAAAAAAGCAGATTCTATGCCCTTCTTGATACCATTTATTAAGGGTGGCTAACGCATCGGGAAATGGTTCACAAGTGACCATTCGTTCTGGCTCTTCGTTGGGAACATCTTCCGTGATGGTTCCATCAATGTCAATAAGGTAATTTTTGATATTTTCTGGTAAAATAGGACTAGCGGTTCTCCCTTGTTTGTCCTGTAACTGTTTTAGATCTTGATCGTCTTTTTTCATGCTTGATTGATTAGTGATTGATTCAATGCAAGCTACAAAATAAGCCCAAAAATACCTTATAGAATTAATTCTTAATAGAATCCAATGGCGGGTAGGGGGCTCCTTTAACATAAATAGATTCTATAGGCATAGAAAAAGGATCTACTTTATGTAAGGGAGACGGTTCTACTACATTGTTTTCTACCTCGAAACGCCAACCTGCTTGCTCAACCAATAATTTAATAATTTCTAAACTTTCTAGGCCTTCTTCTTTGGCTTGGTCCATTAGTGGCCCATTCATGGCTTCTTGTTTTAATTTGCGCTTGGCAACGGCGCCAATACTGGTTAGTTCTGCTTCATTAAAGCTATTAAACATCCCTTCTTGGATGTCGTAATACTGTAAATCATGGTCAATGGAAAGTATTTCTGGATCAGGGAGGTTGCGTACTTTTAATACTTTGTTGACTCCATCTACTTCAAACTTTGCTTTCTTAAGATCATACCCCATCGAAACTCTTGCTTTTACTTTTATCAATGCTTTTTTTCTTAAAAAGGAGACATCTGACCAATAGGAATCATTGTATTGATGAATATTAGAAAACTCACCTTCTATCGTAATTAATTTGGCGACTTTCTTAACGCGCTCCATCAAAATTTGCTGATTAATATCAGGCATAGGGTCTTTGGGCGTGCGTGGCCCACCAAAATAATTGGCGTATAAAAAAACGCCTACAATGGCTCCAAAGATGAAAAAGCCCAAAGAGTCAATTAGTTTCATTCGTATGGTGTTGGATTAAGATGGTAGAATAAAAGGTCGTTTTATAAAGCTACAATAAAAGCCTAAAGCTTACAAATTATGGTATAATAGAGAGTGGGTTACTCTATTAACATGGAAGATTAGACACTATAATACTTGCATAAAGAAACCATTTTCATTAACTAAACTAGTAGTAGAACAAAGAAAAATGCAATCATACCATTCTTATGAAATCTGAAGATTTGTTTAAAACTACTTCCGAAATAAGTAAGATAATTGTTGCTTTTTTAGCAAACACAAATTGGTAGGATAAAATTCAACGAACTTGATTAAACAGTTGCTTCTTTGCAGAGTTATAACAAGGGAGAATATACCAAGTTGTAAGAGTTGTATTTTGAAACACTTTGATTAGAATAAACAATAAACAATGAGTGAATTTAAAAACAGAACAGTATTTATAACAGGCGCTAGTCGTGGGATTGGGAAAGCGATTGGAGAGCGTTTGGCAAAAGAAGGGGCTAATATTGTAATTGCAGCGAAGACAGCAGAACCTCACCCTAAGCTAGAAGGAACTATTTATACGGCAGCAGAAGCTATGGAAAAAGCAGGTGGGCAAGCCTTGCCAGTTGTTGTTGATATTAGGGAAGAACACTTGGTGCAAGCAGCGATCGATAAAGCAGTAGAGCGTTTTGGAGGGATTGATATTTTGATTAATAATGCTAGCGCTATTAATTTGTCTAATACAGAAGATTTGCCAATGAAACGCTATGATTTGATGCATAGCGTGAATGTTCGAGGGACTTTTTTGACTACAAAATTATGTTTGCCTTATCTTCAAAAAAGCACCAATCCACATGTATTGAATTTGTCTCCTCCACTCAACTTAGATCCTAAATGGTTTGGAGGACATGTGGCTTATACGATAGCAAAATATGGAATGAGCATGTGTGTATTAGGACAAGCAGAAGAATTTAAACCATATGGAATTGGCGTGAATGCGTTGTGGCCAAGAACAACTATTGACACGGCTGCGGTTCGTAATTTACTGGGAGGAGCAGAGATGGCCGAAAAATCTAGAACACCTGCTATCATTGCAGATGCTGCTTATTATATATTGCGTCGTTCAGGCAAGGCTTGTACAGGCAATTTTTTTATAGATGATGAGGTGATGGAGGAAGAAGGAATTACCGATTTGACAAAATATGCGGTTAATTCCACAAAAGAGTTGATGCTTGACTTTTTTATTTGATTTTTTTATAAGAAAAATCAATTGATTAAAATGTTGATTTTCAATTGATTAGTTTTTGTGCAACAAAAACTAATCAATTTTTTTTGAAGGGAGGACACCAAAAATAATAATAGGTGCATCTATACTACTAACCGATGCAGCGCTTGCTCCCAACAACAACTGTTTGCATTGGTAAACCTTCATTTTCTTAGCATAATCAGTTGGTTGTGCGGCTAAAAGAGTTAGAGTACTTAACCACTACTTAGCTCTATCTCTTTTTCTTTTTTTGTCAAAAGGGAGGGGCGCCATAACTGAATGCTCTAAAAAAGAGCTTTGTAAAACTCTAAGGAGGGAATTCATAGGAGGCTCAAAAATAATAGGACATTAGCCGATGAAAATTTTGTATTGTCCTATTTATTTACAATTTTTGTGCATCCTGTTGACAGCAAACCAAGCTTTGATAGGGTCAAAATTCAGGGAGAGGTGCCAGAGTGGTTGATCGGGCACGCCTGGAAAGCGTGTGTGCCTTTGCGGGTACCGCGGGTTCGAATCCCGCTCTCTCCGCCATATTTTTGGCTACTGCAAAAGAAGTTGCTGTTCTATCCTAACCAATTTAGTACAATCAACGTTCCTTACAACAGTAGTTTTTTCTAAACACTATACAATAGTCCTTCACCGAGGCTAGATGTTGTGTTTACTATAGTACTAACTAATCTTATTTTTGTTTAAAAACTTTCGCAAACCATCTTTACGTTATGAAAAAGGTTTTCGTTTTATTCCTCGCACTCTTCATGAGTGTATGTACGTACAATACACTTTTGGCTCAGGACGATCCTGCAGTAGACTCTTCTAATTCAGGAGACACTGCCATGGAGCAGCCTATTGAAACTCCAGCGGATGATCCAGTAGAAGAAATGCCTGCTGTTAGTGAACCTGTCGTAGAGCAATCTTTCCATCAAGTAGTTAAGAAAAACTTCATTGATGGTGGTTGGTTATTCATGTCTATTGTATTGGTGTGTTTGATTTTAGGACTAGCTATTGCTATCGAGCGTATTATTACCTTGAGTTTAGCTACTGTCAACACTAATAAATTAGTAGCTGATTTAGAAGGCGCCATCGCAAGAGGGGACTATGCTGCTGCTAAAAACATTTGTAAAGCTACTCCTGGCCCAACTGCTGAAGTATTGGGTGAAGGTCTAAAGCGCGCTGATGGCTCTTTAGCTGAAGTAGAAAAAGCCATTGTTTCTAACGGAAGTATTCAAGCTGGTTTATTAGAAAAAGGTTTGGTATGGTTGGCTTTATTTATTGCCTTGGCTCCAATGTTAGGGTTTATGGGTACTGTATTAGGTATGATTGACGCCTTCTCTTCTATTGAAGCAGCAGGTGATATTCAACCTTCAATGGTAGCAGGGGGTATTAAAGTAGCCCTTTTGACCACTGTATTTGGTTTGATCACAGCGATTATTCTACAAATTTTCTACAACTATATTACTGCGAAAATAGATAGTTTGATTAACTCGATGGAAGCTGCTTCTTTAGATTTAATGGATATCTTAATTGATACTAGAGCAGGTAATACAACTACCTCAGAAGGGTAATTTTTTGATTAACTTATAAAATCTAGAATTGTTATGACTGGAGCCTATCAGTTTCTCAAGAAATATGGCGTGGCAATTGGTTTTGGAATTGGAGCTATCTTAGCTGTTCTAACCTTTGTCATCATTGCAGCGAGTTACCCAGATATTAATCCAAGTAAAGAAGAACTCTATGAAATGAGCAGCTTCAACTTTGGAATCTATGCGACTTATGTTCTAATTGGTTTAGCCTGTATCTTAGTGCTAGTCTTTACCATTATTTATGTTGCTCGCAATCCAAAAGAATCGCTAAAAGGAATTATTGCTTTTGCTATACTATTAGTACTATTTGGTATTACTTATAGTATGGGCGATGCTTACTTGACGGAAGAATTAATCAACAGTGATGGAAGTTTATTACCAGTTACGGAACAAGTAATTGACGGTAAGGTAATAACAACACCTGTTGTCTTCAAGGAAGGCGAAACGCAATCACAAAGTTTGCAATTAGCAGATGGCTTGATTAAATATGGTTACATCATGTTGATTTTAGCTGTTATTGCAATGGC
The DNA here is from genome assembly GCA_050633105.1 of Aureispira sp. Lineage (GTDB taxonomy): Bacteria > Bacteroidota > Bacteroidia > Chitinophagales > Saprospiraceae > Aureispira. The sequence continues at coordinate 32,132 of JBOEFW010000053.1, read as the reverse complement.
TGGCGGCATGTTGCGCGATTTGATTAAACAATAAGTTTTAAGCACAAACCATTATGGCTAAAAGAGAAATTCCAGAAATCAATGCGGGTTCGATGGCAGATATTGCCTTCTTGTTATTGATTTTCTTCTTGGTAACAACTACCATACAGACGGATTCAGGACTTAATGTTTTGTTGCCTCCTTATGTGGAGGTGCCTCCGCCACCAGAAAAAAAGAACAAAAGAAACGTTTTTGCGGTGCAAATCAATGCCAACAATCAGTTATTGGTGCGTGGTCGCCCAATGCCGTTGTCAGAGATTGGACAGATCAAAGATCGTCTCAAAACGTTCATCATGAACTATGGAAAAGATCCTAATGCTTCGGATTCTCCTAAATTATCTGTTGTAAGTTTATTGAATGACAATGGTACTTCATATGAAGCATACATTGGAGTATACAATCAGCTCAAAGCAGCTTATTATGAGTTATGGCAGGAAGAAGCGGAAAGACGTTATGGTCGTGATTTTTCTGACTTAGGAAGAGAAGAACAGAAAGCAATTAAGAACGATATTCCATTGGTTATTTCTGAAGCAGAACCAACAAGCTTGGACGCTTAGGAAGACTAGGAACTATACTTTATAGAACTTCTATCTAGCAATGCGTGGGGCGATTTTATCAACCCTCTAAAGAAGTTCTTATGAAACGAGAAAAAGTACCGCCCATTAATGCGGGGTCAATGGCTGATGTTGCCTTTTTGTTGCTAATTTTCTTTTTAGTAACTACCACTATTCAGACCGAAGCGGGATTGTCAACCACTTTACCACCTTGGTCTACAGATTATAAGTCTATTCATCATGAAAATGTTTTAAACATTCGATTGAATGGGCTGGGACAATTGTCAATAGAGGAAAAAAAGGCTAGTCTAGAAGAATTGCCAATGTATATCGAGCAATTACTAAGGACCATACCAGCGCAAAAAGCAGTGGTGCATTTAGAGCACGACAAGCAAGTTGATTACGCCAATTATTTGGCTGTTTATGATGTTGTCAAAACAGATTATAAGGCGCGCTGGGAAGCCAGTGCAATGGCTCAATATGGGCGTTCTTATGAGAACTTGACACCTGATTTGCAACAGGGTATTCGCAAAACATTGCCTTTGGTATTTGCCGAAACGCAATGGGAAGCCCCCAAATAACACATGGAGTAAAATTAATGACCAACTGGGGGCAACCTCTGCAAAGGTCACTTTGAAAACCTTATGGATTAAAAATTATGTCTAAGTTCAAAAAGAAAGGTAAAAAAGATGCACCAGGGATAACCACGGCATCGTTACCAGATATTGTTTTTATGTTGCTGTTTTTCTTTATGGTAGTAACCAAAATGAGAGATAGTGAAGTAATGGTGCAAATTCAAGTACCTAGCGCAACGGAATTACAGAAATTAGAGAAAAAATCTCTAGTGACGCACATTTACATTGGAACACCTGTGGCAAAATATGCTTCTGTAATGGGAACAGCGCCACGTATTCAATTGAATGATCAATTTGCAGAACCTTCTGCAATTCCAGTATTCATTGCGAATGAAAAGGAGAAAGTAGTGCCTGCTAAACTACGTGATAAAATGACGGCTGCTTTACGTATCGATAGAGACGTAAAAATGGGTATTGTCACGGACGTAAAAACAGAGTTGCGCAAAATCGACTTTAGAAAAGTAAGTTACTTAGCAACCGATTTAGGAGATAGCTAAGCACAAATAGATAAGAACTAGTACAAAAGCGCTTTCTTCCATTAGGAGAAAGCGCTTTTTTGTGCTCCTAATGCCTTGTTGTTTCTTATTATAAAAAGTTCAAGCAGGAAGGGAGATAAAATCCTTGGAAATTGGTATCTTTAAGGAAACGCACTATAAAGTTTCCATGAGCAAGAGCAGTATACTAAACCACTGCTAATGTATCTCATGGTGTATTACAAATAGAAAAGATTTATGAGATACTCCCTCTTTCTCCTAGCGGTATTAATTTGGCTAATTCCGTCTTGTAAAAACCCTTTTGATGATTATGAGCCTGCTGGCTACCCTGATACAACCGTTCAGATAAATTCCCTTACTCCTCAAATTTGTGAAGTAGGTATTCGTGACAGTGATAGTACACAACATACTACCGATTACTGGACCGATAAAAAAACAGGCCGTATCATCTACAAAATGAAAGATACGCCCTATAAAAACGGTCGGATACATGGTACCCAGTACCAGTACGACGAGGAAGGGGATACGTTATTAATTGCTCATTTTGATAATGGTATTCGGATCGACTCGACTGTTTATTATTGGCCCAATGGCAACCCTAGACATAAATTCTTCTATTCTGCTCTTAATAATGGAAACATTACATTTGAAGTCCAATATCATGAAAATGGAAGTAAGAAAACGGATATAGTAATGTATGAAGAAGGGCTCTTATCAGGAGCAGTAGATTATTATGATAGCGAACCTCCTCATAAGGTAACAGAAACTTATTATTACCGAGAAGGAGAGCTTATTGGTATCAAAATATACAATGACTTATACGATGAACTAGACCGCCGTCGGGATTATTTGTTAGCAGAATATAGAAAAGACTCTGCACGGATTGCGGATGCTTTGTTTGCTCAAGTAGGTGTTGGAGATCCTGTAGATGTCCCTGTTTACTATATTGGAACAGAACAAGATGCTTTACACGATGTAGGAGAGCCTGATTTGTGGGATATCATGAAAGTTGATCCTGCCTTTATGCTCAAATACTATAAGCGCTAAGCTTCTAAAAATGTCCAAACAGCGGAAGTCCATTCTTTGGTGACATCATCTATAATGTGGTCATGGCCTGCTTCTTCAAAAACAACTAATTTCTTAGAGCCAGCTAAGGCTCCTAAAACTGCTTCTGTTTCAGCGCGATCTACTCGGTGATCTTTAGCACCATAGAGCAGCAAGGTAGGAATGGTAACTTTTTGAGCATAATCTACCGAACTATGTGTTCTACTTTTGATCCCTGTTTGCCAATCGCCCCAAAAGAGTAAAACATCAGGCAAAATAACGTTGGGGAGTTTAAATCGCTTGAAGCGTTGTTCAACTGCTGTGCGCATATCTTGAAATGGGCATTCGATGATTAGCTTTTGAGGGGCTAAATCATAATCATGTACGGCTTTTAAAATACTAACAGCCCCCATAGAAGTACCAAACAGAACGATAGGAAGATCTGAATGTCGATGTTTAATGTAATCATAACAACGTTTCACATCTTCTGCCTCTTTATAACCAATGGTTGTTTCTAATCCTTCGGAATCACCATGTGCTCTAAAGTCTACTAACAAACAGTGATAGCCTAAGCGTTGTAGAACATAAGCATTATTGAGTAAATTAGATTTTTTAGAGGTATACCCGTGAAATAATAGAGCCACTCCTTTGGGCGTTTTCTTTGTTGGTATCCACCAACTATGGAGTTGAGGGGATTGTCCAATAGTAATGGTTTTGAAAGAACACTGCGGCTGAATTTTATTGCGTGATTTTGGAATTTCGACTCCAAAAAAAGCTAACTTTAAGCGGTCTTCCAATGATTTGTGCTGAACACTTTGAGTAGTAATTCTTGGAAGATCTTTATCAGCAAAGTGGGTGAAATTGTAGGCATGGTTGTATAAAACCACATTGCCTACAAGAATAAAAATAAGACTTAAGAATAGGAGGAGCTTTAGAATCTTCTTCATAATAAAGTGTATGAGCTTTGTTTATCTTTGTTGAAATGAATTAAGTGACGACCTAAAATAAATAACAAGTAGTATTGCAATAGATTTTAGTAAATAACAAGGCAAAAAAACAAAATAATAGCGAGCTATTACGAGGCTTTTAAAGCCGTTAATTGCAAAATTAAGCCATCAATAGGTTATATCTACTTATATCAGACACTTAATATTTGATGATACATATAAAAATAACAGCCAAGCTCTGAAAGGCTGTTGTTTAATCCCATAGGCCGACCTACTGATAGGAAGGCAATTTACAACAACCGACTGAAAGCATCTGTCATTATGTCCACAAAAAATCAAGCCTTTATTGTAGAAGGCGGCCATCGTCTTCAAGGGGAAATTACTCCTCAAGGCGCCAAGAACGAAGCCTTACAAGTAATTTGCGCTACACTCTTGACACCAGAACGTGTTACGCTTACGAATTTACCCAACATCAAAGATGTTGTTTTGCTCATTGATTTACTCAAAGGCTTAGGGGTAGAAGTTAATGCTTTGGATGATCATAGTTATACTTTTGAAGCTAGAGCAATAGATTTAGATTACCTTAATAGCCCGGCCTTTACTGCAAAGGCTAGTAAAATTAGAGGCTCTGTGATGTTGCTGGGACCTTTGTTAGCACGCTATGGTCGAGCTATTTTGCCACAACCTGGCGGAGATAAAATCGGCCGTCGTCGCTTGGATACCCATCTACTGGGCCTTCAAAAACTAGGAGCAGAATTTCACTATGACGCGGATAAAAATCGCTATAGTATTGAAACATCTCAATTGGTTGGGGCGTATATTCTGATGGATGAAATTTCGGTAACAGGAACTGCCAATACTGTAATGGCGGCTAGTCTAGCAAAAGGAATTACAACCATCTATAATGCGGCTTGTGAGCCTTACCTACAACAATTATGCAAAATGTTGAATGGTATGGGAGCACGTATTACAGGAGTAGGTTCTAATAAGCTGGTTGTAGAAGGTGTGGGACAATTGTTTGGAACGGCTCATCGCCTATTGCCTGATATGATTGAGATCGGTAGTTTTATTGGTTTAGCAGCAATGACACAGTCAGAGTTGACCATTAAAAACGTTCGGGTGGATGCCTTGGGAAATATTTTACCAATGTATAGACGAATGGGGATCCAATTGGAGGTGATTGGAGACGATATCTATGTGCCATCACAAGAGTTGTATGAGATTCAGACATTTATTGATGGTTCTATTATGACTATTTACGATTCGCCTTGGCCAGGCTTTCCACCTGATTTAATGAGTATTTTATTGGTGATTGCTACACAGGCTAGAGGCAGTGTTTTGATTCATCAAAAGATGTTTGAGAGTCGTTTGTTCTTTGTTGATAAGTTAATTGATATGGGCGCACAAGTTATTCTTTGTGATCCACACCGCGCTAATATTATTGGACTTGGCCGTCAATATCCTTTACGTGGAATTACAATGACATCGCCTGATATTAGAGCAGGAGTATCTCTTTTAATTGCTGCTTTGTCTGCTAAAGGAACAAGTAAAATACTACAAATCAACCAAATCGATCGCGGTTATGAACGCATTGATGAACGTTTGAATGCTTTAGGGGCAAAAATCCAACGAGTAGATGTTTAACCCTTTGTTAATAAAGGGGATAAAAATAAATAAAATTAAGGCTTTACCTTTAGGAGAGCAAAAATAAAATAAAGTAACGCAATAAAAAACAACCATTGATTGTTTGGATAATGCAAGGAAGTACCATAGATTATATGTATCTTAATAATCGTATCCCTGTGCAATATTTTGCACTTTGAAGAAGTTTTCTAAGTTATAGTTATGCTGTCTTATAGTTAGAAGTATATTGATTTATCATTGATGGATTGTCCAAAAAAGTAGAAATTATTTTTTTGGTAAAATTCAAAAACTGTGAAATTATTACTATATTTAGAAGCCTTTTTGGGTTATGACTAAGTTTTATAGAAAAACAGGTTTTTATTTGCCAATAAATTCTACTATATTACAAGTCGATTTGAGTAAAGGAGATGTAGAGTAGCCAATAAGGTTTTTTGTAACCCCACACAAATTATTAACACAAGATCACTATGCAAGGAGTAGACACTCTCAACATTCAGGCCCCTTACCCAGGCCTCCGCTCGTTTGAGCAATCAGAACGTGCCTTTTATTTCGGGCGCGAACGTCAATTAGACGAACTGTTGCGCAAGTTGCGCTCCAATAGATTCTTGGCTGTAGTAGGTAGTAATGGTAACGGTAAATCTTCTTTTGTTAACGCCATGCTTGTTCCTCGATTACAAGAGGGATTTAATGGTCAGGCAGGATCAGCTTGGCGCATAGCTACATGCACTCCTGGAAACAACCCCCTCGAAAACTTAAGTCGCCAATTAGCACAACGAAATGTGTTGCATGGTGATTCTATGATGGACCCTAGTTACCCTGCCAAAATTGAAGGCATGTTACGCAACGGAAGTCTAGGAATTGTAGAAGCCTTTAAGAAATCAGAAATCAATCGTGGGGAAAACTTAATGATCGTTATCGATCAATTTGAGGAAATTTTTAATTTTAGCAAAAAAAATAAACGCAACGAAGAAGATGCGGCCACTTTTGTTAACCTACTGCTCAATGCTAGTCGTCAGAAAGAATCGCCCATATACATAGTATTGGTGATGCGCTCTAATCATATTGGAGATTGTGCAGAGTTTAGAGGCTTGGCTGAAGCAATTAACGATGGGCAATTTTTAATTCCTCGTGTTAAACCAGAAGAAATTAAGCGCATTATTCTGAATCCTTTGCGCCATGATAGAGCGGTAAGAGTGACTACTGTTCGTCCAGAAATGGAAGAAATTGTAGTGACAACTATTCTCAATGATTTAGGAAAAAATACAGATGAGCTAGCCACGCTCCAACATACTATGTTGCGTATGTGGAACCATTGGCTCAGCAAAGAAGAAGATACTGATGTTCCAATCAGTATTGCTCATTATAAAGCAATAGGAACAATAAAAGGCGCTATGGCTCGCCATGCTGAAGAAGCTTATGCTGATTTAGATACGGAAGAAAAACGCATCATCTGTGAGCGGATTTTTAGAGCAATGGTGACAAAAGCAGCTGATGGAACAGCTTCTAGTCGCTCTGTGACGGTACGAGAAATGATGGATATTACAGAGCGCTCCATGCGTGAAGTACGACTGGTCATTTATACGTTTAGCCAATCGGGCCGTCGTTTTTTGAAAGCACCTCCAATTGCAGAAATTGATGAAGATAGCGTAGTGGGCATTGCTCATGATAGTTTGATTAAGCGTTGGACCCGTTTAAAAACTTGGGCCAACGAAGAAGTCGAAGCAGCAGACATGTACAAGCGCTTAGCTGCTGCTGCTGCTATGTATTATGATGGGAAAGGAGGCCTTTGGGTAGACCCAGAATTAACAATGGGGCTCAAATGGTATAACCCAGAAGAGTTTGATGAAGATAACCCTTGGCGTCTACCTCCTAACAAGGGCTGGTCTAAGCGTTATATGGACACTGCTGTAGATTATGGTAAGTCTATTGAATTCTTAGAGAAAAGTCACGAAGACCATTTAGCGGCAATTTCTCGTGTTAAAGAAGCAGGAACAAAACAAGATGATCGCCGTAAACGTTGGGCCTACATTGGTGTTTTTGTAGTGTTATTCTGTATTGGAATGATGGTTTGGGCTTTATTAGAAGCCGCCAATGCTAATAGAAGTCAACGAGAAGCAGTTGACAGTGCTAGAGAATCTCAGCGTCAAACTTATTTGGCAGCATTAAGTCAAGAAGAGGCCAATAAGCAAGAATTTTATGCAGGAATGAGTGCGAAAAAAGCAATGGAAGAAAAATCCAAAGCAGAGCGTGCGAATTTAAGTGCTATGGAGGCTGCTCGTGTTGCAGAAGCAAGAGCTCGTCAAGCAAAAGATGCTGAGCGTACTGCAAAGCGTAAAGAGCAAGAAGCCTTAATCGCCAAAGAACAAGCCTTGCGTAATGAGCAAATTGCTATCGCGCAAACAGCTGTTGCCAATAAAGCCAAAGAAGAAGCCATCCGTCAAAAGCAAATTGCTGTACAGATCAAAGGGCTTTCTATGGCACAGACTATTGCTGTGAAATCTGCAAAAGAAGAAAACGAAGATATCCAAGGAGCCTTAGCTAAAGAGGCTTATGATATGAACTCTGCTAATGCTGGCGATCCACACGATGCCTTTATCTATGAAGCAGTCTATCGGGCATTGAACCGTTTGGAAGATGTAAACAGAAATAATCCTAACTTTAATACATTGAACCAAGCACCAGATGGTAAAAGTCGTGTTGGTCGAATCCGTAGTATTCAGGTTTCTCCAACAGACAATAAAATCTATACAGCAGGTTCTGATGGTTTATTGTTGAAATGGGATTTTGGTATTTACGGAAGCAAAAGTGCTAGAAATGATAAAAGCAATAAGCCTGAAATCTTATCTAGTAACAAAGGTGTTTCTAGAACCTTAGACATTAGCCCTGACGGTAATTTATTAGCCAGAGCAGGTGATGCTGACAAGGTCTTGATTACAGATGCAAAAACTGGTCAAATTGTTAATGAATTAGATGCTCACAAAGGAAAACGCATTTGGGCTTTACGCTTTACTCCAACAGGAGATGGAGTGATTACAGCAGGAGATGATGGTTCTGGAGGAACAGCAATTAATTACACCAACATGAGTGGTTCTGCTTCTCCTATTATTGGAAAAACACCTTATCGTCTTACCTCTTTAGATGTATCAAGTGAAGGCAAGTATCTTGCAGGTGTTGGTAAATCTTCTGAAGTTTGGATTTGGAACATTCAAAACCAACGTCGTGAATTTTTATTAAATGACCCACAGAGTGATAAACATGCTACAGCAGTAGAATTTAACCCACAAGGTCGTTTTGTAACTATTGGTTATCAGGATGGTACGCTTATGATTTGGGATTTAAATAAAGTACAAGCTGATCCTACTTACTTGCCAGAAAAATTCTTGCAACATGGTTCTAAAATTTCTGATATAGAATTTAGCAAAGATGGTACCATGATGATTGTTGGTAGTTTGGATAAATCAGCAACCCTTTGGACCATTCGTAATGAAGATTACAGAGGATATGGTAACGAAAAAGAATTCCCTTACTTAGGCGCGAAATATATTCCAATCAAATTAGCAGATCATGATAACTGGGTAACTTCTGTTGCTTTCAGTAATGATGGAACAAGAGTAATCACAGGTACTGCTAGTGGACACTTGAAACTCTGGGAAGTAGACATGACCTTGTATGCGGATCAAATTTGCGATATTATCCGTCAGAACATGAGTGATAAGAGTTGGAAACGCTATGTAGGGACAGATGATCCATCTGGAGAAACATTATACATCGAAACCGCTGATGGCGGGCGCCGTACACCGCTTTCTACTTGTGGAGAAAATGTAGAGCAAATGCGTGATGCTCGTAAGTTAGAAGAGGGCGATTTCTAAAAGGAATTATCCTAATAAGCCCAAGATTCTTTGATGAGTCTTGGGCTTATTTTTTTGTCCCTTAGATAGAGGCTTCTAAATTTTAGTTAGTTTAATGATTTTAATTGCTACACCCTTTGCAGGACTACTCAACTAATCTTATATTTGAGTGGGTCTAATTTACATCACTCCTGTCCGTGAAGAAGCTCTCCTGCAAACTATTATCGCTAAAACACGGATGTTTACAAAAAAAACTATGATAAAATCCTACGATTCTATAGTCCGCTGTATTGCTCTTTGTTGCCTATTAACAGTAGCGCAAACCTATACTGCTTCTGCTCAAAAAAGTAAAGGAACTTCAAGTGACAATTGTAATTTAGATGAAGCCAAACGTTGGTATGAAGAGGGAAATTTAGATCAAATAGAATCTATAGAATCTTGTGCTAAAGATCCTAAATCAATGTCTAGTGAAAAGCGTTTAGAGGCTTTTGAGTTAATTACAGAAAGTTATTTGTATCGCAACAAAATTGGGGCTGCTGACCGCTCTTTTCAAGAAATGTTGCGTATTGACCCTTTGTATGAACCTGATATGGAAGGCGAATCACAAGAATCTTATGATCTAATTTATCTTTCCAATACTTACAGCCGCAGCCCTATTTTCTCTATGTATTTTGGAGCAGGTATAAATTTTACCTTAGTGGAACAACTACAAAATTATGGAGTAGACAATACTTCTGGTGTGGCTGATCATGAAGGTTACCTTCGTCAAAATGTATTTGGGATCAATGGTAGTGTTGGTTTTGAGTTGCCCTTATTGTATAATTTTGATTTGACATTGGATGCTACCTTTGGTTACCGTACTTATGCGTATGGGGATACCTTATATATGTCTGTTGGGACAATTAATCCTACTACACAGGTAGATAACAATGCATTAGGAACTTATCAAGGTGCTCCTGTACCTTATTCTGCTTTGACTTTTCAAGAGAACCAATACTGGATTGATGTGCCCTTAATGTTGCGTTATAACATTACTAAATTCAAAGGTTTTTTACCTTATGTATATGCAGGAGGAGCTGTTAACTTTTTGCTTCATGCGGAGTTACACGATATTAGTCGTACAACTACCGCAGAACCTATTGGTTTGAGAGAAAAGAACGTTCCAACTAGATCGATTAATATTACTAATAACAGCAGTTCGACTAATAGTACATTACCATCAATGCGAACAATGGTTAATCTTTCTTTTGTAGCAGGTGCAGGTATGAAGTTTCGATTAGGACGTAACTTTCTTTTTGCCGATTTTCGATATACTCGAATGTTCTTAAATGCAGTAAATATTAACAATCGTTATGTGAACCCAGAGTTATTGTACAACTTTGCTCATGTAGATAATGATTTCAGAATGGATAATTTTGCATTGACAGTTGGCTTTATTAAGGCATTTTATGTTCCTAGAAAGAAACATCAATACAATCCTATTGTAATGGGCAATCGTTATAATAAATGGCTGGAACGCGAGCGTAATTACATTAAAAAAGAAACAGATGAAGATTTGAAGCGAGAGCTCAATAGTGCCATAAAGGATATGCAGCTAGAAAAACCTTCCTTAATTGAAGATATTCAAAAAGGTAGAACAAAAGGAGATGAATACATTAAAGGTAAAAAGCGCCAGATTGAGGACATTAAAAATAAGCGTGTGCGTGTAGAAGTAGAATATGAATAGAGCTTTGTTGTATTCTTATCCTTAGACTTAAAAAAACGCTTTAACGTTCTTATTAAAAGAAAACCAATGAAAAATATTTTAAAAAATAGTGGGACAGCTATATTGTTATTAATTACTATCATAGGATTTAGTAGTTGTCAAAAAGATACTATTTCGCCCCCTAATCAAAGCACTGCCTTTGTAAAATATTATGGGCACGTAGCGACACAAACTGCCGCTGATTTGTTGCGAACAGCAGACGGTGGGTATATTTTATTAGGAGCAACAAATTCCTATACCAAAGGAGATGAACGAGATATTTTTGTTGTGAAAACAGATTCTCTAGGGAATGAAATGTGGAGTTCCTCTTTTGGGCGCAAAGATGGTGCATCTGCTGCTAGTAGTGGATTTAGAGGAGATTATTTGAGATTTGATGAAGAGGGAGTGCGTCTAGTTGAGTTACCTGGTGGAGAAGTGTATACATTGGCTTGTAATAGAACTTATGTGCAGTATGCTGATGCGATTACTTCTGTTGGAACAAGAGGAGAGACGAAAATTGTCTTGTATCAAATTGATGCTTTGACAGGAGCTGTCATCAATAAAAACCGTGGTACTAATACTTCTGAGGATCTTGGGGAAGAATTAAACGAAACTACAGCAGCTAGTTTTACAGAGAAAGTATCCGATATGAAAGTTGATAGTTCTAGTGGAATAATAAAGTATATACTGACGGGTATGACTACGAATGTACCCAATAAAGCAACACTACCTAATAACGATAACGCAGTTAGTGATCGCTCTGATATTTATACGATTGCCTTAGATGAAGATTTTGATATTAGTTGGACGACTCTAGATATAACAGGTGGTCTTATTGGGGAGGATTTTGGTGTTTCTGTACAAATCTTACCACAAGGCTATTTGATATGTGGAACGATTGAAAGAAACTATGCTTCTAATACATCTGACTTTGAGCCCTATTCTGATTTAATAGTTGTACTAATGAACAAATCATCAGGGCAACCAACAAATCCTAGGTTTCATGGAAATGAAAATGGAGCTGGAGCATCTAATTTTATAGGAGGACAATCTGTTTATAATCCTACTAGTGGTCATGTGACAATTTTGGCTCATGTCGAAGAAGAAAACAGTATAATAGGAGCTGGACAATTAGTTTTGCTCCAAGTTGATGAAGCAGGGATAGCTCAGCTTATTGATGGAAATAAAATTACTTTTTTAGACGTGAATGGAACAGCAAATGGTAATAAGCCTTATATTTCTGCTTCTATTGCAGAACTACCAGATGAAGATGGCTATATTATATCGGCTACCTATAGAGAAATTGTTAATGTAGAACATGATATCTGCATTATTAAAGTGGATAACAATTTTGAAATTGTTACAGGATGGCCCTACTACTTTGGATATAATGAAGTTGGCGGCGGTGGTGTATTTGCAACACAAGAAAATGCAGGAACGGTTATTCCTGTTACAGAAGCTGTTACAGGAACAAGCCAGACGAAGTTAACGGGGTATGCTTTCACTGGAACATTTGGGTTGGGAACTAATGACATGCTTGGATTGGTTAAATTGAATACAAACGGGACTTTTTCTCCTGAATAAAACAATCAATTGTTTTTGGACTAAATGTATTTTCCTTACATTTAGAAACATCTTAATTTGCATTAACACCTAACCGAAGGAATAAAACGGTTAGAACGCACTAGAAATAATAACATCATGGAGATCACATACGAGGCAATAAAACCTTACATCTTAGAAGAAAAAATTCAAGGCTCTAAAGTCCTTTGTAAATTTCAAGTAGACACTCAAGTTTTTGAATCTATCGGCTTGATTCGCATCAATACATCTGATGGAAAAGAGCGTGTTACACGTATGATTAAGAATACAGCGGTAGGACGTTTACGCTCTTCTGTTTTGCAAATTCTACGTAGAGCAGTAGGAGGTGGTTTTGCTGGAACGGCTATTTCTATGGCTGGTAATGAAGTGGTACGCCAAGGAACCGATGGAATAAAACACTCTAGAAAAGATAAAGAAAGCGCTGTTGTAGGTGCTTTTGAAAAAATCACAACAGAAATCACCTATGAAGGTGGTCGTTGGAGATTAGCAACAGAATTTTCAGAGTTTGAAAAATTGATCCGTCGCCAACCATTAACTAAAGCTTATGACAAGAAAATCTTGGCTAGAATGTTGGTAGAAATGGCGCGTGCTGATGGAACGATTGAGAAAACAGAAAAAGCATTCTTTGATGACTTTCTTACAGACGAAACAGGTAGCTTACGCGATTTGATGCGTGCACCAGCAATTTCTGTAGTTGAATGTGAAGAGGTAAATAAAGAAGCACGTGAAAATGTGTTTATGATTGTAGCTGCTGTAGCATTGACAGACAATGAGTTTGCTGATGAAGAAAAACAGAAGCTAGACGAATACTCTCAAATGTTTGAATTTAAAGACGAGAAGCAAGAAGAACTCTTGCGCTATGCTCAGGATTATACCATAGAATGTTATATCCGCTCTAATGGGGTGATGACTAGAGATGAAATTTATTCTTTCGCTGACAAGATTGGAATGGAAAGAGGAGAGGCAGAGCGCACACAAATTCGCCTAGAAAAACGCTTAAACTAAGTTATAAAGAAGCTTTCTATAAAAAAAGGGCATTCCAAGCAATTGGAGTGTCCTTTTCTTGCTTTCTAAGAACTAATTTTAAGGACATTTCATTAGTAGTAGAGACGGCTACCTATTTTATAATAATAAAACAAAACAACCAATAACATGAGCGATAAAAGTAATAAAAAGCCCAAAACACATGAAGATTTGAAAGGATTCGACATTCGTATCAATGAATTCGGAGAAATTATCTCCACTTATTCTGTAGAACAACTCAATGAGTTTTTGAATGACAAAGTAGAAGATAAAAAATTAAAAGATAGAACGGATTTAGAAGAAGAGGAATAATAATTGTTGTGCTATCATTTCATTCTGTTCCCTCTGGAGGGCGATTTTTGGCCTCCAGTTGCAGCCCCCCAGAATGAAAGCAAGAACATTTATATCATACACAACACAACAATCGTTTATTATGAACAAATTTATTGTAGGAATACTCTTAATTTTAGCAGGGGGCTTTATGGGAGCATGTGATAAGGCAGAAGATAAAGTAGAAGATAAGATAGAAGAGCCAGTTTTTAGTCATGCGGCATTTGATGCAATGCTTTCGCAACATGTTAATGCCGTAGGAGATGTTGATTATATGGCCTTTTTGGATGATACAACAGACTTAAAGGATTATTTAGATTACTTATCCGAAAATGAACCAGAAACAACTTGGTCTAATGATAAAAAAATGGCTTACTGGATCAACCTATACAATGCCTTTACCATTTATAACATTCTGATAGAATATCCTGTTAACAGTATTTTGGATATTGAGGGAGGAATGATCTGGACACAGCGCCTAGCTATGGTAGGAGATTCTTCTTATACCTTAGACCAGATTGAAAAAGAGCGTTTATTGGCTACTTATAATGAGCCTAGAGTACATTTTGCTGTCAACTGTGCTGCTGCTTCTTGCCCTCCATTGCTCAACAAAGCTTGGACAGAAGCAAATATTCAACAATACTACACCAGTACAACCAACAGTTTTATTAACAATACCGATTACAATTACATTTCTATGGACAGTATTTCTGTTTCTAAGGTATTTGATTGGTATGCGGCTGATTTTGGAGGGGCGAATAACATTGTAGATTATTTCCAGCAGTACGCAGATAGCACAATTTCAGACAGTGCCGTGGTGACTTACCAAATGTATGATTGGGATTTGAACGCGCAGTAATATCAATAGTTATATAAAGAATTGTGAGTTGATTTTTTAGAAAAGAAACTCCTATTCTGAGCAAGGAACCTTTTATTTTTTGACACGAAAAATAAAAGGTTCCTATACTTTGAGTAGGCATAGACCTCTTTTATTGCGTTAGATTTTTAGTATCTCACTTGATCTAGGAAAGTATTGATTAGAGATAAGAACGACACCATATTAAATGAATAAACAACTGCTTAAAAATATAGCAAAACACATTAGATTGTCTTCCAAAGAAGAAGAACTATTGGAAACTTTCTGGGTAGAAAAAACTATAGATAAAGGGGATTATTTATTGAGAAATGGAGAAACTTGTCGAACAGACAATTACATTATCTCAGGTGCTCTAAAAACATTTTATATTAATCCTCAAAATGGCAGAGAAGAAATACTCTACTTTGCAATAGACGACTGGTGGGCAGCAGATATTGATAGTTTTCGAAAACAAGAAACATCAATCTATAATATTCAAGCTCTTGAAAAAACAACATTACTACAAATCAGCTCTTACTCTTTTTCAAAAATGTTAGAGCAAGTACCCAAGCTTGAAAGATATTTTCGAATCATTTCTGAAAGCTACCTTGGAAGCTTGCAAAGAAGAATGATTCACCATAATATATATAGTGCTGAACAACGCTATTTCCACTTCATTGAAAAATATCCCCAAATAGCAAACAAAGTACCTCAATACCTAATTGCTTCTTACTTAGGAATTTCAGCGGAGTTTTTAAGTAGAATTCGAAAAAAAACAAAATAACCATTGAACTAGGTCAATTTTAAATACATTTCAATTAATGAAATTTGCTTTTTTAAATTCAATAATTGAAAGCAAATGAACAGAGTATTAATTATTAATGCGAGTGTAAGAGCGGCAAAATCTCATAGTCGAATATTAACCCAAGTTTTTATCAAAAACTGGAAAAATAAACACCCTAAAGATGTCTTTACTCACAGAGAAGTTGGACTAAGCATAATACCTTCTATCGATGAACGTTGGATTGCAAGTGCATTTATCAAGCCTGCTAAGAGAACAAAGGAAAACCAGGAAGGAATGGAACTCAGTAATGAATTAGTAAAAGAGTTGAAAGAGAACGATATTTATGTTATTGGAACTCCAATGTATAATTGGTCGATTCCGAGTGGATTGAAAGCTTATATAGACCAAATCATGCGCATTGACGAAACTTGGAAGTTTCGTTCAGGAAAACCTGATGGAGATTATGTAGGATTGCTTAAAAATAAAAAGCTATACATTCTATCAAGCAGAGGAGACACAGGATATGGAGAAAATGAAAAGAACGAGAAAATGAATTTCCAAACAACCTATTTAAAGTTCTTATTTCGAATGATGGGAGTGGAAGATACAACAGTTCTTTGCTTAGATAAGGAAGAATTTGGAGGAGAGGTATTTGAAAAAGCTAAAGAAGATATTTATAAAAAAATCAACTTGATTAGCTAAACTTATTGCTGATTTCTAAACGCCTTCATTGTGTAGGATTGAAATTCGACGATAGAATAAAATGAAGAATTCTTAATAAAAAAGCGCCTTGAATCACTTCAAGACGCTTTTTTATTAATAGAGGATAAATCTTAAACAATATCCCCTTTGTAGTGGTCATCCCAATTCTTAACCTGAGGCTCTTTGAGCTTACCCACAGACTTGCCTACCAAAGTCGCTACTGTTGCATCTCCCGTGACATTGATAACCGTACGACACATATCTAAAGGTCGATCTACCGCGAAAATCAACGCAATACCAAAGGCCAAATCTTCAGCAGGAATACCCAAAGTATCCAAAACAATGACCAACATCACCATTCCTGCACCAGGTACGGCCGCAGAACCAATAGAAGCCATGGTTGCGGTTAATACGATTGTAATTTGGTCGCCCCAAGTGAGATCAAAACCAATAACTTGGCAGATAAAAACAGCCGCTACAGCTTGATACAAGCTAGTGCCATCCATATTAATCGTAGCGCCAATAGGGCAGACAAAACTTGTAACCTCTTTTTCCACTCCTACATGTTCTTCTACCCGTTCCATCGTGACAGGCAACGTTGCGGCACTAGAACTGGTAGAAAAAGCCAATAACTGAGCAGGACTAATTGCCTTAATGAACTGAATAGGAGAACGGCCTGTAAAGGTTTTGATGGCGGTCATGTATAAGAGGACCATTAAACCTAATCCTAAAACCACACACGCCGCATACTTAAGTAAACTACCAAAGACCGAGGGATCAGTACTCGCGGCTAAGTTAGCAAGAAGCGCTGCGACCGCATAAGGGGAGAGCAACATAATGATATCCACCATTTTGAGAATAACCTCATTGAGGCTGTCAAAAAAGTCGTGCAATGGTTTTGCTTTCTCTTTGGGAATAAGAAGCATACAGACAGCAAAGAAGAGAATGAATACAATCACTTGTAGCATATTACTATTGCTACTAGCGGCTCCTACAATGTTATCAGGAACCATATCCACAATAAAATCTAAAGGCCCAGCTTGTGCTTGTTCTGCGCCAGCGGCTACTTTTTTACTACTAGCCTCTTTATTCATAGCACTAATACTCTGCATGCTTTCTCTGGTCATTCCTTCACCAGGCTTCACAATATTGACGACTAATAAACCTAAGGTAACAGCAATTACAGTTGTTGTTAGATAAATACCAATGGTTCGGCCTCCAATTTTAGAAAGCTTAGAAATATCCTGCAAATCGGCAATTCCTTTAGCTAGAGAAGCAATAATTAAAGGAACGGCAATGAGTTTGAGCAAATTAACAAAGATTTTTCCAATAGGATAAACCCAAGCATTAATAAAATTAGCGCCCCAATCGAAACGTTTTAGGAGTAGCCCTAAACTTAGACCAATAATCATCCCAATGAGAATTTGCCAATGCAGTGCTAGGCCTTTTTTTGTTTCTGTCATGATGTGTGTTTTTTCTTAATGGTGATCTCAACGTTCTAAAACAGGAAAATTGTATACGTTATCTAAAAAAAATGAACGAGGATAGTATCTTTTTTTGAAAACGACCTTATGAAAGTATCAGAGAAAGTTCTTTAGCAGGTAGGCCGCCTATAGGGGTAATATAATGAA
Organism: Aureispira sp.; assembly: GCA_050633105.1. Taxonomy (GTDB): domain Bacteria; phylum Bacteroidota; class Bacteroidia; order Chitinophagales; family Saprospiraceae; genus Aureispira. The sequence goes on along the minus strand of JBOEFW010000053.1, from coordinate 14,255 downwards.
GTTGTTTAAGAACTGAAAGTCAGCGAAGCTAATATGATACACTAGCCAGTGAAAAGTCTTTTTTTCTAAGCAAACAGCAATAGGGAGGCATTATTTTCATTAAAAAACAGGCAATTAGAGGTGAAGTTGTATTTTTGCAAAGCAACTGGCTTAATTGTAGTATTAGAGGCCATTGCAAGGTGAAATAATCGACCAACCAAGAAAAAAGCGGTTTTTATTTTATCAAAAAAATGACAGTAACCGTCTTAAAGATAGAAGAATATGAAAGCAAACTCTGTAAAAATAGCTCTACTGTTAGGGGGATTGTTAGGTATAATAGAAGGAACAACGGCGCAATGGCAACAATACAAGGCAGCTTATCCAGTTTGGCCCTTTTTGGTAGAACAAGTGGCGGCTACAGGTAATGACAAATGTAGTGTTTGGAAGAGCCGCTACCAGAAAGGAGAAGGGGATGAGTCGGGACAATTATGGATGACTTCTATTGAAGATTCTTATCAATACCAACGATACCAGTTTTCAGGAGGTAAACCAGCAATGGTTAGCACATATTTGCCTTCAGGGAATAGACTAGAGACAATGGAATATTTTTATAGAGATAATTTATTATCTGCAATCGAAGTTTTAGGGTTTGATACCTTACAAAACGCTCATGTGAAGTATGCACTGCAATATTTGTATTATAAAGAAAAAGATGCTCCTGCACAACGCACTACATTGTATGGTCATCCTCATAGTAAAGTACGGATCTTAGATGAATTTGAATTTGATGAAGAATATCGTTTAACGCGCCAGAAATCTACAGTAGTAGGATTCTCACCACACATGGACAGTTTATTAGGCCTTCAAGCCAATGAAAAACGCTTGATTAGTGCCCGTTATGAAGATAGTATGCAGACTAAGAAAGTATTTCGTGACATGCATGTAATCTTGGATGATCGGAAAACATATCTCAATGGAGATAAAAAGCCAGAATTAACCGAAGTGTACAATGCAAAGGGAGAAAAACTATGGACCATTGATTACCATTATGAAGGAGAACAACTCACTAAAAAAGTTTATTGGGTGCGTCGTGCTGCCCCTGTATCGCAAGAAACAGTTGTGGTGACGGACAGTGTACCTTCCGCAAAAAGAAAAGTAGGAAAACGTGGAAAGAACAAAACTAAAAAAGCAAAAAAAGGCAAAAAAACTGCAGAAGTTGTTCCTATTCCATTGGTTTTATTAGAACCTGCGATTTATAAAGTAGAGTATTTTAGGTACAATGGAGAAGGCCTTTTGGAGCAGCACATGATAGAAGAAGAAGAGCAGCAGACGGTATTGGAATATTCCTATTTTACGGAATAAGCCAACTATTCAGCGCGTCTGTTGAATTTACAGTTGGGAAAAGAGTAGCGAGGAGTGAAAGTAGATAAAAATCGTTATATTGGAACGGAAGGCCCTTTCCATACGGTTTAGAGGGAGGCAAGATGAAGTCTTTGGGCTACTTAGAGAATTTATTTACTACGCGTTATGTCGACATCAAAACACACGCTTACACAGCAAGCAATTGAGGCAGAGTGGCAGGAGGTGCAAAAAGCACAGCAGAACCCTGCACATTTTAGAGTGCTGTACGAGCGTTACCATGAGCCTATTTTTAGGTTTGTATTTAAACGAACATTAGAAGAAGCATTGAGCGCCGATTTGACGGCGCAAGTTTTTCTAAAAGCTTTACAAAATCTAGCAAATTATACCTTTAAAGGGGTGCCTTTCTCTGCATGGCTTTTTAGAATAGCTAGTAATGAAATTGCCCAGCACTTTAGGAAAAATAAAAAACGGCGGGTGGTAGCATTAGAAGATAACCATGTGCAAGATATAGAAGTAGAGTACGATGATAAGGCTGAATTAGAAGTTGATATTGATGTATTAAAACATGTAATTCAAGACCTGAAACCGCCCGAAGTACTGCTCTTAGAGTTGCGTTTTTTTGAAAAACGACCCTTCAAAGAAGTCGCAGATATCATGGACATTACAGAGAATAACGCTAAAGTGAAAATATATCGCTTACTCCAGAAGATGAAAAAGAAATTTATTAAAAAGAAACAGTCTGACTAAAACAGCTTTTAAGTACGCTTACCCCGTTTTATAGTCCAATGCGTCTCAAATAGTTTAGACATGAAAGATAATTACAACATAAAAGTTAACCCTCCAGAACTCAGTTCGGAACAGATAAAACAGCATCAAGATTTTGATGCGTTACTAGCCAGCTTTAAACAAGCACCAACAGCAACCACAGAATCGGTTACTGCAACTAAAGGAAAGGTTGTCTCTATTAAAGGAGCCAAGAATCGTCGCCTTAAATATGTCGCTGCTGGACTTGCTATTTTAGCGGCTGCTAGCCTTATCTTTTCGGTTATGAAAGGNNGGATTAGAAGAGGTGCAACATCAACAAGCACCAACGGTACAAATTAACGAATTATTGGCTTTAAAAAGTCCACTTCCCACTTTAGAAAAGCCTGTAGAAACGCAAATTGTTCAAGCAGAAGAAGGGGAAACCCTAACTTATGCCTCTGGTTCCACAGTAAGAATCCCTGCGGCGGCTTTTGTAGATGAAAAAGGCGCTCCAGTAAAAGGAGCAGTAGAAATTACTTATCGAGAATTCAATGATCCTGTAGATATGTTTCTGGCAGGTGTTCCCAAAGAGCTGAACAAACATCAAGATTTACAGTCAACTGGAATGATGGAAATCAAGGGTTTTCAAAACGGTGCGCCTGTTTTCTTGAGTATGGATAAAAAACTCAACATTGAGTTGCAAGGGAAAATGGCGGCTGAGATGAAACCAGAAGAATTAGGCGTTTATGTTTACAGTCGCCAAAAAGATGCTTGGAATTATCAAGCGAAAGATCAAGTGGAACGTTTAACCAATTCTAAGGAAGAGAACTCTACACCGCAGCCATTAAAAGATTTAGAGCCAATCATTGCTCAATTAAAAGAAGAACAAAAAGCCAATAAACCGATTCCTCCAATTCGCCCTGGAGTGCCTAATAATATGCAGGTGTTTGACTTTGATATTGATTTGAACAATGCTCCAGAACTGAAGCAATATGCACAAGAAATAGACTTCATGGCTTCAATCGCCGCCTTTCCACCAGCAACATTTGATACGGTTTGGAATAATATGAAGTTGACTAAGAATACAGGGGGAGACTATATGCTGACCTTGGAATATGAAAATGAGCAAGGGCAAGTAACAACACGCGTCTCCAAAGTAGAACCTGTAGTGGTTGCAACAGAGGCCGCAAAAGTGCAATTCCGAAAAGAACAAAGACGTTATGAGGAAGCTTTAGGTGTTTGGGAAGAAGGTATTGTAGCCTTGGCTCAAAACCAAGTTGCCGCAACTCAAACTCTAGTGAGCATTATCAATCGTTTTGAAATTCAACGTTTTGGTTTGTGGAATTGTGGGAAGCCTGTACAATGGGAACAAGATATTGCTATTGCTACCCAATTTGTAGATTTAGAAGGAGCGCCAATTGCTTTACAAGAAGTATTTGTTGCAACGCAGCAGCAATTTTATTACTCAGCAGTAGGGGATAAGAAGCGTACTAGTGTTCCTTTACCTTATAAGGAGGAATTGACACAAAAGATCTGGGCAATGAGTACTGAAGGAGAATTATTAGTGGCAGAAACACCAACAACCGCAACGGATATGAATAGGATTTTACCAATGCGTCCAGTAGCCGTTCCTTCGTCTGCAGCCGATTTGAGAGAGTTATTAACCTTATAATAAGAGCTAAAAAATCACCCCATTCTAAGGTGTCAATCAACTAAAAATAAGAATAGGAATCTTCTAAACGTTAGGAGGTTCCTATTTTTTGTTAGGGGGTAGAATAGATAGTTAGCCAAAAGAAAAAGCCTTTCGAAGAGTAGTGCAAATACTAACAACGAAAGGCTTCTAATTCTTTATAGTTTTTATTCTAAATAAACATAAGGCTTATTAGCTGATTGTATTTATTCTTCAGGAGTTGTAGGTGCTTCTGCATTTCCCTCTTCCTCATTTCCCTCTATTGTTTGTAAAGCTTCTGGTGGAGAAACAACCTCTTTCACCGTTTCTGTTTCCTGTTTTATTAATTCAGGAGTCTCTGCTACTGTGGGAGTTTCCGTTCGTAATTCTTCAGTTGTTGGTAGTGGTAGTTCTTCTTCTGTTATAACGTCTACTGTAACAGGTGTTTCAGGAACACTAACAGCTTTTTGTTGTTGCTTTTTTTGAGCAGCTAGTGCCAAACGTTCCTCTACAGATAGATTTTGCTCTTTCTTTTTTGGTGGAGAAACAGGAACAGCGGTGTTGTTTTCTACCTCCTTCTTAGTTTCCTCTTTGGTGGTATCTAAAGGCTGTGTTTCAGAAGATTTTATTGGTTGCTCTTCTCGTTTATTGGAACGCGGTGTTTTTTCGCGACGCTCTTTTTTACCTTGTGTTTTCTTAGATTTTTTGTCGCCTTGACGTTTGTTGGAAGAGGCTTCTCCTTCATTGTCTACAGCAATCAATTCCTTCAGTGGATTTTTTGTCATGACCTTATACGCTGCTCGTTGTCGAGCACTGTCCATAGCCAAATAAAGTGCTTCTCGGAACGATTGAGGGTCAGCCATGTTCTTACCAGCAATATCAAACCCAGTACCATGATCAGGGGAGGTGCGAATGATGGGTAATCCAGCTGTGAAGTTGATCCCTTTGCCAAAAGAAAGAGCTTTGAAGGGAACCAAGCCTTGATCGTGATACATCGCTAAGATTCCATCAAAGTTGAGGTAGTTACCAGAACCAAAGAATCCATCAGCAGCGTAGGGGCCAATGACAAGAATACCTTGTTTTTTAGCGGCTTCAATGGCAGGCATAATTAAATCCTTTTCTTCACTACCCAATACGCCTCCATCTCCTGCATGCGGATTGAGCCCTAATAAAGCGATAGCAGGACGATCAATACCAAAGTCCATTTTTAGACTTTCATCCATCAACTGTATTTTCTTTAGAATCAGCTCTTTGTTTAAGCTAGAGGCCACTTGCCCTAAAGGAAGATGGTTGGTTACGAGTCCTACTCGCAGAGATTCATTGACCAATAACATTAAATTTTCTGGCGCATTAAATTTATTGGTGAGGTACTCCGTGTGTCCTGGGAATTCAAAGCCACTAGCTTTCATCGCCTCTTTGTTGATCGGCGCTGTTACTAAGGCATCAAGATGCCCCAAACGTAAATCTTCCGTTGCTTGTTCTAAAGCAAACGTAGCATATTTCCCTCCATCAGCAGTACACTGCCCCAAGGTGATTTTTACATTCTCCATCCAGCAATTAATAACATTAACAGCTTGTGGATTAAGTGCTTGTACACTATTGGTGTTGTGAAAAGAGAAATCTCTGATTTTAGCAATATTCTTATGATAAGAAACGACTTTGGTAGAGGCATAAATAACAGGAGTACACCAGTCTAGTAGGCGTTTATCAGAAAGAACTTTGAGGGCCACTTCTAAACCAATACCATTGATATCGCCAGAAGAAATGCCTATTATTAATTTTTTGTTGGTCATAGAAATTAAAACAGGTTCTAAAGACCTGTACTAGTCCAAATTGATTATTTGGAGATTATAAAATGGCATAGAACAAACAATATTACTACAAAAGTAGTAGGGATTATTCCTCTATACACTTCTTGGTGAGTTGGCTAGCAAAGCGCTAACACATAGTAGAGTGCTACCACCCATAAAGATAACGAAATTTGGGGAATACTCCTTGCTTTGGGACTAGACTAGAGCAAGAACAGTCTTGAATATTTGTTGTATCTTTACAAAATCATGCTCTATTGAGGGGATAACCTTAAATCTACTACTTTTTTTCAATTATTATGAAAGCCAAAAAATCATACGGACAGCATTTCTTAAACAAAGAATCCATTGCTCAAGACATAGCTTTGGGCTTAAAAGCAACGGACCAATACCAACAAATTGTAGAGATTGGCCCAGGGCAAGGAATGTTGACAAAACATCTCTTAGCAGAGCATCCAGAACATGAATTGAAGGTTGTTGAAGCAGATCGAGATATGGTGAGCTATCTCACTAAGCATTACCCTGCTTTATTTCCAAACATCATTGCCGAAGATTTTCTAAAAGTACGTTTGGAAGAACACCTCCAAGCGCCTTTTGCCATTATAGGTAACTTTCCTTATAACATCTCTTCTCAAATCTTATTCAAACTAATAGAATATCGCCAAGATGTTCCTGAATTGGTGGGAATGTTTCAGAAAGAGGTCGCCAAACGAGTCGCAGCAGAACCAAATAGTAAGGCCTATGGTGTGTTGACAGTCTTAGTGCAAGCTTATTATGACACAGAATACCTTTTTAGTGTCGCTCCAGAACATTTTAATCCGCCTCCAAAGGTGCAATCAGGCGTAATTCGCTTAACTCGAAAGCCAGACTTTGAAAATTTAGGCTGCGACGAACGCCGTTTTAGGACCATTGTTAAGACTGCTTTTGGCACTCGCCGAAAAATGTTACGCAATTCTATGAAACAATTCTTTCCAAAAGACGTATTATTTGAAGACCCCTTGTTTCAAAAAAGGCCTGAAAACCTATCTGTTTCAGAATTTGTTGCCTTAACACAACGTGCTTCTCAATATTTATAGTTATATTGAAGAACAGCTGTCCTCCCCAACAACGATGGTTGCTTCTTACCACATTACAGCATCCCCTCATTTTCTGTTGTGCCTTCACCAAAGCACTTCCTACATTAATGGATGATTTTGACAAGATTCTTGTGCCTACAAGTAATCCTAGGGTAAATTTTGCCTAGAAACAATACTTGCTAGCCAATTCTTTCTGTCATTAGCTTTTGGCTTTGCCAATACAAGTCTACATTTGTTGACTAATCAACAAAAATAGACGGTCACTCACATGGAACAACAACATCCTACGGACACCACACCTCGCGTATTAGTTACCGATGGTGTGCATCCCCTTTTATTAGAAGGCCTAACGGCTGCTGGATATACTTGTACTTATTTACCCAAAATTGACTTGGAAACTACCCGTCAATTGGTAGGAGAATATCAAGGGATTATTATCAACAGTAAAATTCTAGTAGATCGTGCTTTTTTAGAAGGGGCTCCTTATTTAAAATTTATTGGTCGCTTAGGCTCAGGTTTAGAAATTATAGATCTAGAGGCTGCACGAGAACATCAAGTTGCTGTCATTAGAGCTGCTGATGGGAATTGTGATGCAGTGGCAGAGCATGCTTTAGGGATGCTTTTAAGTCTGGCAAACAATCTACGTCAAGCAGACCAACAAGTGCGACAATTCGTCTGGGAGCGGGAACAAAACCGAGGCTGGGAATTATGGGGTAAAACCATTGGAATTGTAGGTTTTGGTTATACAGGTCGTGCTTTTGCTCAACGTCTAGCTGGATTTGGGATGAAGATTTTGGCTTATGACAAGTACAAGACGAATTATGCCACAGATCTACCACAAGTACAGGAGTGTTCTATGGATCAACTATTTGCAGAAGCACAAATCTTAAGCCTGCACTTACCTGCTACAACAGAAACGAAAGGAATGGCCGATGAAAAATATTGGAAATGCTTTCAGAACCAGTTAGTTGTAGTAAATACTTCCCGAGGGAATATTGTTCCTACGAAAGATTTAGTAAAAGCTTTGAAGGAAGGACGACTGAAAGGAGCATGTTTGGATGTTTTTGAGAATGAAAAGCCTATTACCTACAACACGGAAGAAACTGCTATTTTTCAGCAATTGTTTCAACAAGAAAATGTGCTCTTGTCACCGCATGTTGCTGGTTGGACAAGCGAATCTAAAGAACGTTTGGCTAAGTTGTTATTGCACCGAATTATGAAGCTTTAGACTTGGAATTGTCGAAATTTGATGATACTTTTGTTAGTCTCGACAGCTTTAACGGATGTGCAAAAAAATAAATTGTATAAGCCGCGCAATAACAGGTTAAGGGGTTAATTTATTGTATAGTAGCGTTTTATAAATTGTTAATTTTTTGTTAGTAATGTTAATGGACAGCTACTGAAAGAGTATATTTGGGTGTAATAAAGGCGTGTATAAGCAGAATTAGAAGAGTAGAGAGCAGTCTTTATTAGAGACAGAGTAGCAAGTAATAAGAAATGCAGGCGTATGGGCTGGTTACCAATATGTCACAGCATTGAAATAATAAGTTTCGAGAGAAACAACAATTAAAACAAAAATGTAGTGTTGGTTACCTGCTTTTTGTTTGGAGAAAGAAGACAACGGCAATCGCTATTGTTGGATAGCAACCCCAAGCGTCGAATTCTCGCAAGACACTGCTAAAAGAGCAGTGCTCTTTTACGCAACGTTTATTTTTTAACTTTAATTAAAGTTCTTATGGTTATGGTTCGTTACATAATTTTGTTAACCCTGCTGTTCGTAGGGAGCACTTCGTTGCTCGCACAGACAACAGGTAGTTTGCAAGGGAAGGTTATTGATGTTGGCAACGGCGAAGGACTTCCATTTGCAAACGTCGTGCTCCAAAAGGACGGCGTGCAGGTCACAGGAACCCAAACGGATTTCGACGGGAATTACAACTTCTCAAATGTCAATGCAGGGACGTATGACGTCTTAGTTTCTTATGTTGGTTTTCCTACCGTTCAGACAAACGGTGTCGTCATCAAATTAGGGCAAGTAGTCCGATTTGATATTGACATGGAAGAAGGTCAAAAATTGACCTTTGGAACAGATAGCACAGGAAAAGCTGTAGAGGAAATTGTCGTTCGTGCTTACCGCATTCCTTTGATTGAACAGGATGCTACTTCTGGTGGTCAGACACTAGGAGCAGAAGACATTAGAAACTTAGCTACTCGTAATGTACAAAGTATTACAGCCACTACTGCTGGTGTAAGCCAAGCGGATGAGGGAGAAGACATTAATTCTAATGGTAGTCGTAGTTCTAGTAATGATGTCTATGTAGATGGTGTTCGTGTTATTGGGGATCTTGGTATTCCTGAGACAGAAATTGATCAGGTGCAAATCATTACTTCTGGTGTGCCTGCTGAGTTTGGTGATGTGACAGGGTCTATTACTAACATTATCACAAAAGGGCCTTCTTCTGAATTGACAGGAGGAGTACAAATAGAAACTTCTCAGTTTTTAGATGCTTTTGCTGCTAATCGTGCAGACCTTTACCTATCTGGTCCAATCTTAGCTCGTCCAATGACAAATGCTTTGGGAGATACATTGAAAAAGCAAGATGGTAAAATTCGTAAAGCGACGATCTTAGGATATCGTTTTGCAGGAGTTTACTCAACAACATTGGATACTCGTCCTTCTGCTTTAGGATCTTTCAAATTGAAAGATGAAAAGCTGAATGAAATTCTAGAGAACCCTTTGGTTCGTAATCCTAGTGGTTCTGGTACTGTTTTCGCTGCTGACTTCTTAACAGCAGATGATTTGGAAGCAACATTGGTTCGTCCAAATGCTAGAGAATCTTACGCAATTGCTAATGGTAAATTGGATTTCAAACCTAGCAAAGATTTTTACTTTGTAGTGGGTGGAAATGCACAATTTAACTGGGGAAGTACTGCCGCAACAGTGAATCGTATATTCAATCCTCAATTCAACTCTCAATACCGCTCTAATACATGGCGTATTTCTGGACGTTTCCGCCACACGGTAAGTTCTACACAGCCTGGTGGAGAAGATGAAGAAGATGCTGACTCTACTGTTTTGCAGCCTGTTTTCCAAAACTTTAGCTACGAATTGCAAGGAGATTACTCTGCTACGAATAATTCCAATGAAGATCCTCGTTATGGCGATCGTTTGTGGGAATATGGTTATGTAGGTAAATTCTTTAGAAGTCGTGCTCCTATTATTGATGCCGTTGATACTAGTTATGTAACAAACTCTGTGGGAGATACTATTGGTGTAACTGTAAGAGAAGGGCATTCTGCTTTCAACAACTCTTTTGATAGATACGAACCTAACTTTGATATTAACCCAGGGTTAGCTTCTTACAATAATTTACTATCTCAGCCAGGTGATCCATTTGACCCAAATTCTCCATTGAACATTGATGAAATGGAAGTAATCAATGGACAAAATACAGGTGCTCGTACAAATGTTTATGGTTTATTTAATGCGCCTCATTATACCAATAGAGATGATGGACCAAGCTTTGGTAAAAACAATAGTACACAAGTACGTGCTAATGTAAAGGCTAACTTTGATTTGGTAATGGCTCGTCGTTCTGGTAATCCTATTCGCCACTCTATGCAATTGGGAGGAACATTTGAGCAACGTATTACTCGTTCATACAATATCCAGCCTTTTAAATTATGGAACTTAGCTGATCAGACGGTTAACAACCACATTTCTAATGCAACTGATCGTAGTAGACCAACAGGAGATTCTTATTATGATCCTATTCGTCAGCGTCAATTCCAATTGTATGATGCCTTAATCAGTACAGATGATGAAGGCAGAGAAGTTGAAATGTCTTTATTCGCACAGCGATTGAGAGAAGCTAATGGTTTAGATAAGCGTGACTGGGTAAATGTACATGAGTACACACCAGATGAAATGCAATTAGAATGGTTTGAAGCAACAACTCTAATTACAGGACAGCAGCGTTTAATAGACTACTTTGGTTATGATTACCTTGGTAATCCACTAGGAACAGATGTTGATTTCTTTTCTTTCTTTACAGAAACACAAACACTAGATGGTGGTAAAGAAATTAAAACACGTCCTATCGCACCATTCAAGCCAATTTATGCGGCTGGATACATTCAGGATAAATTTACTTACAAAGATATTATTTGTAATATCGGTGTTCGTTTTGATAGCTATGATGCTAATACTAAAGTATTGAATGACCCGTACTCTATTACTGGTTATGAAACTGCTGGTGAATTCTACGGAATTGATTCTCGTTATTCTGCTGGAGGTAACACCGTGCGTCCAAGTAATATCGAAGATAATTTTGCGGTTTATGTTAATGACAATAGCAGAGATGCAGGAGTTGTTGGTTACCGTGATGGGGAACAATGGTACAATGCTCAAGGTAGCCCCGTAAGTGGTGCTAATGAGTTAGGAACTATTATTTTCCCTGCTTTGAAAGGATTTGGTACAACAGAGATTGATCCTCAAGGAGAGAATTACGATCCAACATTAGCATTCCGTGATTTTACTCCTACCTTGATCATCATGCCACGTGTTGCGTTCTCTTTCCCTATTTCTAGAGATGCGAATTTCTACGCTAACTATGATGTCTTGTCACAGCGTCCACCAAGCGGAGCTTTTGCTTCTCCTTACACGTATTACAACTTTAGAGAGATTGCTTCAGATCCTAATGCTTTTATTGGTAATCCAAACTTGAAGCCACAACGTACAATTAACTACGAAGTTGGATTCCAGCAGAAATTAACTACATACTCTAAATTTAAAGTATCTCTACTTTATAGAGAAGAGCGTGATTTAATCCAAGCTAGAGACTTCATTAATGCTTACCCAGTAACTTATACTTCTTTTGGTAACAGTGACTTCTCTACTACTAAAGCATTCAAGTTGGAGTATGACATGCGTTCTAACAACAACTTGCGTATTTTAGCTAACTACACTTTAGCTTTCTCGGAAGGAACGGGTTCTAGCCCTACTTCTTCTTCTGGTATTGCAGCAGCAGAATTGAAGTATGTTTTCCCTTTAGCATTCGATCAACGCCATACTTTCTATTTGATGGCTGATTATCGCTTTGGAAAAGGAGAAGATTACAATGGACCAAAAATTGGGAAATTTGATGTATTAGAGAACACAGGATTGAACATGGCGTTCAATGTGAACTCTGGCCGCCCTTATACCCGTAAAGAAATTCCTGGAGGAATTGGGAATAACAGTTTTAATGATAGAATTACTGTAGGTAGTATTAATGGTGCGCGTATGGATTGGACTTTCCGTATTGCTTTGAAATTGGATAGAGATTTTGTTATCGGTGAGAAAACTAAAAACCCTATTCGTTTGAATGTTTATCTACGTGTTCAGAACTTGTTGAATACTCAAAATCCATTGGCAGTATATTCTACTACAGGATCTACTACAGATGATGGTTTCTTGACAGCAGCAAATAGTCAAGGTCCTGGATTTGCTGATTCTCAGCCAGATTCTTACGCATTATTGTATGATTTGCGTATGAATAACCCCTTCAATATTTCTAGACCTAGACGAATTTTCTTAGGATTAATCTTTGGTTTCTAATAGAAAAGACTATAAGGAGAACGCGTTCCAGCTCCTGGAGTTGGGACGCCTATTCTATCAAGTATAAATAAAATAGACAATGAATAAAATAAGCTGTATAGCAGTATTTCTACTCACCCTGATAGCCGCCTCATCTGCTATTGCTAGGGATTTTGTAGGAAATCCTGTGCGACACAAAACGGAAAATAAAAAATCGTATCGTGCCGATTGTACTGCCTCTAGAGCGCAGACAGATTTGGCAATCAACAATGTACGTGCTTTGTTACGTGCAGGAGGTGATATGTGGTGGGATGGTAACCAGACCGCTCGTTATATTGTGCCAAACGTAGACCCTGCTTCTGGGGAACCTGAAATATCTTCTCTTTTTGCTGGTGCAATTTGGTTGGGAGCTTATGATGCAGGGGATAACCTGATTTTGGCTGCTCAAACTTACCGTAATAATGGTAATGACTATTGGACCGGCCCATTAGATCCAGATTTGGGGACGATTGAGAAAATTGAATGTGAGCGTTGGGATAGACACTTTACAGTATTTGGAGATGACATTACTGCTTTGAGAGCGGATGTTTTAGATCCTCTAAATCCAGGTGTACAAGGTCAAATCTCTAGAGGTTTAAGAGGTTGGCCAGGTAGAGGGAATCCTCTATTCTCAGAAATTCACGGATTTGATATTCGTGACTATGAGCAAGATTTAGCCCCTTTTATCGATTTTAATAAAGATGGTATCTACGATCCAAGAGATGGTGATCACCCTATTATTGAGGTATCAGGGAACTGTGCTGAAAAAGCGTCTGATTACAACAACCCTATCTTTGCCGACCAAATGACTTGGTGGGTATACAATGATAATGGTAACTTGCATACACAGACCAATGGTCAACCTATGCAAATGGAAGTACAAGTAACTGCTTTTGGTTACCGTACAACAGATGCTGTTAACAACATGTCTTTCTATCGTTATAAATTGCTTAACAGAAATCAGTTGTCACTTAAAGAAACTTACTTTTCTTTGTGGTCTGATCCAGATTTAGGTTGTTCTAATGATGATTACATTGGTTGTGATACGGCAACAGGTTTGGGGTATGTATATAACCAAGATGCTAATGATGATGATCCTTGTGGAACGCAAGGCTCAGCAGGATATGGAGCTAATATTCCAGCATTAGGAGTTGACTATTTTAGAGGGCCTTTAGATTCTACAGGTGCCGAAATAGGTTTATCTTCTTTCCAATACCACATCAACAGTAATTCTGATCCAAAAGGTGACCCTTCTGCGGCTTTAGGATTCTATCGTTTGATTTCTGGATTTTGGCCTAATGAAACACCAATCACTGCAGGTGGTGATGGTTATGATCCAGCAAATACAACAGCAACACCTACTCCTTTTGTGTTCCCTTCCTTCCCGAATGAGACAGGACCTGGAGCTTGGTCTATGTGTAGTGAAAATTTGTCTGGATTAGATCAACGTTTCTTGCACACATCTGGACCTTTCGTATTGAAGCCAGGAGCTACCAATGAAATGATTTCAGGAGTGGTTTGGGTGCCCAATATTCCAGATTATCCTTGTCCAAGTTTAAAACCATTGGTACAAGCGGATATCTTGGCACAAAATCTTTTTGACAACTGTTTTAAAATCACGGATGGTCCTGATGCACCATTTATGGATGTAGTAGAGTTGAATGAAGAGGTGATTCTGAACTTATACAACGCACCAATTTCTAACAACTTTAAGTTACAATATGAAGAGTCTCCAGCAGAATTGCGCTCTTTGAGTGCCTTAAGTACAGTTGGAACAGTCTTAGATACCACTTACAACTTCCAAGGATACAAAGTTTATCAAGTTAAAGATCCAAATATTTCTGTAACAGAGTTGGATGATGAAACAAAAGCTCGTTTGATTTTCCAGACGGATTTGAATGATGACATCGCTAAGATTGCCAACTGGGATCTATTTACAGACGATGATTTGAATATTTCTATTCCTGTACCTACGGTTCAGGTGGAAGGAATGAATGAAGGAA
>JBOEFW010000052.1:0-18136 GCA_050633105.1 Aureispira sp. | reverse complement strand
TGTTCATGATGTACGCACTAGTTTTAGCAGTAAAGCTCCTGCAAGTTATGTCCAATTGAAGAACCAGTCGGACGCTGCTTATGTCCAGTTGACAGAGCCAACCTTGTTTTTTAAGTTTGTCCAGCAATATGCTGTTCAAGTAGGAGAAACAGTTGATTATACCATTTATAATTGGCAACGAACAGTTGTACAGCAGGGGAGTTTTGGAATTGATTATGGTACTAATTGGAAGGGGATCAACTTGACTCCAACAGCAGGAGGAAGTTACAATAACCAAGATATTTATAGCATAGAATTTAAAGCGAACAAAGAAGAAACGTACATTTTACGTTTTAAAACCCCTTAATAAAAGTCATTTTAATCATACTACCGTGAAGCAAGTTTTAGCCTTTATTTTAATCCTCGGTGTAGGAATCTCTTTACTAACAATCGTTTATTTGCAAATTCCTAAAACGGCTTATGTAGATGCGGTGTTGTTGTTTGAAGCATTTGAAGGAAAAAAGGAAATGGGTCAACGTCTTGATCAAATTGCTAGAAAGCAACAACAACAATTGGACTCTATGCAATTAGAAATGAAAGCCTTGGAGCAGGCGGCGGAGCACAGCGAAGTCGCAAAAGTACGCTGGATAAAATTACAACAATACTATGGTGCTTTGCAACAAGAGCATCAAGCAGAATATTACCAAAAAAGTCAAGAATATACCACGGCTATTTGGAAACAAATAAACCAATATACCCAAGAATATGGACAGGAACAAGGGTATGATTATATCCTAGGAACAGCAGGACAGCATACTTTATTGTATGGAAAAGAAGAGAATAATATTACTGCTGTAGTTGTTGATTATATCAATAAAAAGTATGCAGGAAACTAGTGTAATTGAATCTTAGAAAAATAAAGCCTTTTTTGAAAAAACTACAACCATATAGCGGACTGTGGCTCTTTTTAGCACTGTTACTAAGTAGCTGTGGAGAGCAGGTGTTAGCTCCTGCTGATTATGTCAATTGGATGAAAGACCCAGTGAATGGACATGTTAGAACCAAAACTATTGCTCCATTGGAGGTGATCGCTCAATACAAAACAACAGATTTTGTTATTGCTAATGAAAAACGCAGTAATACAATTGAAAAATCTGCCCATGAAGTCCGTCAAGAGGAACTAGAGGGAATGCATTACTGGACATTGCAATTGTCGATCAATGATCCAGCTATCAAAACTAAAGGAGCAAAAGCTTGGAATATTTTGAACTATGGCATTGAGGATAAAAGCCAAGAGCAAGAGCGCCTAATGTACTTCTCTTATGCCATGCAGAGAGATTTGAAATTAATAGAAGGTCAAGATACATTAGCTTGCGCGTTGTATCATTTTGAACGGTCGTATGACTTATCTAAAACCCGCACTTTTGTGCTTGGTTTTCCAAAAGGGAAAGACCAAACAACCGACAAAACACTCTTATTAGATTTGCCTTATTTTAATACAGGCCCTATAAAAATAAACTATCCAAAAACAGTACTGGATCAGGCGCCTAGAATGCGTCTAGAAGATGGATAGGTTGAACTATCCTATATTTTATGCCTTCTTCCTACTATTAAACAGTATAGCAATACAACCATGAATACAATTTATACACGCTCTACCCGCCTCCAAACTGCTTGTTGGTTTTTCATTCTTCTATTTGTCAACCAACTCTTTTTTCCAGCGATTGCAGTGGCTTTAACAGCTGGCCCTTCACAACCCGAAGTAAAAAGTTTTGAACCTGTAGGTACCACAGAAATGGTGAATCTATTTTCTGGTGATTTTACGTATAACATCCCCTTAATAGAAGTGCCAGGACCTGATGGAGGATACCCTATCAATCTGTTTTATAATTCGGTGACCAGCATGGAGCAAGAAGCGACTTGGACAGGCTTGGGTTGGAATATCAATGTGGGGGCTTTGTCTAGAAGTATGCGGGGATTACCTGATGATTTTAATGGCGAGAAGGTGAGTCGGAAGTTGGATATGCGGAATAATATTACGACTACTGCTGGTGGGGTTGCTTCAATGGAGGTAGTAGGGTTAGATTTTGCTAGATTTGGTTTATCACTTGGTGTAAATTATATTTATAATAGCTATAAAGGAGTTGGTTTTAGCATAGACCCTAGTATAAGTTTAGGAGTAATTCCAGGCAAAGGGAATTATAAGGTAGGATTAAATGGAGGTATTTCTTTGAGTACCTTGGATGTAGCTTCTGCTAACATAGGTTTTTCTCTTACTAATGTTGGAGGAGCTAATTATGGACCTAGCGCAGGATTAAATTTGAGTTTTGACGCGACAGGGAATAATCGTTTTTCAATGAATATGAGTGCTCCAATTAGTAACTATATAGGAAGGAGTACGTTTGCTCTTAGCTCTAATGTTTCTTTCGCTAAGCAATCTTATACTCCATCTGTTTCTAGGAAATGGGGAGGTTTTAATGTTAGTTTTTTAGGATCATTTGCACCTGGAGGGTACCTTGTACATGGGCAATTTGGAGTGCGCGGATCATATAGTGAACAGTATATTGTAGATGGAGGAGAGTGGGGCGATAAGTCTAGTTATGGTTACAATCATCTACAAAGTGCTGATAAGTTTAGTATAACCGATTTCAATAGAGAAAAAGATGGAACACTAGAACGTCATAAACGTTATTTGGCAACACCAATTATGACACATGATATCTATAGCATAACAGGGCAAGGAGTTGGAGGAATGTTTCGCGCTCATCGTTCAGATTATGGTTTTTTATCTGATCCTGCTTTAGAGTCTTCTACTGCTGGAGGCGATTTAGGAGTAGAAGGAGGTGTTTTTATGAAGTTTGGAGTTGATGGAATGGTCAATTTTCGAAATGAGATACAAAATAATTGGCCATATATTAATTGGGTGAAGTACGAGGGCAAAGAATTGAATGCTGCTTATGAACCTGTTTACTACAAGATGGCTGGAGAAATGACTGCTGAAAAAGCAGAGGTCTATGATTATATAGGATCTAGCGCTGCTAGAGATAAACCTGTTCGTTTAAAGAGAGAACATTTTGACTACTATAAGTGGAATGGAGGAGAACTAGAAGCCGAAAAAGAGGTAAATACTACTTCTTGGGGGAATCATGGCAGTTATGAAACGGAAGTACAATGGAATTCGGATAAGAACCATAGAGATGCGGAAAGTAGAAAACCAAGAAGCAGTTCTATTCAGCCCATTACGAATGAACTATTGATGGATGGTAACCAAGAAATCTTACCAGAATTTGATATCAAGCATTATACTATCAATGACACTAACAACTACGATTTACCGCCTACTGTTGATGTTACTCGAACCAATAATGAGCAAAATGCAGCTTTTACAGTCGTGGGGGAAGATGGTATACGTTGGAATTATGGATTGCCTGTCTATAACCACGAACAAAGAGAAGCTAGTTTTAGTGTAGCTCCTAAGTCTAACTGTAATCAACGGACCGCTGTTAAAATGGAAAACAATGATCGAAATACCATTGATTATAAACCAAGTGATAATGATTTGCGCTCTAATGATCGAATCGATGAGCAAGTACTTCCTGAATTTGTACACAGCCACTTATTAACCTCTGTTTTAGGAGCAGATTATGGCGATATTGATGGAATAGCTGGTCCTTCAGATGGCGATGTTGGGTACTGGATGAAAACCAATTATGTGAAATTGTCCAACAACTACCAATGGCGGGCTCCCTTCTTTGGAGCAAACTATGCTAGAGGTTTTGAAAATGATAAGGCGGATGATATGGGAGCAATGACTTGGGGAGAACGCGATGTTTATTTACCAGCGACTATTGAGACCAAAACACACATTGCCTATTTTGAAGTATCCAAACGTTTTGATGCGCGTGGTGCCAGTCATTATATTCAAAATACAAGTGAACAAAATGACAGCGATAAATTCGGAGAATATTCTTATAAATTAGATCGAATTATACTGTACGCAAAGTCAGATATAAAAGCAAATGGAAAAGCGAATGCTACTCCTCTTAAGACGGTGCATTTTGAGTATGATTACAGTTTATGTAGTGGTATTGATAACAATGATCAAGGAGATCAATTGGCCTTAAATGATAACCAGAACCTATGGACCAATGGAGCTTTTGCAGCGGTCAAAAATGGTAAATTGACCCTCAAATCAGTCTATTTTACCTATGAAAAAAACAACCGAGGCGCTTTATCTCCTTATGAATTTGAATACAATAGTTTAAATCCTAATTACAACCAGGAACAAATTGATCGTTGGGGGATCTATCGAGCACAAAACTTGCAGGTAGGTTATGATGCTTGTGATAATATGAATCTGCCCTACACTTCTCAAAATCCTGCGGATAAAGCCCGTTTAGATGAGGAGGTAGCCGCTTGGCATTTAAAACAAATCAAAACCCCTTCTGGTGCTTCCATTAATTTAGAAATGGAACGAGATGATTATGGCTACGTGCAAGATGCCCGCGCAACTCGTATGTTTAACATTAAGTCCTTATCAGCAGGTAATGGAGGAGACAATACCTTTAAAATTACTGCTAATCCGTTGGAAGGAGATAGAACCTTGCAGTTTGAATTAGAACAGCCTACGAATGATATTAGAGAACTAAGAGCATACATAGAAGATTTACCACAGGTAGAGCGAGATAGAATACGGTACAAGCAACTGCTCTATAAAATTCGAGTCAATTTGCGTAATGGAGACAATGATTTGTGGGAATATGTATCAGGTTATTGTGAAATTGACCAAAATAACGGAGAGGATTTAATTTCCTTTGAGCCGACTAGTCAGGTAAATGGTAAATATACTAAAGCTAATATCGTCATAAAAGATTCAAGAATTCATGTACAAAGAAAATATTATCATCCTATGTTGCAGAACTCTTGGCGATTCTTAAAAGAAAACCTCCCTCAAAAAATGTTAGAGGTAGATCTTGGAGGGGAGCCTGATGCTATTATCCAATTGAGTCAAATAGGAGAGAATATCAATGCTATATTTGCTGGGTTTTATAAGTATTGTGCCAATAATAGCTTTGCCGAAAATATTGAACTTAACCGTTCTTATATTCGCTTGAATAGCCCTGATCGTATTCAATATGGAGGAGGCATTCGAGTAAAAAAAATCACAATGGATGATAACTGGACGGTTACTACACACCAGACCTCTACCATGGGAGTCGCTTATGACTATACAACTAGAGATGGGGGAGGGAAAACTTATAGTAGTGGAGTGGTAGAAAATGAACCAGCGATTGGCTACGAAGAATGTGCGTTAAGATGGGCAGTGCCACAAGAAGAGCGAAATATGGGGCGTATCGCAGACGTAGATTGGTATGAATATCCACTTAATGAGGGGTATCATCCAGGGGCAGAAGTAGGTTATAGTAGAGTTACAGTTAGAAGTTTAGCTTCGGATTATGCGTTGCAACGATATGAAGATAGCGATAATACAGCGGCTATTCCTGCTGATTTACAAAACTATGATTTTGCTACAACAGGACAAACGGTATATGAATATTATACCGCTAAAGATTTTCCAATTATTACCAGTAAAACGGCTTTAGATGAAGCCTTAACAGAACCATGGACAAGTGCATTAACAGGTCTTCTTTTATTTACACGAGTAGATCAATATACAGGAACACAAGGGTATAGTATAGAAATGAATAACATGCATGGTAGAGAGCATAATATTAGTACTTATGGGCAGCGTCCTGATGGCAGTATGAAAGATTTGCCTTTAACGAGTGTAGAATATACCTACAAAAGCAAAGAAAGAGTAGATTATAGAAGAGGAAAACCGAATGTATCTATTCGTGTATTGGATAACGAAGTAGAAGTATTGATAGCAGACGATCCTATCGCAGAGTCAGCTCAAACGGAGCAACAATTGATGGGAGTCGATTATGAGTTCTTTATTGATGGAAGAGAATCCTTACAGACCGCGTTTTCAGCTGGAGGTCAAGTTAATCAACATGTTATATTAATCCCCTTCTTTTTTATATTAATCCCTATACCAGTTTTAACTATTTTACCTAGTTACTCCTATAACGAAAATAAATCCCGAACCTCCGTCAGTAACAAAGTCATTGTCCGTTCAGGGATCTTAGAAGAAGTCCATGCATTTGATGNNCCACCAACAAAGTTTTTGATCCAAAGACAGGGCAACCCTTATTGTCTACGGTAGACAACCAATTGACAGGTGAAATCTATAACTATAGTATCCCTGCTTATTTGGCACATGATGGAATGGGGGCTGCGGCAGAAAATTGGGGCCATCGCTTAGATTTTGGTTTTAATGCTACGCCTGATGGTTGTACAGGATATTTTCCTACCACTTTGTCTAATGAAGAGCTAAAAAATGTAGTGCCTGGAGATGAATTCATTGCAGCATTACAAAAAGCAGGAGCAACAACGTTTGCTAAAGCAAGAGTGATTTATATGGGAGAATTGTATGATGCCAATGGTAATAAAACACCACAATTTGATATTATCAATCACAGTACTTTTAACCTTAACAATCAAGGTTCTTCCTTAAAAGCGATCTGTACCAACACCCGTTCAGGCAAACGGAACTTGATCGGAGCGAGTATCGCACAATATAGTACCATAGATACTGATGGAAATACTGGTGGCGCTAATCCATTGACGAATAGAACAACAGTTCCTACGGTTGCCTCTTCCTCTATGAGGATCAATACCAACAATGGAGTGGCTAGTTTAACACCTGAACTGAATGCTACGACAGTGGCACAAGTAACTATTGATAATGTGTTATCAACATCAGGAGCGGAATTCTCTGATGATTGGGCGCTAGAATATTACAAATACAATACTAATGTAGAGGGCATTAACCCTTATATCGCAGGAAAAAAAGGGGTTTGGAAATCAAAAAGCACCTATGCTTATATTGATGCAAGAACACAGAACCCATTAGCCGCACAGCCCAAATTAGCAGATACGCGCAGTTCAGGGGTGCTTAATAATGTCACTTTATTTAATTGGGAAAACCCATTTGCACAGCATGTTCCTAGCTCTAACTGGGTACGGACACAAGATATTAGCAAGTATAGACTAGGTGGTCAAGCAGTAGAATCAAGAGATGTTCTAGGTAATTATCAAGCCGCTTTATATGGTTATGGTGATAATTTGGTTACTGCACAAGCAGCCAATGCGAAGTATTATGAAGTGGGATATGAAGGTTTTGAAGAATGGAACCAAGGCGACCAGTTCTTAGCTGCCTTAGGGAGTCAAGGGTATATTAACAATGGAAACATTGACATCCTTCCTGGAAAGAACAATACTTATAGAGAACAGCAGGAACATTATCGCTTGACTTATCCAATGGCTAAACCTAGTAATGGTAAAGCCTTCGTTTTAGTTAAAAAACCTTATGTGTCTCATGGGCTGAATATAGAAAAAGCAAGTTTATATCTTTCCAATGGTACTACCAAAAGGAGAGTGGAAGCAGAAGTGCTTCAGACATATCCTGTAAGTGTTGGAGCTAGTCGTTATAAGGTTGCTGGCTTAACCAATTTAATCGATAGTGATACGGAAGGAGAATACACGGTATTAGAATTGGATTTCCCTGATTGTTACAAACAAGGTTTAGGTAGTAGTAATTGGTGGGCAGGAGAAATTACGCTCTTCCACAAACGTCCTGTTAGTGAGCAGTTAGATGTGAATACAAAGGTCAAAATTGTTCAAGATTATGCTCATACAGGTCAATACAGTTTGTTATTACCTCCTTATGAGCCTAATATTGATACTGGACATGTCT
This sequence comes from Aureispira sp., assembly GCA_050633105.1. GTDB lineage: Bacteria > Bacteroidota > Bacteroidia > Chitinophagales > Saprospiraceae > Aureispira. The sequence continues at coordinate 10,338 of JBOEFW010000052.1, read as the reverse complement.
TGGAGCAGAAATTACTAGATCTACAGGAGGGCAAAAAATATGTCTTTAGTGCTTGGATGCGTGTACAGAAAAAACAATACCCTGCGGTGGATAAAGCGGAAATGAGTTATGCGACTTATAGAGCTAGCATTGAGGTTAATGGAACAACTATGGGGCCTGCTGGACCTATTATTGAAGGTTGGCAAAAAGTAGAAGGAGAGTTTGTTTATAACAATAGTTGGACCACTGCAAATGATGATAACACCTTTGAAATTGTAATCAAAAATTCAACAAGTTATATGTATTTGGATGATGTCCGAATCTTCCCTGCGGATGGAAATATAGTGAGTTATGTGTATGACCCTATCGACTTCAAACTGCAAGCTACATTGGATGATAACAACTATGCGACTTTCTATGTCTATGACAAAGCAGGGAATTTAATGTCTACAAAACGAGAGACGGAGCGAGGTATTAAATCCATTCAAGAGTCGAGAAACTATATTCAACCAACGAACTAGTAGAACCCTAAAATGATATTATGATGAAAGTAGTAATAAAAGCTGTTCTGCTAGCAATTATGGGTTGTATTGCTGTAACAAGAATACAAGCGCAAGATCTAGAGAAAGATTTTGATCGAATGCTAGCGGCTTATAAAGATGGAGAAAGTCTCTATTTAGAAATGGAAAATACCGTTTACAAAGGAACCGAGAAGGTCAAAGAAGTAAGTAGTACGATCCTAAAATCAGGGAGTAATTATAAGTACAGAACAGAAGAACAACAACTGTTATTGAATCAAGATTATGTGATTTTTATAGACAATCGCAATTACAATATAGTAGTAAGTGATCGAAACAAGGCACAAGAAAATTTGCAACAAAAGGCCATGCCTGTGACAAAGGAGGTATTAAAACAGTATAAAGAAGTTGTCTACCAAGGAGAAAGCAAGGGATATAAACATTATCAATTGAAAAACTCCACAGAACAGGTGGTACGGATAGATTTGTTTTTTGAAACCAAGACAGGTTTTATCAAAAGAGCAATTTATCATCACAACCCCAGCATCGTTCCTGATAAGATGAGTACAGAAATACAATTGAAGGTAATTAACTTAACCCCAACTATTTCTAGTACTACTTTCTCAGAAAAGAACGTTTTAAAAGTAGAGAACAAAAAACTATACCCTACCAGTAGTTATAGAAAATATAGCTTACATGACAATAGAATCTCTGCCCAATAACATTGAATAGAAATACCCCTTTTCAGTTGCCCTAAGACCATATAAGAATAAAAACTATGATGCGATTTAATCTCCCTATCACTACTGCTTTTTTTGTCCTATTAGGAATTCTATGTGCGCTTCCAAGTAGAAGCTATGCTCATGAAGTAGAGTATATAGTCAAAGAAGAAAAAATCAACTTAACGGTTGGAAAAGTATTAACCATTGTTGACCCTTCCATCATTCCTGCGGGAGCAGTTGAAGGAATGGACTTTATTGATCGCCATAAAGCCATTGTTGAATTAAACTATGATCGTTCTAATCGAACAGACATAGCAGGGCAGGTTTGGTCCTATGAAGTCTCTTATGACCTCATTGATGCCCTTACCAATACAGTGATAGACAGCGGCATAATTCAGTTAAATAATAGTGATGCCAAAGGTGTCTATGAAAGCTTAGGTCTGCATGAGAATGTAAGCCGCAGCGTAAATGTGCGAATTACAGCAATTACTACTAGTGCTGGAACAGCGCCAGATGATATACATTTAGCCTTAAAATTGCAGGTAGAACGCTATTCTAAATTAGATGAAACCATAGCCCCAACGATGGCCTTGTCCTCTACGGTACCAGATGCTAAACAGCAAGTAGAAGTATATTGGCGTCCAACTACTGGAGCAGAATATTATGAATTAGAATGGGTCTATTGGGATGGAGAAAATACAACAAACTACACAGCAGTATCTGATAAAGAGCTATTTGAACAGGGCGTACGCATTCAAACGAGTGCTACACATTATAAAGTAGACTTAGTCTATCCTAAAGGAACGGTGCATTTCAGAGTACGTCCTGTAGGTTGTTTTGTAGCAGGAGGACTGGATAACCCTGTGGAAAAACGAGGGAAATGGTCTGCTGGGCAGGTCGTGACCTTAGCTACAGGTTTTGAAGCGGATAAAAACTGGAGTTTTAATCGCAGTTACGCTGAAGAAGGAAAAAACAAGCAAGTCATCCAGTATTTTGATGATGGCCTCAAAGGGCGTCAAGCTTTAACAACGCTAAGTAGTGAAGATATTACCTTGGTGTCAGAATCCTTGTACGATGTAGAAAATCGTCCTGCTTTGGCCGTTATGCCTGTTCCTGTGAAAAATGATGCCATTACAGGCTCTAATTTGCAATTTGGAGCGGGGCATAATAATGGATTGATTACAACAGGAGGAGTAACGTATTCTCGTATTGCTTATGATAAGCACAATACACAGACTGCTGCTACTTTAAGTCAAGCACTCCCTCAAAACCACATCGCCAATCAATATTATTCTTCAGCCAATACCTTTAATAGCCATCTTAATCGGGATTATGTACCCGATGCAGAAGGCTACCCTGTCGCACAAACTTCTTATGATAATGATGGACGTAGTTATGTAAAAGCCAACTCAGGAGTAGGCGCTTTTTATCAATTGGGAACAGGCAGAGAGAGTGCATATTACTATGCTTCCCCAACCACAACAGAGCTACAAACCTTCTTTGGAGAAAATGTAGGAGCGGGAGAATATTATCGAAAGACTTGGGCAAAAGATGCAAATGGTCAATTATCGGTGAGTATTACCGATCAAGCTGGGCAAACTATTTTAACAGCACTAGATGGTGCCATCCCTGATAATGTCCAAGCCTTAGATGGAAGTTCTAAGATTAAGACAGAGACCTTGATGGGAAGCAACATCACCAATCCATTGGATCAAACCAGTGAAGTGCACCATACCTTTATGTGTACACAAGACAGTGCTACCTATAGTTTTGAATACAATCTTTTGCATGCTGTTAATGTTTTGCAGAGCGATTATGACTTCTGTTTAGGTTGTACCTATGAATTAGAAATTAAAGTAGAGGATCAGTATGGAAACCTATTGCCTTTAGCGTTGACGACGGCTAACGATAGTGTGAGCCTAGATACAACAGGAACGATATTGACGAGTGCTTATAGTAGTAATCAAAACCCTTGTACTGATACCATTTACCAACCTGTTAATGCAATCATTGCATTTGATCTACAGTTGGAACAGATCGGAACCTATACCATTCACAAAACATTACGCGCAACAGGACCCAACGCCAATGATATTTTAGCGCATTTATTGACGTTAGATTCTGTGATGGATCAATCTACGTTTGTTAATAATTATGTAACTACCAATTTTGACTCGACGGAATGTCGAGGAAATAACGATGCCCAATGCCAGTCTTTATGTGAGGAAGTCATCTTAGCCAACCATCCTCATTTGGATTTATCAGATGCCAATGATTTAGCCTTGTATCAATTATTAATTGATACCTGCATGATGGGCAATTGTGATTCGTTATTACAACAATATAGCCTTCGACAAATCATAGGAGCCAATGAATGTGAAGCCCTATTATTACAGATGAAGCAACAAATGTCTCCAGGGGGCTGTTGGTACGAGAAGAGAATTTACACCAGATTGTATGACAATGGGAATGGTGTTTCTATTCCTGATGTTGTGCTCAATACAGGAATTGGGACGATTTATCCAACCATCACTTTTAATGATACTAGTGACATAAGAATTTATTTGCAAGATCCCACTATTTGGCAAGACAGTTGGGCCGATGATTTAGTGGTTTTACACCCAGAATATTGTCGTTATTTAGCTTGTGGTGATTCTATTACCATTGAGAGTAAGATCTATGACTTTGAAATAGCCAATTATAGAAGTTGGCAAGAAGCAGGTACCGCTCTAGGAGTAACGGTAAGTACTCCTGCAACCTATCTAGAGCAAAGAGCTACTTTGACCGCTATGATTAATGCGGATCCTTATTTTCAAAATAACAATACTTTAGATAGAGCTTTTTCATCGCTCCTAGACAATTATTGTACCATACAATGTTCTACTGTTAATACCCAAAATAACACCACAGCCTGTACTTGTAGTTGTCTAGATGTTATTTGTTACCTCAATGATAATCTAGATACGATACAAAGCTTGCATTGGGACCTTTTTAGAGGTGTTTATGGCGATGAGAAGCAAAAAATGATTTATGATAACCAATGTCCTCTAGCTCCTGTTCCAGGAAGTGTTGCTATTAAAAATCCTTGTCCAACGCTTACAGGGCCTCCTATTATTATGACTATTGATCAGAATGGAGATACTTCTTTTGTTAACTTATCATCGGATACCACTAATGTTAATGACATTAGTAATTTGTTGTACAACAATGTCCTAGGACATGGTGCCAATTCTAATACCAATTCTCTTTGCAATCAACTATGCGCGGCAAGAGCGGATCTTTGGATACAGCAAATGTGTCCCGACTTTAGAATCGCAGCACTAGCAGATTCCAATAGTGCAGAAGCAGCTACTTATAATGTCATGATGACCCAATTGGTCAACTATTGTTTAACAGGATGTGGACAGCTAACACGTCCTGATAGTGCCCTTTATCCTTATCAGGCAAATCCTTTAGGCCATTTAGTAGCAGAAGATTTAAACTATCCACCTTTTACAGGAACTACAGGTATTATTGCTATTCTAGATAACTTACAGAACAATAATCCTAGTTACTGTGGTACAGGAGGAGGCGCAGTTATTTTGGATAGTATTGCAGTGCGACACGATTCTCTCTACCAACTTAATATTACCAGTAACAATGTTTTTGCAAACCTGCCAGTAGATTCTACAAAGTGTAGTCTTCTGACAGATGTATTTACCTCCTTAGACAATAACCTATTTCCAACACGCTATGTGATTGGAGGAGGAACGGTTCCCCAGAGTAGAACATTTAATCACGCTACAGTTTTAAGCCCTAGTTTGGTAATGGGGTTACCTTCCCAAGAAACATATACAGGAGGTGCTCCTGTTAGTGGATTTAGTAATCCTTATTTTATATCTACTTCTCATATTTTTCTGGATAACGAATACCTCTATGATACGTTAGGAAATAGAACAGGATATAACCGAGCGATTAGAATTCGTGCAGAATTCTTAGAAGATGCTTGTACCAACAAGCAAGAAATAGAGATTGAGTTAGAACATCAAATAACAAGACAATTAATTAATCCTATGGCCATTGTTTCCTTAGGAACATACAACTGCCTTGATAATACAATACAAGTTGTCTATGCGACTCCTGACTGTCGTTATCCAAACAATACACAAGGAGCAAACATAGCGAATACAGCCTGTCCGAATCCACCTATCCTAGACACCGCAAAAGCTTATGTAATACTCTCAACAGATGCTTGTACCCCTTCTTGGGAACTACCGCCTGATTCCACGTGGGTACCTATTGTTCGAACCGTTACGATTAACCTAGATTCTGCGATAGCGGCCTGTGATTCTTCTCAGATTGCCGCCTTAACACAGGATGCCCAAGATGCTTATCAGCAATATTTGAACACCTTAGTCAATCAGGTATTAACCAATGCGAACTGCGTGCCAGTAGAGGAAGCGTTCCATATGACGTTTGAGTCCAATGAACAACATTATACGCTCTATTACTACGATGCAGCAGGTAATCTAGTACAAACATTACCTCCAGCAGCAGTACACCCATTAGAGAGCTCACAAGTTGGAACAGGAGTTCACCCTCTACACAATTATGATTTATTAACCACCTATACCTACAATAGCTTAGGGCAAATATTAACACAGCAATCACCAGATGGAGGGTTGAGTACCTTTTATTATGACTATGCTCAACGTCTACGGTTATCACAAAATGCTAGACAAGCACCAATTGCTGATGATTTAGCGACCTATGGAACAGGAGGAGATTATGCTTACAGCAAATACGATGCTCGTGGACGAGTCATAGAAGTCGGTAAATTAGAGAATTATGCAGTTAATCCAACTGATCTTAATGCCTTCAGTTTTCCAAATACTACGAACAATATATTGTCGCAGCAAACCATTACAGAATACGATAGAGCTTCTGGTCAAGGAAGCTTGACACAGAATAACCTCCGAAGTCGAGTAGCACGAACCTATAATGAAGATATTGCTACCTATTATGATTATGATATTCATGGTAATGTGAAGCAGATTCAACACCAAATTAAGCAATTTGGGGTTGCCGAAATTGCCTATGACTATGACCTTATTACTGGCAATGTCAATCAAGTAGCTTTTCAGGAAGGGACTAAAGAGGCCTATTACCACCGTTACCAATATGATGCTGATAATCGCTTGACTCATGTTTTTACAAGTGATAATGCTTGTTTGTGGCAACAAGAAGCCCGCTACTTCTACTATGCACATGGACCACTAGCACGAGTAGAATTAGGGACAGATAAGGTGCAAGGAGTAGATTATTACTATAGTTTACAAGGGTGGATCAAAGGGGTAAACAATACAACTACGGCAACAGATCCAGGTAAAGATGGGGATGTTGCAGCGATTAGCTTCAACAGAAACCAATGGATTGGAAAAGATGAACAAGCCTACTATCTAGGTTACCACAGAGAAGATTATAAACCAATTGGTGGAAACATCATGGGAGCTTTCGAACACACCAATACCAGCATTTTTGATAATGATTTACGACCAGCAGTGACATCTAGCACAACAGGCTTATACAATGGAAACATTGCTTTTATGATGACGCACTTGCCTTCCTTGGAACACAACACTGTCGATCAGAAGGCAACCAATGCCATGGTCTATCAATATGATGCCTTAAATCGCATCAAACAAGCCCGTTCATATCATTTTGCAAACGGAACAACTTGGGCAAAAGACGCAACGAATGAACATCATAATACCAATTACGATTATGATGCCAATGGTAATATAGAAACGCTCCAACGTTATCATAAAGGAGTCCTAATCGATAACCTAAGTTATAAGTATATTGGTTCTCATTCTTCTACCCCTAATAATTTATCAGGACCAAAGTACAATCAACTTCATTACATTGAAGATATTGGAACTGGAGTCCCTACTGTAGGAGATCTGGCGAATCAAGCAACTTCTAATTATGTATACGATGCTATTGGTAATTTAATAAAAGACCAATCACAAGACATTGCAAATATAGAATGGGATTTAAGTAACAAAATAGAAAAAGTTACGTATAATGCAGGAAGTGGAAAAAGTCCACTAGAGTATACTTATGATGCCATGGGACAACGTTTAACAAAGACTAAAACGGTCAATGGAGAACGAATTAGTACCGTTTATGTACGAGATGCTAGTGGTAATATCATGGGAGTATATGAAATGGTAGATACAATCCGTGCAAATATTGGCCTTCCAGGAAATGGTTCTTCGTTTCCAATAGGAACAACAGTACATAGTAAGCGATTGCAAGAAGTAGCTTTATACGGGTCGGCCCGATTGGGTTTGAAGCGGTACTCTAATAACTGGGAACAGTACAGGGAGCTACGAGCAACGACGGAAGACATGGCCGAAAGACCAATTTCTTTCCTTAGAAAAACGGCTAAAGGCGACCGAGGAAACAAGGTTTATGAGTTATCAAATCACTTGGGCAATGTATTGGCAACGGTGAGTGATAAAAAGCTGGGTCAAATCTTAGGTGGAAGTACTGTTGCAAGTTACTATGAGGCGCAGGTACAAAGCGCGCAGGACTATTACGCATTTGGGTGGAATATACCTAGTAGAAGTATCGTTAAGGGTAAGAAATATATGTATGGCTTTAACGGCCAAGTAGAGGATGATGAATGGAATGGTGGGCAGAGTGTGAACTTCCTTTTTCGTATCCATGACCCAAGAGTTGGACGTTTTTTATCTGTAGATCCATTAGCTTCTCATTATGCATGGAATACACCTTATGGATTTGCTGAAAATGATGTTATAAGAAGTAGAGATTTAGAAGGAGCAGAAAGGTCTCCTACAACTGGTCGTCCTTCTTGTGGATCAGGTACTACCCAAAGCAGTGGTACGAGTAGTACTCAAATGGGAGGCTCAAATGCGCCTGGAGGTCATCAAAGTGGTGAAGGAATGAAACAAGGAGGTAAAGGAAATACCTCTAATAGTGGATCTAAAATGCCTCGTCAATCGATGGCAAGAAAGGCAGACAAATTTGTTAAAGGTGCTGGAATTATACCAAATCCATATGTTCATGGATTTAGGATTGGATGGAAAATAGGCCAATTTGGTAAGGATTTATATTTATTGCAACAAGAATTATTCCGTGCTCCTGAAAATGGTTTAGATATATTAATTCCAGATAGTCAAACTCAAAATGAGGGAGAAAATGAAATCGAATTAATTCCATTCAAACTAAGTAAAAAGTCTCCTAGCAGTGATAGTGAGCATGGAAATAGACGCGATAATAGGAATCCACACATAGTTTATGAAATTTTTGTCATTGATGATGATGGAAATAAAGAAACCTTGAAGTATGGGATTGGTGATCAAACTTCTTATGGCTCGATAGATGGAAGACCAAAATTGCAGGTAGCACAATTCGGTGATCTTTGGAGTAGATATATTGGATCTGATCAAAATCTTACTGGAAAGAAACATACTATTCTTGATTACATAATTTTATATAATACTAGAGATAGGCAAGAAGCTCTAAATAAAGAACAGGAACTAGTTGATGAATTTTTTGAAGACTATGGAAGAAAACCATATGAACAACTACGACCTCTAGCAACACCTGAAAGACGAGTTAGCCCCTAAAAAAAATAATATGTCGAATATAATAATGATTGAAGTTTCCACAACTGACAAAGGAAATAATAATGTTTTATATAACGGATATTTTAATAAAATTGCAAATAAAATATTTTATAAATTATTTGAAAAGATAAAACTCCCTAATTTAGATAAAGACGTATCTATTAGGATAGTTTACATTGAAGAACATAAGTCTATAACTGTATCTCCTGAAAGGAACGATCCATGGATTCGCCAGCCTTTTGATTTTGTGATGTTTGATAATGCTGCACCAAGAGAAAAAAGAAAAATGACTATCAAAAAGATTAAAGAAACAATGCTCTTTCTTAATGAAGAATATAGTTGGGAGATAGAAGATGTAATAGAGCAAATTTAAAACGGTGCTCCTTCTTAGGAATCAGCGAAGTAATAGGGCGCTAATTTGAATGCGTATCATGCAAACAATGAACAATATAAGTTTTAAAAAAAAATTTAGAATGGTAAGAGAAAGTTTTTTAAAAAAGATAAATGAAAGAATTGACAATGACTATAACTTTACTTCTGTTGATTTTAATGTAGAGCAAAGATCAACACAGGTTCGAGGAGTAAAAACAACTATCAAAATAGATTATAATTATCACAAAGATTTTTATCTAAGTATAAATATTCCTGAAAATAGATCTTCACGCAAAAAAAATAACTATAGCGAAGAAGAAGAGTTGTATTACAAAATAAGGTGTGAATATTGTCCAGGTAAAATAGAACTTAATGAAACAGTAATAGTTGACGGAACGCGTGGTGTACTTGATCATATTGATCAATGGCTGGATATGGTTTGGGAGGAACTTTTGGCGATTCCAGTTAATCGACAACTTAATGAATTAAAATCATCAGTTAATGAACTATTTAGTAAAGTAAAAGAAATATCAGACGACAATTTTACTGTAGAAGAACGAAAAACGTATGAAGAAAGATTATCAAAATTAGAAGAGAAATTTACTGCGAATTTAGAGGCACAAAAATTAGACAAAGAAGAATTAAATGAAAAGTTGAATGACCTACATAAAGAAATCAACAGTCTAAAAACTAAATTGAGCCTATTCAATAAGAAAAATTGGTTTAAATCATTTGGAGCGAAAGTTTTAAGCTGGGGAGCCAAGCCTGAAAATCAAAAGATGATTTCAAATGGAGCTAAAATAGTTCAAGGCTTTATAGGTGAAGGAGAATCCAATCAATAGACATATGTGAATAAAAAAAGGAGAGCGGTGTTCCTCCTCGGGAGTAGCGAGTCCATAGGCACGCCAGTAGTTGAAAAAACTACCAGTTGCTAGTCGCAGCCTTCTGTCATACCTTTGGGCGCTACATGCTCGTTGTCACGGCGGTTCCCGTCCCTACAGCCTCGTTAACACTACGTTGTAGGCACTCCACCGCCCTAGTATGCGTCCCTGCTGGGAGCCGTCCAGCTGCATAGCTTCTTATTTCATTTGAAAACAAATGGTAGCTATT
>JBOEFW010000051.1:3457-24483 GCA_050633105.1 Aureispira sp. | reverse complement strand
CTAAATTTTTAACGAACTATTGGTATTAAAAAAGGGCTTTTGTAGAATAGTTAGTATCTTGGGCTGATTCCCCCCCTCATTAAACAACCAAATTACTAGACATGCATTGGAAGTACCTACTATTACTCTTGATTACCTGCACTTTGAGTGCTTGCCATGTCGGCCGTTTTTTCGTCTTTAACTTTGCGGACAGCAACGACCACAAGAAATTCCCCAAAATAGCTGTAGAGAAAGACCCTTCCAAGTCAATTTTTCAATTTGCAAGTCAAGCAGATGCATTAACACGGCCTCTTAATTTAACCATTAATGGGAAAGAATATACCAAAGAGCAATGGATGAAAAAAACAGGAACCATTGCTTTTATGATTATACAGGACGACAGTATTGCCCTAGAAATCTACAATCATCCCCAAGGGGCTGAAACGATTGTTCCTTCTTTTTCTGTCGCTAAATCCTATACTTCTGCTCTTTTGGGTATTGCTATTGCAGAAGGTTATATAGATAGTGTCCAACAAAGTGTTCGAGACCTACTCCCTGAACTCCCAGAAGATCCCTTTCAAGCCATTACCCTCGAACACTTGCTCAATATGCGTTCAGGGTTAAACTTCAAAGAAAGTTATGTCAACCCTTTTGGCCATGTAGCCAAGTTCTATTATGGTACAAATTTGAAGCAATTCACCAAGAAGCTCAAAGCAGCCCATCCTCCTGGCAAAAAATACCACTACAGTAGTGGAGATACCTTTATATTAGGTTGGGCGATAGAAGCCGCAACCAAACAGAAATTACCCACCTATCTACAAGAAAAAATCTGGAAACCATTGGGGATGGAATACGATGCTTCTTGGAGTGTAGACAGCAGAAAACATCAAATGACCAAGGCTTTTTGTTGCATCAATGCACGAGCACATGATTTTGCTAAATTTGGTCGGCTCTACCTCAACTATGGTCAATGGGAAGGCCAACCCATTGTTCCTCAAGAATGGGTCACGACTTCAACTGATTTTTCTACAGTCAATGGTAGAGGCTACAAATACCAATGGTGGAAAAAAAGAAGTGATTTCAACGATGACTTTTTTGCACAAGGCATTTTGGGACAGTTTATTTATGTTAATAGAGATAAGAATATTGTGATGGTTCGTTTAGGGCGCAAATACGGAAAGATGAGCTGGCCTACCCTCTTTCAATTATTAGCACAAAAAATGTAGCCCTTAATCATTGCTACAGGGATCTTATTCTATCGCTTTAGACTATTATTATTATTATGAGTAAATACTTTTGGATACTATTACTATCACTTGGTTTTGCCGCTTGTCACCACCATCATGACCACGATCATGCAGAGGCATTAGAACCGATCAGTTACACCTTTCAGCAAGGCAACATCGAGGCCTTTGTAGAGCTAACCCCATTGGTTGTAGGGCAGGACAATGCACTAGAAATAGTCTTAAGCCAATTACAGCCCTTACAACCCTTAACCCATAAAGTTCAGCTGCAATGGAATGCACAAACTGCGAAACCTGTTCCCAGCATAAAAAAGGGGGTCTATAGAACATCCCTATCCTTAGAACAAGTTGGTCCACAACAATTGACCATTCTAATAGCAACCGACAGTCAACAACTGCGCTTTGCTTTGCCTCCTCTATCTGTAGCAGCAACGATGGAGGAAGCCAAAACGGTTCTTCATCCCCAGAAAGACGTCGTTGGAAGCATTGCTTTTCCAAGGGCAGATATGTGGAACAATGGATTTGTATTAACACAAGTACAAAAACGTCCTGTTGGTCAGATTATTCGCACCTCAGGAAGCATTGAACCAGCCACTAGTAATTTGATTACAATGGTCGCCCGTCGAGATGGTGTGGTTAGCTTACGCAAAAAGAACATGACATCTGGTACCGCTGTTCGTGCAGGAGAATTATTGTTTAGTGTTGCTGGTCGAGGGATTGTTTCTGATGATTTAGAGATGAATTTTGTCAAAGCACAATCCAACTTAGAACGTCAAGAAGCCAATTTAAAGCGCAAACGTCAATTGTTAGAAGATCAAATTATTGGTCAGAAGGAATTTGAAGAAGCGCTAAACAACTACCAAGTGGTTGAAGCAGAGTTTGAAAACATCAAAAAAGTATTTGACAAAGGCTCCAAACGCCATCTAGTCACGGCCCCCAACAAAGGCTTTCTCTCTCAAGTGGGAGTACGCCAAGGGGAATTTGTAGAAGCAGGGCAACGCCTTGGTACGCTCTTGCAAACCAGTCGTCTCCAAGTCCGAGTGGATGTTTCCCCTCGTTATGGTAATTTATTGCCCTTGGTCGTCAATGCTAATTTCATCAACCCATACAGCGACCAAGCCTACAGTCTAGCCACGTTAGAAGGCACAATTCTTTCCTTTGGCAAAATGACTAGTCATGAAGAAGGTCATTATCTCCCGTTCTATTTTGAAGTAAATAACCATCCTGACTTATTACCAGGTACTCTAATAGAAGTGTATCTGATGACACAACCCAATGATATACAATTAACCGTCCCTCAATCTGCTGTTTTAGAAGAAATGGGCAGTCAAGTTGTTTTTGTACAACGAAGTGGTTGTTCGTACGACAAACAAGTTGTTCAATTGGGAGCAACGGATGGCGAATATGTACAAGTTTTAGAGGGGCTCGCTGAAGGAGATTATGTCCTTAGTGAAGGAGCTTTACGCATCAAATTAGCGGCCATGACGGGAACCGTAGATCCTCATGCTGGTCACAACCACTAAGTTTTCTTTCCATAACTCTATCTGTCATAATCTATTGTAGCTATGCTCAATATTCTAATAAAAAATGCCCTTCAAAATCGCTTTACTGTTCTAGTAGTTGCCTTCTTGCTGCTGTTAGCAGGAGCTTGGGTCAGCACTCAAGTTGATGTCGATGTCTTCCCTGACCTAACAGCGCCTACTGTAACCGTGATGACGGAGGCTCATGGTATGTCTGCGGAAGAAATGGAACGGTTAGTTACCTTTCAACTAGAATCCGCTTTAAATGGTGCTCCTGATGTGCGCCGCCTTCGCTCCTCTTCTGCCGCAGGTTTATCAACCATTTGGGTAGAATTTGATTGGGGAACAGACATTTATCGCGCTCGGCAAATTGTGAATGAGCGACTCAATGCCGCCCAAGGCCGTCTTCCTAGCAATAGTGCAGCACCGATTATGGCGCCAATTGCCTCCATTATGGGGGAGATACAAATGATTGCGCTAAGTTCGGATAGTCTCTCTAGCATGGAATTGCATGGCCTTGCCAATTGGTACATTAAGCCGCGTTTGTTGGCAGTAGAGGGCATTGCTAAAGTTGTCATTTATGGAGGCGAAGAAAAAGAATATCAAGTACTCGCCGATCCTGCCCGACTCAAATTTCATCATGTGTCTTTGGACGAATTGCACGAAGCCTTGGAACAGTTGAATCACAACGCTTCGGGAGGTTATTTAGAGCAACATGGTAAGCAATACCTGATTTCAGCCAAAGGCCGAATTCGCTCTTTAGAGGACATTGAAATGGCCTTAGTCAAGATGGATGGACACATAGCCGTGCGGGTGGCAGATGTTGCTAAAGTACAAATTGGAGCCGCTCCCAAACAAGGCAACGCCTCCATTAATGGCAAAGATGCCATTACCATTACTCTACTCAAACAACCCGATGCCAATACCTTAATCTTAACAGAAGCCGTAGAAAAAGCCACTAAAGAATTGGCAGAGAACTTACCTGAAGGCGTGGAACTCAATCCTGAGTTGTTTAAACAAGGTGATTTCATTGAGACTTCTATTGATAATTTACAAGGCGTTTTGATAGAAGGAATTTTCTTTGTCATCCTTGTCTTGTTTTTATTCTTAATGGAATGGCGAACCACCTTAATTTCAGTTTTAACCATTCCATTGTCTCTTTTGGTTAGTGTACTTATTCTATATGGCTTTGATTTTTCTATTAATACCATGACATTAGGAGGCTTAGCCATTGCCGTTGGAGTCTTGGTTGATGATGCCATTGTGGATGTGGAAAATGTGTACAAACGCTTGCGGCAGAATGCCATTTTGCCGTTGCCTCAACAAAAAAACAAACTAGAAATCATCTACGAAGCAACATTTGAAGTACGGGCTTCTATTCTTAATTCTTCTCTTATTATTATGGCTTCTTTTATGCCCCTCTTTTTTTTGGAGGGAGTAGAAGGCCGCTTATTGCAACCATTGGGTTGGGCATTTTTAATTGTAATTGCGGTGTCGCTCTTAGTGGCAGTCGCCATCACACCAGCCTTGTGCAGTATTTTATTACAACCCAAAGCCAAAGATTTAGAAGAACAAGAAATACAGTACACGTGGCTCATTCGTCATTTGATGCGGATATATCGCTATATTTTGAGCGACAGTTTAAAACGGATTCCTTTGATTCTTGGCAGTTCTGTGTTTTTGCTAGGAATTGCTTTATTTGTTCTTAGTCAACTTGGTCGTTCTTTTTTGCCTGATTTTAACGAAGGTTCTTTGACCATTTCTGTGGTTGTTCCACCAGAAACCTCTCTCTCAGAAACCAATACCATCAACCGCCAAATAGAAGTTCTATTACTAGAATTACCAGAAATAGAATTAGTAGGCCGACGCACTGGTAGAGCCTCCATGGATGAACATGCCCAAAGTCATTATGCGTCTGAAATTGAAGTCCCCTTGCACATGAAAGAGCGCGACAAAGCAGCTGTTTTGGCAGAAATTCGCGAAAAAATCAGCGATTTCCCTGGAGTCACCATTAATATAGGCCAACCCATCTCCCACCGAATTGATCACATGATTTCAGGTACGCGTTCTAATATTGCTCTCAAATTATTTGGTGAAGACCTGACCAAACTCAATCAATTGGGGCACCAAATCAAACAAGAAATCCAAACGGTAGAAGGAGTTGTTGATGTTAGCTTAGATCAAAAAACAGAGATCCCTCACTTATACATCTATCCCAAAACAGAATTGCTGGCTCGAAGTGGCATTACGATTGCTCAATTTTCAGAATTTGTAGAAGTGGCACTGGGCGGAAAAACCGTCTTACAGGTCTATGAGAATCAACGAAGTTATAACCTTAAATTGCGCCTACAAGAAAGCAGCCGTGATCAAATCGAAGATTTACAACAATTAACCATTGAGAATTATGAGGGCATGCCCATCCCTTTTTCTAAGGTTGCACGTATTGTATCCAGCAGCAGCCCAGAACGCATTAATAGAGAAAAAGTAAGGCGTCAATTGGTTATTGCAGCCAATGTAGCCGATCGAGATTTGCGCAGTGCCGTTCAGGATATCAAAGAATGTATCCGCAAACGCATTGACTTGCCCGAAAGTTACCATTTAGAATACAGTGGGCAGTTTGAGAATGAAGAAAAAGCAACCAGTAGCCTTTTAGCCACTTCGGTTTTGGCGCTGTGTATCATTTTTTTCTTGTTGTGGCGAGAATTTAGAGATTTAAAACTATCGGCTATTATCTTACTCAATTTGCCCTTGGCTCTAATTGGTGGAGTTTTTATGATTTATATCAGTTCTGGGATCTTGTCCATTGCCAGTACCATTGGCTTTATTAGTTTATTTGGTATTGCTACTCGAAATGGAATGTTATTAATTGCTCGTTATCAAGTATTACTAGCACAAGGAATAGCCCTTAAAACAGCGATTATAGAAGGCTCTTTAGATCGTCTTAATCCGATTCTAATGACTGCCACCACTACTGCTTTAGCTCTGATTCCTTTGCTAGTAGCAAGTGGGCAAGCGGGCAATGAAATTCAGAGCCCCATGGCTTGGGTGATTGTTGGAGGATTAATTTCCTCCACTTTGCTCAACTTATTAGTCGTACCTTGTACCTTCTATTTATTACGACAAAAATCAATCTAAAAATCAACGATCTATGAAAAAATGGCTTGGGTTTCTTTATTTTTGGAGCAGTATTGTACAAAGCTTATGTGCCCAAAATAACATTGATTTACCTACTGCACTAAAACAAGTACGTTCTCAGCATGTCCAATTGCAAACCCAGCGCTTGTATTTAGAGCAACAAAATGCGCTAAAAGATGCAGCCAAAGGCCACCCTGCGGCTAGTTTTGGTTATGGTTTTGAAGAATTGGGTGTAGTGGGTTCAGGAGTGCACAGCTTGTACTTCAATCAAAGCTTTAATATGCCTAGTGTAGCCCAAAAACGGGCGGCCCTACAAACAGCAATAGTAGAAGCAGGTAGCAGCCAGTTACTCGCCATTGAATTACAACTAGAAAGAGCCGTCTCCCAACATTATCAACGAATTTTATTTCTAAAAAGTCAAGAAGCACTCCAAACAGAAATATTAACCTTGTATGACTCTGTTGTAACCATTGCTGAACGACGAGCCTCTGTTGGTGAAACAGGTCGTCTTCCTCTACTAACCACTCAAAATGCCCAACAACAATTGATGCTGCAATTGTTACAAACGCAACAACTTGCAACGGCTAGTCTTATTGATTTACAATTATTGCTGTATGATAATACCATTACTGGTATTCAAGATAGTGTTCTTCAAACACCTTCTTTAGAAATTACAAGCATTACTCCACCTGATCATCCTTTGGTGCTTCAAGTACAGCAACAACAGCAAATTTTGATCACTAGACGCGCGGTGCTAAAAAGTCAATGGTTGCCTCAATTTGATGTGGGCGTACAACTCCAACTAGTAGAGGGTACCTTTCCCAATACAGCAGGGCAAATTGGTTGGACTGTTCCTTTATTTAAAAAAGGCCTAAAAGCACAACTTAAAGGCAATGATTTGGGACAACAACAATTGGCCTTACAAGCAGTAGCTTTAACGCAAACAATAAAATTAAAACAAAAAAAAGCAGCCCTACAAATCTACTCCTTACAACAACAAGTCTTGTATTTGGAACAAGAAGTACTCCCTACTTTACTCTTACAACAACATCTTTTGCAACGTGCCTATGCATTAGGAGAAATCGACTATTTAAGCGTCTTACAGAGCCTTCAACAGGTCTTAAACACCCGTCAGCAGTACTTAGAATGGCTATTGAAGCTCCACTTACAATGGATTGATTATCAATACTGGTCTAGTTAAATCTTCTATGTTTAGAAACCTTAATTTTGTGCTTTTTTTGACAATTTTCAAAAATTGAGATAAAAAGCTCTTTTATTCTTTTATACAATATAACTCCTTGGTTATTTTTAAGTTATCTTTTAATAATCGCTCCTTAATTCTCAAAAAACAAGAAGTAGTTTTCTAATTTTTTTAAGGCCTTTTTCTATAAGAAGCAGGATAAAACTTTGATTTTAGAACCTCGTTCTGCTATATTTGCAAGCCATTACCTTTTCAATAAGATCAATTTTTTATGAGTATGCGCCTCTTTTATTGGACATTTGTAGTTTGTTTTTTTCAAATGCTCCCTACTTTATTAGCAACCACTTATGTTGATGAAGCGATTGTTGTGCCGACCACCTGGACGAAGGAGGGTAGCCCTTATATTGTGATGGAAAGTGTGACCATTAAGGAAGGAATTACTTTAACCATCAAGGAAGGCTGCACCATTTCTTTTGCTCAAAAAACAAAGATGATTGTTGCGGGCAATCTTATAGCAGAGGGCAGTAGCAAGCATCCCATACAATTTTTAGGGATGGACGATGCCTCTTGGCAAGGCCTACTGTTTTTAAAAACCTGCAATGATTACAATCCTTCTACCCGCACAGGTGTCAAATTTGAGTATTGTACCTTCCGAGGTTCACTCAATTCTGTCGCAGCTTTGTTGCGCTCCAAGGGCTGTGACTTATTACTCCATCATTGTGAGGTAGATAATTGCCAAACAGCCATTCAAACCGAGCGCCAAGCAGAACTTTGGTTAGAGCATTCTACTATAAAAAACTGTAGTCGTGCCCTTGGTGTTCTTAATACCAGTTTAGCCAATGTACGTTACAATAAGTTTTTAAATTGCAATTCGATTTTATTAGGAGGGACTACCGTTTTTGAATACAATATATTAAAACGAATTACCAGCGAAGGCCGCCATTCTGGTATTGTTGTCTGGATGTTAGGTGGTGGTAAAGTCACGGTTCGATACAATCAATTTCAGAAATTTGAGGACTATGTACTAAAGGTGCACAAACTCACTCAACGCTCTTCTGTTTTAGTTGAAAAGAATGATTTTAAGAACAATCCAACTAACTTAAAGCTCTCTTGTGAATACTATAATATTGGCAATGTCAGTATTAGTTATAATAACTTCCACAACTACCGCCGTCACCATGTACAAGTTTATGGACGTTGTGAAGAAATGGGAAGCACAATCCTTGCAATTGGGCGCAATTACTGGGGTGGGATTGATCTAGAGGAACTAGAGGCAGCAACCGCTGACCAAAGCCAATCCTCAGAATTAGAGGCTAATGTAAAACATAATCCTCCTTTGCTAAAGGCAGTTAAGATGAATTAGAAGGCTGTATTTTTTCTATTTTTGAAAAAAGTACAATCGAGGTAGGAGATAATTGTCTCCTACCTCGATTGTTTTATACGCCCTGTTGCTACATTCTCCAATTATTTTTCTATTTTTTCTACTTATAACATACTCCAACCATTTACGCGACTGTTGACATACTATGAAACTTACCATTCTACTGTTTATCATCACTGTTCTTCTTTTAGTTTTTAGTTACCAACAGGTCCCTCAACAAGGCATGGAAGGCCAGCCAACAGTTTCCAGTCAACAAACTCCTTCCATTATTGATTCTAATGCCATCGTTTCAGATACAATTGCTTGGGGGCTACTGTCCTCTGATTCGGAAATAGATAGCATCAACCTTGCTTTGGCTTTAAATGATGCTTTTCGTGTCGCCTCTCCTAGTTTTAAAGCAGAGCGTTTTACCAGCGCTTATACCTTCTCTCCCACAGATACTTCAGAAGAAATTGATATAGAAATAACCGTTGGTAAACTACTGGGTACTCCCCAAACCTATTTCTTATTGCGGAGATGGTATTCTGGAACAGAAGAGGTTTATTTGGACTTCTATCACATTCAAGCCGATAGTTCTCAGCTCTTATTACACCATCAACAAGATCTTATCACCTACCAAAAAGATACAATCCTTGACGTCAATGGTGATCAACAACAAGATTTTGTAGTCCATTGGTATCCTAGTGCGGGTTCTTGGTCCAGAGAGGTCTATACGGTTTACTTAAACACCACTAATAATACTTCTTTTGCAGGCCCTTACACCTTTATGAATCCTACCTTCTCTCCCACTGAAGGTCTCATTCGTGGTAGAGCTTATGGTGATCCTGCAGATGCAGGTTTCTATAAATACCAATGGAATGGCTTACAAGTAGACACCCTTGAATACCTTTATCCACATCCTGGACAAGTGGGTAAATACTTTAGAACCAACCAAGAAACGGCTCCTCTTCAAGCAGACAATGGAACTATATTAGACAGTTTACCTTTAGAGTATAGAGGCCTTTAGATCTTATGTATAATAGGTAGCTCTACCTTATTTAAAATTACTTTTTTAGCTTTTTGTATGCCTATTCCTTATTTGTTTTTTTGGATGTGCTGTTTTTGTTGCCTCGCTTGTTCGACCAACAGACAGTTTTCCAATAACACATCTAATTATGAGGCCACCCAAAAAAAATACCCTACTCTAATCAAGCATACCACTGCTAACAACGATTGGTGTAAGGCACAGTATGCTCCTGCGTTTCGTGTACTCCAACTACAAGGCAAACAGCTCTATGACTGCTTAAAATTCCAACCTAAAGCCCTCGTTTATACTTGGGTTGTACAAGCGGAGGAGCAAAATTATCCTAGTATTGATTCGATACAAAAACATTGTGATTCACAGGGCATCAGGCTTTATGTTGTCGCTGATTGCTATCAGGGAACGCTTCTAAAAAAAGAATATGCCCTAGATTATCCGATCATAGGAATTAACACCATTTATTACCAAAGTGATGCGCCTAGTATTTATCACAAAAAATTCCTACAAGATTTAGGTATTATCCTCAAAGAAGAAACGGAAGGGCGCTTGCATTATTTTCAATCTGGAAACTACCGAGGAGCTTATAAAGTACTGGAATCAATCTAGTTAAGTATCTTTTTAGCTTATCTTTTTTTTAAAAAAAAGCTCTAGCCTAAACAATTCTAATCCATTTGGCGTAAAAAATGCACTGGAATTAGAAGGATACTAAACAAATACTAGTATTGTTCTCCTTTTTCTTAATTTTTTCATTTTTTTTGCGTTTCTTTATACATCAAACTCTATACATTATAGGTTTGCTTTCAAAGCATTACATTCCAAGGAAAATCCCCCAATTGGAGACTCAAAAGAATAAACAATCACTTTATGAAATTAAAGACTATTACAACTCCTCTATTTGCGGCTGCACTCACCATTGCTAGTTGGCCTCTTTTCGCGCAGCACAATAATGAATTCTTCAATGACGGGGCCTTAGTTACCATACAACCAGGAGCAGAAGTACATGTTTGGGGAGATGTTCACATGCAAGGAGCAACAGGTACCCTAAACAACAATGGCTTACTCAAAGTACAAGGAAACATGTCTTCTGATAATAATTTTCAGCAACGTGGAACAGGAACGACCTTACTAGAAAACAGCGATGTTAATACTAATGAACGTCAATTCATCTCTGGCAGCTATGCGGTACGGGGTGGTGTTGCTCAAATAGGAGTTAATGACGGTTCCTTTTACAATTTGGAAATCAACAATAGCCAACGCGCCGTTTATTTGACCAACACTAATGGTGTCAATGTAGCTGATGTGCGTAATACCATCAATTTTGATCCACGCAACTTAGGGCCAACACAAGCGACCAATTTGGTCACAGATGATATTGGATTAACAGGAGCACCTACTTATCCCGCCAATGGCAGCGCTTATAGAGCTGTTTTTGGAATGATGAACGATGCACCAGGTTTAGGAAATTATGTCAACGATACTTGGCATCAATCAGGGGGAGATAACCTTTCTCTACAAGACAATGGCTATATTATAGGCAAACACCGCCGAGCAATTAATCCTGCTGGGGGCGTTTATGGGTACATCATTGGTTTAGCACCTGATGCTGCGGTTGCGAACAATGGCAACCAACAAGGTTTCCAATACATTCACTTTGATTTTCGCGCCAACAGCTATGAAGTTCTTACAGGACACTTTGAAGCAGGAAGCCCTAACAACAGTCAAGGCGCCGCCATTGAGTGTAGTGGTTATACCATGGATCAATTCTGGGGAGGCCGTCACGGAGAATGGGAATTTGATGATATTAATAATGTAACAGGTGGTGGTACTTATGAAGTACGTGTTTGGCCACAAGATCCAGTAACGCCTTGGTTTGGAACCGTATGGACCGTATCTAAAGACGATGTTTTTGTCTATCCAAACTTCCCTTTACACAACAATTGTGGTCCTACCCCAACAGCCTTAGATCGTCTTGGGTTTGAAGACTTCTCCGCTTTTGGTATTGTTTCTGGTAGCATCTTTTTGGATGTAGAGATTGTAGACTTAACAGCTACTCCAATTAACAACAACTACATTAACGTCAACTGGACAACAAACAAAGAAATCGATGTAGATTACTTTATCATTGAGCGCAGTACCGATAATGCGAATTTTGTTCCATTAACAACACATGATGCTGTTGGTAATAGCCAAATAGCGCAGCGCTATGCTATTGATGATCGCGCTGTATTACCTAACATCAACTACTACTACCGCATTCAAACAGTTAATATGGATGGTACAAGTAACTATACCAATTCTGTTGTTACTTCTTTGTCAAAAGATGGCAATGTACAAACCGTTAACTTGTTCCCAAATCCATTGCATACAGGAGCCGCTACCATTGAAGTAACGTCTGAATTGGACAAGGACGCTTCTATCATTGTATACGATGCCATCGGACAACGCATAATGGTTCGTGAGATCGCTATTCAACGCGGTTTAAACACTTATCAAATTGATGCACAAGCTTGGCCAAGTGGATTGTATTACATCCACCTCAACAGCGCTGATGCTTCTACCGTAAAAGAGTTAATCAAAATGGATTAGATTAGATCCAGCTATTCCAAATAGAAATAACAAAAGCTATTCTGACATCTGTTAGAATAGCTTTTTTAATGCAGTTGTTGAAGAAGCCATCTCAAAGCCTTAAACTAAGATTAAAAAATAGTGTTCTACTCTTATAAGAATTGCCTTAAATAGCTGTCCTCCTACTTGGGGCAGCTTTTTTTATCAACTTCTATGGCACTCTTTTCATAGTTATTTAGATTCAATCCATCTTAACTAAGAAAAGGCGCTTTTTTATCATTTTTTTTCTCGACCTTTGTGGGCATATTCGCCAATAAACAGCATATTATTCGCTCTCACAGCAAGGAAATTATTAGCGCAATTTCAAAGAAATCAACTAGCATGATACAAAAACATCCTTCTATTGGTCTATTTTGGGGATCAGATACTGGTATGACAGAAGAAATTGTTACTGTTCTGTTGGATTTATTGCCAGAGCAAAACATTAAGAACACCAATATCTTTAATGCCAGTATAGAACAATTTGCTACTCATAAACATCTTATTCTAGGTTTGTCTACTTGGTATGATGGAGAATTACAAAGTGATTGGGATGAATTTTTTGAACAGTTTCAAGAAATAGATTTTACGCATAAAAAAGTCGCTCTATTTGGTTTAGGCGATCAAGAAGGTTATGGAGAGTTCTTTGTAGATGGAATTGGAATTATTGGAGAAGTCGTGTTAAAAAATGGTGGAACGATCTTCGGAAAATGGCCTGTCAAAGGGTATGAATATGAAGCATCAAAAGCCGTTCAAGAACAGCATTTTTTAGGCTTGGCAATCGATGAAGACAACCAACCTGAACAAACCGACGAGCGCTTAGAACAGTGGGTGGCACAACTGCGGGAAGAAGGCTTTTTTGAAAAAGAAATTGTTTAAAAATAAGAGATAGTAATGGCCTGTAAGAGCTGTTATTTTGTATTACCTTAAAATTGTTTAAAAATAGACGTATGACACGGATCGAAACGGATATTATCATCGTTGGAGCTGGCCCTTGTGGTTTGTTTACTGTGTTTGAAGCAGGATTGCTCAAACTCAAATGCCACTTGGTGGACTCTTTGCCACAAGCAGGAGGTCAACTTACAGAGATCTATCCGAAAAAACCAATCTACGATATCCCTGGATTTCCCGATATTTTGGCGGGGGACTTAGTGGATAATCTACTGAAACAAATTGCGCCATTCCACCCAGGATTTACCTTAGGGGAACGCGCAGAAACCATCGAAAAATTAGAAGATGGGCGCTATTGTTTGACAACCAACAAAGGGACAGCACATGTAGCGCCAGTAATCTGTATTGCAGGTGGGTTAGGTTGTTTTGAGCCGCGTAAGCCTCCTATTTCTAACATCACAGACTTTGAAGATAAAGGAGTAGAGTATATTATTAAGGAGCCAGAATTGTATCGTGACAAAAAAATTGTCATTGCTGGTGGTGGAGATTCTGCACTTGATTGGACCATCTTTTTGGCCAATGTTGCCTCAGAAGTAACCTTAGTACACCGTAGAAAAAGCTTTAGAGGAGCATTAGATTCGGTAGAAAAAGTAGAAGAATTAGCGGCAGCTGGCAAAATCAACTTGGTAACAGAAGCACAAGTGATTGGCCTTGGTGGAACAGAGCGCTTAAACGAAGTCACCATCAAACACAAACACGATGGAGATTCTACCTATGCGGTAGACCACTTCATTCCGCTCTTTGGTTTGAGTCCTAAACTAGGACCTATTGGTGAATGGGGCTTAAACATCAACCGTTCTGCCATTGAGGTAGATACCGTAGATTACAGCACCAATGTGCCTGGCATCTATGCTGTTGGAGACATCAATACTTACCCTGGAAAGCTAAAACTTATTTTGTGTGGCTTCCATGAAGGGACTTTAATGGTACAATCTGCCTTTAAATACATTTACCCCGAAAAGAAAGTACAATTTAAGTACACGACGGTCAATGGCGTCAATGGCTTTGAATAAACTTATCATTCATCCTTACAAGAGGCAATTCTAACAGGAATTGTCTCTTGTTCTATCGTATATCTACTGTGAACTACTTCGATTTTTACGCCTTACCAATTAGTTTTGACTTGGATGAAGCGGCTTTGCGCCAATTGTTCTTAAAAAAAAGCAAACAATATCACCCTGATTTCTACACCTTAGAATCAGATGAAAAACAAGCAGAAATTTTAGAGCTTTCCACTCAAAATAACGAAGCCTACAAATTGCTTAAAAATAGAGACCAGCGCCTCAAATATGTGCTAGAACTCAAAGGCCTCTTGGGAGACCCAAAAACCAATGCCCTCCCTCAAAGCTTCTTGATGGAAATGATGGAAGTTAATGAGCAAGTCATGGAATTACAGTTTGATTATGACGCGGCAGCACATGAGCAGTTAAAGCAGGATTTAACAAAAGAAGAAGCGGCTCTACGCGCAACGGTACAAGCCTTATTGGAGCAATACGACGACAAAACAGCCTCAAAAGAGGATTTATTAGCCATTCGCGACTATTACTATAAAAATCAATATCTTAAGAGACTTAAAGAAAATATTAACAGTATTGGTGCTTAAATAGGGAATTTTGTAAGGAAGGTGGCTGTTGTTGGTTCTGAATTTCATCACTCCAAATTTCCTCACTTATGATTTCCCTTCTTCCAAATTCCTTTCCTCGAATACTAGGCTTATTCATTACTACCTTATTCGTGGTAGCCCTGCCTAGTTTTGCCCATGCAGAAGCCTTCAAAGGTGGGTTACTACCTTCTGGGGCTGAAAAAGCCATCTTCTTTATTCTATTACTCATACCTTTAGCTATTATAGCAGGGATTATAGCAACAGTAAAGGCTGTCTATAAGAAAGAAAAAGGAAAGAAGGCTGCCCCTGATGAGCCTACTCAAATTTCCACTACTTCGTTGGTTCTTCTTACGTTTTTAGGTATTCTTCTAATGGCCCTCTTAGGCTCTTGTTAAAAAGAAACCTAACGCTCTATATTTTTTTCTATGGACAATCTTCCATTCGTTCGCGTCCTTCTATTTTGGGGAAGCATTCTATTACTAACTATCTTTCCTGAAGTTCTCCATGCAGAAGCTTTCAAGGACAGTGGTTTAACTTCTAGTACACTTAAAACAGTGTTTTTCCTAGCCTTGTTGCTCCTCTTTGGAATCATCACAGGAGTCATCGCCTTGTTTGCGCGGCTTAATAAAAAGATAGATCCTAAAGCGCCTTCTTTTAGCCATTATCTACCTAATATTTTGATGTTGTTGTTAATTTTATTGGGCTTGTATTTCTTTCTTCAAATCGCTCCTTAAATACGACTTCTTCCTATGTCATTTAGAAATGTAGTTTTTTTATAAACAATGTTTTTTCTCCTTAAAACCACGCCAATGAATTTGATGAACACTTCCTCCTTATTACGCCCCATTCTTCTTTTTGGGGGCACCTTATTCTTAATCCTCCTATGTCCTGAAATAGCACAGGCGGAAGCTTTCAAAGGTGGATTCATTTCCTCTGGAACAGAGAAAGCTTTATTTTTTGCGTTCTTTTTATTTGTAATATTCCTTGTTGGTAGTGCTATTGCTATTTTAATAGGCATATGGCAATGGCTCCAAACAGGTAAAAAGGATAGACTAAAGGCTTATTTGCCTAAGGTTTTTCTAACGCTATTCATCGGGCTTATTATATTATTTGTTCTATTTGTAGGAGCTATTTTCTAAGCCTTTCTATCCTTAAAAGGCATAAAGATGTTTCCTTGTTTTCAGTCCTGCACTACTTGTGCTCTGCTGTATCTGTAAGGCAGGACTGTTCTGTCCTTCCTTGTCCAAAAAGACGTCTTCCAATCACTTCTTTCCATCCTAAGGAAAATAACAACAAATCACCTCAATACGCACACACACCTACAAGCATCGATTACAATCCCCCAAAGAACAACCAGCATTAATAAGTAGATTAAATTCTAAGCCCTCTTATCCTTTTTAAAGAGATGGATACTTTTTGGTTTTCACCCGTTCAATTCTCTAAAATATTGTATCTTCAAGCTATAAATATTTTGATTGTTTACTAAAAGACACCCTCCAATAAGCATGTTTACAACTTTATTTCAGCCACTCCGCCCTTTTCTGTTTTTTGCCTTGCTTTGCACTCTTCTTGGCCTCCAAAGCTGTGGAGATGATGGAATGACCAATTACCACGAGCGATTGATTGGAGAATGGCAACTCAGCAATCCAGGAGATTTACAGCCTTTTTATAACAACAAACCCTTTATGTTGAAAAGTGCAACCATGGTTTTTAGTAACGATGGGGTCTTAGAAACACGTATTTTAAACAGCAAAGATCAAAAAACATGGATCATTCACAAAGGAACTTGGTCCGTGACTCAATCGTCCAATGCCAATACCCTTGTTAAGAATGAATCCTTGACCATCAAAGCCGATGATGGCCCTTTTGACGATTATCTCTACATTTCCTTCATTGATGAACGGACCTTCTTCATTTCAATCAATGAATTAGAATATGAGTTTGTCAAACTCTAATCTCCCCCTTCTTCTAGAATGTGCCATAGATGAACGAGAATTCTCCAAAAAGAGGAACCGAAAACTTCCTAAAATAACCAATTATTCATTGCCACTCTTCTATTTACTCAGGGGAGGATTCTTTTTTATGGCAATCAAAAAATAAACTGTAATTTTACGCCTGCTATTAGACATCAAGTCTATTTACCCATTATAGGTTTGTTCCTCTTGGATGAAGCACCCAAGGGAGCAAAAGGAACAGGACCATAAGGTTTGAACTACAGAAACATGCGTATTGGAATTTTTTTTGGAGGTAGCTCTAGAGAGCGCGAAATCTCTTTTGCAGGCGGTCGTACCGTTTATGATAATTTAGACAAGAGTCTTTTTACTCCTGTACCGATTTTTGTAGACAGCTTAGGCCAGTTTGTTCTTCTCAATTGGTCCTATTTATACAAAGGCACCATTCGTGATTTTTATCCTGCAGCAAAGCAGGTTCCTTTCAGTCCCAATCATTTTCAAGTGTACATCGAAAGCTTACACCAGCTTTCCGCACAAGAGCGTCAACAAGCACTACAAGAAATAGGACAACCACTCACTTTAGACGAGTTACCAGCCCTTATTGATTTTGCCTTTTTGGCCCTGCACGGGAGCATGGGAGAAGATGGACAATTACAAGGGGTTTTAGATTTTCTCCAAATTCCTTACTCAGGTTCAGGGATTCGGGCAAGCAGTATTGGTATGGATAAATCCTACCAAAAAAAGCTCATGGAAGCAGCAGGTTTTGATATGCCTAAAATGGTCAGTATCAGTCGTGCTGATTGGTGGAAAGGAACAACAGCACAGCAGCTCAATACTTGGTCAAACGATCTAGGTTGGCCTTTAGTGGTCCGCCCAGCCAATCAAGGCTCTTCTATTGGCGTACGCATTGTACATCAACGAGAAGAACTTGCCCCTGCCATTGATGCAGCCTTTTTCATGGAAACCTTAAGTGCCCAGCAATGGACCATACTTAGTTTAGAAGAGAAAGTAGATTATCTGCGTGTTCTCACAGATATTCGAACAGGAATTGGTTTTCCGTTGCAAGAAAAAAACAGCAAAGAGCGCTTTTATCACCCAGAAACGTTACTAACGTACTTAGATACTTATTTTGAGCACTCTCAAGCCCCTCTTACCTTACAAGGGTTACAATCAGAACACACGGTTGTTTTAGAGTCCTTTATAAAAGGTAAAGAGTTTTCTTGTGTCGTGGTAAGAGGAGAAGAAAACGAAGCCATTGCCTTACCCCCTACAGAAATTCTAAAAGGACAAGAAGTCTTTGACTATCGTTCCAAATACCTAGCAGGTCTTTCGCGTAAACGTACACCTATTGATTTGCCTTATGCTCAAATTGAGCAAATCTGCCAAGCCTGCGAATCCTTATTCTCCTTTTTAGATTTTAATACCTACGCTAGAATTGATGGATTCATTCAAGCTGATGGGCGCATTTTCTTAAATGATCCCAATACGACTTCAGGCATGTTGCCGTCTTCGTTCTTCTTCCATCAAGCCGCCGAAATTGGATTAAATCCTTCTCAATTTCTCAGCTATATTATTCGAACCTCTCTACAAGAGCGCATTCAGACGACCACAAATATTGGACAATATGAGCATTTGTTAGAAGCCTTAGATTTGGCTTTGGCACAACAACAACAAACCGCGACCAATAAAGAAAAAGTAGCCGTGTTTTTAGGAGGCTATTCTTCAGAACGCCATATTTCGGTAGAGAGTGGGCGAAATATTTATGAGAAATTAGCCAGTTCGGATCGCTATGAGCCTTTGCCTGTATTTGTAACAGGAAATTCCAACGCGCATCAGTTGTACCACATTCCGATTAACTTGCTCTTAAAAGACAATGCCGATGACATTCGCGATAAGCTTCTAAATTACCAACAACATTCCATTATAAAAGATATTCAAGAACGTTGTCAGGCGATTACTAGTCGTTATACCCAGCAACCGCCTATTTTTGCGCCAGAGGAGTGGCATTACCCACAATTGGCAGAAAAAGTAGACAGTGTTTTTATTGCCTTGCATGGCCGTCCTGGAGAAGATGGTGCGGTACAAAAAGAATTACAGGCGTATAACTTGCCTTTTAATGGTTCTCTAGCCACTTCTGCCGCCGTTACCATTGACAAATATGAGACCTTGCAACGTCTCAAAGCAGCAGGCTTACCAGTAACCGAACAATTGCTGATTTCTCAACAAGAAGTGGAACAAAGTCTAGAAAACACCTTAGATAATATTGAAAAAGTATTACACTACCCTTTTATCGGCAAACCTGTTGATGATGGTTGTAGTTCGGCGGTCAAACTTCTCAAAAATCGCGCACAAGTAGCCGCGTTCTTAAAAGCTTTGTTTAGAACAACGCCTTTTGTCAATGAGGAAAACAGCCACTTGTTGCAATTGAAACCTAAGGAAGAATTTCCACAAAAGAAGATTGCCTTATTAGAAGCGTTGATTACTCAAGAAGATGCTGTACATTTCCTTGAAATCACTGGTGGTCTTTTAACTCATTATGGAGAGCAAGGAGAACTGCGCTATGAAATTTTTGAGCCGTCAGAAGCCTTAGCAACAGGAGAAATTTTATCCTTAGAAGAAAAATTCTTAGCAGGAGAAGGCCAAAACATTACCCCTGCTCGCTTTATCCTTCCAGAAATGGATTTTGATCACGAACATATTTCTAAACAAGTACGAGCAACCTTACAACAAGCGGCTGAATTGTTACAAATTACGGGCTATGCGCGGATTGATGCATTTGTCCGTATTTATCCTGATGGCCGAGCAGAGACCTTGATTATTGAAGTTAATTCTCTGCCTGGAATGACACCAGCAACTTGTATTTTTCACCAATGTGCGATTAATGGTTACAAACCCTATGAGTTTATTGACCAGATTCTAAAATTTGGGACTCAACGCACCCAACAACCAAGCCTTGGCGAGCTCACAAAATAAAGCCCCCTTCTATAGACAATTAGATTAGTAAAACATTATGGCAAATAAAATAAGTACCTTCTTTGGCGACCTCTGGCGCTTGCGCAAATTCCTAATAACAAACCTATTAGGAGTCATTGTTGTCACCTTTGTATTAATTCAATTGGCCCTTTGGGGAATTAGTTGGTACACTTTACATGGAGAATCCATCGAGGTTCCCAACATGGTTAATATGAGCTTAGAGGAAGCAGAAAAACTCTTAGCTACTCGTAAACTAGATTTTGAAGTCGTCGATTCTGTTTGTAAAGGCCAAGCTGATGGCGGTATTATTCGCGAACAAAATCCAAAACCTGCTCAACGCGTAAAAGAAAGTCGAAAAATATACTTGATTGTAACCAAACACGATAAGTGTACGGTTAAAGTTTATTACGACCAGTTGATTGGTCGCTCTAGAAAACAAGTGGTACGTTTCTTAAGACGTAGCAACCTAAAGGTTGGTAAACTCACCTATCGCCCAGGTGGAAAAGCAGAAAATACCGTGGTAGAAGCAGCAGTCAATGGTGCTCCTTTATTTGTGGAAGTAAATCCCACCAAAGGAGAGAACAAACCCGTTGAAGGACGTCCTGTACCACAAGGATCTATTGTAGATTTAGTCTTGTTGGAAGGAATGGACGCTTTACCTCAACGAGTGCCTGATTTATTGTGTGACACCTATGGTGCCGCTGAATTTGCGATCAAAGGCAGTCAATTTAACCTTGGTCAAGTCCACCTAGATGGTAACATTGTTGATACTTTAGATGCTTGGGTTTGGAAACAACGCCCTTCTGCCAATGCAAAAGTAAACATGGGTTCAGGTATTCAGGTTTGGTTGACGTCAGAATATCCTGCTGCTTGTGAAGAAGATATTTTGCCGCTTCCTGTTCCTGATGACAACCCTGTGCAGTATGAAGTCAATGAATCTGAGCGTTAAAAATAAAGCTTTATGAATCAAAAAAGTCCTTGCTAAACAATCCTTTAGCAAGGACTTTTTTTTAGGTATTATAAATCATTTACTAGGCTATAACCGCTTAGAAATTAACAGCACAATTGGGAAGCATTACTTTTATTCTTTGCTTTTCTTGTTTAGAAAAGGCATTTCCCTGTAAATATAAATCGGTCAATTGAGGCAGTTGGGTAAAAAAAGCAGGTAGGCTTGTTAATTTATTACGACGTAAATCTATACAAGTTAGTTGGGTGAGCTTAACGATACAGGCGGGCAAATTAGTAAACTCATTTTCATGTAAATCTAATTCTTCTAATTGGATTAGGTTCCCAAAAGAAGCTGGTAAATAGGTTAGTTCATGTGCCTCCCTTTTATGAATAGATGCATTTATCCGCTGAACAATTCAGCACACTGTAACGGAAGTTTATTTAAAAAAACAATCATCAAAAGCCTTAATATCTGCGACGGTATTGGAAGGGCATAGGAAGGAGCTACTCGCGG
>JBOEFW010000051.1:0-3307 GCA_050633105.1 Aureispira sp. | reverse complement strand
CTAATGACAAAAAGAAAAAACAGTCCATTTGAAATATTAATAAATTTATATTACAATGTATTCAGCCTAACACGTTCAAAAGAGAAGAAGTGATGGACCGATGCTCCACCAATATTATTGTGTAAAATGGCGCTTCTTAAACCATTGTGCTACACCCATTACCAAGGCAATTTCTATAATAAAGGCAAGCACTAAAAACAAGGCATAATTATCTAGTGTCAAAAAATGATAAAAGCTCCAATAAGGCCAAAAGGTAGGCAAGACAGCAAAGCAATAAGCATAATCAGGTAAGAAAAAGGCTGCTAGTGGTAAACTTACAATCAGGTTAAGTCCTTTAAACCAAGTCATGCCCTCCATTTTATTGCCCGCTAAGCTCGCTACCGCCAACGCCATAATGGGCGCTAAGAAAGCAAACAACAACGAATAAATCAACCACATTCCCCACGAATATCCTGTAAAGAAGGGTTGTGTCAATAAAACAATAAACGTAGACAAGGTTGATAATAAATACGGCAAGAGCAAGCGACTTACGAGGAGCTTGTTTTTAGAAATAGGCAAAATACTGTAGACTTTTGCAACTTCAGTATCGCGCTCATCCAAAAAAACAATGCTGTAAATGAAACCATACATCGTCGCGGCTTGTGTGCAAGACATAATCACCACATAAATCATGTAATCAGCCGTTACAGGGTAAGTTTTGGCCAAGTAAGGACACAACCAGCCAACCATCAATACAATTAACAAAGGCATAAAAAAGAAAATACGCAGCGAAGTATCTCGAAAGATTAATTTAAAGTCACTACTAGCCGTTTTAAGAATGGAAGGAGACATACATCAAGGATTAAAAGAGAAGAAAAAAAGTTTTCAAATCGTTATCACAACATTGATTTAGCTGCGTACTTTTTTATAAAACCGCCAATAACCTAAGCCATAAAACACCGCAATCCAACAGATACTAGAACCATAAGCCCAAAACTTATTAAAATCCAAAGGGCGACTATCATAGGTAGCAATCATCAGGTTTGTTGCGCCCTGTGTTGGTGACCAAGCCAACCAATTGGCTTGACTCCATTCAAAGTAAGGCAACAATGGCAAGCTTAACATCATCATCACAGGCACAGCGGCCAACATGTAATTCAAAAACTCCTCCGCATAAGAAATCAAGATCACTCCTGCCAAAGAAAAGAGCACTGTGATAAAAAATACTCCGATAGAGAATTGCAGCACATTAAACCCAAAGCCCAAAACAGCTACCGCCATCCCCGTCGCACAGCCCCAACCAATGACGGACAAGCTCAGTACTCTTGCCCATAAATAGATGTGTTTGTTCATAGGTGTGACCATAAAAGCGGATAACACTTGCTGGTTGCGCTCCAAAATAATCATCAATCCAAAAAAGAGTAGACCAATTAAGGTTGGATCACTGTATAACAATAAGGTTAAGATCTCTTTGGTATAAGGCGTATCCTTAAAAAGATAAAAGATAAACGCATAAAGGACCGTTACCCCCACACTAATGTTAATCAAATTATTGCGATGCAGTAAGATGAATTGCCACCGCAATTGTTCAAAGAATTCTTTCATGACAACAAGAATTTAAAGGTGCAAAGATTGCCCCGTTACTTTAATAAACACCTCTTCTAAGGTCGCCTCTAAGGTTTCTATTTTCATCAAATCTGTTCGACCAATCAACTCCAAGAAATCGGCATTCTGCGCAAGTCCTTCCAACTCAAATTCCTTAAATCCTAGACCTTTGTTTTCTACTCGAACGCGCTTTCTTCCATTGGCATGTTTGAGTACGGCTGGTTTTTCTGTCAAGACAATTTCTCCATCAACAATAAAAGAAACTCGATCACAAAGCTCATCTGCGGTTGCCATATCATGAGTAGTAATAAACACCGTTTTGCCCTGTGCTCTCAATTCCTTAATAAGATCTTTAATGCGGTGGGCATTGATTGGATCAAGCCCTGAGGTTGGCTCATCAAAAAAGATAATATCAGGATTATGGAGAATAGAACGAATAAAATTCAGACGCATTTTCATGCCTTTAGAATATTCCTCCACCCGTTTGTCAATGGCATCAATCATTCCGACAGCTTCAAATAAAGTTGTCATATCTTGGATGTTCTCTGCAGGATAAAACCCTGCAAACAACTTTAAATTCTCTCGGGCAGTCAACTTCAAATAATGATTGGGCAATTCAAACCCAACTCCTACTCTTGTATAATATTCCTGTCCCAACGTTTGCAGAGAACGCCCATCAATAAGAATCTCTCCTGTATAATTGGTTAGTATCTTATAAAGGATTTTTTGAGTGGTGCTCTTCCCTGCCCCAGAAGGCCCTAAAAAGCCAAAAATTTCGCCATTAGTTATCTCAAAATTCAATTGGCGCAAAACAGCCTTATCCGCTTTGGGATAGGTATAACTCAAGTTGTTTACAGTAATCATAAGTTATTGATTAACTAAAAGAAGATTTAAGATTGTGGAGAAAAAGCTGCTTCAAGCAAAACCAATTGTTCCTCCACTAATTTCATTAATAAGACTTTATCGGCCTCTTTCAGCAGACCACCTGTTTTTTTCTTTTCATGGGCTTCTATCTGCTGAACTAAGCGCTTCCCAATGCCATTACTAACCGCCAAAATAAAATGAGCCATAGCCTCAGGCGCTATATCAGCCCTAAAATGACCTTGCTCTATTTCCTGTGCCATCATTTGTGTATAAATCGCAATTCCTTGTTCTTCCCAAGCAGCAATGATGGGTTGTAATAAAGGAGAATGCTGTTGTTGCAAATTGTATAAAAACCGCATTTCCAAAGGGTAAGCCGTATCAAAAGCAATTCCTTGTTCATATGATAAACGCAAATACGCCCAGAAATCGGCACAATCAGCGCGTTGGAGTAGCAACATATAATCTCTTTTTTGTTGCTCTGCCTGTTGTTTTAAGTATAGGAATAGGTCCATCTTATTCTCAAAATACTGATAAACAGAGCCCTTTGCAATTCCAAGTTGCTTAACAACCGTGGAAATAGAAGCTTTTTCATAAGGTTTGCTAGCAAACTCCTTCAAAAAAGCCGCTATAAAAGCTTCCTTTTTACTACTGACTAATTTTTCAAACGTTGCACTTGGCATATTTAATTCAGTTAGGTTTTAGCATTGTGACTGCATAGTCATATTATGACCACTCAGTCACAATATTAATCTATTGTAAGTATAAAAGCAAGTTTTACTATAAAAATCGTTGAAAAAAAGACAAAAATGGCCTAATACAAAGCTGTATTATATGCTTTTACACAAAAAAACTCTTCCTA
>JBOEFW010000050.1:38442-40399 GCA_050633105.1 Aureispira sp. | reverse complement strand
AATAAACTTCTGTTACAGTGCATTAAGAACGATTATTGAAGCTATTTTTATAGCTAGACCTATTTTGTAGAGTACTATCTTTATATTTTTGTGCCGCCAAGTATAGATAAACATTAGTTAGCCAGCAATAGAAATGAGATTTACAGACGCGATAAATCAGGTTATTAATTTAACAAGTAAAGAAAGAACCACCATTGAAACAAAATTCACCTCACAAACACTTAAGAAACAAGAGCTATGGGTGGAGGAAGGGAAATATTGCAACCATGTTGCGTTTATCAATAAAGGTACTTTAAGAATATTCTATAATGATTTAGAAGGCAACGAAATAAGTTGCTTTTTTATGCCAGAGGGAAATTTCGTTTCTTCCTTTACCAGCTTTTTAGTACAAACACCAACAAAAGAAAACATTCAAGCGATGGAGGAAGTAGAACTTTGGGTGATTCATCGAGAAGACTTGATCAGTTTATCGGAAGAAGTACCAAAAATTCAAATTTGGAGAAGAGTTATTGCGGAGAATCTTTTTATCCTAATGGAAAGACGTATCTCCATGTTGCATTCTCAATCAGCCCAAGAGCGTTATGAAACTATGATAAAAGAGAATGGGGAACTGTTATTAAAAGTACCCTTGCAATACATTGCCTCTTTTTTAGGGATTACACCACAACACTTAAGCCGACTAAGAAGAAAATTGCTGAAGTGATTTTCTTAACATTTGTTCAGTGCATTTCATTGAAACTGCTTGATCTTTGAACTATTAATTCAATAGACCTTAGTACGAATGGAATTGTATAGGGACAACGTGAGAAGTTTTGATTCTAATGGAGGCAAAAATTGGACGAATAGCCTTAGCTATTCGGCTAATTTTTAACGAGGAGTAGGAGCAAAAGATCCAATTTTTGCTACAAAACTATTCGTAATAAAGTCTAATAAAAAAGAAACAAATGAAACATTTTTTAAGGCTTGCAATTTTAATAACGCTTTTTTTTAAAGTACAATCAACAGTATGGGCACAATCCACTCCTGAAAAAAAATATGAACTTGTTTTTTTGGCAGGGACAATTCAGCCCATCTTATTACAAGGATGGAATGTGGAAGTCGATTTTTATACGCCCAAAATGGTGTTTAATTACTCTCACGGATTCTCTCTAGAGCTAGAAAGCAAAACAGGAACAACGGTTGGTGCTGCTAAAGAACAACACCTTGCTTTTCATCTACCATACAGCACAGGGTTTGGGATTGGCTACCGATTACATAAGTATTTTGATGTGCGTTTTGAGCCGAAACTGCACCGATTTGAAGTCTATTATGATGGAACCAATCGAAGGCTTCAAGAAAACCAAGTAACTAATTATTCTACGGTTACGTTAGGAGTAGGTGTTTATTTTCGCTGGAAACCTTTTGAAAAACAAGACAATTTTCTACGAGGAATCTTTACCTCTACCAGCCTTCGCTATTGGCAAAATGTTTATTCTAGTTTAGAAGGGGGCGAAGTTTCCTATGAGAACAAAGTAACAGGAGAAAATGCTACTCACAAAACGGCTAATATTGGAATGGCCAATACCCCTTTTCTTTTTAATATAGGAATAGGATATAGTATTGAATTTTAGAGGGGAAAGACTCCTCTTATAGGACAAAATAAATATTCCTTAACAACGAAATCCTCTTTGCAGTCATCTAGCCTTAGCGTTTTTTGCTTACTTTTTTGGGGCAATGCAAAAAAAGTAAGACCACTAAACAATACTTCAAAGAGCCAAGAGTATTCGTTACTAAAAAAATCTAGCCCACCATAAAAAACAGGAGTCACTCCAACTTAAGGGATGACTCCTGTTTTTTTTGCTCTTCCAAATAAGAAGACAATTTTTTGACTTATTACAATACAATTAAGAGTTTGTTTAAAATGTATTAAGGATGAAAATCAATAATTAGTGGTTCTGACAAAAAGTTAGTGGAGAAA
>JBOEFW010000050.1:0-38399 GCA_050633105.1 Aureispira sp. | reverse complement strand
AAAAATTTAAACTTGCTCTAAGAAGGCTGGTAGGTGGGAGGAGTACTCAAAATATCCCTAGCAACTACTCCTGGCAAGACACAAAAAACAGGAATATGGAGTTGATATTGCTGACAGAGTTGTTGAACCGCCTGTTCAATTTCCTGCTTGGAATAGCGCATAGAAAAATGACCTAAAATCAATTGTTGAACTTGACTTTGGGCGACCATATCAATAACCTCTTCTAAAACACTATGGACACTGCCTCGTTTATTTTTCGCTGGTGCTTCCAAAAATGTAGCTTCATGGATTAGAACATTGGCTTGACTCCATAGGTCATAATCGCGGACAGGAGTATCCCCTGTATAAGTGAGAATAGATTGGCGTTGCTCTTGGGTAATAAAATCATTGCCCTTTTTTTCTCGCAAGGCTTTAATTTCTAATCCAGAAAGCCCTTTAAATGCTGTTTTTAGCTTGCGTTTGACTTCCAAGATTTCGTATCCAACACTTTTGATTACAGGTAATGGAACATCAATGTGTTCATTGCGAATGCTCTTCACAATATAGTTGGGTTTGATCGCAAACTCCTGTCCATCATCAACTCCATACCAAGGGGTTGGTGGGGAATGAGGCGCAAAACGCGCACTAAAATCTTTCAAGTACTCAAAACTTCGAGCATCTTTGGGATAATAAATCTTTGGAAAACCTTCTGGGCGGGCGTGCATTTGTCTAAAAGCCATTAAGCTAGACATATGATCCCGATCAGCATGGCTGACAAAAACATGTTGTGCTTTTCGAGAGCGCTGTAATAAGTTGGAAATAACACCGTCTCCTGCATCAAATAGGAGCTGGAATTCTTCCACTAGATACCACGTGGAAAATAAGGCTGTGGAAGATCCTGTAATAGTAAGTTTCATAGGGGGATAAAGAATTTTCGTGGAGAATAAGTTCCAAACTCCCTGAAGTTTTATAGAACTCTTTTTGAAAAAGTAGTATCTTGTTGCTCTTATTTTTTGTTGCGCAATGTCTGGTGATAAGCTATAAAGAGCTGCTTCTGCCGACACCTTTTATCCTGTCAAATCATATTCTACGATGAACCGCCAAGCTGCTGTTACTGTTTTTGCGTTATTATTGACCTCCTTTTTTATGTGTCAATCTAACCCAGCAGAACATACCCCTCAACAAACGCTTATTCTCCAAGAAGCGAAACAACTCCAAGCGACCTTA
The DNA here is from genome assembly GCA_050633105.1 of Aureispira sp. Lineage (GTDB taxonomy): Bacteria > Bacteroidota > Bacteroidia > Chitinophagales > Saprospiraceae > Aureispira. Next base: position 37,193 of record JBOEFW010000050.1, on the reverse strand, counting down.
AAAGCTGCGGAAGAAAACCGTCAAGCAGAAACGCGCTGGGTCAATGACCAATTGGCAAAGATGAGTAAAGATGCTCGATTGGGGCAATTGTTTATGATTGGCGCTTACCCTACACAAGGGGCTAGCGATGAAAGTGCCGTTTTGAAAGCAATTCGAGAACACGAAGTGGGCGGCTTGATTTTTTTTAGAGGGCAAGAAGATCGTATTGCTCGATTGACGAATCGGTATCAAGCACAAAGTAAAGTGCCATTAATGATGTCGATGGATGCAGAATGGGGAACCAATATGCGGGTTTCACGAGCTACAAAATTCCCTCGGCAATTGATGATGGGTGCGCTACAAAACAATGCTCTGATTTATGAATTTGGAAAGGCCGTTGCTAGAGAGTGTAAAGCAATGGGGATTCATATCAACTTTGCCCCTGTAGTAGATGTAAACAATAATCCTGCGAATCCTGTCATTGGAGATCGCTCTTTTGGAGAGAGTAGAGAAAATGTCACCGCTAAAGCTTACCAATACATTCGTGGTTTGCAAGATTATGGGGTGATGGCTTGTGCCAAGCATTTTCCAGGGCATGGCGATACGGATGTTGATTCTCATAAAGACTTGCCTATTATTAGACACAGTTTGCAGCGCTTAGATAGCGTAGAATTGTATCCCTTTAAGAACTTGATTCAGCATGGTGTGCAAAGTGTTATGGTAGCCCATTTACACATTCCTGCATTAGATGCAACACCTAATTTACCAGTAACACTTTCTAAACCAACGATTACTGGTTTATTAAAAAAGAAAATGGGCTTTAAAGGTCTCATTTTTACTGATGCGCTTAATATGCGAGGAGTAACAAAACATTACAAAGATGGAGAAACTGATGTTAAGGCATTGTTGGCTGGCAACGATGTTTTATTAGTGACACAGGATATTCCAAACGCCAAGAAACGTATTTATGAAGCGGTTGCGAATCAATTGATTACTTGGGAAGAGATTGATGACCATGTCCGTAAGATTTTACACGCAAAATATCGCCTTGGTTTGCACCAATATGCCCCTGTGGAGGCAACGGGTGTTGCTAAACGTCTGCGCTTATCAGAGAACAAAGCACTTAAACAAGACATTGTAAGTCAAGCGCTGACCTTGGTAGATCCAAATACCCTTATTCCTTTATCGGCTAAGAATACAGCCTGTATTAGTGTGGGAACTAGAAAAGGGTTAACCACCTTTCAAGCAGAACTGAAAAAGTATGGCATCCGCCAACATTATACAGCAAATGGATCCGTACCCAGTAGCCGTTTGAAAGCTTTGGCAAAGAAAAAAACAGTGATTGTAGCCGTACACAATATTAGCCGTTCTGCTGGAAAGCGATTTAATGTATCCAATAACATAGAGAAATTTGTCCAACAGCTGAGTCAGCAAACCAAGGTTTTGGTGGTGGCATTTGGTAGTCCTTACGCCTTGCGCTATTTCCCTTCTGCACAAGGAGCGGTTGTGGCGTATAATGGAGAAGAAATGACCCAACGTTTGGCTGCTCGCGCAATTGCAGGAGCTTTGCCTTTTCGTGGCCGTTTGCCAGTGACTGCTTCCTCTGTTTTTAAATATGGTATGGGAAAAGATACAGAAGTGCAAAAGATGCCTTATGCTAGTAATCCAGAGAGCGTAGGTCTGAGCAGTAGTGTGCTCAAAGGCATTGATAAAATTGCGGCAGAAATGATTCGTTTGAAAGCGGCGCCAGGAGCACAAGTCTTGGTGGCTAAAAATGGACAAATTGCTTTTCATAGAACCTACGGACATTATACCTACGCTAAAAAAACACGCGTACAGCGCGATAACATTTACGACTTAGCTTCGGTGACTAAAGTAGCGGCAACAACAGTTGCCTTGATGCGTCTTTATGACGAAGGGAAGTTAGAACTAGACCAGCCCTTGAGTTTTTACTTGCCAGAGTTGAGAGGAACCAATAAGTCTAGAATGACCGTTCGACAAATTTTATTGCACCAAGCGGGCCTAAAGCCTTGGATTCCTTTTTATGTTCGAACATTAGATGAGAACAAACAACCCATTATGGGCCGTTATTATGGGCCTAAATACAGTCGTTCCTATAGCATCAGGGTCGCCAATGCTTTGTATTTTGCCCAAAGTAAAGTTGATTCTGTGATTTGGCAGCGGATTTACAAACAAGATTTGCGTTCGCGGACGAATTATAAATACAGTGATTTAGGTTTTTATCTTTTCTCTCGTTTGGTGAAAAAAATTGCTGGAAAAAGCTTAGACAGCTATGTCAGTGAAACCTTTTATCGTCCCATGGGATTGTTAACAACGCAGTTTAATCCTTTGAAAAATGGGGTGCCTAGGAGTAAAATGATTCCAACAGAAGACGACCAATATTTTAGATATCAAGTAGTGCAAGGCGACGTGCACGATATGGGGGCCGCTATGTTGGGAGGCGTCTCTGGACATGCGGGTTTGTTTTCCAATGCACAAGATTTAGCCGCTATTTTCCAAATGCTCATTAGTGGCGGAGAATACGGCGGAAAGCGTTATCTTAAAAAATCAACCATTGATTTATTTACGGCGAAACAAAGTACACAATCCCGTCGTGCTTTGGGTTTTGATAGAAAAGAAGAGGCGAATAACCCTAGAAGTTCTATTAATGTGGCTTGGCAAGCTTCTGCCCGTACTTTTGGACATCAAGGATTTACAGGAATTGGAGCTTGGGGCGATCCTGATAATAATATTGTTTATTTGTTTTTATCGAATAGAACCTTTCCTTCAGGAGAAAACATGACCTTGATTCGCCGAGATATTCGCTCGCGTATTCAAGAAGTAGTTTATGAAGCGATTTTGCCTGATAGCTAAGGAATAGCTTTTTGATTGGTTTAGGCTTTGTTTTCGGCCTTGAGAGCAGTATTTTTAAAAAAGACACTATTTACAATGACACAAAAATATTTAGGTTTCCCCGTTTCTGATGATTTATTACAACGTGTAGAAGCTATTGTAGTAGATTTTGAACAGACAGAAAATCGTCGCCCTGATGCCATGCGATTTTTTCAAATAGTAAGTGACCTTTCAGATGAAGGCTTTGGTTTCTTTTTTATAGAATCGTTGCGTCGTGCTGGAATGGGACGTCTTACTTTATCTGCGGTAGACAAGTCTCTTAAAATTGGCAAAAAAGCCATTTTAAGTGTTGCTAAAAGAATGATTAAGAAAATGGATGACGAACAGTTGTTGACAATGGTCCATATCTTGAAGGAATCTATCACGGTTCGAGAGAAAAAATCCTAAGTGGATCGCTCGATCTGCTTTTTGTGCCTGAATGAGAGTGTTGCTCGTTATTATAAGAAAGAAAATAAAAAAAATAAGGCCTTCATAGGTAGGTTCTTAAATAAAAATGGAGAAAGTCAATCCGAAGCTGACTTTCTCCTATATAAAGGTGTTTCTAGTACCTAAAGTATTCCAATACTAACAGAATGCAGCAGCATTTCCAAATTTTGAAGCGATTAATTAGATTTTACTAATTTAGATTGCCAAATGAGTCCATCCACCTTGTCTTGTAAGGTTACTAAATAAAGGCCTGCTGGTACATTGGTGAGATCTAGCGTATTATTAGATTGATTGATGTTTTGATGCTGAATAATTTGCCCTGCTGCATTGTAAACAATGAGTTCCAAAGATGGCTGCTTGTCTTCGATCTTCAAATGTACCACCCCAGAACTAGGATTAGGTGACATTAGAATAGATGCTGTATTAGGAAGAACTGTGGTATTGGTTAAGGTGCCTATGGTAATAAGAACTGTATCCGTTGCAGAAAAACAAGCATCGTCCAATACCTTTAATGCCACCCAATAAGAACCCGTATCTACTCCTGAAAGTGTGGCTTGGGCTGTTGTTGGGGAAACAATTGCTAGGTTGGTTTCTTTAATAACTAAGGCATTAAGGTAACCATAAGTGGCACCCGCCCCTTTAGAAATATCAATTAGCACCTCTCCATTATTATCGGCTTTAACCCAATTGAGAGATACGGTGTTATTGGAATTGAAAGCGGCATCTAAGCGCACTTCTTGTTCTCCAATGGTGTAAACGGTTGTTCTATCCCCACCTCCATTTCTACTGCCTAAGAATTCAAAATTATAAAATTCGTTAACTGTCAAACCAAAAACACGAAGGCGCTGTGTACCTGTTTGGAACCAATAGGAAGCTTGCAGAACAGCATCAGGAAAAGCGCCACTGTTATTACCTGTTACCATGCCATTGGCATTAAACCCATCCCAATTGTCTAATAACTCTATGCCAATAGTAGTAAGCGCACCTGTTGCATTGGTTAAGTTATGGATAGCTGTTCCTGCGGTGAGGGTTCCATTGGTATTGTTCCAAGGACTCGCAGCGTTGTTGGCATTGTTCGTGAAATTAATAAAGGTAGGCTGCACAGGATGTAGAGGCGCATCTAGGAGGGTCCATTGGTAGGTAATCAATTGGCCATCAGGATCAAAACTAGCTGTTCCATTGAGAGGGACACTAGTTGTTCCCAGTCCTAAAGTAAGATCACTGCCTGCATCAGCAACAGGCAATTGAGGGAGATCCAAAACCTTTATTAAAGTGGTATCAGTTTTAGTATTGCCATTACTAGCCGTTGCTGTTAGAACAAAGGTATAGGGCCCAACCGAAGGATTATTAATGGATAATAAGCGCGTGTTCTGTCCTGTAAAAGATACTGTATTTCCTGAAATCTTTGTCCATTGATAACTGGTAATAGAGGCCGTTGGATGATAAGCATTACCCTCTATCTGTACAGAAGTGGCTGGTGCCCAAAACGATTGATCGGCGCCTGCATCTACTAGAAAAGTACCAGAAGTTCCTTCTAAACCAATAGATTTATTATAATAAAAGCTTCCTACATCCATGCGAACATCATCAGGGGGTAAATAGCTCTTTTTTCCTTGATTATTCCATGTGAGTAGTTCCCAAAAAATATTGCTTGTTGAACTAGGTTCTTGAAGTTGATGGTTTTGTAGACAACGATAAAAACGGGTTTGCCCTTCTGCGTGATACTGGACGACATCCCCTACAGTATAATTAACAGCTTGTCCTTTGTTGGTATTATTGGCAGGAAAATTAGTGTCCTCACCTACACGAGCTGTCCAACGCGTCCATTTCAAATAATTGAGACTATCATCTTGGTTGAGAAAATAACGAAACTGTGGATCATTTAGGACGACTTGATTGTTGTTAGCAGCGGTAACTTGTACCGTTCCGCCCCCCCAAAGCGTATGAAAGTTGCTTCTAGTATTGTCAAAATGATTGCCCGTAATTGTTGCATTGATGGCATTATTTTGAATGCCAATAGAGAGAATATGCGCTCTAGCACTGGCAGTAGTATAGACTCGATCATAATCAAAAAAGAATTTCCCTGCATAGTTGTCTCGCCAAATCCAAGGCGTTGTCCCATCACTAGGGCCACCTTGATAAGCGGCGGCACTACCACGGCTGCACCAGATCAAATTGCTCTCCAACGTAATTGGTAACCCGTTGGGGGTAATACCTGTTTTGGGGCGATTGAATACGCTAAAAGCATTGCCTGCGGCTCCCATGAGAATATTGTTTCTAATAGTAATGTCTCCATTGCGAGCATCTAATTGGAAGACATTGTCTTGCCATCGGTTAAAGGGCGATAACCAATCAAAAGCGCCCCAAATTACATTATGTTCCACCAAACAACCTGCACTCTGTTGTCCAATCTGAATGGCTTCTCCACCTGTACGAAGAACAGCACAGTGATGAATGTGCAAGTTATTAAAAGCATGTTGAGCACCAGATTGAGTAGAGCCAATATACATGCCTTCCGATCCTATATCATGGATGTATAAGTGGTGGACCTCTACATTATCCATACTGTGAATATTGTTGTTATCGTATTTGAGCATTAAGCCTGAAAAACCACCATCCGATATTTCTAAGTGATCTATTTCAAAACCTGTTGCGGTTCCAGAAACGCGGACTAAATTCGTGCCTTCATCGATCCATGCTCTAGATACCCAAATGCCATATTGTTGGTGACTAAAGCCAAAATCTACCGTAGAGTTATTTTGTTGGCACCCCGTATAATAAGGAGACCCTATACCTAGAGTAGGGTCATATTGGCCTGTAAAACGCCAATGGCTACCGCCTTGAAAATACACATAGTGGGTCACATAAACTTGTCCTAAGAAATTGCTAATTGGAATGCGTTGGTTAGGAGTTGTGCCATTAAGTTGGGCGCAATTGATAGAAATAGCAGCATATTGATCTCCTCTAATCAATACTTTATTGGGATAGCTAATAGCAGGAGCGCCATTGTTTTGAGCATAAATACCCGATACATTGCCTACACCATTAAAATAGATATAATCACCGACGGCTACTTGAGGATATTTGTTAGCAATATCTGCATCAGCAATGCCGTTCTGGTCGTATTTGCCCGTAAGATCTATAATGACAATCGGGAAGATTTTAAGGAAGACATTCCCCGTAGCATCTTGTGTTTTTATAAGAACCGTATAACTACTTTGTTTTTCAAAATTAAAGCTAAAAAAAGAAAACAAACTGTCTCCTTGAATCTTAAATAGAAGATTGTCTTGCTCGTTTTCTACTAAGATAAAACTATGTCCTGTTGTTTGGTTCGCATCTACTGCGGAGAGTGTGCCAACGAAGGTGTATAGTTCTTCATTTTCAGAAATCGTATTGTTGGACAGCAGAATATTGGTAGGTGCTTGTGCTGAAATGGTGGCATTGCTCCAAAGCGACAGGCAAACGAATAAAAAAACTATTAGATAAAAATTGGATTTCATAAATGCGATGGTTGAAAAGAATGGTTAGTAATTGACGGGGCCATCTAGTAAGCGCATAAAGAAGGGAGAATGTGAAGCTATTAATGGTTTTATTCTAAAGAAAATAAATAGGCTTGTCAAATAAATGCTTGTATAAGTTCAATAAAAAGTAATCAATCTCCTAATCTTTGGACACAAAAAAAATATAATTCCTAAAAACGAGCCTACGAGCAGAAAAAGTAGACTTTTTTTTAAGAAAGAATGGATATTGTTACAACGTATTAAGTACGAATGTGCTCAAGGCATTGGTAGGAATAGAGAACTGTTTTAATACTCGTCCATCAATACTCAATAATTGCAATTGCAAAAGGCTACTTGTAGCCGTAGTGAATACTAAATTAGTATTGAAAGTAATAGAGTTGGGTTGCAAACTTGCTTGTAGTTCCTGTTGTTCATAGTCCAAGAGGGAAGGAGCTGTTAAGGTCTGGATCGTAAGCGCTTGAACAATGGTATCTTGTCCTACATTGTTCCAAACAATTAGCTGGACGTTATAGGTTCTATTATTAGCCGTATTATATTGGTTGTTAGATAGAGGAAGCTATCGTTAGAAGGATTTTTTGCTTGTAACTACTTAACGAAATAGCTCCTTTATTTGTGACGAATGGAATCCTACAGGCATAAAAAAAGTGAAAAGCCAACTGGCTTTTCACTTTTTTTATTGATTTACAGATCAATGGATGTCAACTTAGGTTCTTACCTTACGAATCATCATGGTCAAACGACTCGTGCAAACCAGTTTCCCTGCTTCATTGGTCAACTCAATTTGCCAAATATGTGTTGTACGACCGATGTGTACAGCGGTTCCTTTAGCGCGAACTAACCCGCCTTCAGGAACAGAGCGCAAATGGTTGGCGTTGATGTCTAAACCAACAGCATGATGCGTGGTTGAGTCCTCTAAACAAAGGGCTGAACCAATGCTTCCCACTGTTTCTGCCAAAGCAACAGAAGCGCCACCGTGCAGAATGCGCATCGGTTGAACATTCTTATGTGTAACAGGCATCTCAGCTACTAAATAATCGGCACCAATTTCTGTAAACTTAATATCAAAGGTTTCTACCAAAGTATTGTTGCAAAGATTCTGCAAGCCTTCTAAGGAGAATTCTTGTTTCCATATTTTCATAGTACTACGGCTCTTCTATTGTGCGTTACTTTCTCCTGCTACAAACTTGTAGCCTACTCCACGAACAGAGTGGAAGAACGCAGGTGATTTGGGATCTTTTTCAAAATATTTTCGGAAAGACAAAATGAAATTGTCAATGGTTCGAGTGGATGGATAAACATCATAGCCCCAAACACTTTGTAAGATTTGTTGTCTAGAAACTACTTCTCCACGACGCTCAATTAATAATTTGAGCAACATCGCTTCTTTTTTAGTTAATTTGAAAGGGCCATTTTTGCCAACAGCTTCATAAGTTTTGAAATTGGCAGAATTGATTCCAAATTCAAAACTCTCCAAGGAAGTACTCGTTTGACTTTGACTGCGTTTGAGTAGAATACGAATTCTCAATAACAGTTCTTCTAAATTGAACGGCTTGACAATATAGTCATCTGCTCCTCTTTTAAGACCTGCTACTTTATCGGCTGTGGTGTCCTTGGCGGTCAAGAAAATAATAGGAATATCAATGTCCACTAGGCGAATTTGTTCACATAGTTCAAGACCACTGACTTCTGGCAACATAATATCTAACAATACAATATCAAAATGTTGCTCTTTGAACATTCTGAGTACTTGTTTGCCTTCACCTGTTGCGACTACTTCATAGTCTTCGAGTTCTAGATTGAGTTTGAGGGCATCTCTAATACTTACTTCATCTTCTACTAAAAAAATTCGTACTGCCATAGTTGTCTGTAATTAAAGCTGATAGGCGGGCTAAAGCGCAATCAACTGGTTTAGAGAAGTTGACTATTGCTTCTCGTTAAATTTTGGGGATGACAATGCTGAATACACTGCCCTTAGGTTGGTTACTTCGGACAAGAATTTGTCCTTTGTGCGCTTTTACAATCTCTTTAGCAATGTAAAGCCCCAGTCCCGTACCTTTTGTTTTACGTGTATCTTCATTGCCAACACGATAAAACTTGTTAAAAATATGTTCTCGTTCTGTTTTTGGAATACCTTGTCCAAAATCTGCTACTTCTAAACAGTAGTTATTGTCTTTGCCAAGGGCAAGTTTAACCATGATTTTGGAGCTATCTTTAGCATATTTGATCGCATTCTCAATCAAATTCATAACCGCAAAGGTTAACGTTTTTTGATCGGCATTTTTCATAAATGCTTCTTCTAGCGTACTATCAAATTCTATATCCCCTGAATATTTGGGGGCAGCCATCTGAATACATTTTTTAGTGAGAGCATTTAAATCGATCGGTTCAAAAATATATTGATAACCACCATCTACGCGAGCAGCTAATAAAAGATCTTCTACCAATCGATTAAGGCGCTCGGTGTCATTTAAAGCATTTCTAGTGAGCATGTTATGTTGCTCTTCTGTCAACTTTCTTTTACTGAACGTATCCAGCGTTAATTTGATAACGGCAATAGGCGATTTTAGTTCATGTGTAATGGACAACAAAAAATTTCGCTGTTGTTCTGCTAAGGCTAATTCTTTTTGTCTGCTTTTTGCAATTTTCCATATTCCCATGACAATTAATGCCAAAAGTACAGCAGACTCCCCAAAAATCATCCAACGTTGTCGCCCGTAATGTTCTACTAACTTAGTGTATTCAGCAGACTCTAAGTAAACTTGTCGGTCACTGACGCCATCTTGTTGCATATGCAACCACAATACTTCTTGTTTGGCACGCATGGCATCTTCATTCTTGATACACAGCAAGTAAGCCCACCAACTGCCTGCCACTAACACATAAGTAATTACAAAATAAAAAAGGATATCAACACCTTTGATTTGCTTCAGTTTCATAATAAGTATACAATCAACAAGACAACAGAATAATAGTTTTAGATGGCTACATTATTCGCCACAAAAAAAGCACCAATCCTTGCGAGTAGATTGGTGCTTGGTAATTTATTTTATAAATACAAGTAGGAGAACTAGCGTCCAAAGCCTAATTGTATAGTGATTTCTCCACAAGCATCAGGTTGTCCTGGTGCGCGTTCATACGTGTATTCTTTGGCACAGCCTTCTACTAAAGCAATGAGAGCAGAGTTGGTAATCGTCGATTTGCGACGGTTGATCTTGGAGCTAATAACTTTACCTCGTGCATTCACACAAATATAAATAACAGCTTTTCCTTTCTCTCTCCATTCGGCATTACCAGATTTGTAATCTTCACATTTACCCGTATTTCTGCGGCTACCAATTTTACCTTTGCCACGGCCTTCTTCACCAGCACCTGTGCCACCTAGGTCAGACTTGCCATCAGGTGTTCCTTGTGTGCCTGAACCAGCGCCTGTTCCTTTGCCATTGGTATTGCTTGTTCCAGGGAACATGGCATTTGGATTAACTTTAGGTTTAGGGGCGGGTGGGGTTGGAGTAGGTTTGACCGTGGCCTTTTCTACTTCTTCAACAACAGGGGCATCCGTGTTATCTACTGTTTCTACCACTTCCTCAAGGGGCTCTTCTACTGGTTCTTCAATAGGATCTTCTACTGGTTTCTCAATGGGCTCTTCTGCTGGCGCCTCTACAGGCTTAACAAAATCTTCGCTACCGCCTGCTATTTCCACATCACCAAAAGACGCCATTAAACCTTCCGCTTCAGGAACAGGAAAGGTTGTTTCAAACCAAGGAAAAATTAAAAGGAATAATACAGCTACCAAGAATAATCCAGCGCCAATACGACTTTTCTGTCGGTCTTCTGGTTTCTCAAAATCCTCTATGTTGTTATAATTGTTGACTTGCATACCGTTTATTTTTTGATAGTGTAGCGAACATCTAATGCGCTGATTACTTGGATGACAGCTCGTAAAGTGTCTGTATTTGGGATAGAAGGATCAATACTTAGATCAATTTCATAGCCTTCTTTATTTTTGGAAGCGGTTTTATGGGTCTTCCTTAGGGTAGATGCTAATTCTTTAAAATTGGTTGCGTCCCCTTCCACAATATAATAATTATTAGACAACATCTCCAATTCTACGCGTGTAGGTTCTGTCGAATATTGACGCTGGATTAAATAGACTAATAATGGCAACGCAATCAGGCAACCAATAAGTAAAAGCACCTTACGACGCATATCACCAGAAGAAGCGGAATCAAAATTTCTACGAAAAGCCATAAGTGAAGAGCGTAAGATGGCAAAATTTAATCTAAATAATTTTGAACGAAGATAGACATTCCTATAAAAATAAGAACTTCTAACACCAAATCTTAACGACTACGAAGATAGATTATTGTAAAAAGAAATGGTTTACTACCCTAGATTTTTTATCGTGTTATAAATTAATTCATGAAAGGGCTTCTTGTTGAAGATCGCAGTGTTTTTGAATAGAACTCCTTTAATTTTTATTGAAACAGAACTCCAGGTTATTATGAAAAAAAATAATGTAAATTTTAATGGAAGCACCTGATGACAGTTTATCGCGAAATAGGAGTGTTTTTTTACTCAGCCAGTAACAAAATAAATTAAGCTTAATTATTAAATGTAAAAATAAAAACACAACTGAAATTTAAGTTTTAAATTAATAGCATATTCTTTAATGAAACTACTAGTAAATTTTTCAAGAAAAAATGGCGATTTTAACTTTTATCAGAATGTTATTTATAAATTAGTAGTGCCTAAAATTCATTTTTATAGAACAAACCAATTAAAATTATGCCTATTTCTAATGATCTAATCCAACGATTGGAAGAGCTAAAAACTAATATTGAAACCTTTTTAAGGCTTCATAAAAACCCTTACGACAGTTCTGTGCACAATGAATTAGCTGCTAAGCTAGAACGTGTGGAACTAATGCTTAAAAACCTTAACACTACTGGCGATAATGATACCGATGACTCTTGTAGTCATACCGACACTGGAGGAGATACCTCTGGTATGGGTGGAGACGATACGTCCAGTGATACAGTCGATGATGGTTCTGGTATGGGTGGAGATGATACGTCCAGTGATACGGTCGATGATGGCTCTGGTATGGGTGGAGATGATACGTCCAGTGATACGGTCGATGATGGCTCTGGTACAGATGAAGAAGATACTTCTGATAATAGCACGGACACAAGTAATCTAGCCCGTACTATTTCTGCCTCTGTAGGTGATGGTGGAACAAATAATGAAGAAGATGTACGTACTGTACAAGGATGGTTGAACAGCCATGGTGCCAGTTTAGAAGTCAATGGTCAATCAGACACCTCTCTTATTAATGAAATTAAAAAATTCCAACGCCGTTTAGGGAACTCTCGCCCAGACGGGAAAGTAGATCCAGGTTATGATACGTTCAAAGGATTGATTGGCGAAAAACCTGTTGGTCCTCCATCGACTGGAGTTAGCTCTATCATACAAGGTGGAGAAAGTGGTGCCGCTGGGTATAATGCTTATAATAGAGGTACTGTAGGGAATACTACTAGAGGTCCTAATGGCCCTCGTGTATTAATCGAAATGACCTTAGCAACGATTATGACCAATCAAAAACGTGCGAAAGATCATGCAGATTACTTATTTGCAGTAGGAAAATATCAACTAATTCCTGATACGCTTGCATTAGGAGTAACGGCATTGAATTTAGATACTTCTTTAAAATATAATGAAAGTACCCAAGAACTATTATTCAGTGGTTATTTGATGGATAAAAAACGTCCTCAAATTAGTGCCTATATCAAAGGTGAATCTGGGAGTACTGCTCAAAAAGCAGGCTTAGCAGCGGCCAAGGAATGGGCTTCTATTGCTTGCCCTCCTAATACAACTCGTAAAGGAATAGATGTTTCTGGCAAAAGTTATTATGATGGTATTGGTGGGAATACCGCTCATATTACCCACGAAGACTTTGTTGCTACATTAGATGAAGCTAAGGTTGAATATCAAAAATACCTAGGACAAGGCATGAGTGATGCTGATGCTTACAAAGCAGCTGTCTCAGGCGTAGAAGATACCGCTAATAGTGGTGGTGATAGTACTAGTAATGAAACGGATACGAGCACTGATACAGGCGATGGCATGGGAGGTGGAACGGATACGAGCACTGACACAGGCGATGGCATGGGAGGTGGAACAGATACGAGCACTGACACAGGCGATGGCATGGGAGACGGAACAGATGAAACTGGGACGGACGATACTGCTGGTGATAATACTACAGATAGTATTTCAGGTTCTGTAGGCCGTGGTGGTGATAATACGGAAGCTGATGTAAAAATAGTACAAGAGCTACTCAATGGAAAAGGAGGAGAATTAACCGTAGATGGTAAGATTGGTAATAAAACAATTGGCTCTATTGAGTCGTTCCAAAGCTCTTTAGGACAGTCTAATCCAGATGGACTAGTAGAACCAGGAAAGAATACTTGGAAAGGGTTGATTGGTAGTGGAGGAAGTGTTGACTCTAGTGTCGTTTCTACAGGTGGTTCTGGTAGTTCTAGCGGAAGCGGGTCAGCCTCTGCTGGTTTTGATCCAGGAGAACCTTTAGAATCAGGCTCTCGACCTAGCACCTCCAACTTCTCCTTAGAGGAATTTGCTGTTTCAGGCTCTCGCCCTGATTTAGTGACATTACCTCCCCAAGATAAGTGGTCTACTGTGCAGAAAGTTTTTAATAACTTAGAAGTTATTCGCACGGCAGCAGAAGGATCAATTACAATCAATTCTGGTTATAGAAACCCTAATTTGAATTCCGCTGTAGGAGGAGCATCTTCTAGTAAGCACATGTTGTGTCAAGCTGCAGATATTACTTGTAGCACGAAGTCACCGGCTCAATTGCATGCGATTATTCTTCGCTTGATGCAGGAAGGAAAAATTACACCAGGAGGTTTATCAGAATACTCTACGTTTGTCCATTACGATATTCGTGGTAGCTATGTTACTTGGTAGCCTTACTTGGTTGAAATAATATAATAAGTGCCACAGTGTTCCAAAACGCTGTGGCACTTCTATTTAGCCTTTAAATAATTGATACAACAAGACTTGTTGATCTTGCTCAAAGATGAAATTATCAGAATTGAGTCGCCAATTAATCATCACAGGGTAATCATAATTGGTGTTATTGTCATTAACTGCTTCTTGAGCTGTCTGAAAATTGCTTTCAAACTTAGCACCATAAGCAAATAAATTAGGATTAATGCCTGCTTGTTCAAAGCTACTCGGAAAGGTAAAGCCAGAGTACAATTGTAGATTAACAAAGTCAAAATTATTATTGACCGTAGTTGCATCCAAATTCCCTACACTGGCAGGAGAGAGGGTGAGGTAATATTTTTTAGAGGCATTTTTGAATGCGATTCCAATAGCAGTAAACAAGGTAATAAATTGCTGTTTAGAAGTGCCAGAAGAAATCGGAGATTCCCAATCTACATCAAATCCATCTAAGTCATAATAGGCTAGATAACGGACTAAATTGTTGGCAAAAAAAGTAGCATTTTGCGCTGCACTATAAGTAGTATTGCTGAAAATTTGGGATAAAGTATCAGCATTGCCCCAAAGCAAGGTCATACAAATTTTAATGTTTGGATTTTGGGCCCGAGCATCTCTAATAATATAATCCATATAATCCTGATTGGTCAAGCCACCAGGATGATCAGCTTGCCCCATTTGTAAGGTCCATTGAGTGCCATCACCTGTAGGAACAGTTCTAGGGCCAGTAATAACAGTAGTCGCAAAACAGAGGCAAAGAATATCTACCGCATGATAGACATTATTATGAATTAAGCGTTGGTATGAACTATCAGGGCTGTTATAATTGGTGCCACTGGGTTCATCTTCATTCAAGAAAATCCAAGCATTTACTAATTTAGAACTCATAAGTAGTTGAATTGATAGAGTGTAATAATTAAAGGATTGTTCTCTACAAATATCCTACATTAGGAGAAGGTATGCTAGTGTATAAATACCTGTTTTATAAAACAGGTATTTATACTTAAGGCACTGAAAAATAAAATGATAGAGATGGATTTTATGATTGTCCGAATTCCTCTCTTAAGGCTACAGTCTTTCTAATTTTAGAATACAACTGCTCCGCTTCTCCAAAAGAGAGAGTTTGTTGTCCATCAGAAAAAGCCTGCTCTGGTTGGCGATGTACTTCTACTAATAAACCATCTGCTCCAGCCATGACCGCAGCCAAAGACATATCATCCACATATTGGCGGAGACCAATACCATGAGAAGGATCTACAATTACTGGCAAATGGGATTTATTTTTGAGAATAGGCACGGCATTGAGATCCAAGGTGTTTCTATAACTACTCTCAAAAGAACGAATACCGCGTTCACAAAGCATGATTTTCTCATTACCATTAGAAAAAACATACTCCGCAGCTTGTAATAATTCATTGATGCTTCCCGAAATTCCCCGCTTCAATAAAACAGGTTTATCCACTTGACCAAGCGCATCCAATAAATTGAAGTTTTGAGCATTACGGGCGCCTACTTGGAAGATATCTACATAATCGTGCATGGCCTCAATTTGAGAGACTTGCATTACTTCTGTAATAATTTTGATCCCCGCCTCTTGACAGGCTTTATAAAACAATTGTAACCCTTCCAAACCCATCCCTCGGAAAGAATAAGGCGAGCTTCTTGGTTTATAAACACCACCACGCATAATGCGAATATTATTGGCTTTAAGGTGGGCAACGGTTTCCTCGATCTGTTGTTCTCCCTCAATTGAACAAGGGCCGGCCATAATAGAGAAATGTCCTTCTCCGATTTTTACTTCATTTCCTAAATCAATGACCGTATTTTGTACTTTCCATTTGCTGGAAACTAATTTATATTGATCGCTTACTCGATGCAAATCACTAACACCATCTAAGGCACCAATGCCTCTGATATCAAACTCTTTTTTGCCAATAGCAACAATATAATCCTGAAACTGTGTGCTAACTTTGGTATGTTGGTATTGAATGGCCTCCAAATGTTGTAATAATTGCTGGTAATGATTGGGGGCAATATCTCTTTCTAATTGTATAATCATGATGATGTGTTTTTTTAATTAATTAAGGGCTAAACGGTAGCAGTTTGGCGCAAGTCATGAACAAATTGATGAATGTCGGTTGGCAAATCTTGGCTTTGTTCCAACATTCTAATAAAAGCACTGCCAACAATAGCACCACTGGAATATTGACAAACCGTTTGGTAATCGGCTGCTTTAGAAATTCCAAAACCAATTAAGGTTGGATTCTTTAATTGCAACGCTTTAATGCGTTTAAAATAAGCCAAATTTTCGGCTCCAAAACCTGTTTGTTTACCTGTTGTTGCAGCCGTAGAAACGACATAAATAAAGGCATTACTCAAAGCATCAATTTTTCGAATGCGCTCCTGAGAAGTTTGTGGGGTGATGAGGAAAATCATAGACAAACCATATTGCTCAAACAAGGATTGGTAATCCTTCTCATACTCATATAAAGGTAAATCAGGCAAAATTAATCCGTCAACGCCTACGGCTTGGCAACGCTCCAAAAACGCCTCCATTCCATATTGTAAAACAGGATTGAGGTAGCCCATAAGAATGATAGGCAATTGACTTTGGTTGCGAATGCCTTCTAATTGTTGAAATAAAACCTTGATAGACATCCCATTATCCAAGGCCACACTGCTGCTTGCTTGAATTGTTGGGCCATCGGCCAAAGGGTCAGAATAAGGCATGCCCAATTCTATGATATTAGCACCAGCCTTGTCCAGCTCTAGAATAACACGGGTGGTGTCCTCCAATTGAGGATAACCTGCGGTGCAATAGATGTTGAGAACATCTCCCTGCTGGCGTTCAAAAAGTTGCTGTATTCTATTCATTGTTGTTGGTTGTTATAAGAAGAAAAATACAAGACCTAAGCAGGCAAATTAGCTCTATACGTTGCTAAATCTTTGTCGCCGCGCCCAGACAAATTTAAGACCGTCACTTCATGGGGCTGAAAAGTCAGTTTGGGCAAAGCGGCCAAGGCATGGGCGGTTTCTAATGCAGGCAGAATACCTTCTAGGCGAGCTAATTGATAAGCAGCAGCCAAGGCTTCTTCATCGGTTACCGCCACAGCAACCGCTCGTTCACTGGTTATCAAATGCGCATGCATAGGACCAATGCCTGGGTAATCTAAGCCCGCAGAAATAGAGTGCGGTTCAATAATTTGCCCATCTTCCGTCTGCATCAATAGTGTTTTGCTGGCGTGAATAATGCCTTCTGTTCCAAGGACACTAGTGGCCGCTGATTTACCTGTATGAATGCCATGTCCAGCGGCTTCTACGGCTACTAGTTCTACTTGTGGCTCCTCCAAAAAGTGATAATAAGCACCAGCGGCATTGCTGCCACCACCAACACAAGCAATAACGCGATCGGGACATTCTTGCCCTATTTGTTCTTGCAATTGCTGGCGAATCTCTGCGCTGATAACTGCCTGAAAACGCGCAACCATATCAGGATAAGGATGTGGCCCCACAACTGACCCAATAATATAATGGGTGTCTTTGGGGTGATTAATCCAATCTCTAATTGCTTCATTGGTGGCATCTTTAAGCGTTTTACTACCGCTATACACGGGAACTACTTTGGCACCGAGCATATGCATGCGGGCTACATTTGGGGCTTGACGTTCTACATCGACTGCTCCCATATAAACAATGCACTCTAAGCCCATTAAGGCACAAACCGTAGCCGTTGCTACACCATGTTGTCCTGCTCCTGTTTCTGCAATAATTCTAGTTTTTCCCAAGGTCTGAGCGACTAAAATTTGTCCAATTGTATTGTTGATTTTATGAGCTCCTGTATGACACAGATCTTCTCGTTTGAGGTAGATGTTGGTCTGAAAATGGGCGCTGAGGCGTTTGGCAAAGTATAAGGGCGTAGGGCGGCCTACATAATCTTTAAGCAACGTGTTAAATTCTTCTTGAAAAGAAGGTTGAGCCATGATAGAAAGATACTGTTGGCGCAATTCTTCTACATTAGGATACAACATCTCAGGAATATAAGCACCCCCAAAATTACCATAATACCCCTGTGGATTGACTTGATAGTTAGTGGTCATAATAGAATTAGAATGATTGAAGTTGTTGTATAAATTGATGGACTAAATCGACGTTTTTAAATCCTGGTGCTTCCTCAAAACGACTGTTGATATCAATACCATACAATTGTGGAATATCTAAGGCTTTTAAAGCAGAAACACTATCAGGAGCGATGCCACCACTCAGTAAAAAAGGCGTTTTGGATGGGTAATCTTGTAAAATATCCCAGTTAAATGTTACCCCATTTCCACCATAAGAAGCTCCTTTGGTATCCAATAAGAAGAAGCGACACAGGCCCTCATAAGCACTTAATTGTTTCCAGTCAAATACTTGTCCTACACCAAATGCCTTAAGGAGCACATAGCCGCGTTCAACTAAACATTGGCAGAAAGCAGGCGATTCATCGCCATGCAATTGGATGTAATCGAGGGCAAACTGGCTAGCTTTTTCTTCTATTTCATCAATAGAAGCATTCACAAATACGCCAACTCGTTTTACAGTAGGCGGCAATTGAATCAGCGGTTTGGTTGCTACAAATCTGGAAGATTTGGGGTAGAAGATGAAACCAACTAAATCCAAGGGCAAGGCCCCCAAAGCTGCGATGTTTTCGGCCTGACGCAAGCCACATACTTTAATTCTCATGTACAAAGGCTTTTTTACTTTTTTGCTGCACTTGCTGAATGAATTTGGCGCAAGCCTCTTGAGGGCGCGCCTGTTTCATAAATTGCTCCCCAATTAAAAATCCTTCAAAGCCTTGTTCTTGGAGCATAACAACTGTTGCAGGATCACTAATGCCACTTTCAGAGACTTTTACAACGTTGTCAGGCAACAAAGATGCAATGTGTAAGGAGTTCTCTAAATTCACCTCAAAGGTTTTGAGATCTCTATTATTAACACCAACTAAGTCAATTTCTGGACAAATTTTATCCAATTGTTCTACGGTATGCAATTCCATTAATACCTCCATGCCCAAGCTTTTAGCAAAGCGGGCTAAGGACTGTATTCTTTCTTTAGTTAAACATTCGGCAATGAGCAAAACGACATCTGCTCCAATAGATTTGGCTTGTACAATTTGATAAGAATCTAAAATGAAATTCTTATTAAGAATTGGTGCATAGTTGAATTTTCTAGCCTCTGTCAAATCCTCTAGTTTACCTCCGAAAAAATGTTGATCAGTCAAAATAGAGAGCGCAGAAGCACCTGCTTGCATATAGCCAATCGAAACGGCTTCTACATTAGCGTAGGCATTAATCATTCCTTTAGAAGGAGATTTGCGTTTGAATTCTGCAATAATGCCTTGTTTATCAGGGCGTTTTAAGAATTCTACTAAAGAAACAACGGGCGTTTCAAAGTAGATGCTTTTTTCTAGTAATTGGCTAGGATAGAGGGCTTTTTGTTGCGCAACCTCTTCTCTCTTGTGCGCCATGATGGTTTCTAGTATCGTACTCATTATAATTGTATTAATTGTTTGAAATTTTGAAAAGCTTTTTGACTGACCAAAGCCTCTTTGGCTTCCTGAATACAGTCGATTAAAGGGCGCTCTGGTTGAAAGCGCTGAATGGCTAATCCAGCATTGGTGCAAACGACTTCGTTCTGAGCACGGCTACCTTGACCTTCTAAGACGTGCATAAAAACTTTAGCGGCAGCTTCAATGGTGCGGCCTCCTTGAAGTGCTGTTGCTTGGTGTTGTTGTTGGCCAATTTGGGCAGGTTCTAAGCGGTGTTCTTGTTTGGGAGTAATGACTTTGAACGCTCCAGTTAAGGAGACTTCATCATAACCATCCAAGGCGTGAACAATAGCGTATTCTTTTTGACTTTGTTGTAAAATGTATTGATAGAGACGGACAATTTCCAAATTAGCGACGCCTACCAATTGTTGTTTGGGTTGTACGGGATTCACTAGAGGTCCTAGTAAATTAAAGAAAGTGCGGACTCCTAAATCGCGGCGAATACTGCCTACGGCTTTCATTGCTGGATGGAAAAGCGGCGCATGTAAAAAACATAAATTATGTTGGTCTAATTGGCGTTTGAGTTGATCTTCTTTGTTGGTAAATTGGTACCCCAATTGTTGTAAAACATTGGAAGAACCACAGACAGAAGAGACGCCATAATTACCATGTTTAGTAACCGTATAACCTGCCCCTGCGACCACTACAGCAGCTAAGGTAGAGATGTTGAAGGTGTCTTTGCCATCTCCTCCTGTGCCACAAAGATCAACACTGTCAAAGTCAGATAAATCAATATTGACACACAATTCTAACAAAGCTGCTCGAAATCCTTGTAGTTCTTGTAGTGCGATTGGCCGCATTTGGAAAACAGTTAAGAAGGCAGTGATTTGTGCTGGATTGTAGACCCCTTGTGTGATTTGAAGCAACGTTTCCTTAGCCGTATTTTGGTCTAGATATTCTTGTTGGAATAATTGGTCTAGTAATTTTTTCATAATAATAGAAAACGTATGATTAGGAGATTGGTGTGGAATAAAAGTTCTTCGCTAGTTGTAAAAAGTTATTTAACAAAGCTTTGCCTGTTGGAGTCAATACAGACTCTGGGTGAAATTGCAAGCCAACAGTTGGATGTTTCTGGTGTTGGAAGGCCATAATTTGCCCTTGTTCATCTTTTGCTAATACTTCTAAGCAATTAGGTAAGGTTTGTTCCTTCACGACCCAAGAATGATAGCGCCCAACCGTAAGAGGTGAAGTTTGTCCTTCAAAAATCCCTGTGGTGGTGAGTAATTCAATAGGGGTAGCCAAGCCATGATAAACCTTGGTAAGGTTTTGTAAGGAAGCTCCAAAGACTTGCCCAATCGCTTGGTGCCCTAAACAGATGCCCAAGATTGGTTTACGTCCAGCGTAGGTTTTTATAATATCCAATAATAAACCTGCTTGTTCGGGCAATCCTGGGCCTGGTGAAAGGACAATGGCATCATAAGCTGTGATGGCTTCTAGCGCTATTTGGTCATTTCTGACGACCTCAATGGAGGTTGGGGCCAATTCTCGTAGATATTGCACGAGGTTATAAGTAAAAGAATCGTAATTGTCTATGACTAATAATTTCATGATAATAGAATTATAATTCAACCGCTTGAAATAAGGCTTTCTGCAAGGCAGCCAATTTGTTGTTCACTTCTTGTAGCTCTTTTTCTTCGTCAGAATCAATGACTACTCCTGCGCCAGCTTGAAAGTAAAGGCTGTAATCTTTGCTCATAAAAGAGCGAATCATAATGGCTTGATTCAGTTGGCCAGTAGGATTAAAAAATCCAATAGCGCCACCATAAAATCCGCGATTTTGATTCTCATATTGATTGATTAGCTGAAGTGCCTTGTACTTGGGAGCACCAGAGAGTGTGCCCGCAGGGAAGGTGTCGCCAAAAACTTGAAAGATATTTGCTTCTTTTGGCAAATCACCTTCTACTTTAGAAACCAGATGCATAACATGGCTATAAAAGTGAACGGTTTTATAGTCGGAGACCGCAACATTTTGGGTATGGCGATTGAGATCATTCCTAGCCAAATCTACCAACATAACATGTTCGGCGTTTTCTTTAGGGTCAGCTAGGAGTGCGGCGGCACGTTCTTGATCTATTTTGGGATCACCAGAGCGTCGATAAGTGCCAGCGATTGGTGTAAGAATGGCTTGTTGGTCGCGAATAACGAGTTGTGCTTCAGGAGAAGAACCCATTATTTTGTAGGTACCATAATCAAAGTAGAACAAATAAGGAGAAGGATTGATAGAGCGAAGTGCGCGATAGACATTAAAATCATCGCCTTGGAACGGTTGCTGGAATTGACGAGAGAACACAATTTGAAAAACATCGCCTAAAGCACAATGCTTTTTGCCTTTGGTCACCAATGTTCTGAATTCCTCATCCGTCAAATTGCTACTCTGTTCCCCCTTGACGTCAAAAGAATAAGTGGTTAGAGCGCCTTTTTGTAAGTATTGTTCGATGCGATCCAGTTGACTGCTTTCCCCTTCTAATAAATTCTCTAGCAAGTGCATTTGACTGGTGTAGTGATTGATGATAATCACATAACGATAGACCGCATAACGTAAATCAGGGAGATCATGCTGGCGCTTGCTGTCGTCTAATTCTAGTGTTTCAAAGTGCTGAACTGCATCAAAATTAGTATGTCCAAACAACCCGTTAAAGCGCTGGAAATCTTCTGCGCCTTCAAATTGGAAGTGGTTACAAAAGTTTTGAAGCAAGTTGGAGACGTTACTTTTTCGTGGAATGTCTAAATAATCTGCTGTCTGGTTTGGAAAGTGACATTCTAGGCGCTGGTTCTGAATTAGTACTTCTGCAATTGGCTCTGCGCAGATGAAAGAATAGCTGTTTTCTTTGGACTGATAATCGGAACTTTCAAGTAGGATGCTGTGGGCAATTTTGTCTCGTAGTTGCAAGTACACACTAACAGGTGTGTGTAAATCTGCTAGACGAGTGCGGCATACCGTGTTTAATTTGATGGTACTCATGACTAGTGGATGATGTCTAATGAAAATAGGTTAGTGTAGAACAAAAAAAAACTTGCATCCCCGCTGAAGCGAGGATGCAAGTTCTATATATAACATAATCTTTTGTGGATATATAGGAGTGCTACTACTCTCGCCAATGAAGGGAAGTAGGCCACCACCACGCCATTACAGCGCCATTATGGGTCAATCCAATGATAGATATGTTGTTTGTTGATTTCATTATTACAAATGTGGGGCATTTTTAAATGCCTTGCAACTTTTTAATTAACTTTTTTGAGCAATGGCCTAATTTAATTGGGTTGCTAAAATCATCTTTACACCTAAGTCATTGAGTAAGTCTACATTAGCAACTAGAGTCTGTGCGTCTACTTTTTCGTGTATGGAAAGAATGACTACAATATCCTCTGGCTTTCTACGGTCATTTCTTACAATGCCACCCATTTTGCCTCGAACAGCATCTTCGGCTAAGCGACGACCATTAAGGGTGTATTCTTTGCGTTTGTTGATGTCCAATTTAATGGGGCCTGTCACTTTTTTAGTATTCTTAGCACTCTTGCTAGAATTAGGCAACTTTAAGTTGATGGCCGTTGGACTCACCATGCTAGACGTTAGCATAAAAAAGATGAGCAGCAAAAAGATAATATCTGTCAACGAGGACATATTAAATTCTGCGGAGACCTTACTTGATTTTTTTAATCCCATGATTGATGGTTTATTGATTGTTCCTAAAACTAGTTTATGTCGCTGCTTCTGTTGCCAGAATAAGGCGCACGCCTAGTTTATTGCTCAACTTCATATATTCTACAATAGTACCAGTTGTTTCTGTCATTTCTACATTCAGAACAACCGTTACCTCTATATCTACTCCTTTTTCCCTGTTGGCTTGGCGTTCTCTACTGATCGCTTCTAAGAGCTTTTGTTCTAATTTAGAGCGAGGAACTTCATCCGCATCCACAAAGAATTTTCCGTCAGGAGTAATGGACAAAGCCACATTCTGAGGAGAGGGAGTGGTGCTGTTCGATTTTGGCCGATCCAAGTTCTGTGAGTTTGGACTAGTCAAACTAGAAGTCAACATAAAGAAGATGAGCAGCAGAAAAATAATGTCTGTCAAGGAGGACATATTAAATTCTGCATTGAATTTATTACGCTTTTTTAATCCCATAGTTATGGTGTATCAAGAGGTAGTAAAAGTGTATTATTAATACTAATAACATCCAGAAACTACCTTGAGGTGATGACAATGTTCTTTCTTAGCAAACCTAATTAAGCAGGTTCTTGTAACAAATCTAAGAATTCTACAGTAGCCGCTTCCATTTTAAATACAACACGATCCATTTGAGCAATCAGTGTATTATAACCAATAAAGGCAATAATACCTACGACCAAACCGAAGGCTGTTGTAATCAAGGCTTGATAGATACCACCTGCCAAAGAAGCAGGACTTACATCTCCATCTGCCATATTCATAAAGGATAAAATCATACCTGTTACTGTACCCAAGAAACCAATCATAGGGGCAGCTCCAGAAATGGTTGCCAATAAAGAAAGGCGTTTTTCTAACTTATAAATCTCTAAGTTACCAACATTTTGTACTGCCGTATTGATATCTTCTAACGGTTTACCAATGCGTTGTAGGCCTTTGCTTACCAAACGAGCAACAGGCGTATCGGCTGTATTACATAAGTTGAGTGCTGATTTGATATCTCCACTTTGTACATAACCACGAATAGAATCCATGAAATTACTATCTACTTCTCCTGCACGTTTGATCGTTAAGTAACGCTCAATTAAGATATAAATCGCCATGACAGACAAAAATAGTAGAATGATAGCAATTGTGACTCCAATAGCACCGCCTTGGGCAACTACTCCAATCAATGAAAAGCTCTCGGTTGTACCATCTGTTGCTAAAGAATCAGTTGGAACATCAGTTTGAAATAGAAACAAAGGATTGAGAAACATAGTGTTGTTAGTTGGTTGGTCCAAAAAAAAGTAGGAAACAAATATGGGTTTTATACATACCCCTTTGACTAGGCCTAAGTCTAGCAAGGCGTAAGATAAAAATTCTGTCAAGGACTGACTATTATTTAGTCAATAATTTTAGGCTATTCCTATAACGGCTTTTACCGCAGGTTATTTTATGTACTATTAAAAAGCGCGCCAATCTTGTTTTAACACTAACGAATAGCCTCCCTTTTATCAAAAAAGAAACGCCTTATTGCTCTGGAATAGAAATTATGAAGCGTTGAAAAATGGCTTGTATGGAGGGATAAATAGCCTTCTGCTTATTCTATTGTCTAATCTTTTGGGACGATCTAAAAGGCTTTTTTGATTTTTTTTATAAAAAGAAATCACCAACCTGTAACCTTTTGTCATCTCTTCCTTATACCAATAAGCGCCTAAGGTACCAGCGCTTTTAAACCTGTATTCAATTGTATAAACACTATTTTTCAAACTGAAAATGATATGACTATTAAAACAAATCCCAACCTTCTCTTGACAGGCTTGGTATCCCTTGGCTTATTCTTAGGCGCCTGCAACAACAATGCTCCAACTCCTATCAACGACTTGCATTTGTCCCAGACACAAGAAATGCCCCAAAGCTTACCAACGAATAAAGGAACTGCTACAACCAGTATAGGAACTGCTACAGCATTTACAGCAGAGGCAACCAATACTTCTGTTCCCAGCAGCGCTAGCCCACTTAGCACATTGGCAATTGCACCTCCTATTAAAGGGGTGGATGTTGCGTATCAGGAATACAGCATACAAGCAGGAACAGCCAAAGAAATTGTGACACCAACAGGAAGCCGTATTACCATTCCTGCCAATGCGTTTGTTGATAAAAATGGAACCCCTGTTACAGGAGCAGTGGATATTCGCTACCGTGAATTTCATTCTGCAGAAGATATTATTGCAAGTGGAATCCCAATGCATGAGCCTGAAACAGGCGCTTACATGCAAACAGCAGGAATGTTTGAAATTAAAGGTGAGCAGAATGGCCAAGAAATCTTTATGACGGCTAACAAACCTGTCCAAATTGATATGGCGTCTCAAGTAGCAGGCAACAACTATAATTTTTATCAATTAGGCCCTAAAGATTGTCGCTGGAAAGACAAAGGCACCCAACCAGCCCAACCCAATACGCATAAATTAGCCAGCCTTAGAAAACTAGATGCCCAATTAAACCAACTGAACAAACCTACTTTCGTAAAAAGTACCCAAACAAATAACTTTGTCTTTGACCTAAAGCTGGATTATCAACGCCAACCAGAGTTAAAAACATTCACAAACGTTGTCTGGGAGTACACTGGCGCAGGGGCAAATCCTGAGGAAAATGAATGGGTGTTTGAGCCAAGTACTCGTTGGGAAGGAGTAGAGATAGAGCCTTTAGGCAATGGACATTACGATATGATTTTCAAAGGAGATAAAAAGGAATTTCGTACAACAGTACGTCCTGTCTTAAGTGATAAAGATTATGACAACGCTTTAGCCGCTTTTAACAAACGCACCAACAAGGCTTATAAAGAGGCAAAGGAAAAGCAAGAGTCTATTCGTCAAGGAGTAGAAGCACAAGGGGATTTGGTTCGCAGTTTTGAGGTGAGTGATTTTGGAGTCTATAATTGGGATATCTGGAAAAGAGACAACCGTAGACGTTGCAAAGTTGCTCCTCGTTTTGATATGTTAGCCCAACAAGCTTTTGAGAAAACAGGCAGTAAAAATGTACAGTATTTCTTAGTGACGAATGATAATCGTTCTGTCGTTCGTTATGATAATAATACCATAGAAAAATTTTCTTATAATCCGAACGAAAAGAATATGCTTTTGGCTATCTTACCTAACGGGCAAGCTGCTATGGCTAAAAATAGAGCTTTTATGGCTTTTGATAAACAACGCAATAAGGACCACTGGAATTTAGAATTGGAAACAACAGGAGCGATTTTATCTTCGGTGGATGATATTAAGCGTTTAGTAAGTACTATGAATGGCTAGATAATAGCGTTTGTTAACTTATTTTTATAATAGAGAGATTCAATAGCGGCTGTTCTGACCTTTGGTTGGGATGGTCGTTTTTTTTGATGAAAAAATACATTTGCATGAAAAAAATATACTTTAAGATCTTGTATTTCCTGTCGAAAAAAATAAACATCTTTAATTTAAATAGTACTAGTAGAGATTATATTGAAGGTTCAACCTATTATAATAAACAAAAACATGGAGATAATAACCCTTTAGTTATCAGTAGGAAGCATTTAATGTATAAAGATGTGTGGAAGAATTGGGCCTTTTCTATAGTTATTTTGCTTAAAAATAAAATAATCCTCTCTAAGAACAGGGATAAGTTTACACTGGAGCTTGATTTGACGGAAGAAAGCATAGGCATATATAATAATAGAGGCAAGTCTTATTTGGCAAGCCGACTTTTGGCCAAAGATTCAAAAATGCGAGAATTTAAAGACGCAAATAGCAAAATCGAAAAATTGTTCTTCTCCTCGAACCCATATGAAGAACTGGATTTATCTATCCACCCTCTACCAAGCAGGTGTTTTTCAGCCTGATGGCATTTTATGGCGCGTTGGGGCGATTCGGCCAACCGCCATTCAGACAACGGCTTTAAACCTGATAGAGTTGGCGCAAGTACCTTGTGTGAATTCCCCTGCGGCCTTAAAATTAGGTTTTGATCGGCTCTCGATGTTGGCCGTTTTGCAACAACAAGGCTTGCCTGTTATCGACTTTGATGTGGTCACTAAATCGACGTTATTAAAGAACATTGAGCGAGCATTTCCTTTTGTAGTGAAGGTGGGAAATTATCATGGCGGGTATGGTAAAATCTTGATAAAGGACGAACACGACTGGCGGGAAGCAAAAGATTTGTTGTTTATTACACCAGATTATGTAACTATTGAACCCTATATCCCTTATGTAAGGGACATTCGTTATATAGCGGTTGGAGATCAGGTTTGGGCCATGTCTCGCAAAGGGAAATACTGGAAAGCCAATGTAGAAACCACCGATTTTCAAGTGTTAGCGCCTGAAGAGGAATTAACACAACAGCTAAAAAAATTACAACAAAAAGTGGGGGCAGACATTATTGCCATTGATATTTTAGAAGAAGCCAATGGACAATTGCATGTCGTAGAATACAACGATATTCCTGGATTGAGTGGCTTTTCTGAAGAACTAAAATGGAACTTAGTGGACTGTTTGAATACCGCAATGCGTTAAATTGATCCTTGTAGTTAAGTGCTCCAATGTATATTTTTAGTTGTTCTTTTGTTATAATGAAGCCATAGCATGCCCCTCCGTTTGCCTACTGCTTATGCCATCAAATATTAACTCATGACCAACCCGCTCCAATATTTTTATTGCCTTCTTTTTTTTAGTGTTGCTTTTCAAACACAAGCACAACTTTTTCCTGTGCGTATGAACCAACAATGGGGATTGGTTAATGAGGCAGGGGAAATGGTTGTGGAAACGAATTATGAGCACATCAGTCGCCTAGAAAAAGAAACTTATTACTTGGTACAACAAGCGGGTAAATTGGGGGCATTGGATAAAAAAGGAAAGCTAAAACTGCCTTGTCAGTATGAGAATTTATTTTACTTAGGACAAGAACTTTTTGCGGCACAATCAACTAGTGGTTGGCAAGTTATCAATGAGACAGGAAAAATTTTATTTGATAGCCTAGATGCCAGTATAGACTTGTTACAAAAAGGATTTTTCAGTTATCAATACCAGAATGGTTTAGGCTTAGCACATTGCAATACAGGGCAATTATTGCCGCCTGTTTATACCTCTTTGAATTGGGTGAGAGCTGCTTGGGTAGAGGCGATAGATACCAATGGAGGTAAACAATGGATCAATGAACAAGGGCAAGAATTACTGCCAAGGACCATGCAAGAAATAGAGTGGAGTAATCATGGATTATGGACCAAACGCAATAACCTATGGGGATTATATGATACCACAGGACAATGCCTAATTCCCAATGAATGGACCACAAAAGAAAGCTGTGGCTTAGGAACTTATGTTTTAACAAAAGGAGATAAAAAAGTCTTGTATGTGGCCAACAAACAAGGTTTTGTAAAAGGAAACTTTACAGACGTGCGATTGATGAATACGCGTTGGCTAGAACTACATTTTGTTGATGGTACAATGGGCTTGATGGATACTACAGGGCAATTGTTGTTTCAAGTAGAAGCAGAATCTGTTGCCAGTCTCGGTTTTGGGTTCTTTAGTTATAAACAAGGTAACTTGAGCGGAATTATCAAAGCCAAGACCGATTTTAAGACAGCGGCTAAATACCACTTTATAGGGCCATTTTCTGAAAAAGTTGCTTTGGTGTGTGTGGATGCAAAATGTGGTATTATCAACCAACAAGGAGAAGAAGTCTTACCTTTAATTTATGAAGAAGGCTTTAGTGTTCGCGACGATCAAGCGCGTTATCGTCCTGAAGGAAAGCCCATGCAATTGTTTAATTTTGACGAGAATGGGCAAATAGAAGGGCGACAAGAATTTGCAAAGATACGCTCTTTACAGATTAGAGGCCCCCGCACTAGATCAAATAGAACCGCTACAACGGGTAATAGTTTAGACCAAAGTATTTACCAAATCAATGATACCTTGCGTTGGGTGTATCATACACGGGCTGCTCGTTGGGGCTTGATGAATACCAAAACTAAGCGTTATAAATATTCTCCTCAATGGGCTAGTGTTTATGTCTTACCAAAACAAGGGTTGACAATTGTAGCGGAAACCAAAATGAACATTGGTGGTAAACAAGATATAGGGCGTATCAATCTGATTTACAACCAGCGACTAGGGATTTTTAATAACGAGCATGGCCTCCCTGTCACTCCTATGGAGTTTCTAGATGTACGATTATCTGATTTTCTACGAGACAGTTTACCTGTCGCACGCTGTGTTTTTATTGGCGGAAAGCATGGTTTAATCAATACCAGAGGACGGGTTATTGTTCGCGATTACACCTACATCGGTCAATTTGTAGATGGGAAAGCGCGTGCTACTAAAAAGGGAAAATTAGAAGTAGACTTAAAGGAGCAAATAGGGCGCTATATTAGTAAAGCACGGGCTTATTATCAAGCAATGATTGCCAATTATAGTTATGATCAAGATGATGACTTACGTTATTTTCAAGAGTTTAATCGAATTGGACGATTGCATTGTATTAAACCTCAATGGGGCTACATTGATATTTATGGGAGCGTAGTGGTTGATTTTCAGTATGAACATGCAAGTCGTTACCATAGAAAACATGCGGTTGTTATTAAGGGAGGAAAACAAGGGCTGCTCAACTCAGAAGGCCTAGAATTATTGCCCCCTCAATATGATGGCGTTAATTTTCTAACCAATACAGACAGTAGCTTGTACCTCATTCATAAACAACAACAATGGAAAGGAGCAGTAGATACCTTAGGCCAACTAATTTTTTCGCCTCAATATGTTCAAGTACGCAGTTATCACGAAGATAGAATTGCAGTGCAAGATACCACAGGATCTTGGGGGTTCTTGGATAGGAAAGGGGGCGTGGTTGTTCCAATTACACAACGTCGTGTTCGAGATTATCAAGAAGGAAGAGTGGCGTTCTTGAAAGAGCATCGTTGGGGTTTTTATGATAAGAATGGACGTATTGTTGTTCCTGCTATTTATACACGTGTAGGAGATTTTTCAGAAGGAAAAGCTTGGGTGCAGTTGCCACGTGGACAACGAGGATACATTGATCGAGAAGGAACATTACTATTTCAAGGACGTTATAGTCGACTCAGCGATTTTCATCAAGGCTTAGCAGTGGCGCGTGTTTCTAAGAGAGGTTGGGGGATTATAGATACATCAGGAAATTTTATTCTGAAACCTAAAAAACACTATAGAAAAATCACCCCATTTAATGAATATGGACTGGCTAAAGTCCGAGTAGGAAAACGTTATCGCTTAGTTGATAGAGCTGGAAAGTGGGTGGGGAAGCGCTCTTTTGGTACAATCAATGAATTTTCAGAGGGCCTTGCTGCTGTTCGCCTTCAGAGCAGTGGTTCAAAATCTATTCTCCGTCGCAATCTCCATTGGCGATTAATTGATACCACAGGTGATTTTGTGAGTAAAGAAGAGTTTAGGCGCATAGAACCCTTTTCAGAAGGCTTGGCTAAATTTAAAAACAATAAAGGTCGATATGGTTACCTGAATGAAAAAGGTGAAGTGGTAATTCCAGCGGTCTATATCAAAGCAGATCCTTTTCAGGAAGGGAGCGCAGTGGTTTGGAAAACGTATAATAAAACAGGCGTTTTAGATAGTAGTGGACAAGTCGTTATGCCTTTGATCCACGATAAAATATTAGCTTATAAACAAGGACTAGCACTGCTTAAAAAACGAAACAGTGGTTATAGTTATATCCATGAGAATGCTCAAGCACAAACACCGCTCATGTATCGTGCTGCTAAACCTTTTCAGCACCAAGTAGCCTTAGTGAAACCCAAAGATAAATGGGGCATGATTAATACACAAGGCTTAACCGTTTTGTCGGATAAATACGATGCGATTACTGATTTTAAAGCAGGAGCAGCAACCGTAACGATCAATAAATTTTGGGGTATTGTAAATGATGAAGGAGAGATTTTATTACCACCAATTTATGAGCAAATTGAATACGTAGGAGAAGGCCTCTTCCGAGTAGAAAAGGCGAATAAAGTAGGCTATATTGATGCTAAAGGTGCTTGGGTTTGGGAGATGCAGTAATGGAAGAACTATTTTGGTACGTTAACTAATACTTAAAGAGCACTAAATCCAATTTGTCAGCAATAGCTTGATCAAAAATAGCAGTAAAATGCTTGGTATAAAGCGCCATATCTTCCTCTGAACAGCCCTCAATTTCCGTTTCTAAAAACTCAGCTTTCATCGTTTCAAGATTGGCATTAACAATGCTTAGAACATGCGGAAAATCGTTAGAAAAAGAAATAGGAATAAAGGCCGAATAGGTTGTTGTCACCTCTTCTAAATAACTGAGATGAATCTCCTCTTTTGCTGGATTGATGTGCTTTTCTCCATTAATAATATCCTCCAAGATGGCGCTACAGTCATTGTCATCCCCTAAATCAAACCACTCATCATGGTCTTGAAATTCTTTCCACAAATCATGGACCAACTGATGAAATAAATCATCATCTTTGGAATTTAAAATAGCCTTTATTGGGGTAGAATCGACACTGTACGCTTGTATCTAATATCCCATAGGATTGTCTCTTTACGACTTAAAACTCATTTCCCAATCTTTCCAAACCGCTTCATAACCTTGTTGCTGTAACAATTCTACAATGTGAGAAGGAGAGCGCTCATCCGAAATCTCAAATTGCTCTAAAGATTGTGGCGCGACTTCATAACCGCCAGGATTGGTCTTAGAACCTGCGCTCATAGAGGTGATGCCTAGCTTAATAATATTATTGCGGAAAGCTTCTGTTTCACGAGTAGAAATGGATAATTCTACTTCCTCATTAAAGATACGGTAGGCACAAATTAACTGAACCAACTCTCGGTCATTCATGGCAACTTTTGGTTCTAAACCACCAGAAAAAGGGCGTAATCGTGGAAAGGATAAGGTATATTTTGTTTTCCAGTAAGTACGTTCTAAATAATCCAAATGCAAGGCGGTGAAAAAACTATCGGTTCGCCAGTCTTCTAAACCAATTAAGGTCCCCAATCCAATCTTATGAACGCCAGCACGTCCCAGACGATCAGGTGTACCCAATCGATAATA
This sequence comes from Aureispira sp., assembly GCA_050633105.1. Taxonomy (GTDB): domain Bacteria; phylum Bacteroidota; class Bacteroidia; order Chitinophagales; family Saprospiraceae; genus Aureispira. The sequence goes on along the minus strand of JBOEFW010000050.1, from coordinate 5,022 downwards.
GAAATTAGATTTTTTGCCTTTAGGGTGATGTTTTTTATAATCCTCTTGGTGGTAAGTTTCTTGATAAACTAAAACGGCATGGAGTCCTAAGGGTAATAATTCCCTGTAATCAGGTTCGTCCAAAGGCTGTACTTCCATAGAGACTTGAGCAAAGTGTGGACCAATCAACTGCAAGGCTTTCTTAAAATAGTCCATCCCCACCGTTTTATTGGCTTCTCCTGTCACCAATAAAACATGTTCATAACCCATTGTTTTAAGCGCTTCTACTTCTTTTAATAGCTCTGCGCCATTCAGGGTTCGACGAGCAATTTTATTATCTAAACTAAAGCCACAATAAGTGCAAATGTTCTGGCACTCATTAGATAAATACAAGGGAATATACAACTGCATGGTACGTCCAAACCGCTTCAACGTAAGTTGTTGGCTGAGCTGTGCCATTTGCTCTAAATAAGGTGCTGCCGCAGGCGAAATCAAGGCTTTGAAATCTTCTAACGTACGCCTGTTCGCCGAAAGCGCCGTTTCTACATCAGCAGCTGTTTTACTGTAAATACTTTCCTTAATGGCGTCCCAGTTGTGTTGATCAAACAAGGTTTTAAATTCACTCATGTATTGGATAAGTCTATTGAGAAATGGTTGAAGAAAAGCCCTAGAGTAGTTAGGAAGAATGATAGGGTAAAAGTACGGTATCAACCCAACAAAAGCTAAAAAACTAGTAAATTTAACCTGTTGCTATAGCGAAGTGTTGAGAATACTTTAACGCCAAAGAATAGATAACTGTAACAAAAAGGCGTATTTCTTGTTGTAGCAAAGGTATTTCTGAATTGGTTTTTAAATAAAAAAATAGAACGATGACAAGTATACAAAACAGCACTAAATTTTTAGCGGCACTAATTTTTTTACTACTAGGGGTAGTGGCTTGTCAGCCCAAAGAGGCAAGAGTGGATGAAAGCACTAGAACCACCCTGAAAAAAACAGTACCAAATAGCCAGATGGTTGCTTATGTAGACTCAGGAGAAATTAAACCGATTGTCAAAACAGCAGAAGAATGGCGATCAGAGTTAACGGCGGAAGAATTTAGAGTGTTACGAGAGAAAGGAACAGAGCGCGCTTTTACAGGAGATTATTGGGAGAATAAAAAAGAAGGCGTCTATCACTGTGCAGCGTGTAAGTTGCCCTTATTTGAGAGTCAAACAAAGTTCAAGTCAGGAACAGGTTGGCCAAGTTTTTACAAACCTGTTAAAGCGGCCTATGTGACAGAATACAAAGATAGCAGCTATGGAATGGTGCGTACCGAGGTTACTTGTGGACGTTGTGATGGGCATTTAGGTCATGTTTTTGACGATGGCCCTAATCCTACAGGACTACGGTATTGTATCAATTCTGTATCTTTAGGCTTTACACCAGCAAAATAAATTTTATAGAGCTTATCTTTATGAAGTCTCTCTCTCTTTATGGGGGAGACTTTTTATTCATTTTTACAATTACCATCATGCGTGCTTCCCAGCTTGCCTCATTTCTACTCCTAATGTCATTAACACAATTATTTACAGCTTGTAAGAACCTCAAACGGATGTTACCAGAGGGAGCTGCACTCCATACAAAAGAACGCGCAGAAATATTGTACAGAAGGGATCCACACGTCGTAAAATACACGGCTGAACCTTTGGTGGATTTTCCAGTGCTGCCTGTACAAGTTTGGGCCGCTACTTATGAACTGGATTTAATTTTAGTGTCAAAACATCCAGCATGGAATATGCATGAGTATGCTAAGTTGGCTACTCCAGAAGGAGAAGTATGGATTATGAAGGATGCGGAAGAAGGCAGCCTCAATCAGTTTATTGTGGCAGATATTTCAAACATTCAAAGTTGGTTGCCTGAATTGCCTGTGGTACGCAAGCAATATCCTGTTAAAGTAAGGGATAACAGTACGAATAAAATGCTGGATTTGGAGTTTGAGTATGAGAACATCAAAGGCACCGTAGTCAAGGCCAAATACCAAGGGAAATACCCTAAAACAGCGCTCAAAAAACGCAATGGTTCTACCATGGGCCACTCTCGAAACCAGTTATTGGTCGCCCTAGATTTACCTTATCGTGATTTTGGTAAGAAAGCCAGTATTACCTATGATGGGCAGCCCTACAAAATGGATAAATTATTGGGTTTAATTCCTTTTCAAATGGCTTTGCAGCAAACCCAAGGAGGGTTAAGCAGTGGGCGTTATGACCTTAGAAAAGAAAAGAATGGACAGGTTGTTAGTACGCATTACAACCAAGATACCCCCGTAGAGCAAAATTGGACTTATGTTAAAACGCCGCAAGAAACAGGCATTCAGCAATTAAATGAATTTAGGTCCCTTCATTATAAGTTCAAAGGAACCATTAATCAAGAGTTAGAAGTCGCCACCGTTCACCAATGGGACCAGCAAGAAGAGGGCACCCGAATTACTTTTGCCCCACCATTGCCAGACATTAGGCGACCATTTGAAGGACAATATCGCTCTGATTTTGTCATTGATATGAATGGACAACAAAGCAATGCAACAGGAGAAGTCATTGTAGAATGGATCAATGGTAAAGCCTCTATTATCATTCAACCTGCTGCGCCTTGGTGGATGGTTGATCGCCCCATGCAAACCTTAATCACGTACACCAAAGGCAAAGCTTCTGTAGAGATCAAGATGCTTCCTGATCCTACAAAAGATAAAAAATAAGACAAAAAACAATGCTAAACATCCCCCTAAAAAACTAAGGGCAACTCCAATTGTCTAGTCCAGTGATAAGCTAAACCAAGAGGAATTAATTTTAAGCTCTGAAAAGCAGCGTTTAAGGTAACAGGGACAACCGTACTGGCCTCCATTACATCATAACTAGAAACAATAATAAGTACTGCGATAGTGATCCAAGTACATTGGATGACCCAAATATTGCGGAAAGGCGCTTTGATGGCTCCAAATAAGACAAATAACAAGAGTATATGAATACCTATGAGTTGGAAAGAAAAACTGTCTATAATATGATCTTGTAAGAAAAAGGCAGTCAACCAAGTACTCAAGTTAGTAGACAACTCACTAGTTGAGGCGAAATGGATGTCAAACAACATTGAATTGTCTAATACCAACAAAAAAATAAATAATAAAATAGCAACGCGAATTCGAACGGCTAAACGCTCCTGGAATTGTACAATACTCATAAGTAGATTCATTAAAAGGTGAAGGATAAAGTACTTTGAAATTCAAAGTTAAAAAGCAAAAAAATTATAATTTCTTATTAATGAGGGCTTCCAAAGCCGCTAAATGTTTCTTAAAGGCTAAACGCCCTTCTTCGGTAGCTTTGTAGGTGGTTAGCGGTTTTTTATTAACAAACTCTTTGTGCACTTCTACCAATGCCTTTTTTTCCAAAGCAGAGAGGTGAGAAGCTAAATTGCCATCGGTTACTTTTAACAATTCTTTGAGTTGTTTGAAGGGCACCCAATCATTGACCATAAGGATGGACATAATGCCCAAACGTACCCGACTTTCAAAGACTTTATTTAGGTTTTCTATCATAATAATTGATGGTAACAAGGTTGTCTATAAACGATAGCATAAACAAAACTTATACAAAAAGCACTGTGGTATAGAGTGAGGAAGTTGGTTTCAATTGCCCCCAAAATGCCTTTACTCATATTTCACGTGCAAGTAAATGCCATAAACAATATGCAAGATACCAAATCCAAGCGTCCAAAATAATAAGCCATTCCCTAAAGAAATAAAAGAGGCATTTAATAGGCCCAAAATAATCTGGCAAAAGCCCAAATATCGAATGTCATTAAGAGTATATTTACTAGCATTAACTAAGGCTAAGCCATAAAAAATTAAGGTAGCAGGAGCAATCATACTAATGATTCCTTGTTGTAATAAAATCAAACAGAACAACCCACCAGTAACCAAAGGAATAAATAAATTGCCCAATAATTGGCGACTACTTTGATCCCACAACTTTTGACCTTGTCGTTGTGCTTTACGCCGAGTGAAAAAGCCAGCCACACAAAAGGCAGCGACCAAGGTTAGCCCCGCAATAAGAAACAATTCCCAAAGCAACGCACTCTTTTGCTCTGCATAATTGACAGTTGTCAAACTATATTGCTGCAAACGCCACCAAGCTACAAGACTACCCAGCAGCGCACAAATACCCGCGCCAACACCTGATAAACCACTTAAAGAAATAAAACGACTTGATTTTTCCATTAAGGAGCGAATATCAGCCAATTGCTGCAACTGTTCTTCTTTTGTAAATTGGTCCATCATGATAAGGTTTAAAAGTACTTTGAATTACAAAGTAAAAAGAAACTCTTTAGATTTGCAACTTTTTTTCTAGTTTTTTAGTAATAAGGGTAGTGATTTTTACAAACTGCGGTAACTCGCTCTAAAAATAAGACCTCCAAACAATGGACGATTTCAGAAAAAACCTAAAAGACAATCTAGCTAAAACAGCCGAATTTTTGAAAAAATCTTCAGAAGAAGCGGCTATAAAAATAAAAGAAGGCGTAGATAAAATGGGAAGTATTGGACCTGCAACCCTCAATAAAGCAGCCGATGTAGTTAATGAACTCTTGGCTGTGTTGCCTTTACTAGAAAAGGCAGGCTATCCTGCCCAAGAATTTAAAATTGGTCTAGCGCTGTCTCCTGTGATTGAAGTTAATTTCTTGATGGGTTATGAATTAGAAGAAGAAGCCCTAGAAGCGCTCAAAGAAGAACACCAAGATAAACGTCTCTTTGGGATGATCTTAGGAACCCTCAAGATGGCTCGCGATCTTTCTGGGAAAATTAAGTCAGATGATTTTGGCTTTGAGGAGACGGTTGTAGAAATCACCGTACCACCTAAGGTGAGTTTGCGTTATGTAAATAAACGAAGTGCTTTTGCAGAGACTTTTCATATTGAGGAGTAGTTAAATTACTCTATCATTCATTATAATGACATCTTGTAGCGTATTTAATACATTACTAAAAGGGGCTTAGGTTGTATAATACGGAATAAAAATTAA
>JBOEFW010000049.1:105828-112440 GCA_050633105.1 Aureispira sp. | reverse complement strand
AGTTAAGGCTTGGTAATCTACTGCTTGCTCTTTGAACGGTGTCACTAGTGCCACACCCGTTCCTCTAAAAGGATGGTTCATAAACGATTGAATAGCTATAAAAACAAGATGCCTTTTTCAAGACATCTTGTAAAATTTATTGAATTTTTTCTAGGTAACTTTCTGTTTGTTGGATAAATGCACGCAAGCTTTTTCCTTTCCCATACAACAGCAAATCATAACAATCTGCTTTATTTTCTCGATAATAACCGATTCGAAATTTGGCTGCTGAAGTTGCTGCGATAAACTCCAAAGGTATAGAATCCTCCATGTGCAAGGCTAACAATAGATCAAAGGGTTCTTCTATAAACTCTAGAATATCTTCGCGTTTTGGCACTTGATTCCAATTGAGATCTTTGTTGCAAAAACAAGGAAAAGGTTCTTCCCCTGAGAGTTCTTTTACATCTTTATAGCCCAACAAACGCACTTTCTTACGTCGTTCTCGTTGTAATTCGCGTTTGTACTCTAAGACAATTTTACGTTCTTTCTCATTACTAGCATTAAATATAATTCCAATACTTCGAGCTGTTTCTAAATTACAGGAAAGGTGTGTTTTAGTGTCAGCCATGCGCTTTAATTGGCGCTGGTAGAGTTTTTCTTTTAAATTGTCTATAAAAGCCATAAATCTGTTTTATTAATCCAACCGTAGCCTACTTATTGGGGCTACTTATTTTTTGGTGGTCACACTTCCCAGATTACTGTATTTTTCAATACGCGTGCGGACCAATTCGTCGGCCTTTACTCCGCTCAATGCAGCCAATTCTTTTTTGAGATGACGTTTTAATAAAACAGCCGCCTCTGTTGGGTTGAGGTGTGCCCCTCCTACTGGTTCTTTGATAATACCGTCAATGATTCCAAATTCTAAGGCATGATCAGCGGTTAATTTTAGTGCTTCTGCTGCTTCTTTTTTGTGAGAAACATCTCTCCACAAAATAGTAGAACAAGATTCTGGAGAAATAACGGTATACCAAGTATTTTCCATCATAAAGTTACGATTTCCAACACCAATTCCCAAGGCTCCACCAGAAGCCCCTTCTCCAATGACTACACAAATGATTGGTACACGCAATTTTGCCATTTCAAACAAATTGCGAGCAATCGCTTCTGCTTGTCCACGTGCTTCTGCTTCGATCCCAGGAAAGGCACCTGGTGTATCTATAAGACAAACAACAGGCATCTCTAAACGCTCTGCTGTTTTCATTAAGCGTAAGGCTTTACGGTAACCTTCAGGATTGGGCATTCCAAAATTACGATATTGGCGCATTTTGGTATCCGCTCCTTTTTGCTGCCCGATAAACATCACACTGTATTTATCTAACTTGCCAATTCCTCCAACAATAGCTTTGTCATCGCCATAACAACGATCACCATGTAGTTCTACAAAGCGACTACACATTTGCTCAATGTAAGATAAAGTATAGGGACGACTGGGGTGTCTGGATAACTGCACTTTTTGCCAACCTGTGAGGTTGCTGTAAATTTTCTTTCTAGTGCTAACGATTTTTTTCTCCAAGGCACTAACCGCCGCATTTAACGCTTTCACATCATTGTTAAGATCAGCTGTTTTTTTTAGCTCTGACAACTGCTCATACAATTCCTCTATTGGTTTTTCAAAATCTAGAAATAGCATATAATTGAAGGTCTTTTTACTGCGTGTCCCCTTCCCTAATTCATTGAGGAAGATGGGGTTCTATTACAGAATTAATTAATTGCTCAAGGGTATTGGTTTGGATCTATTCTTCTTCCTGCCGTGCTTTAAATCTGCTTCTTTCTAATAAAGGAACAATATTTTCATTCCTCAGAAATCTTCTTAAATCACTTCATTCATCAAATTTACCACTATTTTTATAAATCCCAAATAGAAGACGGCGGTAGAACTAATTTTTTGACCACGGCCTTACCATCCAACAACACCTCTATGGTTTGACTATTGGGGTGGTGTATCTGCTGCCAGTAGCATTCAGCAGAAGCTGCGATTTTTTCATAGGCTGCTCCCTCACAATGCAATAAATCCATTTCTGCTTGAAAAGGCTGCCCTTCTACTACTTCCACCCCATACAAATACTGTTGATAACGTCCTTGATTCGCATAAAAAGATCGGGCAGTGGTTAAATCTTGCCATAAAAAAACACTGGATAAGCGGGACGGTAAGTTGGGGTATTGCTTTTTTCGAATCGCTTCAAATATTTCTTCCTTGAGATGATTGGCATAATGCTGCTCTACAAAATCAGGGCGACGAATGCGCTCCCCATAGACTCCTTTTGTCAAAATGGTTTCCAGTCTTAATTCACGAGGCGAAACATGATAGTATAACATGGGGTAGTATTGTGGTGTCTTATGTCTTATGTCTTATGTCTTATAATAAGGTAAATGCTCCTGCTTCAAACTGCCCAAAAACGGTTGTTCCTTTTTGCTCAAATTGGATTTTAAAAGGAGACGCAAAAGCTTGATCCTCATTTGGCAGCCATTTTCTTTGGTCTTTATTGATAATAATAAACAATCCTTCCTCCTCTCCTATAGCTGCAAAATTCTTTAAATCACCACTATAACAAGACAAACCTTCTTCTATCAAAACGGCACATAAACCTTCTACATCACTTGTTGGTGCTCCAATCTCACTAATGCCTAACCATTGCTCTACTCCAAAGGACTGTTCTACAATAGGCTGGGTATTCTTGCGGGCAATTAGCTCTACAATGTTATAATCTAGATCATAAAAATAAACAGCCTTGGCATTCCATGCTTCAAAGTTAACAATCTGCTGCTCTTTATAGGGCTGTATTGCCACTCTTTCTGCTAACCAAGCCGCCGCTTCTTGAATTTTATTAGCAGGGATGTTAATGGCAAAATGATAGGGCGTCGCGAAATTACTCGCATGAAACTGTAACTGGCTTTGGCCTATGGTTACGGTAAAGGTATTCGTTTGGAGGGTGGAGGTTGGTAGGTCTAGAGTCTCTTGATAAAAATGATGCTGGGCTTGGAGCTTAGTTGTGTAGAGGTGGAGATGTTGTATTTGCATATTATAAAGTAAAATTACTAGAAGTAAAGTTGATCGTTTAAATTTATTGTTATGCACAAATACAACCGTTGCACTTAATTGTATTTGAATATTTTTTTAGTACTTATTACTTGGTTCAATTGGTTCAAAAAATCAACTTTGCTAGAAAAATTTCCGTGATTCTGATAGATCCCTGTCATCGAGTTTAATTCTTCCATTTCCTCGTTGTATGTTTCAATAGTGTCAACAAATTTTAAATCATTTTTGACTATTATATCGTTACCAAGAGCAATATTGATTCTTTTATTACACCTACATTTATTGTTAGAATTATAAATGCCACAATTAAAATCTAAAAAAGAGCCAATTAGTTTTCGTGCTTTTTGGAGACGCTTTCTAAAATTTTCAGGAGATGTCCCCACTATTTCACAAGCAATATTACTTCTTATTTTTAGAATAGATCCAAGTATAAACACTATTCTTAAATCTTTAGTCAAGCATTGAAGCATTGCTAAAGTACATCCTGTCTTCATTTCTTTTTCCAGAATTTTTCGATCAGGCAATTCATAGCTAACAGGTTCCTTAGTTGATTTTATATCTGCTGAAAAGCTATCAAATGAAATAAGTGTTTTTTCAAATGTGGTTTGTTTTTTTTGTTGGAGTAAATAATTAGTAGCTACTCGATAACTCCAAGTCTTAAATTGGCTTTTGCCGTCATATTTACTCAGATTGGTAATTATCTTTATTAAAATTTCTTGAGTAGCATCTTCTGCATCCATGGGATTCCAAAGAAATCGAATAGACAAATTATAAATGAAGTCTTGAATGGATACAATAAGCTTTTCTAAACTTTGCTTATTTCCATTTAAACATGCTTCTATAAGTTCTTTATCGTTCATAAAAAATGAATTAAAAGAGCTGGAAAAACTCCCAGCCCTTTTTAAGGTTTATTTCAAAATGTTTTGTAATTCCTCTAACTCTTCTTTCAATTGTCCAATTTGTGCGGTCAAAGTCCCTTCTATTTCTTCTAAGGGGACAGGTGGAGCAACTAGCACAAAAGAGTAGATAGCCTTACCATCTGGTCCAGTTGTAACACGCGAATAAGCAACACTTACACTTTGATCAGGCATAGTCATATACCAATCAACTGTTCCTAACTCTTTGTTGGCTTTGATTTCTAAACCAATTTTTAGTTCCCCATTAGGAGTAATTAAGAGAGCAGTATTGTCACCTACCTCTTTAAATGCACCTGTCCATTTTGGAAGATTTGAAGGATTTGCAATGTAGTTGAAAGCTTCTTCTGTAGATGTATTTAAATTAATACTTTGAACATCATGATTTTTAATTATCGACATTTTTATTTGTTTAGTATAGCCAATGCATTTTGACTACACTACATTAGACTTGTAAAAATGCTTGCTGTGAATTTTTTTCTTTTTTTTTTAGAAAAAAAAACACGGGAGGCAAAGGCCAGTGATTAATTCACTGATTTTTAACCCTTAAATAACGCTGACAATTAAATAATATTCTACAAAAAAAATAAAATCAATATTTACGTCTCTTGATTGGTTTTAAATTATTCTTCAATGACCAAACTGTTTGGTGAAAACACTTAGCCTATTTTGAAAGCGCCTATTGGTTGGGGGCATGATCCAACTTTCTAAATTTTTAGTGAATCCTCATGGGCAGTACTTTTTCTAATTCTAAAGACACCATAGAGGTATGTTTCAAAAATCCTATGAATCAGTAGTAATAGTGGTCTTTACCGTATCCGCCGCCACCGCAGGCGTCACTTCATGCAGATAAAAACAAGCATTCCATTCAGAGGGCTTAATCGCAAGACTGTAGTCATTTTCTCGAATACTCGTATTTTCATGTAACCAATTGTAGGTTAACAAAGGTGCCTCGTCTAATCGGATGTAATAATCTTGAGGGGCAATAGAAGCAAATGTTTGCTCTAAACCATCCACGGCCGTTGGAGGAATGGTATCAACAGAACGACTCTCAGGCATTTGCCATAACTTCCAATAATAGCCACTGCCATAAGTCATCCCTATGATAAACAATTCCTCTCCCAATTTTTGTTTTAAGAGTTGTCCCATTGGGGTAAAATGTTGGTAAAAGTCGCCTTGATGTTGAGAAGCCGTTTTGGTATGGATGACATGATTGATGATAATCATCTTAGCGTCTTCCTTTTCTTGGAGCATCCATTTAATATTTTGGGCCATGGCTATTTCTCTGCCATTTGCACCCAAATAGAGCGCTACTTTGTTGTGGGTCGTATCATTAACGTGGGTATAATTTCTATAATAATGTTCGGCCATTCTCATGGATTTTATACATTGCAAGACCCAAACATAATCTTTTCGATTGCTTCGTTCGATGTACAATTTCTCCTTGTCTGTAAACGTCTGGATCAAGTCATCTAGGAGAAAAGCTAGATCATTCTTCTGTTCCCGACTTAGTCTAGTTACATAATAATACGCGGCATAAGGCTTCATGATGTTAAAATAGAAGTCCAATTCTTTTTCAAGTTTTTTAGCGGTAGAAACATCAACCGTATCTAAATACGTAAAAACCTGCTGAAAGGGAAATTCCCAATCTTGGTACCCTCCTCCAATATCTGCTCCATAATAATCAACTTGGTTGGTGTGGGATTGGTTGTATTCTGAGAGCCAATTGATCAGTACTCGACCTTGCTTCCATTCTGAGTATAAAATATCCAAGCTTTTTTGCCAAAAATTCGGAATCGTATCGCCGCCATGAATGTAATCATTAACATATTTCGATTCAGGCAAACCACTTTCTGTGGCTACAATGTTAAAACCTTTGTGTTCCACTAAATAAGAAACCAATTCATATTGTAAGGCCAACATTTCTTCACAGTTGTGAAAGCCTTCGCTTAACATAACAACACGGGCATCATCAATATCTTCTGCCATTGCCTCTACTAGACTATCTAGGCTACTTTGTTGCTCAAAATCAAACGGAACTATTTGGTCCTTCCCCCATTCTACAAACAATTCTTTTCCTGTTAAAGGATCCTCTGGCGTTGTTGGCGGATTAGTACATTGTGTTAAGAATAAGAGTAAGGATAGGGAAGCAAGGGTAATTTTCAAACAACGCATTTTGAAGCAAAATTTTATAAAAGAGTGATTTTAATACAGGGAAGATACCTGTAATTCTTACATAAACAAAATGCCAAAACGAAACAAATAATACTTCTATTAGCAGTTCTTGGTTTTCTAAAATACAATCCCTATGATATTGCCCCCCTACTTACATTGTAAAAATCAACCACACTCGTCCAAGTAGTTTGATGCTGCAAGATGGAACAGAAGTTTCTATTGCTAAATCTCGTCGAGAGTTTTTAATAAAAAACAATCTAATTAATTTATATTTTTTATTATTTTAATTTATTTTGAGAATCAATTGTCTTGTAGCATAAATTTATTTAGAATACAATCACCAAACACTTTAACACCTGCCACGGTATAGGAAGGAGCTACTCGCGGAGCGATCGGATTATAAGATACCGTGTATCTTATAATCAGCTTTAAAGCGAACTGCCTTTT